>CADBIY010000006.1 GCA_902794895.1 Candidatus Avelusimicrobium vaccinum | reverse complement strand
AAACGTTTGGAAGAAGCCTGTACGGAATTAGAAGCCAATAATCCTTGTGCGGAAGTAAAACATATGATTGACTTCTGCCGCAATTCCCAACGCGGGGTAACCGGAGCCAAACGTAAAATAAACGAAGATGACGAACAATAAAATCGGTTTGATTGCCGGCGAAGGGAAAATGCCGGTATACATTGCCCAAAAGGCCAAATCCAGCGGATTGCAAGTTTTCGTAGCCGGCGCTAAAGGAAATGCACACGCCGCCGATTATGCCGACTGCGCAGACCAATTTCAATCGTTACGGCTCGGCCAATTAGGTGCGTGTATCCAATTTTTTAAAAAAAACGGAGTAACGCGCGTGGTGATGGCCGGGCGGGTACAACACACGTCTATTTTTTCGAATTTAATGCCCGATTTACGCGGGGCAAAGTTTTTGGCCTCCTTAAAAAATATGCAAACCAAAAATATCCTATCCCGCGTGATGGACGAATTTAAAAAAGATGGTATTGAATTTGCCAGTTCCGCTTTGTTTTTGGAACATTTCTTGCCGCCGGCCGGCGTACTTTCCAAACGCAAACCAACCGATGAAGAACGACAAGCCATATCCTTTGGTTTTCAAACAGCCAAGCAAATTGCCGGGTTGGACATTGGGTTGACGTGTGTAGTCAGCCAAAATGCCGTGATTGCTGTAGAAGGAATGGAAGGCACAGACCGTTGTATTTTGCGTGCCGGTGAACTGGTGCGCGAAAATGCCGGGAAAAAATCCGCCGTAGCCGTTGTCAAAGTTGCGCGCCCCAATCAGGACGAGCGCTATGATTTACCGGTATTAGGAAAAGGCACTATTGAAACACTCGTCAAGTCCGGCATCAGCGTACTTGCCTTCGAAGCCGATAAAACGTTGGTATTAGACTTGGAAGAAGTCGTCAAACTGGCCGACAAACACGACATTTGCCTAACGGCTATTTGAAATTTCATTAACAACAGACGCATTCCCATTTGGTATCTACGGGAATATTTAACAAAGTGGAGTAATCTAAACTTTGCGTTTCGGCGTCCGCCCGTTGGATATGAAATACCGCCCGGCTATTATGCTTAATGGGCCGCACAACTACAATTACAAAAAAAGTGGTTTCCTTATGGGAGGTACGGTCGTTTTCCCCGCCCTTTTGGAGCGTTTATAAAAAGCGCCCGATTGGAAGAGAAATTTTGTATGTTTGAGCGAAGCGAGTTTACGAAATTTCCCAATCGGGCTGCTTTTTATGACCCTGCGGGCCGCCTCTGGGCGGTGTTCTTTTTGTTACTTTTTCTCACATGAGAAAAAGTATAGAGAAATCTCTTTTCATTTTGCTCACTTTATGGTAGTATGTAAGAGGGAATTTCCGCCGCAAAGCGGAACGTTTGCCGTATTACTTTATATGATAGAGGATATTCACATGACCACAAGAACACCGATCATTGCCGGGAACTGGAAAATGCATAATACAATCGCTGAGGCTGCCGCTTTAGTAACTGCTCTTGCCAAAGCTGGAAACAAAAATAATGCCGAAATTATTGTTGCTCCGTCCTATACCGCTTTACACATTGTAACCCGTTTAACCAAAGATACTGAAATCCAAGTTGCTTGCCAAGATGTACATTGGGAAGATAAAGGCGCCTTCACGTCTGCAATTTCTCCGGTACAAGCCAAAGATGCCGGAGCCACCCTTACCCTAATCGGGCACAGCGAACGCCGCAGCGTATTTGGCGATACAGACGAAATTTTAAATAAAAAAGTTGCCGCTGCTTTACGCCATGGCTTAAAAGTAATTTTCTGCGTAGGCGAAACGTTACAAGAACGTGAAGCCAATAAAACCATGGAAGTAATTGAAGGCCAACTCAAAAACGGACTCACCGGATTTACCGCCGAACAATTAAACGGCATTATTATTGCTTATGAACCGGTGTGGGCAATCGGTACCGGTAAAACCGCTACCCCGGAACAGGCACAAGAAGTTCATGCCGCTATTCGCGCTTATTTAGCCAAAACCTATGGAGACGCTTTTGCACAATCTACCCGCATTTTATACGGCGGCAGTGTAAAAGATACGAACGTGGACGAAATTATGGCTAAACCGGATGTAGACGGAGCCTTAGTGGGCGGTCAATCTTTAATTGCGGAAAAATTTGCCCGCATCATTAACTTTAACTAAATGGGGGAATGTATGAACCCGGCAAAATTTATTGACCATACTCTTTTAAAACCGGTCGCTACGCAGGCAGACATTGAAACCTTGTGTGCGCAAGCGCGCCAATACGAATTTTGCAGTGTGTGCGTAAATCCGTATTGGGTCAAATTGGCCAAACAACAATTAAAAGGCAGTGGAGTGAAAGTGTGCACGGTCATTGGTTTTCCGCTGGGGGCTAATACAACGGCTGTCAAAGTAGCCGAAACCCAAGACGCAATTGCTAATGGCGCCGACGAAATTGATATGGTTATCAATATCGGCGCCCTTAAAGGAAACGATTTAAACACCGTCCTAACCGATATTCAAGCGGTACGCAAGGCCTGCCAAGGACATATTTTAAAAGTGATTATCGAAACCTCCCAATTAACGGATGACGAAAAAGTAACTGCCTGTAAATTGTCCGCACAAGCAGGGGCCGATTTTGTAAAAACCTCTACCGGATTTACCGGCGGCGGGGCGACCGTTGAAGATGTGGCTTTAATGCGCCGTTCCATTCCGCAACACATGCAAGTAAAGGCATCCGGCGGGGTCCGTTCCCGGGAAGATTTTGATGCCATGATTACAGCAGGGGCTACACGGATCGGTGCCAGCAGCGGAGTAAAAATTATTGAGGGAAAATGATTAAAAACTGGGAAGTTATTTCACGCCTTGACCCGGAAACAAAAAGTCTTCTCTATACGTTAGTAATTGACGGTACAGAGCACGACGCCCGGATTATCGCTAAGAAATTACAAGGATATGTGAAAGACCCCCAACCGGCCCAAGCACCTTACGTATACGCTTTTGATCTTCCCGCTGATTTAGATGAAGATTCGATCGAAAAAATTCGTACTGCTACGCGGGAAGGCGTTGTACAAGCCAACAAAGTAAATCAATTTGTACCGGGTGGCATACTGGGTGAACCGCTGTTTAATACAGATGTTTCCAAGGAAGATAAGGATTTTCCTTCTTTTATCACCCTAGATCCTTCGGAGAGTTTTTTCCAAGCATCCAATACTCCCGGAAACAAACAAATCTCGCTAGAAGAGACCTCCTCTTTAGAAGATCTGAAAAAACAATCGATAAAAGTTCCCGATATATCTTCTACGGACATTCCCCCGCATAATACGCCCGAAACCATAGAAGAACGACCTCCTATTAATGAAAACGATATGCTCATTAAAGATATGGAGGATTCTTTCCTAAATAAAATGCCGCAAGTGGAAGATATTTTTGCGGCAGAAACCAAGTATGACATGTTCATGGATGCCGATTTAAATACGCCCGACTTATCCGCCCAAAAGCAACGGGATCAAAAATTGTATAATTTGGCAGACGGAAAAGATAGTTTAGAAGAAACGTTCAATGTATTTGAACAAAAAATTAAAGATCAAACCAGTATTATTGATTTAGAAGAATTAACCGCTATTACGGACCGCCTCTCCATGAAAGACATGGAATTTGTAAAACATGCAAATACATCGCCTTCCTTAGCCGCTGAAATTGCGGCTAAAGCAGCCGAACAAGAAGAAACAATACGTTTGAATGATCCAACTGCCTCACAGGGGAAGCAGGCCTTTTCCCCGGCAGATGCTATTTTGAATACTGATTTGCCGGAAATTCCTGTTGTCCGTGCAGTCACAAACCCGGGTCATACCCCGGAAGAAGGGAACCTTATGGAAAATAAACAAAATCCACAATTACCGGAAGAAGTAAAATTAACTGACACATTGCCGCCTTCTACCAAGCAAAATGCTCCACAAGCGCCGGCTGCTCTCACCAATGATTTACCGGAAATTACAATCCGTGAGTCGCAAACAGACTCGTTAGAAAAAACATTTAATCTCACGACGACATTAAATCCGGAAGTGATGCGTTCCCAATATCAAAAATCATTTCATAATACACAAGATGCCCAACCTATGCACCACAAAAATCCAAATTTGGAACAACCGGAAAGAACACCTACGATTCGCTTAAAAAAACGGGCAATACCCGCTGCACCCCATGCGCCGGATGCACCCAAGCAGGCCTCATTGGAAAATACCACTTTTAAGTTGCGCCGAAAAGCGGTTCCTCCGCCACCTGCAAACCCGGCGTCTGGCTCTTCAACACCTGTTTCGCCCCGGCCTGTTTCTCCAAAACCGGCTCCCAAATCTGCCAACCCGTCTGCAAAAACGGTGTTCGAAAAAACAACCACCATTGATCATTCCATTGAACTGCCGCTTTCCGAATTGAAAAAACATAATTGGCCGTTGGAGGTCCCATTATTACCGACTTATACCTTGGAAAATATGGTGATGTCCGTCAATCGCTTTGCACATGCCACCGCTATTTCTGTAATTGAAAATCCCGGCAAACTTTATAATCCGCTCGTGCTCCATGGCGCAACCGGTACCGGGAAGACCCATTTTTTAAATGCCATGGCTTATGCCTTCTCCAAGAAATTTGGTCAGGAAAATATCTTCATGACAAACGGCGTTCGTTTTTCCCGCGGAATCCAACGCTACGTCATGGAAGGAAATATTGAAAAATTTGATAAATTCATGGACACCGTTAAAGTACTGCTGATTGACGATATCCATTTATTAGCAATTAACGAGCAAAACCGTAAACATATTTCCGCACTTCTCAATAAATTTTTGCGGGAACAAAAACAAATTGTCATTACTTCTAAATATCCGCCGGAAAGTTTGGTAAAATTGGAAGAATTAATCCGCTTCCGGTTAGACTCCGGCTGGATCTCCGAATTAAAACCTGCGGGCGGAAGCACCCATTTAAAAATTGTCAAAAAAATGCTATTGGACAACGGAGTAGACTTAAACGATAACCAAATTACTTCCTTTTTCGGCGGCTCCCGCATGACGCTTAGCACGATTATGCGTAGCATACACCGGTTAAAGGTTTTAGAAAATTTAATTTTTCCCCAGCTGGAAGCAGATAAACGCTCGCAGGCTGTTATTTTTGAAAAATTATTGGCAACAGAAGGGGAAGACCCGAATAGCGAACTGTTAACCCATTCTCCGGAAGATATTACTTCTATTTCAACGGTGGGTAACGGCGAATGGGGAAGAATTGGCTTCTTCTATCCGCAAAACAGTGCCCATATGATGAATTGGATGGTTTATGCTTTGCAACAACGCGCCAAGGAATTAGGCATTCCCGGTGGATTTGAGATTGCCGTGCGGTCTTCTTACGCGACAGAAAATATCATTTCCTCGGCTTTTAAAATCGCAAACCTATGTGATAATAAAAAATTAAAGGGCGCCGTTATTTTAGGGCCTGCCCTGAACACGTGTGATCCTTCCGTGCGGGAAAATTTTTATGATATTCTTACACATATGTTGGAAATTATGCTAATCCGTTGTGGTATTATTAATGCAGAAAATGCCACCTCTCCTAGCACCTATGTAAAAGTTATTTCTGAATTATTGAGGTAACCATGAAAAAAATACTTGTATTAAGTTTAGCAGTTCTTTGTTTAGCGGCATGTGGCCATTCATTAAAAACTGCCGTCAAAAACGGTACTATTGCCCCTTCTTTTAACGATACTCTGCTCAGCGGAGATTATTTATGGGTTCGCGGTTTTGGTGCACCCAATCCGGCCCATCAAACAGATTCCCAACGCCGTATCATGAGCCGGGAAGCCGCCATTGCTCATGCTTACCAACGGGCAACAGAGGTATTATATGGTGCTGATTTGGAATCCAACGTGCAGGTCGTAGATGCTGTTTCCACCGGGAGCACGATTGATTCCTCCGCACAGGGAATAATCCAACACATGGAATTAGTCTCGACCGAATATATGGAAGACGGCGGGTGCGCCGTGATTATGCGTCTTTCCCGTGAACAACTTAAAAAAGTTGGGCTGGATCCGGAGGGTAAAAAATAATGAAAAAACTCATTTTGTTATTGTTAATTTCCACACTGACACTCGGTGCCTGTTCTTCGTTTCGCATCGGGCCCAAAGGCGAAGGGGAATATGTAGTGGCTGAATCCTTGGTTCCTTATGACGAAAATAATTTAAGACAAATGCGCAAAGACGGCGTACTTGCGGCCCAAAAAGCCGCGGTAGAAAAAGTGGCCGGTATCTTTATTTCCTCTGCCACTACCGTCGACCAAGCGCAACTTGTGGAAGATAAAATTACTTCCAAAACCGCTGGTTTTATCCGCCGCAGCCACGTGCAAAAAGCCTATCGTAAAGGGGATGATTGGTATACAAAAATAAAGGCCATGGTACTGGTAAAAGATATCGGCGAAATTATTAAACAAAACGAATCCGATGTCTTCGCTAAAAAAACAACCATTTTGGTAACCTCCCGGGAAATGAACGGAGAAGATATTTCTCTCAAGCAAGACTGTAAACAAGCCATTTACCGCGCCCTGAAGAATCAACCGTATGCGCTGGTAAACGGCGATAATTTAAGCCAAAATAACATTGAAAATCCCAATCCAACCATTGATAAAGCACGGGGAGAAGGGGCACGCTTTGTCATTGTAGCGGATGCACAAACAAATCCGCTTGAAACACTGTCCAATGCGCTATCTTCTCCTTTTAAAAGTTATCGTGCACGGGCAAATATCCATGTATACGCCACCAACAATTATGCGGTGGTAGCAGAAGGGGCCCAACAACAAAGCGGGTTAGATCCGTTACCGGAAATTGCTGCCCAAAAATCGATCGCCGCCGCTTGTGAAGCAGCCGCTAAACAATTAGCGGAGCCTATCAATGCGGCTATTAATTCCGCCAATGTATTTAATGTAACTATCAAAAATGTAAATACGATTGAACGGTTAAAACAAATTCAGGATATTTTTAAGGATTTGCGTGAAATTGAAGATTACAACCTCGTAAAATATGCTAACTCCAGTGCCCAATTTGAGGTATCGGCGAATATTTCCACGCCGGAAGAATTAGCAGCCAAAATTATCCGCAAATACAATGTAAATTTTACGGTTGTCAACATCACGCCATCCGTTATCGTGCTCAGTTTTAACTGATATGTTATCCACGGTATATACAGGTGCCATTCGAGGCATTGAAGGTTTTTCGGTTTCAGTAGAGGTGGACATTGCTCCGGGCATGCCCACCTTAACCGTTGTAGGCCTCCCGGACACAGAAGTACGCGAAAGCAAAGAACGTGTCGTAGCCGCCGTAAGAAACAGTGGTTTTGATTTCCCTTTAAAACGCATTACCGTCAACTTAAGCCCGGCCGAACTTCGTAAAAGCGGTACGCAATTTGATTTGCCGATTGCCTTGGGCATTTTGGCCGCAAGTGAACAACTCTCCGAGCCGGCGCGCGAAAAATTAAAGGATCTACTTATCTTAGGGGAACTAGCCCTGGATGGGACCTTGCGTCCCTGCGCAGGGGTGCTACCCATGTTGATTTCTTGTAAAAAACTTGGAAAAACAGCCGTCATTCCTCCGCAAAATGTATTGGAAGGGCAAGTATCCTCTGCCCCTTTTATTACCCCGCACACCTTAAAGGAATTGACCGATTATTTGGAAGATAAAATCACCCAAGAAGCGGTAACGCTGCAATATGTTCCTGCCGAAGAAGAACCACCGGAACCCCTGTTGGATTTTGCGGAAGTAAAGGGCCAAGCCTTAGCCAAAAGGGCACTTGAAATTGCCGCCGCCGGAGGGCATAACGTGCTCATGATTGGTCTGCCCGGCACCGGAAAAAGTATGCTCGCCAAACGTTTTCCCGGCATTTTACCTCCGCTTACGCAAGAAGAATCATTGGAAATTACAAAAATTTATTCGATTTGCAATTTAATGGGAAAAAGCCGCTTGTTGACCAAACGCCCGTTCCGGGATCCGCACCATACCATTTCCAATGTTGCGTTAATTGGCGGCGGTTCCACACCGCGCCCGGGCGAAGTTTCGCTGGCACATAATGGTGTTTTATTTTTAGACGAATTTGCAGAATTTTCACGCGCGGCCCTGGAAGTTTTACGCGAACCGTTGGAAAACGGCCTGGTCACCATTTCCCGTGCGAAAGAAACCGTTACGTATCCGGCCCGTTTTACCTTGGTTGCTGCCATGAACCCTTGCCCTTGCGGAAACTTAGGAAATCCCTTAAAACCTTGTACCTGTTCTCCCATGCAAATTAACCGCTATAAATCGCGTATTTCAGGGCCTTTATTAGACCGTATCGATCTGACCGTAAATCTTAATCCGGTCAAATACAGCGATTGGAATAAAACTAGCGAAGGCGAATCTTCCGCACAAATTCGCGAACGGGTGCTTCAAGCGCGTGAAATACAAAGAAACCGTTTTCAAGGCACTTCTACCACAGCGAATGCATTTATGAACACCAAACAAATTAAAGAATTTTGTACACTTCCCCCTGGGGCTGACACCGTGTTGGAAGCAGCAATGCGTAAATTTGGCCTCAGTGCGCGGAGTTTAGATAAAATTCTTAAAACGGCCCGTACGATTGCAGATTTAGAAGGGAAAAAAGAGATTGAAGTGAAACATTTAGTGGAAGTTATGCAGTACCGCCCGTTGGACCGCAAGGGAGTCGCAGACGTATGAACACCGCGGTTTCCACCGAAGAACGGCTGGCACGCATCCAATTAAATGCCTTTTTGTATTTTCGGGCGGATTGGTTAGAGCGGCTGATTGAAATTTTCGGTTCCGCACAAGAAATTCTGCGCCAAGATGCCTCTACTTTAGCCCGCGAAGCCCACTTAAATCCCGATACCGCCGCGCACCTTTTGCGCGAGGCCTTTTCCGTTAATCCCCAAGAAGAATGGGATAAAACCGCCGCTTTAGGCGGACATATTTATTTACCGGAAGATGAAGAATATCCCCAATCGTTACGCAATTGCAAAGAAGCCCCTATTGCTATTTACGTATTAGGCAAACCTCCCACGGAAAACCAAGCGTGTGTGGCCATGGTCGGCACGCGTAAAATTACCCCTTATGGCCGACGGGTTGCCCGGAAACTATCCGAAGAATTAACCCAATGCGGAGTAACCATTATCAGCGGACTGGCCCGCGGAATTGATAGCGAATGCCAAGCCGCGGCCGTACGGCTCAAAAAACCAACCGTTGCGGTAATCGGTACCGGGATTGGCCGTTGTTATCCCCCTGAAAACCGCGCCCTTGAAAAAGCCATTTTAGAATATGGCGGAGCCGTCATCAGCGAACTGCCCTTTAATAAACCACCCAATGCCTTCCATTTTCCGCGGCGCAACCGGATTATTGCCGCATTATCGCAACCCGTTGTTGTAGTAGAAGGCGAAGTGAAATCCGGGGCACTTATTACTGCGAAGTTGGCCCTCGAGATGGGAAAAGACGTGTTAGCCGTTCCCGGCCCGATAGACAGCCCCGTATCCGGAGGGCCTAATTCTTTGATCCGCCAAGGGGCGGGGGTTGTAACTTCCGTCGCAGATATACTAGACTATATACCACAGGCTTCCCGGTTTGGTTTGGACGCACGTTATTTTGAACATGGCGAACAAACGCCGGATAAACCCTTGGAAAAATTAACGGACCAACAACAACAGGTAATGGCTTGTGTCGGAACGGGACAAGTTAGTTTAGATGCAATAGCCGAGGCATTACAGTTAGATGTGCCGCAAACCGCCGGACTGTTATTTGATTTGGAAGTGCAAGGATTTTTAACTTGCGAAAACGGACTATACAGTAAGAGTAAATTTTAATCTATTAAGGAAGTGAACGTATGGCAGCCACGAATATCAAAGGGAAAAAACTCGTGATTGTGGAGTCTCCCACTAAACAAAAAACAATCAGCAAAATTTTGGGAAATGATTATATTGTACGCAGTTCCTTCGGTCACGTGCGGGATTTACCCTCTAAAGATATTGGCGTAGATATTGACCACGATTTTACCCCCACATATGTGCCGGTAGACCGTGCCAAACGTCTCATTGCGGAATTAACTGCTGTAGCCAAAAATGCCAGCGAAATTTACCTTGCTACCGACCCTGACCGTGAAGGGGAAGCCATTGCGTGGCACTTGGTAGAACTGCTGAAATTACCCAAAGACCGCTATCAACGTATTTTCTTTCATGAAATTACCCCCGCGGCCATTAAAGAATCGTTTGCCCATGCCCGTAAAATTGATGACAATCTGGTCAACGCGCAGCAAGCACGACGTGTATTGGACCGCATTGTGGGCTATAAATTATCTCCTCTTTTATGGAAAAAAATTACTTCCGGTTTGTCGGCCGGGCGTGTACAGTCGGTCGCCGTTCGGTTACTGGCCGAACGCGCTAAAGAAATTGCCGATTTTAAAGAACAGGAATATTGGACGATCAGCGCCCAATTTGAAAAACCGCAAACCGCCCCCCAATTTTGGGCACGCGTGCTCAAATGGCAGGGCAAAAATGTGGAACAAACTACTACTTATCATTTGTTTGCGGAAGATTATAAAGTCAAAAATACCGTTTTTGCTACCGAAGCCTCGTTAGCACCGGTATCGGATGTTTTACGCAAAGGCCCCAATCAAGTAGTTAAAGTGGAAAAGAAAGAGGTAAAACAAAAACCGAAACCGCCTTTTATTACCAGTTCCATGCAACAAGATGCCTATAATAAATTGGGATTCCCTTCCCAAAAAACGATGATGACAGCCCAACACTTGTACGAAGGGATTGAAATTTCGGGCCAAACCGTCGGTTTAATTACCTATATGCGTACCGACTCCTTTAACGTTTCCAAATTATTACAGGAACAAACGAAAAAATTTATCGGCGAAAAATACGGTGCGCAATTTGTTCCGGCAAAACAACCGGTATACAAAAGCAAAGTAATGGGAGCACAGGAAGCACACGAATCTATCCACCCGACAGATGTCCGCCGCACCCCCCAGGCTATGAAACCTTTTTTAACTGCCGACCAATATAAACTCTATGAACTCATCTGGCTACGCTTTGTGGCCAGCCAAATGGCAGACGCGGTATTTAATACCGTTTCCATTGATATTGCGTCCGGTGATGAAAAAACGTGTCTGTTGCGTGCGAACGGACGGACGGTAAAATTCCCCGGGTATTTATCCATTTACAAAGATAATGAGGAAGACGAAAATACCGAAGATAATGATTCGGCCTTACTGCCGGTATTGGTAGAAGGGGATGAATTAAAATTGGTTTCGTTAAATTCTAAACCGCATAAAACGACGCCGCCTCCTTGCTACAACGAAGCCAGTTTAATTAAAACGCTGGAAAAACACGGAATTGGCCGTCCTTCTACCTATGCTCCAACCATCAAAACAATTTTGGACCGCAAATATATTGCACGGCAACCGAAAACCAGTAAACTGATCGCCACTGATTTAGGGATCACCGTAACTGAAAGTTTAAAAGGTTTCTTCAAAGAAATTATGGACCTTTCCTATACGGCCGGTGTGGAAGAAAAATTGGACCAAGTGGCCGAAGGCGGACAAAAATGGGTTGAATTATTGAAGGATTTCTATGCTAATTTTAGCCGGGAACTGGCACAAGCCGATAAAGATATGCAGCGTCCCGGTGCCCAAAAAACGGATGAAAAATGCCCTGTTTGCGGTAAAATGATGCTTAAAAAACGCAGCCGTTTTGGGGAATATCTTGTTTGTAGCGATACTACCTGCAAAGGAAAAATTAATCTTTCCAGTTCCGGGGAAAAAGTACAACCGGAAGCCACCAGCGAAGTTTGCGATAAATGCGGTTCTCCGATGGTCATCCGTACCGGACGGCGGGGCAAATTTTTAGCCTGTTCTGCCTATCCGAAATGTAAAAATACTTTTTCGTTAGATGCCCAAGGGAACAAAGTAGCCGCCTCCGGTCCCATTGTTACCGACCGCCTATGTGAAAAATGTGGTAAACCCCTGGTTTTACGCACCTCTAAACGCGGTGAATTTTTAGGATGTTCCGGGTATCCGAAATGTAAAACCATTGTAACAGTCACTCCGGAAGAAATTGAAAAAATAAAGGAAAAGGCTTCCGCTAAACAAGAAAAAAAGGCCTGACACACGCTATGCAAGAGTGGATTGACGCATTTTTAATGCATCTGCAAAACAAAAATTTTTCGCCCAATACATTAAAAAGTTATCGGGCGGATTTGCAGGAGTTTATGCATTTTTTAAGACAACGCAACCAAGATGATTTACGTTATTTTACCACGTCCACTATGCGCGCTTTTCTGGCTGCCCAGCAAATGCAAAATAATCCGGCACGCAACACCATTTTAAGACGCATTGCCTCATTACGCAGTTTGGCAGCCTTTTTATTAGACCAAGGAAAAATAGCCCGCAACCCTTTCAAATTATTGCCGGCTCCTAAACGCCAAAAAATTTTACCGAAATTTTTAACGGAATCCGAAACCGAACACTTATTAGATACGGCGGCGCACAGTAAACTTGCCCCGCGGGACCGGGCTTTATTTGAACTGATGTACTCCAGCGGACTGCGCCGCAGTGAAGTAACCTCTTTGAAAATAAGCGATATTGATTTTTTTAATGGAATTGTAAAGGTTTTCGGAAAGGGATCCAAAGAGCGTTTAGTGCCGGTCACAGATGCCGCGTTGGCCGCTATTAAAGACTATTTGGCGTGCCGCCCTTCCCCAAAACCGGAGGATGCTTTATTTCTAAATAAAAACGGGAAACCATTAACCGGAGACGGACTTGCTTATATCTTTAAAAATACCGCCATTGCTGCAAATTTGGCGCGTAAAATTACGCCGCATAGTTTGCGGCATTCTTTTGCCACCCATCTTTTAAATAACGGTTGTGATTTACGCAGTTTACAGGAAATGCTCGGCCACCAAAGTTTAGCAGCTACGCAAGTATATACACATGTTTCTATTGAAAAATTAAAAAATGTATATCAACATGCGCATCCAAAATGTAAGGAGTAACTATGATTGGAATTGGAGTAGATATTGGCGGAACCTTTGTTAAATTTTTTGTTCTTAATGATAAACAGGAAGTGCTGGAACATCTAAAAGTAGAAACGGATTATTCGAACGGGCCGGATGGGTTTGTCTCCCAAATCGGCAATTTTATCAATCAAATTCGTCAAAAATATGCCCCGCAACCGGTTTCCGTAGCGATTGGAGCCCCCGGAGATGTGGATCCCGTCACCGGCATTTTACGTTATAACCCGAATTTAAAATTTGACCATGTGGATAACTGGCCGCTGGCTCAACAAATCTACCAACAGACCGGAATTTTACCTGCACTCGTAAATGATGCCACCTTAGCCGCCTGGGGCGTTTATGAATCATTATTGCACCGGCAAGGAACCAATGTGCTCGTGGTCACGTTAGGTACCGGGGTAGGCGGCGGACTGATTTTGAATCAGGAACTTTATCAGGGATCCCATGGAACCGCCGGCGAACTCGGACATATGAAAATTGCGGATCCTGCGACCGGTCCGCTTTGCGGTTGCGGTGCGCGAAGTTGCTTAGAGGCGTTTGTAGGTACGATAGGTATCAAACGCCGCGTGCGCGAAGCCATCGCCCAACATCCGCAATCCATCTTAGCCAAATTGCTCCAGGGCCAGGATGATTTTAAAATTGCGCTTGTTTCCCAAGCCGCCAAACAAGGGTGCCCGGAAGCCTTAAAAATTTGGCAAGATACCGGACGGTATTTGGGAATTGGAATTGCCAATGCTGTGTTACTTTTAGATTTAGATACCGTAGTGTTAACAGGCGGCATTTCCGGTGCGGCAACTTACTTTATGCCCGCTCTCCAAGACGTTCTAAACCATCAACAAATTAAAACTCCGTTTGAACGGCTTAAATTAGTTGTTTCCAAAGATCCGGATATGGGAGGAACCGGCTCGGCCCTGTATGCGTTACATCAGGCCCTAAAAGACGTTTCACCATGCAAATAAATAAAGTTCTCCCCCTTTGTTTACTCGTATTATATCCGGCTATACTACACGGCCAAGAGCATACGTTGCCTGAACCGCCGGAAGAAGGCTTTGTCTATTTTACCGCGGATCAGGCTACTTTGGAACCCGACCATAAAAAAATTAATTTAACCGGAAATGTTACCCTCATTCAAAAAACTCCCGATGGTAAAAAGCGTACCGTTACCGGAGAAAATATTACGTTTGACGAACCCAACACCACCATTTCCTCCATAGGTCCTTTGACCGTAGAAGACGGACAAGGTGGCGTAGTACGCGGGAAAAATGTATCTGTAAATTACACAACAAAAGATTTTCAAGCCGAAGAACTGACCACGGAATATCCCCCGTTGCGCGTGTTAGGGGCCCAATCCATTTCTTCTAAAAACGGGAAACAAATACTCCGTCATGCGGAAGTAACCTGTTGTGATTGCGAAGACCCGCATTATACCCTTTCTGTCGGGAAATTATCTCTTTCTCCGAAGAAACGGGTTTTTGGTACAAATGCTGTACTCAAATTGGATGGTTTCCCCGTTTTATATTTGCCGGTATTTTGGCGTTCATTAGATTCCCAAAAACCGTGGACTACTTACGTGGATTTCACCCAAAGCGGAAAAGTAGGTTTCGGGGTATTAACCTCTTCTATTTTCCGTCCTGTTTTAGGATTGCGGCCGGTGATCAATTTGGACTATTACAGCAAATCCGGATTCGGTATCGGAGGCGGGCTAAACGCGGTAACTTCCCCCACACTGAATGGAACCGGGGAATTTTATTATATCAACGACCATAATGCACAACATATTTCACTGGCGGATACAAAACGCTGGGGGCTTCAGGGCGGATATTGGTGGGAAATGTATGATTCATCCGACCATTTTAATAACACCCATGGGGCTTTATATCAATTCCAGACGAAATTTCGTAAAGTATCTGACCCGTATTTTAACGATACCTTCTTCCGCAGTAATCCGTATATTTTCATGCCAGATCAGGATACCAACTTCTCTGTTTCGCGGCAAACCCGCCGTTCTACCTTGCGGATCAACTATCAGGAAAAAGATATTTTTTCCTGGGAAAAACAAAAGTTCCTGGCTGAAAAACGCGTACTCCCGGAAATCAAATACATGCAACTTCCATTTAACGACCCGGTTTTACATTTGGCACACCGTTTTGAGGCGGATTTTAACAACACATCTGTATTGCAAGAAAATAATGAAGAAGGACCTTACCAACGCCAGGCACATGCAAAATGGACCACTGAAAAGTCACTACGAATTTCGCGCGGACTTACTTTTCTACCCAGTGTCTTTTATGACCAAACAATTACGTTTAACGATAAACAATACAAAGGCAAAGATGCTTGGGTGGGACGCATTGGTACAGACCAGAATTTGCAAGCACGGACTTTTTTGGGAACAACCAATTTCGGTTATCAATTTACCAAACGTTTATCTACCGGAACCTTATCCAGCGACCAACTGTCTGCCGACCAAGGCATTGAACGGAACCGTTTGTATTTTGATCACTACTACCGGCCTAATTTCCAAACCTATGTACGTTTCCAAACCGGGTTTATTTTAGGAGATTATGCTTATAACCCTGTTACCGGTACCGGCCGGGATATTACCTGGAAGCACTTAAAAACACACATGGAGCCTCTTTTGCTGGAAGCCGGATATACTTCTCCAGACGGGGCGCTTCATTTATTCTTTCAAAACCAATATGATTTGATTGAAAAAAATGTACACTTTATTGCCCAAACTAATTTCTCTATTAAAAATCAACTCATTGGAATCGGCCTAAATAACTTTGCAGATAATGCTCCGTCCAGTACTAAATACCAAACCAGCGCCGACCGTTACACCGTTACCACAACATGGGGTATCCGGCCTAATAACCAAAAATGGCTCTTGGATTTGGGAATCGATGCTTCCCTATACAGGGAAAGTTTAGTAGGATTTAATAAAATGGTTCGGGTAGCGCGCGAATTTCACGATGCCCGGTTGGAATTGTCTGTCCGACACCGCAACCATAATTTATCTTTTGCTTTCCGGTTTAATATTCTATGTGGTGGCGGAAGCCGGGCCGGACTCAAACCGGCAGAAGATACCTATTTATACCCGTGGATGAACCCGGAAAATTTAAGAAATTAAGCGAGGAAAAAAATGACCCATAATCCCCTGATGTACCACAAACAAGGCTGGATCGAAGTAATTTGCGGATGTATGTTTTCCGGAAAAACGGAGGAACTGATCCGCCGCGTACGCACGGCTTTAATTGCCAAGCAAAAAGTACAGTTATTTAATTCGAAAATTGACACCCGCTACGGAATTGATAGTATTACTAGCCATAACCAAAATAAAGTAGCAGCCACCTGTGTAAAAAATTCTTCGGAAATTTTATCCCTTATCGAAAAAGATACCCAAGTAATTGCGATTGATGAAGTTAATTTCTTTGATAAAGGAATTGTGGAAGTGTGCGAAAAACTCGCCAATATGGGTAAACGCGTCATCGTGGCCGGACTGGATACCGATTACCGCGCAGAACCGTTTGAAGTTACGGCTGCTTTGCTTGCAAAGGCCGAATATGTTACCAAAAATTTAGCGGTTTGTACCAAATGCGGAAATCCCGCCAGTTTTACACAACGGACCAGCAAAGATACCAAACGTATTGTAGTAGGAACTACGGATTCCTATCAAGCGCGTTGCAGACGGTGCTATAAAAAACCTAAAATTTAATAATTTCTAAATAATAAATTTTATTGACAGATTCTATTGCAAAAGTTATATTGGAGAAAAAGGAGGAAAAATGTCTAAAATATATCCATATGCCGGTTTTTGGAAACGTTTCGGTGCCTTTGTTCTGGATTCTATAATCCTTACTATTCCACTCATGTTACTATACGGAGTGTGGATGTTTGTCGCTCTGCGGCCCTTACTCCCGATGTTTGCCGCCCAGGCCGGCCAACCCCCAACGGCAGATATGATGAACTCGTTGTTAAAAATGTATGGCGGAATCTTTGGCTTCCAACTGATCTCACTGATTCTTTTTTGGCTTTACTATTCCTGGATGGAAAGTAGCCGCTATCAAGCCACCCTTGGAAAATTAGTATTTGGAATTAAAGTGGTAGGAGAAAGCGGACAGCGTATTTCTTTTTGGCACGCCACAGGCCGCACGTTAGGAAAATGGATTTCTGCATTTACCCTTTATATCGGCTTTTTAATGGCAGGAGCCAATAAACAAAAACGGGCCTTACATGATATAATTGCCTCTACTTATGTAGTCGATAAAAATTACCAACCGGGTGATCTTTTGCCGGAAGTACAAACACATTATGTGATACTGGGGGTCTCTATTGCCGGTATGGTCGCTTTATTTCTACTTCCGTTTGTTATTGTTATCCTTCTGGCAATGCATGAAATGGCAAATGAAAAAAATAGTCCCAACCAACCTTCTATTCAGCAACGCATTGAAGATACGTTAACTTTATCTAAAATGCCGCTTTTACAACAACTTCCCCAGGAACAGCGAACTCCGTATAACGAAAACGGTTTTGATTTTACCTTTTTAGATGACGGCACCGTACGTGCGCAACGGCCTGAAAACGCCACTTACGCCTTTATTATGAAACCAAACGCGGTTTGGCCTTGTTGCCAACCGCTTGTTCCGGACGGCTGCGCGGGAGCGGCTAATGTAGACGTATGCACCACTAATTAAAGAAAACTTAATTTCACACAACCCCGGCCTGAAAGCCGGGGTTTTTGATCGCTAAAAAGGGGGTGAAATTGAGTTTTCCCCCCTTTTATAAGTGGTTTATCTGAAATGATTTAAAAACTCCAATGAGGCGTAAAAGAATCTCCTTTTAGGTCAGCCAGCAAATGCGGAGCACTCCCGTCCATATCCATCATATACAGTTGACGTTTTCCGTTGCGGGTAGTAGTAAAAGCAATGAAGCGACCGTCCGGGGACCAAGTCGGGTCTTCGTTAGAGCCGGCATCCGTAGTTAAGCGGCGGATTTGCGTACCCGTTAAATCTACCAGGAAAATATCCATAGGATGATAGGGGGCTTCCCGGCCGGAAAAAACAATCCATTCTCCGGTAGGCGACCATTGCGGGCTATCGGACCAGTTAAATGTTTTCGTCAACGGGCGTGTTTGCCCGGTAGCAAGTTCCATTACATAAATCTGTGGATTTCCCCCCCGGTTAGAAACAAACGTAATGTATTTACCATCCGGTGAATAAGACGGGGAACCGTCTACGGAAGTTTTGTTAGTAATACGTTGTTTTTGATGTGTTTCTAAATTGTAAATATAAATGCTTGGGTTGGAACCGCCCGAACTCGTAAACACTAAGGCTTTCCCGTCCGGCGATACACCGCCAATTAAAGAGAGACCTCCCTTTAGGATAACGGGAGCGATTTTCCCGGCCTTCAAATCAATGGCAAAAATATCCGGGTTGCGGTATTTATAAGTAGTATAGAAAATCCGTCCGTCTTTGCTCCAGCGGGGAAGCAGGGCAATACTTTTATCATTCGTTAATTTTTGCAAATTTTCGCCGTCATAATCTACGATATAAATTTCTTTGTGCCGGGTAGAGTTATTAGCAAAAGCAATTTTAGTATCGGCAATACCGCGTTTCCCCGTCAAAGAAGCAATTACTTGGTCGGAAGCAATATGCCCCAAACGACGTAAACTGTTTTTAGTTCCCTTAAAAGCCTTGGCAAAAACCGGTTGCCGGGTGGATAAATCATACACATAAATTTTAATCGTATAGTAAGGTTCGGCATAGGCGATATTTCCGGCCAGCAAATAACTGGCTTTCGCACGGGTCCATGCGGTCATTGTTTCGCTTAATTTACGGGAATTAAATTCCGGGCCGTTTTCCGTTACGTCAAAATAACGGGCAAATAATAAATCTCCGCGCATGACTTCATGTATTAAATCAGCCGCCGCGGCCGCTTCCGGTCCGGTACCGGTATATTGAAAAGGCGGCATTCCAATCGCCGGAAGACGTTTATCCCCGGTGGAAGTAATTCCGATATAAACATCCGTTTTAGCAGACGCAGCAAGCGCCGGGAAAGAAACTGCTGCCAACAAGGCAACGATCATCAAAGAAGTAATTATTTTTTTCATGTAATTTTATATAAACAAAAACGCCGGCAGGCGTTTTCGAAAGATTTATTTTAATTTGGCTAATTCCGTTTTTGCTAATTTCGCTTCTTCGGTAGCCGGAAAATCTTTTACAACCGAATTAAGATATTTTTTTGCTTCGTCCGTTTTTCCAAGCGGCACAATACTGCGTGCATATTTCAACCGAGCCGCCGGGATGAGTTTGCTTTTTGGAAACTTTTGTAAAATCGTGGCATAAGCAACCGCTGCAGATTTGGTTTGCCCTGCTTGCGCATAAGCATCCCCCATATACATATAGGCCTGTTCCGTATTTTCACTTTCCGGATATTTAGAAATATACAACTTAAAGCCGGTAGCGGCAGAATCGTAAGCGCCTTTATCCAGCAACGTTTTCGCTTCTGCGAACAAATCAGAAGGTAATACCGCAGCAGCCGGTTGTGCCGTCTCAGCGGCAGGAACCGCATGAATAGCGGCCTTTAAATCATCCAACTTAGAAGATAATTGGGAAAATTGGTTATCCACCTGGGATAAATTCTCATTAGAAACCGATAAATTGTGGTTTAGTTCGTCCATTTTACCCGCCAACTCGGCTTGGTTGGCTTGCATTTGGACAATGGTGGAATTGAGTTCTTGCAACTGCAATTTGAGCGTGCTCATATCACGCTCGCTGGCAACACAGCCGGACAGCAAAAAGCCTGAACCGGCCATAAAAATAAATTTAGTCCATGTTTTCATGTTAGGTTCAGGCTCCTTTACTGACACAAATTATTTAACGGCTAACAACGTATCTGCACGGCGGTTTTGCGCCCAGCAGGTTTGGTTTGCTTCGTAGCAAACGGGTTTTTCTTCCCCGTAAGAAACGGTGGCAATATTTTCAGCCGGGATGCCCATGCGGACATAATAGGCTTTTACTTCATCGGCTCTTTTTTGACCTAAAGCGATATTGTAAGCAATCGTACCGCGGTCATCACAGTTACCTTCTACCGTAATTTTGTAAGAAGCAACAGAAGCAGCGGTTTTGATCGCTTGTACGTTGGCTTCTACAATTTTGCGGGCATCGGCGGATAAAGTATATTTATCCAAATCAAAATGTACCACGCCCAAAGCCACTTCTTGAGTCGGAACTTCGGTGGATTGCACTTCAGTTTCATCAACAAGCACCATTTCGGTACCGGTACCGGCGGTTAAGTCGGCATTAGCGTCGTCTTTTACGTTTTTTTTGCAGGCGGTTAAACCGGCGGCTAACGTGAAGACTAACACAACTTTCAGTAAGTTTTTCATTTCTGTCTCCATTTATAAGTTTAGGTTTCTACCTATTCAAATAATACTAACTTTTCGCGTTTGCGGTCAATGCAAGACCCTCATTTTATTAATTAGAAAATTTGCATGATTTTTAACGCGGTATTTAGCCTAATAATTTTCCCAACAACTGACTGATTAATTTCGGGTTGGCTTTGCCTTTGCTGAGTTTCATCACGCCGCCTACTAATGCACCGATAGCAGCCTTGTTGCCTTTTTGATAATCGGCTACGGCTTTGGGATTAGCGGCCATGGCGGCTTTAGCCCATTCTTCCAGTTGGCCTTCGTCGCTCACTTGCACCATACCGCGCGCTGCGATAATATCAGCCGCTTTTCCGCCCTTGGCATAGAGTTCCTCAAATACCTCGCGGGCTTGTTTACGGTTAATTTTTCCCGACTCGGCAAACTCCAATAATTCCGCCAAAGAAGATGCCGGAATCGGCGAATCTTCAATTTCTTTATTGTCGGCATGTAAAAGTCCTAATAAATCCGTTTGAATCCAGTTGGAGGCCGTTTTTAACGACACCTTGCCGCTTTTAGTTACTTCTTCAAAGTAGGCGGCAATTTCGCGCGAACTGGTTAATACACCCGCATCATACGTCGATAAACCCGCCGCTGTAAATCGTGCTTCTTTACTGGCCGGGAGTTCCGGCATCCCTGCCTTAACTTGCGTCAACCAGTCATCTGCCAGAATAACCGGCGGCAAATCCGGCTCCGGGAAATAACGGTAATCTAATGCATCTTCTTTAGAGCGCATGGGCTTGGTAACAAGTTCTTCTTTATCCCATAAACGCGTTTCTTGTTTCACTTGACCGCCGTTATTTAAAATTTCCGTTTGACGGTTAATTTCATAAATTAACGCTTCGCGAACGGCTTTGAATGAATTTAAATTTTTAATTTCCGCCCGGGTCCCAAATTTTTCCTGCCCAACGGGGCGCAACGAAATATTTACATCTACGCGCAGTTCGCCTTTTTCCATGTCGCAGTTGGAAGCCCCCACCCAACGCATCAAGCGTTTAATTTCCGTCAAATAGGCATACGCTTCATCCGGCGAACGCAAATCCGGCATAGAGACAATTTCCAACAGCGGACACCCGGCGCGGTTGTAATCCACCAACGAATGATCTGCCAAATGGGTAGATTTCGCGGCATCTTCCTCTAAATGCGCGTGATGAATTCCAATTTTTTTCTTCTGTAAATTATCTTTAGGTCCGTAGGTGATTTCAATAAATCCGGCTCCGTTAATCGGTTCATCATATTGCGTGATTTGGTAGCCTTTGGGCAAATCCGGATAAAAATAATGTTTCCGCGAAAAAGAAGAATAGGTATTTGTTTTACAATTCATGGCAAGTCCCGCACGCACGGCCAGGGCTAAAGCCCCTTCGGTAAGTACCGGCAGCACTCCCGGGTGTCCGGCACAAACCGGACAAATAGAAGTATTTGGTTGCTTGTCTTCCCCCATTCCGTTGGGGCAGGTGCAAAACAGTTTTGTTTTACTGGCTAGTTGGACGTGAATTTCCAACCCGATAACAGGTTCAAATTGTGTCATAATATTCTCCTAAAATACTATAATACAAAATATGGTCCGTCTTTTTAAACCCACTTCTTACCGTACCGGAACCGTAATGGCCGTCGGGGCCACCGGTTTTTGGAAATTTTTATCATTTTTCAATGCACTGTTAGTGGCTGCCTTTTTTGGTGTCACTCTTGAAACAGACGTTTACTTTTATTTGCTTTTCTTAATCGGTCTTTTACTTTTTTTCATTCAAACGTTTAACACAACTTCCATCATTCCGCAAGCCATTGTATTAGAACAAACACAACCCGGAGAAGGCCGCAAAGTATTAAATTTCTTTTTACTGGTTTATATGATTGGTTCTACATTGCTGTTCATAGCCGGTATACTTTTTCCCACCTATTTAATTGCTGGGGTTTCCCGTTTTAGCGTGGAACAAGTAGCGCAATTCTCTTTATTGGTCCGCCTTAGTTTTTTACTCTTCGGTTTGCAATTATTTACAAATTACTTCACGTCCATTTTAGAAATGTATCACCGCTTTTCTGTAGCCCTGCTATCGCCGCTAAATGCAATTATTCCGCTAATCTGTTTACTCTTGTGGGGCAAGAAAGCCGGTATTATCAGTATGATGTATGGATTTGTGTTATCGTATGCCATTCAAACGGTGTTACTGGGGCATGCGATGCATAAAGAACTGCAATGGAACCTAATTATCCGGGGGTATAAACTATCCGCCCGGTTAAAAAACAATTTGTTTAGTATTGCAATCCAATCTGTTCTTAACATTGTATGCAGTTGGGTTCCATTATATCTGTTAAGCGGACTAGGCGTGGGATGGATCAGCGCGCTTAACTATGCCAGACAACTAGCAGAAACCCCCTCAGAAATTTTAACCCAACGCATTACCAATTTATCTAAAATCCAACTGACAGAACAAGTTGCAAAACAGGATTGGAAACAAGGAAATATCAATTACCTGTCCATTAACCACTGGTTAATTTTTACATTAGCGCCACTCACTGTATTTTCTTGTTTCTATGCTCCGGAAATCATCATCATGTTTTTTAAACGCGGTGCTTTTACCATGCAAGATGCCGTGCTGTCCGCCGGTTTTTTACGTCCGCTCCTATTTGTAATGCTTTTCATGGTTCCCGGCACTTTACAAACAACCGTACTTTCTTCTACGCGGACTTGGAAAGAATTTTTACCCTATTCTTTTATCGGATACGGTGCTTTTTTAGTTGCAATTCCCATAACCATGCATATTTGGGGCGGGTTGGCATATCCTTATACATTACTGGCCACGAATTTGATCGGTACGGCTGCCGTTTATATTTGTGCACGTAAGTATGCGCCTGCGTGGGATGGGCCTACTTCTTTAAAACAATTAGCAAGGATTCTTTCGTTAAACATAATCGCGCTGGTACCGGCCGCCGTTTACGGTTGGTATTTTGCGGGGCCGAATCCGTGGAGTACCGTTTTTATAGGCGGAATTATTTTTATGGGGACGTTATGCGCATTATCCGCTTACAGCGGAGATTTGCAATTCTTTATCCGGCAGTCTTTTTCGAAAAGCAACCACTAACTTTATTGTAAAAATTCCCGTACTGCTTGATAAACCTGATCCGTAGAAATGGCTTGCATACAAGCAGCTCCCCCGGCAGATAACGGACATTGTTGCATCCAGTGAGAGGTCATCCACATACATCCTCCGCAATTTCCGGAAGATAAGTTGATGTTCTTTTTATAACTAAAAAATTCTTTATCTGAAGGGCCAAACAGAACAATACTTTTTGTAGGAAGATACTGCGCCAAATGCACCAGCCCGCTTTCCGTATCCACATGTAAGGCACTACTTGCCAGTAATGCAGGTAATTCTGTGGTAGCGGTTTTTCCGCATAAACAGACGTCCGCTTGCGGATATGAAAAATTTTCCTCCGTACCGATTTGGACAATTTTTAACTGCGGATAACTTTTCTTGATCTGAAGCAGCAATTCCTCCCAATTTTTGCGCGGCCACATTCGGGTGGGAAGGGTATCGCCAACCGCTCCGTCATGGAAGGTAATGTATTGATGGGGAACCAAATCCCACTTAACTAATTTTTCAGGAACAGCAGACCAAACTGTCTCCGGCTGCTGATCTAAATTCAGTCCGCTTGTAAATGCAAGCAGATCCAATCGTTTTCCCCCTTGCCGTAAAAGCCAACGCCCCAAAGCCGGTTCCGTTAAAAAAGGATCTTTCCACAGAGCTCCTAAACTGTTTTGCGCCAAAACAGCCTGTTGGTATACCGGAAGAAAATTCGGAGCCAATTGCGCCAAACGTCTTTCATGGGCATACAAAAATTTTACGCCTAAGCAGACAAAAACGACCAAATCAAAGTTATGCCAATACTGTTTTTCCGTATTTACCGGTACAACTTGAGGGAAATCGGCAAATACCGTTTTGACTGCCCCCGGAACCGGGCTGTAAATTTCCACCTGGGCATCAGGAAGTAATTGCAGATAACGGCTAACCACACGCCGCGCACACGCCGCATCTCCCAGGCCGCCGGGTAACCAGAAAAAAAAGTGTAAAGCATCCGGCGATTTGGGCCTTTTTTTAAACACGCCCCGTACACTTTGTTTTATTTTTTCAAGCCACTGTTTTTTAACGGAACTATAAGCCATGGCATACCGTACCACGCGGCTATCGCGACCTTGTAAAAAAAGCATTTCGCGCAATCCAACTAAACTTTGTTTTACCGGGGCACTATTCCAATCAATCATGATAGGCTTCCTTGCATAAATTTTCGTAGGCATCCAAATAGTTTTGAAGTGAAAACCGCTCTACGACCGTTTTCGCCTGCTCCCCTAATTTTTTGCGCAACGGTTCATGGCGCATCAGTTCCTCTAATTTTTTTGCAAATCGGTCCGTATAATTTTGCTTGACTAAAAAGCCATCCACCCCGTCGCGGATGATAACATCCGGGCCGGTACAATCAAAACTGACTGCCGGCAGCCCGGCGGCCATCGCCTCTAATAATACCATAGGAAATCCTTCTGCCCGCGAAGACATACAATAAATTTGGGCATGCTGATATACAGGTCCCAAGGTTTTGACAGGCGGGATAAAATCAACGCTATGTTGCACATCTAATGTTTCGGCTAATCCTTTTAATTCCGTTTCCTCCGGGCCGGCTCCGATAATTGCAAGCCGCCAAGCGGGGAAATCATCACAAACGCGGCGCCAGGCTTCCAGTAACCGGTCAAAACCTTTTTGCTTGACTAACCGGCCTACTGCCACCACATATTGTTTATTCGGCCTTAAAAAAGTTGGACATGGAAACGACTCGGTGGAAGCGGGCAATGCCGGATTATAAATAACTGCCGGACTCCATTTTTTGTGATACATCTTAATAAATTTTTCATCACGCCTGGATAATACGACCACTTTATATGCTGTACGCAACAACCAATTACGTAAAATTTTCCATTTGCGGCAATAGGCCAAATAGCGAATATCTAAGTGATCGGCATATATCATGGGAATACGTAATAACCAACAGGAAGCCACTACGCTAATGGTCATAAAACTGATTAACACGTCCGGCCGGGTAACACGTACGGCTTGGGTTAATTTCCATAACCGCGGAAAACCACCCCAAAAACCGGCCTTACGAAAAGTAGGTAACGAAATGCGCATCCGCTGAACATTTGCCGGCACGGAATAAAAATCCGGTACGGAATTATCGAGCGTTAGCAAAGTAACTTGATGCCCGCGTGCGGCCAATCCGCCCGCCAAATAAGTCATTACCCGTTCGGCTCCGCCTCCGCCCAGTGTACCAATTACGCAAGTAATGCGCATAAAGACCTCGGTATTATAAATTTTCTAAAATCGTTTTTACGAATCGTTCCGGAGAATAACGGTCTTTTAATTCGGCTGCTTTTACCGCCAGACCGACCCGGTATCCCCAATCCACCATCAACGCATCTAACGCATATACAAACGCTGCTTCGTCGGCTGCTAATACCCCATTGATCCCGTCTGTAATCAGGGCACCGGTTGTGGAATTTTCCAATGCAATACAAGGCAAGGTGCTGGCCATCGCACACAGTAACTCTTCTGCGCGGTTTGCGCTTTGTGCAGTATAGGCGAAAATATCCGCTTGTGCCAAATACGGCTCAATCCCGTTTTTAGCAGAAACGATTTCCGTACTACCTTGCAAATAATACTTTGTGATCAAACGATTCAAGTTCGTTTTGTAGGCCCCGTCTCCCACAATAGTTAGTTGCCACGAAGGATGTAAAGGTGCCAGTTTGGCCCAGCAAGTAAGGAGTATATCAAAACCGGTTTCCTTCGACAGTTTGCCAACAGCCACTATATTATTTGCTTTTTTAAAGGCATTCGGCCGGCCCCAAGATCCATGGGGTACCCCTAATGCGGCGGTCATCACATAATCAACTTTCAATCCGGTATAGGCACGTTTGGAAGCCGGGGTTGCCTGCTCACACAAAACTACGATTTTTTTGGCTTTTTTGAGAATGCTTTTTTTGGTTTTGATCGGTTTTTCTTCTTTAAAACCGTCATACTCCACATAAATAAACGGAATCTTCGCTTGTAAAGCCGCTTCGCACGCACGCAAATTCATGATTGAAACCACCGTTTGCACGTGTTGCTTTGCAAGTTGTCCGGCCCATTGTTTTACCGTTGAAGAAGCGGCTAATTCTTTTAAGGCTACCGGTCCCGGATTCGTAATACTTCCTTTGCTTGCCAACAGAATGGTTTCCTTTCCGGCAGATTGGATGCGCCGCGCTAAAGCCCCTGCTAAACGCACCACAGAAATTGGCTGATTGCTACCTACACATACCGCGATTGACATACTTCAAAACCCTCCTTCAAAACCCTCTTTGTATTGTACATAAAAAAAACTTTCTGCCAAAGTACCCATAAAAAAACCGCCTTGACCGGGCGGTTCTAAGAAGTGAAATTTTGCGGGGACTGGATTTGAACCAGTGATCTCAAGGTTATGGGCCTTGCGAGATACCAGGCTTCTCTACCCCGCACTTTATTATAACATATTCCGGCTCATCCCTGCAAACGCCTTACAGTTTTTCCAATGATTTCTGCCAAGCAGCCCAAGTAACATCACTGGGCATGCGCCAGTCTCCCCGCGGGGATAAACCCACGGTTCCTACTTTCGGGCCGTCCGGCATACAGGAACGCTTAAATTGTTGGGTAAAGAAACGGCGGAAAAATACACAAAGCCATTTTTTAATTTCAGCGGGAGCGAATTTATTTTTAAAAGCGTGTTTGGCTAAAAAGAAAATTTTCTCCGGACCAAACCCATGACGCAAAAAATAATACAAAAAGAAATCATGAAGTTCATACGGGCCGACTAAATCTTCCGTTTTTTGGGCAATTTTCCCTTGTTTTGCCGGCAATAATTCCGGGCTGATCGGAGTCGCCAGCACATCTTCTAATATCCGGCTCGTTTTAGGTTCCGTCTGTGTTTGCGCAGCCCAAGCCACCAACGAACGCACTAAAGTTTTAGGCACATCTGCATTAACCCCATACATAGACATATGATCCCCATTATAGGTTGCCCAACCTAACGCCAGTTCCGATAAGTCGCCTGTTCCGACCACAATACCACCTGTTTGGTTAGCCACATCCATTAAAATTTGGGTTCGTTCCCGCGCTTGTGCATTTTCATAAGTTGTATCCTGTTTGGCAGGCACATGCCCAATATCGGCAAAATGTTGTTCACATGCTTTTTTAATGGAAATTTCGCGTTGTGTAATTCCTAACCCTTTCATTAATTTACATGCATTTTGATAGGTTCGGTCCGTGGTACCAAAGCCGGGCATAGTAACCCCGGTAATTTTTTTGCGGGAAAGCCCTAATTTGTCAAAAGCCTTCACACAAACTAACAACGCCAAGGTGGAATCCAACCCACCGGAAATTCCCACGGTAACCGCTTGCAAATGCGCATTGGTTAAGCGCGTTGCCAAACCCAATACCTGAATATTAAAGATTTCTTCGCAGGCAGCGGTCAGCCGCTCCGTTGATGGAACAAATGGAGTGGGCGAAATCACGCGGGAAAGTTTGGAAACGGCAGATGATTTTTGTCCGCTTTCGATCCGGTAATACGGGATTCCCGTCAGCAAGGAAGCGGCTTGACGAAACGTCGTATTTACTTGCCGTTCATGACGTATTTTTTCCAAATCTATTTCGGTGGTAATAAGTTGCGATCCGGTTGCAAAATCAGCGGAGGCCGCCAACAAATGTCCGTTTTCGCTGACCAGTGCATGGCCGCTCAAAACCACGTCCGTCGTAGATTCCCCAAAACCGCCCGATGCATAAATATATCCGCAAATACTACGCGCAGATTGTTGGGCGACTAATTGGCGTACATACTGCTGTTTTCCGACGAGTGTATTGCTGGCCGACAAATTGAAAATTAAATCTGCCCCTTGTAAACAAGCCTTACCGGACGGAGGTTCTACGGCCCATAAATCTTCGCAAATTTCTATTCCAAACACACATTCCCCCACCTCAAATAACAAGTCGGTACCGGCGGGTACCGTCTGTCCGGCTACTTCCACATGCGTGCCTTGCCATTCCCGGGCGGAAGTAAACCAGCGCGGCTCCTGAAATTCCCGGTAATTCGGTAAATAGGTTTTCGGCACGATGCCTAAAATTTTTCCCCGGTAACAAACGGCGGCCGCATTTAGCAATACCGGTCCGGCCGCTATCGGCAACCCCACCATAAATACAAGATCCAGTTTTGAGGTACGGCGCACTAATCCGGCCAGTGCTTCTTGCGTTTGTGTTAACAAAAGAGGTTGTAAAAATAAATCGTTGCAGGTATATCCTGTTAAAGAAAGTTCGCCAAATGTCAGCAGGCGCACCCCTTGTTGGGCCGCGTTGAAAATTAATTTTTCCATTTCTGCCGCATTTGCAACAGGATTTGCTATTTGTACCGGAATAAGACCGGCTCCAACTTTTACAAAACCATAATTTTTCATTCTTTCCCTCTTTTGAAACTTAAAAAATTATTGAATAGACACCACCTCATATCCGGCATTTTGCACGGCTTGTTTGAGGATGTCATCCGCGACTTCGGTTGCCGATTCCACCACCGCAGTTTTACGTTGCAAATCGACTTTTGCTTGCACTCCGGTAATAGCATTTAAGGCCCGCTCCACATGAGCCGCACAATGACCGCACACCATTCCTTCAATAACTAATGTTTTTTTCATTTTAACTCCTTGCACCTGCTTGGCTTGGTAAGGCCACGTAAAAAACCTCAACCGCAACGCATTGGTTACCACGCATACAGAACTTAAACTCATGGCTGCCGCTGCAAACATGGGGCTTAATTGCCAACCGAACCAGGGATAAAATACGCCGGCTGCTAACGGAATCCCTACTATATTATAGAAAAAAGCCCAAAATAAATTTTGTTTAATATTGCGCATCACGGCCCGGCTAAGAAGAATAGCACCCGCCACACTGCGCAAATCGTCTTGCATGATGACTATATCCGCCGAATCCACTGCAATATCCGTTCCACTCCCTAACGCTACCCCTACATCCGAGCGGACTAAAGCCGGTGCATCATTGATACCGTCACCCACCATAGCCACGCATTGGTGGCGGCTTTGTAAATCACGAATGACTTGTTCCTTTTCTTGCGGAAGAACTTCCGCATGCACTTCCCGGATCCCGGTCTGCCCGGCTACATAATCAGCTGCTTGCTGTTGATCCCCGGTCAATAATAAAACTCGCACTTGATGGTCTTGCAATAACCGAACCGCTTGCGCCGCGTTTTCTTTAATAGTATCGCGAAACCAAACCGTTCCCAAAAATTTATTTTCACAGGCAAAATATAAAGGGGTACATCCGGGAAAACCGACGACTGTTTTTTGTGTATGACCGGGTGCTATCAAAATACCCATTTCGCGCATAAAGGCCTGATTTCCGCCGCGCACCCATTGCTGTTGAACCTTCGCTTGAACTCCGCGCCCTGGCACTACTTCAAATTGCGCTGCCGGCCACCCGGCAATTCCCCGTTCCCGGGCGTAGTCGCCCAACGCATTAGCAAATGGATGTAAGGAAGATTTTTCAAGTGAAACCGCCCAAGCAAGAAGATCCTGTTTAGTGATTTGATAAGGAACTATCCCCGCTACCTGCATCCGCCCGGTAGTAACGGTGCCGGTTTTATCCAACACCACCGTTCGGACCTGATGCGCCCGTTCAAAAGCGGCGGCCGATTTCACCAAAATTCCATGACGGGCCGCCAAGCCCATACCCACCATCACCGCCGTAGGAGTGGCTAACCCCAGCGCACACGGGCACGAAATGACCAATACGGAAATAGCCGCCATCAACCCTTGCGAAAGCGCAGCCCCGGCTACCCACCAAATAAGCCCCGTAAGCAGTGCAATTCCCAATACAACCGGGACAAAAACCCCGCTCACGCGGTCTGCCAATTTTGCAATCGGGGCTTTACTGCCAGCGGCCTCTTCCACCAAAGCAATCATTTTAGCCAAGGTAGTTTCTGTTCCGCAATTTTCTACTTGTACTTCCAAATATCCATTGAGTAGTAACATGCCGGCAGAGACACTCCCGCCCTTTTCTTTTTCCTGCGGAAGGCTCTCCCCGGTTAAAGCAGCGCTGTCCACGGTCCCCGTGCCTTGCAGTATGGTTCCATCCGCAGCGGCACGCTCTCCCGTATGCCAAAGCAAGACGTCTCCCACGCGAATTTCTTCCGGGCGCCGTAACATTTCTTGTCCGTTCCGCCGGATCAAGGCTTGCTGGGGAAAAAGTTCTATCAAAGAAGAAACTGCCCGGTTCGTTTTGGCTTTTGCCCGGGCTTCCAACCATTTACCTAACGTAACTAATGTTAAAATCATGGCAGACGATTCAAAATAAACCGGAGCCGATAACTTAGGAAAAACAATCCCGAATAAGCCGGACAAAAAAGCCGCGCTACTCCCCAATGCTACCAAACTGTCCATATTGGGAGCACCCGTAAATAAATGTTTAAAACCGCGGATAAAAAAGAGCCGGTTAATCCACGCCACCCCTCCGGCCAAAACCAGTTGTAAATAAATAGCATAAGCCGGTGTTTGCGAAGCCTTCCAAAAACCGAACATTCCCCCCATGGCCAGTAGCATCAGCGGAAGCAATAACCCTAGAGAACCGGTAAAACGTTTTTTTAAACGGACGGTTTCTTGATCCCACAAATTATTTTTTTCATGTTGATCCCTAACTGCAGTGATGCCGTATCCGGCTTGTATAACCGCCTGTTCAATGGAACTAATTAACACATTCTCCGCGGCTTGGACAGTCAGGGTCTGTTGTAATAAATTGACGTCAGCTTTAAGAACACCCGGCAATGCGCAAACCACCCGCTCCACACGGGCTTGGCAAGCAGAACAACTCATACCGGTAACCGTAAAACGTAAAATCATAGTATCTTTATTTGTATTGTATAAAATTAAAAGGTCCGTTACGGAAAACGCCCTAGAAAAATAGGTTTAAAATGCTATACTATTAACAATGAATTCACACGAAAACGTTTGCCTGTGCCTCATTGTGCCGGTTTATAATGAACAAGCAGTACTTCCGCTTTTTTTGCAAAGAACAGATACCGTACTGCAAAAAATGGGTATCCGGTATGAATATCTGTTTATTGACGATGGAAGTACCGATCGCTCGGCCGACTGGCTAAAACAACAAGCCGCTAATCGGCCTGAAATAAAAGTAGTCACCCTGTCCCGCAATTTTGGAAAAGAAGCCGCTCTAACAGCCGGCCTTTCGCTTGCCACCGCAAGCGCTGTTGTATGTATAGATGCTGACCTGCAAGATCCGCCGGAACTGATTGAAGACCTCTATCAAAAATATGTGGAAGGTTACGACCAAGTATATGCCCAACGTGATAACCGCGATAGCGATTCTTGGCTTAAACGTACCACAGCCCACATGTTCTATAAGATTTATAATCTTTTTGCCGCTTATCCTATGCCTTATAACGCGGGCGATTTCCGTTTGCTCAGCCGAAGAACAGTACAAGCACTTTTGCAACTGCCGGAACGTGAACGGTTTATGAAAGGGCTCTTTGCCTGGGTGGGATTTAAAACGGCTGCAGTACCTTATCGCCGTGAAGCGCGCCCGGCCGGAACCACCAAATGGAATTATTGGAAACTCTGGAATTTTGCGTTAAACGGACTCACTGCCTCCACCACATTACCGCTAAAATTATGCACGTATTTTGGCGGGGTAGTATCCCTGATTTCTTTTCTTTTTGCCGCCTGGACAGCATTTAAAAAATTGTATTGGGGAAACCCGGTCAGCGGATACACCTCCTTAATGGTTGCTATTTTATTTTTTAGCGGAGTACAGTTAATTACCTTGGGAGTGATCGGTGAATATTTAAGCCGTATTTTTACCGAAGTGAAATGCAGACCTTCCTATCTGATAGACGAAAAAATAAATTTTTAAGGAGTTGAAATGACCCTACTCATTATTCTGTTAATGCTTTTTTGTAACGCGTTACTTGCCGCGTACGAAATGGCAATTGCTTCTATTTCACGCACGCGCCTGTCGCTTTTATTACAAGAAAAGCAACCCGGCGCGGAACAAGCACTTTATTTAAAAGACCATTTAGAAGGAAGTTTAGCAATTGTTCAAATCGGCATTACTTTAGCCGGTGCCTTAGCCGCCGCTTACGGGGGATCCGGAGCGGCCAATTGGTTTAGCCCGTGGCTTACCCAACATGGGCATATCAGTCCGTCCCTGGCGCATGCGTTAGCCATGATTCTCGTCGTGTTGCCGATTAGTTTTGTAAGTATCGTATTTGCAGAACTCACCCCTAAAACATTTGCTATTAAAAATAAAGAATATGTGGTACTTAAATTATCTCCTTATATTCGTGTGCTTTATACCGCTTTAGAACCGCTGGTTAAGTTGATGGAAAGCATTGTCCGTATTACCACCCAAAGTATATCCAAAAATCCGCAACCGCAAGATGTTAAAAAAGCCGCCATGGCAGATTTACGAACGGCCGCGGCTATTGCTTCCTCCTCGCGTCTATTTGGAAAAACAGAAGAAAAAATCGTCATTTCCACTGCCCAGTTTTGCGTGCGTAATATTCGGGAAATTCAAGTACCGCTGGAACAGGTGTATATGCTGGATGCAGATGACTCCATTGCAGATACTTTTATCAAAGCCCATTTAGATATGCACACGCGTTTCCCGGTTCGGCAAAAACCGGATGACCCGCAAAGTATTATCGGGTATCTTAATTTCAAAGACATCTTCCAGGCCACCAAAGTTGCCGCCGGACAACCTACCACCGCCCGCACGATTGTGCGCCCGATTTTGCGATTAGAAGCCGACACGATTATTTCCGCCGCACTTGAAAAAATGATGAAAAACAAACAACATATTTGTTTGGTAACCGACAATGGTACTATCACCGGTATTTTAACTCTGGAAGATATTTTTGAGGAGATGGTGGGAGAAATTGAAGATGAGTATGATTTCTTCCCCGCCTATATACGGCCTTTCGGTTCTGCCTTGGCGGCCAGTGCCAGTGCAAAAATGACCGATTTATTTGAACGGTTAGATTTGCCTCTTCCGGCAGATGTTCCAAACACAATGACGGTAGAACAATGGGTACGTTTAAAATTAAACCATGAACCTACCAAAAACGAAAAAATACACGCCAACGGAATTTTATTAGAAACCCGTAAATTTAGAAGGCACAAACTGATGGAAGCATTAATCAGCAAGGCGGAATAATTACAAAATACCGCGGCTGATAAGCGTTTGGCGTAAGGAATCTGCGCCGGTAAAAAGGATCGTCTCAAATCCCAAATCGGCCGCTTTGGAAATATTTGCCGCGTTATCATCAATAAAAACGCAGTTAGAGGCTTTTAAATTGTACTTTTCAAGTAACCGTGTAAAAATGACCGGATCGGGTTTAACCAATTTTTCCTCACCGGAAATTACAATTCCGTCAAATTCCTTTAAAAAATCAAACCGTGCTTGAGCCAATGGGAATGTTTGCGCAGACCAGTTGGAAAGAGCAAACACCCGGTACCCTTTTGCTTTCACTTCACGCAACACATCCGCCGTGCCCGGCACTTCGCCGCCCATCATTTCGCCCCAGCGCGTCCAATAAAAGCGAATCGCAAACGCGTATTCCGGGAATTTGTCTTCCAGCAATGCGATCCCTTCTTCAAAACTGCGCCCGGCATCTTGCTGAGTGTTCCAAGGTTGCGTACACACATTGGCTAGAAACCAATCTACTTCTTTTTCGGTAGCAAAAACTTTGCGGTATAAATAACGCGGGTCCCAATCCACAAGAACTCCGCCCAAATCAAAAATAATGTCTTTCATGCTTCCCCCAGACGGCTAAAAAAGCCGACTTCGTCTATTGTAACACTTTTTTAAAAAATAGACAAAAAAATCCCCGGGGCAAACTCTTCCGGGGATCAAGTTATTTTAATTATAGAACCAATGTATCTTCCATATCCGGGCCGGTGGAAATCAGCGCGATTTTCGGGTGCGGATACGTCCGCGCGGAAAGCGCGCGCAAGTCCGCCAAAAACTGCTTGGCTTCGGCCGTAAAATCAGCCTCGTTTTTCACGCGGTCGTTACCGGGAAACATATCAATATGGGTAATGGCAATCTTCGTGCAGTTATTAATCATAATCGCACGCGCGGCGGAACGTTCTTCAAATTTTCCTACCCGGCGCAAGCGTTTGCTGACACTGCCGATTTCGTGACCTTTGGTGTGATAAATTTCCAATTCCTTTTCGTCGGTCATTTCATGTTCAACCGGGCCGGGGCCTACGCGCGTTACATAGGGTTTAAAAACCACATACACATCCCGCACACTCTTAGGCCCCAATCCGGCTTCCCCCAAGAACGTGCTGGCCGTCGTATCGCGCGAAGTCACAAACGGATATTCCCCATGCAAAAGGGAAAGTTTAATACCTTGCGTGCCTTCCAACAAAACATGGCCGCCCTTATCCAAACAATCGTTTAAAAGTTCGGGGACATCTTGAATATACTCTTTGAGCAAAGGTTCGTCTTTGGCAAATTTAATATCGCGCCGTTCAATGCGTTCTTTGACGGCTTGCCCAAGGCCGGTACCCACGCTGCCGATTTTATTCATAAAATGTGCCGCTTCCCGTTCTGCTTGGGTTTGGGCGTCTGTAATTAAAACAGCATAAGGATCAATAATCAAACGGTCTTGCGTGCCTGTTTTTTTTACTTCATCCAGCAGCCACTCCGTTTTCGTATAGGCGCCGGCACCGAGTACCAATTTAGTTTTGGGGTTTAAAAAGCCGGACGGAATATTTTTAAGGGTGTACGATTTTCCATCCTGCACAACCGTATGTCCGGCATTGGGACCGCCGATACGCACGCAATAATCGTAATTTCCCTTATACGATAAATAAGCAGAAATTTTTCCTTTTCCTTCGTCTCCGGCTTGACCGCCGCATACAATATCAATCATTTTTTCCCTCCGCAAGTTGAACCGCATACCCAAGATAGGTTTGCGTGTCTAATTGATGCAACTGCATTTTGACAGATGCAGGCACATTAAGTCCGTCTATAAAATCAGCCAGCAAAAAGGCCGTTACTTTTTTCCCGCGGGTAAAATCTCGCAAGAGTTCATAGGCTTGTGTACACCCGTTAGCACGCAAAATGGTTTGGATGCCTTCCGCAAGGACTTCCGGATATTGGGCAAGTTCTTCCAATGCGGCGTGTTTATCAAAGATTATTTTTGAAAGGCCTTTTTCCAACGAGGAGTACGCCACCAGACAATATCCCAATGCCATCCCCATATTGCGAAGTACCGTAGAGTCCGATAAATCACGTTGTAACCGGGAAAGCGGTAACTTTTCGGCAAAAAAGGTAAACAGCGTATTTGCCAATTGTAAATTGCCTTCGGCATTTTCAAAATCGATTGGATTTACTTTTTGTGGCATAGTAGAGGAACCCACCTCGCCCGCTACCGTTTTTTGTTTAACGAGCCCAGCCGAAATATACCGCCACATATCTTGGGAAAAACCCAGTAAAATAAGATTGATGCGCCGTAAATTATCAAAAAGTTCCGCATAACTGTCGCGGTTGTCAATTTGCGTAGAAACCGGACTTAAAAAGATTTTTGTTTTGCGCCCTTTATTTAGTGCGTTCACGAATTGTTGCGCCGCTTTGCGCCAATTTACTTTTTCAAAGGCTGCTACATGGGCATTGTAATTCCCCACCGCGCCGCCGAATTTACAAGAAATTTGTTGGTTGTTAAGTTGCTTTATTTGGCGGGAAAGACGTTCTGTAAATACACGGATTTCCTTGCCAAATGTCGTAGGAACAGCCGGCTGGCCGTGCGTACGCGCCAGCAAAACAGAACGTGCTTCTTTGCGCGCCAAATGATCTAAGTTTTTATGTAATTTTTTAAGAGACGGCAAAATTACTTTTTCCACACCGTCCGCCAGCATGCACGCATACGAAACGCTATTTACATCTTCGCTGGTAAGTGCAAAATGGAGCCAATTTAACCGGTCTTTTAAAGAAGTGTTTTGTAATTTTAAGCGTAAAAAATATTCTACGGCTTTTACATCATGGCGGGTAGCCGGAAGTTGTTGGTATCCGGTATTTTCTAGTTGTTGCAACAGGTCTAAATCAGCCGAGGAAATCGTGCAAATTTTATCTAAAATTTTTTGTTCGGCAGCCGTCAATTTTTTTAGTTGCGGCAATTTTAAGCCGGATAAAATTTTAAGCCAGGTTACCTCCGCGCACACGCGGTTAGCCGCCAAAGCGGCCTCTCCCATAAGCACAGACAAGTTATTCACACGCACACGATACCGTCCGTCCAGCGGACAAAGCACTGATCTTTGCATACTTTTATTTTAGCAAATAACTGCTAATTGGCGGAATCAGAAATAAACCCTTTTTGTTCTGTCCAGCCGCCGCCAAGGGCTTTACACAAATTCACCACCGCTTGCAGTTCGTTTGCCCGCGAAGATGCCAAATTCATTTGCGAAGAGAGTAAATTTTCTTCTACATCCAATAAATCAGTAACGCCAATCAGCCCGGCATCTTCTTGTTTTTTAGTTAGGTCATAACTGCGTTGCATTGCCGTTGTTTGGTCCTTGTACGAATCATAAATTTGACGGTTCATCCGGTTGGCATTGAGTGCATCAAACGCTTCCTTAAAAGCCAGTTGTACCGTCTTTTGGTAATCGGCTAATTGTTCACGGTACTGTGCTTCGGCTTTTTTATTTTGGGCACGGATTTTTCCGCCTTCAAAAATCGGTGCAGTTAATCCCGCCGCCGCATTCCACACACCGGAAGCACCGCTAAACAAATCACCTAGCGCCGCGCTGGCAAATCCAGCCGTTGCTGTTAAAGAAATAGACGGGAAATACGAAGCACGCGCCGCACCAATGTCCGCATTCGCCGCCATCAATTCGCCTTCCGCCTGACGAACATCCGGACGGCGCTCCAATAAATCGGATGGCAAATCGGCAGGAACATCCGGAATTAACGTAACTTCATTTAAGGTTTTACCGCGCGGAATATGTTGTTCAATCATCTGCCGCGGCGATTGCCCCAACAAAACCGATAAAGCCGTTTCTGCCTTTGCACGTTGTAACTGTAATTCCTGCAATTGTGCTTGCACGCTGTCTCTATTGGCTTGCACGCGGCGCAAATCTACTTCGGTGGAGTAACCGTTTTTATAGCGGCTTTCATACACGCGGACCGTTTCTTGCCGGGCTTCCAGCGTGCGCGTTGCAATGCGGATTTGTTCGTCTAGCATCAGCATATTAAAATAGTTATTGGCCACATCCGCCGTTAATGTAAGGCGTACTGTATCACGCGCCGCTTGGCTGGCAAGCAACCGGGCACGGGCCGCCTCACTTAACCGGCGGTATTTCCCCCATAAATCCAGTTCAAACGATAAGGATACTCCGGCCCGGCTGGTACTTTCGCCGGATCCGGCTTTACTCCCTTCCCGGCCGCCGGAACCCGAACCCGATAAACTGGGCATTTGATCCGCGCGTGCAATTCCTACATCCGCGCGGGCTTCATCTACACGGGCAATGGCCGCCTGTAAATCATAATTATAAGTAAGTGCTTCCTTTTCCAACGCATTTAATACAGGGTCGCCAAACACCGCCCACCAATCTTGTTGCGTAAAAGCATTTAAATCTTTCGCTTTCACTGCAGCCGGTAAATCCGTTTCCGGGCGTTTATAATTCGGTCCCAACATACACCCGGCCCCTAAAAGAACGGTCATACTAATTAAAAATAATTTTTGTTTGCTCATTTGGTTTCCTCTTGTGCCGTTTCCTTTTTACCGCAGAACCAGCAGAAAAATAATGGAATAAATAAAGGTGCCACTCCGGTTGCCACTAACATACCGAACACAACTGCCGTGCCGATAGAATGGCGGCTGGCCGCGCCGGCTCCTGTGCTAATAGCCAACGGAACGCACCCTAAGATAAACGCCAGCGAAGTCATCACAATTGGGCGGAAACGCAACTGCGCCGCTTGAACAGCCGCTTCAGCAGCGGCAAGCCCTTTTTCTTTCAGTAATACCGCAAATTCTACAATCAAAATTGCATTTTTAGCCGCTAACCCAACCAACGCAACTAACGCAATTTGAAAGTAAATATCATTGGAAAGTCCGCGTATCCACGTACCCAATAAAGCCCCAAATATAGCAAACGGAACCGCAAGCAATACCGCCACCGGCAAACTCCATTTTTCATATTGGGCCGCCAAAATTAAAAATACTACCAAGATCCCCAACAACAGCGCGCTGGCAGAAGAACTGCCGGCAATCTTTTCCTGATAGGTGGTACCGGTCCAAGCCAGCGTGTAGTTACCGTCTAATGATGTTTTCGCCGTTTGTTCAACGGCTTGAATGGCATCTCCCGAACTGTATCCCGGAGCAGGATTAGCAATGAATTTAGCCGCCGGGAACACGTTAAACCGCTCCACCATGTCCGGTCCTAACGCAGGAGTGAGTGTGATCAAGGAAGAAAGCGGAACCATCGCCCCGCTTTGAGAACGCACATAAATTTCTCCTATTTGCTCCGGATAAGCGCGAAAATCCCCTTCTGCCTGCATCATCACTTTAAAACTTCGGCTGGCATAGGTAAAATCGTTAATATAGGTTGTTCCAAAAGTTCCTTGCAACGTCGCATACAGATCTCCCAACGCTACCCCCATAGACTGCGCTTTAATTTCATTTACCGTCAATTCATATTGGGGCACCATGGCTGAGAAGGTGGTACTTGCGCTGGAAATTTCCGGACGTTTACGAAGTTCCGTTAAAAAGGAATTGAGTTGCCCTTCCAAATCGGTACTGCCGCCGGAACCGCGGTTTTGAATATACCCTTCCAAACCGCCGGTCGTACTCATCCCCATAATCGGCGGCGGGTTAAATGGCATGACCACCGCGGCGGGAATTTGATTCATGGCATCACGGTAAATACCGGCTACTACATCCGTGGAGGACAAGCCTTTTTTCTTGCGTTCATCCCAAGGCTTTAAAGCCACAAAAGAGGCGATTGTATTGCTCTGCTGTGTGCTACTCAATAAATTGTATCCGGTAAATGTAAATTCTTGGGCAACGGCAGGCTGCTCCAAAATTACCTCTTCCAACGTAGCCGAAGATGTACGGCTGCTAGATAAAGAAGTCGACGGATCTAACTGGGACGCCACCATAACAATTCCTTGATCTTCTTCCGGCAATAAACTACCCGGAACCATTTTAAATAATCCTAAGGTTCCCGCCACCAACAGCACTAAAATCACCGCAGAAACCGGAATACGCCGAATAAAGAAACCTACGGCACCGGTGTATTTGTTCGTTAGTGTTTCAAAGCGTTGGTCAAATTTGTAGAAAAATCCATGTGTTACCTGCGGTTGCTTTTTAAGTAGCAGAGCACATAACGCAGGTGTTAACGTCAAAGCAACTAGCCCGGAAATGACTACGGAAACAGCAATCGTAATAGCAAATTGCTGGTACATCACGCCAGTCAACCCGCCCATAAATGCAACCGGGACAAATACCGAACATAGCACAAGCACAATTGCTACCACCGGGCCCGACACTTCTTCCATGGCTCTAATCGTGGCTTCTTTCACCGATACGTTTTCCTCATGCATAATACGTTCCACGTTTTCAATGACCACGATTGCATCATCTACTACCATCCCAATCGCAAGGACTAACCCAAACAGGGTAAGTGTATTAATAGAAAAACCAAATAACATCATCCCCGCAAAAGCACCGACAATAGAAACCGGCACCGCCAAACACGGAATAAGTGTTGCGCGCCAATCTTTTAAAAATAAATAAACCACCAAGAACACAAGCACCATGGCTTCAATCAACGTGTGAATTACTTCTTTAATAGAAGCCTTTACAAAGAGCGTAGTATCATACGCTACCCGGTAATCCATATCTAAATCTGACGGAAAGTTTTGGGCCAGTTCCTTCATGCGCTGTCCCACCGATTTAGCAGTCGCCACCGCATTCGCCCCCGGAGAGAGGAAAATCCCAATCGGCACAGCCGGTTTTTTATTAAAACTTCCGTCAAATTCATACGTTTGGCTACCCAGTTCCACGCGGGCCACATCTTTTAACCGAAGAGACGTACCGTCTTCTTGGGCACGCAAAATAATTTCGCCGAATTCTTCCGGCGTTTGTAAACGCCCCGGGGCAATCATGGTATACGTACGGTCCACTTTTTGCGTCAGCGGCGGTTGCCCGATTTTACCGGCTGCACGTTGGGAATTCTGCGCCTGCACGGCCGCCACTACATCTCCGACCGACATCCCCTTTTGGGCCAAAATATCCGGTTTTAACCAAATACGGATGGCATAATCGTTGGCAGACATCACTTGCGCATCCCCGACGCCTTCAATACGTTTCAAGTCATCAATAATATTGATTAACGCATAGTTTCCAATAGTCGTGGTATCGGTTTGACCCGTTGGAGAATATAACGCAATCATTTGTAAAATAGCAGAAGATTTTTTATTAACAGTAATTCCATACCGGCGCACTTCTTCCGGTAAACTGGACAGGGCCCCCTGTACCCGGTTATTCACGTTAATCATGGCTTGGTCCGGATCAGTTCCCACCTTAAACGAAACCATAATATTCATATCTCCGTTGGAAGCCGCGGTAGAGTTCATATACAGCATATCCTCTACCCCATTAATTTGCTGTTCCAACGGAGCGGCTACGGTATTGGCAATTACTTCCGGACTGGCCCCCGGATATTGAGCGGTTACTTGTACGGTCGGAGGAGTTAAGTCCGGATATTGTTCAATCGGTAAATTGAAAATGGACACCAACCCTGCCAGTAAAATTAGTAACGAAAGAACCGTCGCAAAAACGGGACGATTAATAAAAAATTTAGAAAACATAGTTTCTCCCTAATTTGCGCCCGACGGCAAAGAAACCGGAGCCGTTTGCTCAACCGGTAACACTTCAGTATCCGGGGCTTCTGCGGCTTGAATTTCCGCTTCTAATTGAGCAACCGTGTTGCCTTCGGCGGCTTTCGGTTGTATGGGATTATTTTGCACTGGCAACTTAAATTCCTGCAGTTGCGGTTGTACTTTTTCGCCAGGGCGTACTTTTACAAGCCCTCCGCTTACTACTTTTTCTCCGCCTTCTAACCCGTTGGATACTAAATACACATCGCCCTCCAACTGCGCTTTTACCGGGCGGGCTTCCACGGTATTATCCTCTTTAATTACATAGGTCATTAACCCTTGGGCTGTATTTAACACAGCAGAAGCAGGAATTAAAACCGCATCTTTGTATACGGCGCCAACCAACCGAACCCGAATAAATTGACCGGGCATTAGTAAACGGCGGTGCTCGGGATTAGCAAATTCCGCCTTAATATCCAAACTGGAAGTTTGCGCATTTTCGGTACTGTCAAAAAAAATAATTTTACCCCGCTCCGGATACAGATTTCCGTTTGGCAGAATGGCTTCCACGTAAATAGAAACATCATTCACATCAGATTCCCGGTAACTTTTTTGATTTTCCGCAGTTCCCGGGTTGTTGCCGGAATTTCCTAAAGCAATTTGGCCTGAACTAAATCCGGCGGCAAGTTGCTGAAATTGACTGCCCGGCATGGAGAAATTAACATGTAAGGGATGAATTTGTACCATAGAGGTTAACAAACCGGAAGCCCCTTCCGGCGCTATTAAACTGCCGACCGATTGCGCTTCTTTGCCGGCAATTCCGGAAATAGGCGCAATCACCCGCGTATAACCTAAATTAATTTCTGCATCACTCACCCCGGCTTTGGCTACTTGCACATTGGCCTTGGCCGTTTCATACGCAGAAAGGGCATTATCATAATCTTGCTTACTGACCGCATTGTCCGCACGTAAACTTTTCATACGCGCATACGTACGCTGGGTCCGCCGTTCTTCGGCTTGGGCTTGGGCCAGCGTGCCATTGGCTTTTTCCAACGCCACTTTATAGGGTTGATCATCAATTTGAAACAGTTGTGTTCCGGCCTCCACATACTCTCCTTCATTATATAAACGGGCTTCTAAAATTCCCCCCACTTGTGCCCGCACCTGAATATCTAACGAACCAACCACTTGAGCCGGATATTCCATGGTCCATGGCAAATCTTGCTTAAGTACCATAATTGCGGGTACGACAGCAGGCATTGGTTGCAACACCTTTTTATCTTTGCCGCAACCGATTAAAATAAGAACAGCCATAACTACTCCTGCGATTTTTTTCATATTCATTCTCCTAAAAACTTACTGGGGAATTGTAATAAACTACTGGACATTTGGCAATAAAACTTGTAGATTAGTTTTTACCTATGAATCATGCGTTTCGAAAATCGTTATTTTGCTTCTTTTGCCTGGGATTGTGGGGGATCTTTTTGAGTTTTTTCCCTCGGGTAATTTATGCAGAGGAAGAACTGGTTATTGAAATGACCGGGGACCCTTCCCCCGCCCAAAATGAACAAACTTTATGGGATAAAAATGCCCTCAAACTAACTAAACTTTTCCATCACAAAAATAAAGCAGATGTATTGAAAGCCGTTGATGCAATCCCCGCACAAGAAGTAATTTTAACCTCTTCCACCGGAGAAAAATACCAATTAGTCCAATACGGACAAGATACACGGGATTATCGTAAATTTGTATTTACCGATATTCCTCCTTATCCGTTTGTAACCTGTGCGGCAACTCCTCAAGATATTGTAGCCGTATATCAACGTTATGGAGTTAATTTAGGGATGCGTAAAGGAGATTTTACAGCCGCCTATCCCCAAGCAGACCCACCCGAAACTTTTACAACGGCCTCCTCTTCTCTGCTAATTTACCGACTGTCTGCAAAACAACTCCCTTTGCCCGATAAACAACCGTTGTTTGCCGTATTTAATCAAAATAAACTGGTAGAATTTTTGACCGGAGAAGAGGCATTAGCAGACTATAAAAAGGAGAAACAACCAACGATTGTTCCTAGTAAGCCCAAACCGGCCGCCCCTGCTCAACCCGCTAAAAAACCCTACAAAGCTCTTGTTTCCGGCGGCACGTTGCAAGACCGAATGTATATGCCCCGGGTGATCAAGGGTCCTTTTACGCAACCTTCTAATCCAAATTCTGCTTCTACAAAATAGTATCCCATACGATGGCATTCCTCCAAATATGCTAAAATAGGAATAATCTATGAATACGAATGATAATAAAGCCATTTTCTTTAAACGCGAGTCTTTGCGCCGCGTTATTGAAGCCTTTGATAAAGGACTTTTGGAAACACAAGCCTACCGGATCCCTTTTCATGTTATTCCACGTGATTCCAAATCACCCGTCCGGTGTTGTATTTATAAAGAACGGGCTGTTTTCCGGGCCCGCACATTAGCGGCATTGGGTTGTAGTGTAGAAGAAGATGATGAAGCCACCTCTTTAAATGAATATGCCAAGCAAGCCCTGTTGCGCAAAGATGTGCCGGCGGTGCCGCTTACCGTTTTAGATATTGCCTGTAAAGGGTGCGTAAAAGCACGCCATATTGTTACCGAAGCCTGCCAAGGTTGTTTGGCTCGTCATTGCCAGCAAGCCTGTAAATTTGGAGCGATCTCTTTTGAGAATGGAAAATCAAAAATTGATCCCAATCAATGTAAAAATTGCGGACAATGCAAAGAAGCCTGCCCGTATAATGCGATTACGTATGTACCCGTTCCTTGCGAACAATCTTGTCCGGTAGACGCTATTCACAAAGGCGAAAACGGATTTGCTCAAATTGATTTTGCTAAGTGTATTTCGTGCGGACATTGTATGGATGCCTGTCCGTTTGGAGCAATCATGGAACGAAGCCAACTCATTGATGTCTTAACTTCCATGAAAAGCACCCGTAAAATGTGCGCCATGATTGCACCCTCCATTGTGGGTCAATTTAATTGCACCTTACCCCAATTAATTACGGCACTGAAAAAGGCCGGCTTTGATAAAGTAACGGAAGTGGCGTTAGGAGCCGATGTAACCACCGCTAATGAAGCCCGGGAATTGGTAGAACGGTTGGAAAACGGAGCCAAATTCATGACGACTTCTTGCTGTGCGGCCTGGATACAAGCCGTCAAAAAGCATCTGCCGGCGCTGAAAGATTTTGTATCCCACACTAAAACACCGGGCGGATATACGGCAGAAATTGAAAAGAAAAACGGGTTTACCACCGTTTTTATCGGGCCGTGCGTATCGAAACGGGTAGAGGGAATGGAAGATCCCAATATAGACTATGTCATGACCTATGAAGAAGTGGGGGCCTTGCTGGATGCCCGCCAAATTAACCCGGCAGAATGTGAAGAAGCCCCTCTTGATCCGGGAATCTCCGCGGAAGCCCGTTATTATGGGGTAACCGGTGGCGTTGCTCAGGCTGTGGAAAATGCCATTAACGGCAAACGTCCTTTCAAAAAAATGGCCCTCAACGGGCTGGATAGAAAAACCATGCTTATCTTAAATGCTTACGCGAAAGGCGCAGGCGATTTCCAACTCTTAGAAGTAATGAGTTGTAAAGGCGGTTGTATTGGCGGGCCATGCACCTTAAAAAGACAGGCTGACGTGATTAAGCCGATTAAAGACCTGGTTGCTAAAAGTCCGCGCGTGAAAGACGCCTTGGAAAATAATATTAAGTAACAAACTATGAAACTCCCCCTGGCTTACGCCGGGGGAAATTGTGAGAAGTAGCCTTAAATATTACACAAAAACCCACGGAGTTGCTCCGTGGGTTTTTGCAATTATTTTTTTTACTTTATTTCTGTGCTCGGTCAAACGAGCTATCAAGTCTGATCCTTTGGGCAGTATCGTTAGATTCCAAGCTGCTGATTTTTGTATCGTTTCTGTTAAGTTCATCCAATATTTCGTTCGCTTGTTCTACCAGTTCTTGGTATTGGCTAAACGCACCCTCGAAAACAGGATCCGTCACCAGTGTCTCAACGGTAAACGGATGTCCGTCGGAGGTAATGTACATATCGCGTATAATACTTTCTGCAATTACCGGTTTCAGAAATCTTCCGCCGTGGTGTAACGATTGAGAATAAAAATCAAGCAGATTCGTTTTCGTCATCCAGTCCTTGAATACCGTAAGGCTCCGTTGATCTGTCGGCCAGGCTGCAGGGAAAGGTTTCGCATAATAGTTCACGTATCCCACAAATTGCACCGTCGACAACATTTCTTCTTTGAACTGTTCGTTGTCTTTATTATTATCGATTTCGTCTTGTAAGACATTCAACAATGCTTGATTTTCAGGTTTTAATTTTATGTTTTGAATTTTGCGGGCTATATTTGCAATTTCGGTCAATCTCTTTTTCATTTCCATTTTCGCACGGTTAGAAACATCCCGTAAGGGTTGTTTGGCTAATTTGCCGGCTACTTCGTTGTATTTCTTTTTAAGTGTTACAATTTCTTTGATATGACTTGCCATCTGTTTGGGGTTATTGTGTTTGATTTCTCCGCGATCCGCCTTTCCTTGTACCTCTGTCACCAAGGAATCTAATTCGCGAATTTGTTTTTCACACTCTCTCTCAAAAGCCTCCATCTGAGTAGAAATCACTTCACTCTCCAACCGCAATTGCATTCCCTCCACATCCACCTGGGCCATGGCAATATTTCCGCACATGAACAGGGCCCCTACTCCCATTAACATTTTTTTCATACTTTCCTCCTAATTATGGTTGCGAAAGCAATACGGTCTTAAATTTGCCTTCCTTATTTTAAGTGTACTTTCTCATTTTATTACTTACAAGGGCCTTTAGGCCTATTTTGAGATAGGTCTTAAGAAAACTACGGCATAGGTCTTGATAAATTTATTTTTGCATAAGAGGTACTGATTCCAAAAATACGACCTCGTTTGTTCGGCAAGCAAATTGCACAAAAACAAGTCCGGGAATTGCGGCTACAAGCGCAAGTGCCATAGCGGTTTTAAGTCCCCACTGCGCAGACCATTGGCCAATTAAAACCGGAGAAAGGGCATCTCCTAATAAATGAATGACAAAGATATTGATTGCAAAGGCCATGGCGCGTACTTCCGCTTGGGTAACCGCTACTAAAGCGGCGGCCACCGGCCCTAACGGCAAGAATAAAAAGGCCACCGCAAGCCCAATACATAAAACGGAAATCCAAGTAGCAGGCGCAAATAAACCGGCTATCCCAGCCAGCAACGCACCCCAAATTCCGAAACGCATCACCCGAAAATACGCATCCCTGTGATTTGTTAATAACGCATCTGCCCACTTGCCGCCTGCATAAGTTCCCACCGCGCCACTCATCACGACACAACACCCAAAAATGAACCCGGCTTGTTGGACATTAAAACCTAAATAACGTGTAAAATAGGTAGGCATCCATGCCGAAAAGCCACCCATCATAAATGTAATCATGGCATGCGCTAAACAGATCCAAATAAACGGTTTGTGATGTAAAAATTGTTTATAGGACCGCCAACCCGGTTTGCTTGAAACTTGCGTCCGCCCCGCAGGTTCCTGAAGGAACCGGATCGCCAGCCACCCCAAAAAGATGCCTGGAACACCCACCCAGCCAAACGCCGCGCGCCAGCCGATTTGTGCGCCCAATATGCCCCCTAATACGTATCCCAACGCCGCCCCCGCAGGCAAGGCAAGGCTGAATAGGGCTAAAATTGTAGCCCGTTTTTCTTTGGGAAAGTGTTCCGCCAAAAACGGTTGGGCCAGGGTGGTAAATCCGGCTTCTCCGGCACCGGTTGCTCCGCGTGCTACAAGCAACCCGGCAAAGTTCTTCACAAGTCCGCAGGCGAGCGTTGCAGCACTCCATAAGATAGCGCTGGCACCCATCCAATATCGCCGCGGTGTACGCGCCGCAAAAAACCCGACAACCGGCGCATAACACATGTATACCAACATAAAAACGGATGCCAAAAGCCCCAATTGTCTGTCAGAAAGCGATAAATCGTGTTGCAATAACGGAAAAACCGCATAAAGCACTTGACGGTCAATATAATTGAGCAGGTTGAGTAAAAATAAGATCCAGAAAACTCTTTTTAAATTCATAGACTTTTATTTATTCTATAAAAAAACAGAAAAGTTGCCCACTTTTTAGATGAATTTATTATAATAAGAAAAAGATAGGAGGCGTTATGAAAAGAGGATTTACATTAATCGAATTATTAATTGTCATGGTCATTGTCGGCATTTTAGTCACTATCGCTCTGCCGAAATACCGCACCGCCATGGAACGGGGACGCGCTACGGAAGGATTAACTAATTTAAAAGCCGCCAGCGATTGGATCAATGCAAAATATGTTCTCAACGGTAATTCTTATCCTGCCAATTCCTTTTTAACCGCCACAGAAATAACTAACGGAAGTGCCTCCCGGGTCGTCATTGGTTCCAATTCCCGCAGCGTGTATTTTAGTACGCCCGCTTTTGCCGATTCCTGCAGCGGGGCCGATAAATGTATCGTTTCCCACCGCCAACAGGGAGACATTGTTTATTACACACTTACTGCTTATAACAAAAACGGAGAACTCATCAAAATTACTTGCACCGGCACCGATAAACAACTTTGCGAACCATTAGGCATGACCCTGAACGGTTCCCAATATGAAATGGTTTTTTAATGTAACCGACCAATAAAATAGCGCAGGGATTTTTCCTGCGCTATTTTATTTGCAAATATGGCGGGGCCTTAAGCAGCACTTAGCAAAGCCCCCAAAAAGGCCAATATAGCTCCTCCAAAGAACAATACCAACAGGACTGGGATGAACGCGATTGCCACCGTCAGCCAACCAAATAATCCGGTCCACCAGGCCGATTGCCGCGCTTCTTGCCAACGGTTATTTTGAACCAGATCTTGCGTACGTAACGATAAAATAAGTGCCGCAAGTGCTAGCGGAATCGTCCAAAATCCTGTAAAACAGGAAATAATAACCGAAATAACCGCCAAGGTAAAATGCGTATTAACCGGCTTTTCTAAAAAAGACTGTTCGTTTTTTTCTGCCATATTTTCCCCCTGCGTTGCAAAGTTACCTCGGTATTATATAAAATATAATTTTAAAGGGAGCATTTTATTATGGAAATAACTAAAAAAGATGTGGAGCTGGCCGCCAAACTTTCCAAAATGCACATAAGTGATCAGGAAGCCGCTCTCTACGAAGACCAACTAAAAGCACTTTTCAAATGGGTGGATGAGTTAGCCGCCGTCAATACTGAAGATGTTAAACTGACCAATGTCAATTTATCGGCGCATATGCGCCCGGACACGGCAGTAACCAATCCGGCCTTGGCCCAAACCTTGCGAGATGCTTTTCCTGCCAGGGAAGAGAATAGCGCAAAAGTAAAGAAGGTACTTTAATATGACGATTGACCAAATTATTACTGCCATTACTTCCGGTGAAAAAACTGCGGAGCAAATTACCCGCGATTCGCTAGCAAAAATTGCCAAACTGAACCCTTCTTTAAATGCGTTGGTAGAAGTGTTTGAACAAGATGCACTTGCCCAGGCCAAAGCCATTGATCAAAAAAAAGCACGCGGCGAAAAACTGGGCCCGTTAGCCGGGGTTCCTGTAGCCATTAAAGACAACATTTTATACCAAGGCCATAAGGCCACCTGCTGTTCCAAAATGCTCCAAAATTATGTGTCCGCTTATACATCTACCGTAGTGGAAAAATTATTGGCGGCAGATGCGGTCATTATCGGGCGCGCCAATATGGACGAATTTGCCATGGGCAGCACGAATCAGACTTCTGTGTACGGGCCGGTCAAAAATCCGGCAGATACAACCCGTGTTCCCGGAGGCAGTTCCGGCGGAAGTGCCGCGGCGGTTGCAGCAGGCATGGTTCCCCTTGCTTTAGGTACTGATACGGGCGGATCCGTACGTCAACCGGCCGGATTTTGCGGCGTTGTTGGGATTAAACCCGGCTACGGACGCATCTCCCGCTATGGAGTGATTGCTTTTGCTTCCAGTGCTGATCAAGTAGGGGTGTTGGCCCAAAATGTAAAAGATGCCGCTACGGCTTTGGAGGTCCTGGCCGGGAAAGACGTGCACGATTCTACTTCTTTAGAAGCACCAGTGCCTGCCTATGCACAACAATTTACGGAAGATTTAAAAGGCATTAAAATCGGTCTGCCCAACGGCTTTTTAGACGGTTTAAATGAAGAAATTAAACAGCAAGTGCAAAAAGCCGCCGAACATTTAAAAGCCCGCGGGGCCGAGTTAATTGCAGTAGATATTCCGCATGCTAAATATGCGGCTCCGTGCTATTACATTATTACCAGTGCGGAGGCTAGTTCCAACTTGGCCCGCTATGACGGCATCCGCTATGGATATACCGATACGCAAGCAACCGATTTAAATGCCTGTTATGAAGGTTCGCGCACGCCTTTTGGACTGGAAGTAAAAAAACGTATTATTATCGGATCTTATGCCTTAACGGCCAGCCGCTACGAGGCCTGTTTCTTAAAAGCCATGAAAGTACGTGAAAAAATCCGCGAAGATTTCAAAAAAGTATTTGAAACAGTAGACGTTTTGTTAACTCCCACGTCGCCGACGACCGCCTTTAAGTTGGGCCAGAAAGACGAAAACCCGCTTTCCATGTATTTGGCAGATTTATATACCTGCCAAGGCAATATCGGCGGGTTAGCCGGCATTAGTGTCCCGTTTGGAAAAGATAAAAACAATCTGCCGATCGGCGTGCAATTTTACGGACCGATTTTACAGGAAGAAAAGATTTTAAACGTAGCGTATCATTTGGAAAAAAGCGTATGATGGTAAGTGAATTTTCGTGCGGCGGCGTGATTTTGGACGGGCGGAAAGTGCTCCTCGTTCAAGTCAAAAATATGAAAGGTAAAAAAATTTGGACGTTTCCCAAAGGCCATATTGAAGCCGGTGAAACGCCCCGCCAAGCCGCGTTGCGCGAAGTGTTGGAAGAAACAGGATATAAAGCCGTTATTGTACGGCCGATGATCCGTGTAAAATATGCGTTTACGTTTCAGGGAAACTACGTCAAAAAGATGGTCCAATGGTATTTGATGAAAAAACTGGGCCGCATTGGTAAACACGATGCCAGTGAAATTTTGTCTATTCGTTGGGTATCGTTATTAAAAGCACACGAACTCGTGCAATATCCCAGCGATATACGCCTAGTAGATATGCTGATGGCTTCTCTTCATATTGAACCGACCCAGGCTGCTCCGGAAACGGAAGAATAATTAAGAAAGTTCCCGGAGAAATTTTTAGTGGATGTGATTTTGCCGCAACGCTTCAAACAATACAATGGCGGCGGAAGAAGATAAATTTAACGAACGCACCGGCCCCGTCATAGGAATAGTAAATAAACGGTGGGCGTAGCGTGTGTAGAAATCTTTCGGAAGTCCACACGACTCTGCTCCAAAAATCAGATACGCCCCATCCGGAATTTGTGCATCCCAATAGGCCTTTTTACCTTTGGTAGATAAGAAAAACATTTTTTCTTCCGTCGGTTTTTCCGCTTCTAAAAAACTTTCCCACGTTTCGTGGCGTTTATAGTCCAAATTAGGCCAATAGTCCAAGCCCGAGCGGCGGATTTCTTTAGATGCTATAATAAACCCCAATTTGCCAACTAAATGTAGCCGCGTACCCGTTGCCACACAGGAGCGGCCGATATTGCCGGTATTAAAAGGAATTTCAGGGTTTACAAGTACAATGTTTAACATATCAATTGACCGCTATATGACGTTTACACAAAAGATCGTTTACCGCTTTCGCTTTTAAGCGGCCCTTAACGGGCTTTCAAAAATCCGTCGCGGCGGAGTAGAAATGTTATTGTTTGAGCAACGCGAGTTATAAAATTTCTCGCCGCAACGTGATTTTTGTAAGTGTGGGCCGAAATCTTTTTGTTTCTTTTTCTGTTTCCAGAAAAAGAAAGTCTCTACTCCTCCCAGCGAATAAATAGCGGCGTTAGCACATTGGGAATACTGTCATTTTTAGGAAGTACCCGCAACGCATAATCTTGCCGACCGCTATTGAGCGGAGAAACGGAAACATCATAAATAAAACTGTCCCCTTCTTTACCGGTACAAGTCATATCGATCGCTTCCACCTTCACAATATCTCCGCGGGTACCACGCGTGCCTAAGAATAGTTCCACCTGAATATCTTCCGGGGCTAAATTCCCTAATTGTACACGGGCTTTAAAATTAACTTTATCCCCCATTAAAATTGCTTTTTCCGGCGTAGGCGTAATATCCGTCACACTCACCCGGTACCAATTTTCCGCAATTTTATTGCGCCATTGGGCAACGGCTTCTACCCGGCCCGGTTCCTGCAACATCATGCCGTAATTGTGAGCCGGCACATAGAACCGTTCGTAATATTCTTTGACCATGCGGTTGGTGTTAAACACCGGCGCAATGTGCCGAACCGATTCTTTCATCAAATTGACCCATGCCGCAGAAAAACCTTTTTCGTTTTGGGCATAATACGTGGGGGCAATTTCTTGCTCAATTAAACTATATAACGATTCTGCTTCTACAGCATCCCGTTCCGCATCCGATTTATAATTTTCCGGACCGCCCACAGACCAACCAAATTCACACGGGCCGACTTCGTCCCACCAACCGTCTAATACGGAAAGGGCCAAGGCCCCGTTCAGCGCGGCTTTCATACCGCTTGTACCGCTGGCTTCCATGGGGCGAATCGGGTTATTAAGCCATACATCTACCCCTTGCACCATATAACGCGCCGTATTCATATTATAGTCTTCCACAAATACGATTTTTCCCTTGAAACGCGGGTCATTCTGAGTTAAGCCCACAATAAGTTTGATATACTCTTTTCCTGCCGTATCGGCCGGATGTGCTTTGCCGGCAAAAACAAATTGAACCGGGTGCGTAGGATGATTGACAATCTTATCTAAACGATTCAAATCTTTGAATAAAAGCGTCGCGCGTTTGTAGGTAGCAAAACGGCGGGCGAACCCAATGGTCAGCACGTTTGGATGAAGGACTTTGCTGCTCTTTTTGACGGTCATGATGTCAAACCCTTGGCGTTTTAATTGGCGTTGCAAGCGGGATTGCACTAAACCAATGAGTTTATTTTTACGCGCATCATGAACCGCCCACAGTTCTTCATCCGGAATATTTTTGATTTTTTCCCAAACAGATTCGTCAGACGGATCAATTTCGCCTTGTTGGTCGTTATTAAATAAATATTTACGGTATAATTCATTATGTTCGTGCGAAATCCAAGACGAACTGTGAATCCCGTTGGTAATGCTGGTAATCGGTACTTCCGTCATGGGTAGATCCGGCCATAAATTGTGCCACATCTCCCGGCTGACGGCTCCGTGTAGTTTGGCAACCCCATTACAAAATGCCGATAAACGCAAGGCAACGACTGTCATACAATACGTAGCAGACTGCGGCGTCTCTTTCCCAATCGCCAAAAATTCATCCCAACTGATATGCATTTCATCTGCATAACGCTGCATATATTTGCGCACCAGGGCCGGGTCAAAATGTTCGTTCCCGGCAATGACCGGGGTATGCGTGGTAAATACGGAGGAAGCCCACACAATTTCGCGCGCTTGTGCAAAGGTGAGATTTTTCTCCTGCATAATATCAATGATGCGTTGAAAAAGTAAAAATGCGCTATGGCCTTCGTTAATATGGTACACCGTCGGCCGGATTCCCATGGCTTTAAGTGCTTTAACACCGCCAATGCCTAAAACTACTTCTTGCCGAATGCGGTTTTCGCGATCGCCACCATATAATTTTTCGGTAATGACCCGTTGCGCCGGAGTATTTTCCTGCAAATTGGTATCCAATAAATACAACGAAGTCCGCCCTACCGGCACACGCCATACGCATGCTTTCACAATCTCATTGGCCAGCGGAATATCCACAATAATATCGTTTCCGTCAGTGCCTTTCACCCGTTCTACCGGCATGTGGGCCCAGTCGTTATCCGGATATTCTTCGTTCTGCCAGCCTTCCCGGTTGAGCACCTGTTGCACATAACCTTGTTTATAAAATAAGCCTACCCCAATAATCGGCATATCCAAATCGCTGGAAGATTTAATATGATCCCCTGCCAGCATCCCCAAACCACCGGAATAAATCGGCAGTCCTTCGCCGATTCCATATTCCATGGAAAAATAGGCCGTTAATAATTGTCCGTTTTCCTGCTTATGTTCACGGTACCAGGTATGCGGATTGCGTTTATAATTATAATAGGCTTCTTTTACTTTATTGACGTTGGCTACAAAATTTTCATCCTTGCTCATTTCTTCCAACCGTTTTTGGGATACACTGCCCAAAAACCATTTTGGGTTACGCTTAGAAAGAGTCCATAAATCAGAATCAATTTGTACAAAAAGTAAAATTGCCTGCCAATTCCAAGTAAACCACATATCGTTGGCAAGTTCTTCTAAAAATTTGATGTTTTCAGGCAGATTAGGCTGCACATTAAAAGAATGGATTTTCATTTTGTCTCCTTACAGTCAAAAGGTATATCAAATTATATAAAATTTAGATTATCAAGCGATAAAAAACCGCCCGTCAACAAACGGGCGGCCCAATTATAACTTTATTTTTCTTATAAAACAGCGGTCAAAATCACAAAAAATGCTATGAGCAAAGCAAGTCCCAAACCGAAAGCAGCCTTTACCCATTCCTTGCTTTTAATCCCCAATTTGGAAGCACAAATAATATTGGGAATATTACCCGGGATCAACATCCCTCCCGAAACAATTAAACTCATGAGCAAGAAGGTAAGAGTCCGGTCGCTAATCGTCGGAGTTACTTCAATAGCGGCCAAGGTGGCATTATCCAATACGGCAGAAAGGATGTTAATCCAATAAAGCCAGTTGGCACTCAAGTGAGAAATTGTTTGTAGGGCAAGCGGTTTTAAACCATCCCCTAATAGGGTCAATGCCATCACAAATAAATACACTTTCCCGGCGCGGATAAAAATCCCTTTTAAATCATGATCAGCACCTACTTCTACGGCATGCGCCCCCGGCGCGTGTTTAATTGTTCCTTCCCGAATAGAACTGGCCATCCCCGCCATAAAGAGCACCCCTCCCAACACAAACCAACCGACGTGTTCAATGAGGTAGAAAAATCCGGCATTATGCGGCGGCCCTGCCAATTTAGAAATAACCACCGTTCCCAACGGTTCTCCGATAGACGTTAATACAGCCCCCATGCCAATGGCATAACACGAAAATGTAACCAATTTAATCCGTCCGGCACGTTCCAACGGGAGCATCACCGTAATTTCCGCCAAAATAAGCGCGGCAATAATAGCCGTAATAATACTGGAGGTAAGGCCTAAAATGAGAACGATAGAAAAAAGCGTCCAGCGAAGGCCGATTTTTTTGACGGATATTTGGGTCAATTGTTGCAAATGCTTATTAAATTGGCGGAATAACAAACCGGCAATTAATACCGCAAGCGTAATTTTGATAGGATCTTCTAATGCGGTAAGAACCAAATGCCCGCTCCAGACGTTTGAAACTGTGGCTGCGGCCGCCCCACACACAAACAAAAACACCTCTAAATTTTCTTCTACTTTATGCACGGTAAGCGGTAAGAAAAGCACGACAAGTATTAAGCAAGATAATAATACAACCTGTAAGGTTGATAATTCCATAACCCTATTTTCCCCCTATAAAAAAACGTCCCGTACGAGATTCGAACTCGTGATCTCCGCCTTGAGAGGGCGGCGTCCTGGACCACTAGACGAACGGGACATCTTCTTTATTTTACCAAATTTAACACAACCGCGGGGGAATAAACAGGCTAGGGGAGGCTTTCCCGCCAGTCTTTTCCGTTAATTAACAGTTGCTTGGCAATAGCACTCTGCCCGCGCCGGTACGAATAAACCACCTCAAAACGTAAGGTGTCATTATTGCGTTTGCGAAAGAGCGTGTCCAAGTCCTTGGCTTTATCTTGCGGAATGTAAAAACGGCATTGGCGGCCCCAACGTGCTTCTTGGCAAAAATCTTCTTTAGGGCAACCGTTTTTAAATTGGGCACAGTCGGTTTTAGCCCAATCAATTTGATACTGAATATAATGGCCGGATAGTAAATCGCGCGGGTCGTAGCCCATCACGGTCACGGTTACTTCCTGCCCGTGGCTGCGTTGCCAAGCCAAATCAAGCGTCCATAAAAGTAAGCAAATAAAGGGAAGTGCAAAACTGATAGCTAAAATTTTCGTTTTCATTTAAAAATCTCCATGTTTTTAATATAGCGGGAGGTCCGTTTGAACAGGAAAATCATCCCCAAAATGGCCAGTCCGCCCACAATAAACCCAATGCCGGATAAAAATAAACTTCCCATATTGCTGGCAAATAAAATAAAGATGTAGATTTCCGCTAAAATGGCGTTTCGGCGGAAGGAAGTCATGTTTTGGGTGCGCACGGCCAAAAACAACCGCGCGGCAAAAAAACCAAAAACGATCAGGTTGGCCAGCAGCATAAACGTGGGATGATCCCAACCCCACCAACCGCCCCAGCGTAGCCCGATTCCCCACACGACAACATACGCCAGCCACATCATAAGTTTGGAAAAAGCATAAGGGAGCAACGTGTATTTGTTGGCGGTTTCATCTAATCTTTTGCCTGCGTAACTAAGTAAGCACAGGCCGATCACCGCAGAAAGAGAGGCTCCGTCTAGGGTATGGAATAAATAATCTAGTATTTTTTCTAACCAGCCGTTATTAA
>CADBIY010000005.1 GCA_902794895.1 Candidatus Avelusimicrobium vaccinum | reverse complement strand
AGCGGCAGTGGTACTGCCAAAGTTTAACAAAGTGATAGAAACGCGCAAGACGACGGAAGCGGAAGAAGTAATGGCCGCGGTACGTACGGAACAGGAACGCAGATGTGCGTTAGATAAACCGTACATAGGGAATATTAATAAGTTAGTAACGGCGGAAGTATTGCCGCAGACGGAGACGAAGAATTACAGATACCGTTTAGAAAGTACGGGGATGTTGGCAAGCAGTAAAGGGATGTCGTATGAGTTAAAGATGCCGTCGTATGCGGACGGACGTGTATGTTGTGAAGGGGCGGATTGCGGAAAACTGAATAAAGATTATCCCACGTGTAATGATTTAGTGCAGCAAGCGGATTATCAACAAGCCACCGCATGTGCAGCCCTTATCCCAACACCTGTGGAACCGGTAACCTGTAGTGAGGAGGCTGAAACCAGCCGTCCTTGTGATACAGGTTGCGGGCAGCAAACCCGCACTGCAACCTGCGAAAACGGATCCTGGGTATATGGGGACTGGAACGGAGCATGTCAGGCGGCACAGGAGGAAACTGCTCCCTGTGAAGAAAATGAAGGGGTAGGTGCTAAATCGCGTAGCCAATTTTGTAATGCCATAGGCCAATGGGAATGGACCTCGTGGGATACTAGTGGATGTGTTCCTGCGGATCAAATGCGAAACTGCGTAGACTGGGGAGAACTCAGATTTATAGAGGATAATCCGGAAGGAAGTTCGAGTGATTTTGATTTTGATGATTATTGCCCTAGCGGGGAACATTTTTTACCTTCTGAACAGGCAGAGAGTATTTTCCTTTCTAAAGATGCTACCTGGGCAGAGTTTGGGGAACGTTGTTGTTTTGCGTGCCCGGAGGGAACGGTATATTCGTTAGGTCGCTGTCTTCCTTGTAAGGAAGTAGAAGGTGACAATTACTATTACGATTCTGAAACTAAAGATTGTAAAGCTAAGTTTGTACCGTCGCAAATTTCAATAGAATTAGTTGCTGACCAGGGTGGGGGATATACTTTATATGAGGATTTCAAAGTAACCAACAACGATGGTTGTGCATTTGATTATACCGGAACTGAACGAAACATGTGGGCATGTGATGAGAACCCGGACAATATTTGCCGCAACTGTGATGCGACAACGGACACATGTTCCATAAAATGTTATATCCAACAAAGCCTCGATGCAGCAAAGACGGTAGCAATTCAATATATTCCGGAGATGGGTGTTAACGATGCTGGAGAGTGTACACCTGTGCCGCGTTCTGCACATTATAGTGTTTGGATGGGCGGCTATACAGGAACCGGAAACAATTGCTGTTCATTCCAAGCAACATGCCCTGGTGGATGTAGAAATAAATCTAGGGCTCAAAACTATGCATTTCGATGGACAGCAGATCCGCAGCATGGATGTCACAGCCAGGGATGGGATACGGTGACTGCATGCGTTTATCCAAGATATCAGGCAGTGGGTGCTTATGAATGTGTAGTCAATAATTAAAATAAGAAATCCCCCGGTTTAACCGGGGGATTCCTTATCAATTTTAGTAGTTATTTTTTGAATACTTTCCAAAGAATGGCGGCTACTGTGGCACCCACTAACGGAGCGACAATAAACAACCAAACTTGGCACAAGGCTTGCCCACCCAAAACGAGGGCCGGTCCAAAACTGCGGGCCGGGTTCACGGAAGTACCCGTTAACGGAATGCCCATAATATGCACAAAAGTCAATGTTAAGCCGATTACAAGCCCGGCGATCGCACTGGTTTTTTCACCGTCCGTTACACCTAAAATGGTCCAAACAAACACAGCGGTTAAAATAACTTCTACCGCAAAAGCCGCACAAGCAGATAAACCGACCGCAGAAGCAGCCCCATAACCATTAGCCCCTAAACCGGTTGCGGCAATTCCGCCTAAATTGGAAGCATTGATAATGGTGGCTAAAGTGAAGGCAGCCAAAATAGCCCCTACAAATTGGGCAACAACGTAGCCGAAAAAATCTTTACCGCTCATTTTTCCACTTAAAAATACGCCTAAGGAAACCGCCGGATTGATGTGGCATCCGGATACATTTCCAATAGCATAAGCCATTGCAACAATAGAGAGACCAAACGCAAAGGCAATTCCTAAGGTGCCTAAGGTGGCTCCGGCGATTGCAGCAGAACCGCAACCGAATAAGGTCAGGACAAAAGTTCCTAACAATTCAGCAGAATATTTTTTCATTTTTTCTCCTAATATCCCGTTTTAGTGGGAAATAACTTACGTCTCTATTATACAATTTTATCAAGAAGAACTTCCGCGTACTTGTTCAAAAAAACGTTGCACGCGTTTATCACATAGAACATCTTTAACAAAAATATCCTTCTTCAAATGGACTCCTGCCAGTGTGCGGCAGCGGCTGAGTGCGACATACGTTTGACCGGTGGCAAAAGCGCCGCGGCCCATATCCAAATAAATATTATCAAAAGTGAGTCCTTGTGATTTATGGATGGTAATCGCCCAAGCCAATTTGAGTGGGTATTGTTTAAAAAATCCTTGTACGCGCGGTTCCAACTTTTGGGTAAGTGCGTTTACTTCATAGCGGACATCTTCCCATACTTGTGGTTCAACTTGGTAGATGCATCCTTTTAATTCTACTTTAATAAAGTCCGGTCCTAAGTCATACACGGTGCCAATATCCCCGTTTACCCAGTTATCATCATTCATAAGCATCATAATTTTTGCCCCTTTTTTGAGACGTAAAGAAGGTTCCGCAGGGGTATTTTTTTGTTTAAAACCTTCGCTTATTTCTGCATTGTATATATATTCTTCGCCGGGAAGTTGGGATAAATAATGCAGATTCCGTTGGGAGGCTTCCCGATTGGTAGGGGCTAAAATGATGCAGTTTTCAAATTGTTCGGGTAAATCAAACGTAATATGGGTGTTTAGAAGGGCATCCAATTGCGGTTGTGAAACTTTTCCTTCCCGGATTAAATTCAATAGATGTGCAAAATCAGGATCTGCCTTTTGCCGGAAAATGCGTTTCAGTTCAAACACTTCCAAAGGGATACGTTTTAAAACTTGTGCATCAAAAAAATAGGGACTTGCATACGTTTGTTGAAACAGGTCAAAAAGTCCGCCAGAAGACGGTTCTTCCACCGGGGGGAGTTGGAATAAATCACCAAATAAAATAATTTGTTTTCCGCCGAAAGGCTCGTCAGTATGCGTGGAAATCTGCAAAATATAGTCTATTGCATCCAATAAATCCGCCCTTAGCATGGAGGCTTCGTCAATAATGATGGTATCAATTGCATCCACGGTGCGGCGGGGTAAACGTTTCAAATTGCTCAAGTCTAATAAATTACCCGGTTTTAAATGAAAAAACGAATGAACGGTTTGTCCGTGTACATGAATTGCGGCCAATCCGGTAGTGGCTAAAACTACGGTATTTTGAGCCGTGTGCGTGGCAAAGTATTTGAGTAGCGTGGTTTTGCCGGTACCGGCACGACCGGTAATAAAAATTAAGGGACGGACAAGGGGTTTGTTTTCCAGTAAGGCAAGCGCATCTTTAAATTCATCTGTTAAAATGGGAGAAAAAGGGGCATCCATATTGATATTATACCAATTGTTTTATTTAATCTGTTTTTGGGAAAGAGAAACAAATGGATTTTGTTATAATAAGTGCATGGAATCTTCCTTGCAAATCGCATTACTGCTCAGTTTTTTAGCCGGTGCTGCTACTATGATTGGCGGCGCGCTAGCCTTTGTGATTAAAAAACAAAATTTGACCCTATTATCGTTAGGGTTAGGTTTTTCAGCGGGGGTAATGATTTATGTGTCTTTTATGGAACTACTTCCGCAAGCCACGGATTCATTACAAAAAATATATGGTTCTGGCGGTAACGGATTAGTAACGGGTATTTTTTTTGGCGGGATAGTTACCGCCTGGCTGATTGACACCCTGCTTCCGTCGCACCATGTGGAAACACACACCCTGGATCCGCAGACTAAATTAAAACATTTAGGTTTATTTACGGCTTGGGCCTTAGCCATTCATAATTTTCCGGAGGGACTAGCCACTTTTATGGCTACCTTACAAGAACCCTCATTAGGAATTTCGGTGGCGGTAGCGGTGGGTATACACAATATTCCGGAAGGTATAGCCGTTGCATTGCCGGTATATCATGCCACTAATAACCGGCTCAAGGCTTTTGCGTATAGTGCGTTATCCGGTTTGGCAGAACCGGTGGGGGCATTGGCAGGTTTTGTGGTACTGCGTCATTTTTTACATGAAAGTGTATTTGGGATCCTTTTTGCTTTGGTTGCCGGGATTATGGTGTATATTGCTTTGGATGAACTATTACCTACTGCACACGAATATGGGGAAGGACACCGTGTCATTTGGGGAGTTGTGGGCGGAATGGCAGTGATGGCAGTTTCGCTACTTATCTTTTAATATTTTTTCTGTACTAATTTTATCAGGAAAAATATGGTTCTCCTGTGGGGGAAAAATGATATCCCCTGCTGGGCTACACGCAGGGGATTAAATCTATGTCCACGGTTTAAAGAATCTATCTTCTAGAAAAGTACGGGCGCTAATACAAAAGATAACATCATGCCCAAGGAATAGCTGGTTACGTTCATGGCTAAACTAAGCATGAAGGATTGGGAGAGTGACATCCTTTTTAAGTTCATATAGCGAATGATCAACGTTTCCGCAATCAAACAGAATAGCCAGAGCAACATGCTTTCTGGTACATACCACGCTAAATAAAACCAGGAAATACCGGTAGTGATTAAATTGGCTAACGCCACACTATACAAAATCCGAAAACTTTTTTTCGTATAAATGGCATAGGCTGCCGCAGCGAGCAGTTCGAGAATTAAAATAATAAATAGCGAAACCCACGCATCCAAGCGGGTCCAACCACTAGCATCGGGGGTAATATCGGTAGGTTCAACGGTTAATGCTTTATCATAGACGTGCACATTAAAACGTGCGCGCAACTTGCGCGGAGCAATAAAAATATTACTTTCCCGCACGGAACCGTCTGCGAACGAAATAATCAGTTTTTGGTAATCGGTATATTCGTAAGCCACTGAAAAACAGTTCCCAGCCGAACAATAGAGTTTTTGGATTCCGTAATGCCCCAACGGTTTGCTTTCTAAACATTGGTTATCCGTACATTGGACTTGCTCGCTATGGGCGGGATCAATGAGTGGTTTGTTAGAAGTTTCGTAAATAAACGAAAATTCCATTTCCGGTTTTGGGGAGACATCTGCCCATGCCGGAGTAAAAAAAGCAACGCATAAAATTGCAAATAAAAATTTTTTCATAAATTTAACGTTTTCCTCTTTATTTTGTATTATAACATTATAAGAGGAGAGAAAGACAAAATGTTTACAAAACTACAATTAGAAAAATATGCCAATGTAATGGTATGGGCCCTGAAAGCAGCGCGGCGGAATGGAAAGTTTAAAAAATACGATAGCGTGTTGTTACGGACGGATATTGCCGCCTTACCGCTTGCCGAACAAATTTATCAAAAATTATTGGAAGAACGTCTGCACCCGATTCTTCGTATTCAATCTCCGGAAGAATTTTCTAAAAAATTTTTTGAATTGGCCGACAATAAACAATTGGCTTTTTTGGCTCCCGGAGAAAAAGAATTTCAAGGGGGAATTAATGGCCTGATTGCGTTGCATGCGCCGCAAGATTTAACTTATCTCAAACAAATTGATCCGGTCCGAATCGGGAAAAGTGCCGTTGCCCGTAAGCCGGTGCGTGAAATTTTAGATATACGGGAACAGAAGGGTTTATTTTCCTGGACGTTGTGTAATTATCCTACGGAAGAACTGGCCAAGCGGGCAGGGCTTTCTCCCAAAGAGTATGCCCATCAAATTGCGCGGGCGTGCTTTTTAAATGAAAAGAATCCTGTCAAAAAATGGCAAGAAGTTACGCAACAAATTAATGAAATTGGGGCATGGCTTTCTTCTTTACCGATTGAAACGTTACATATTGAATCCGCCCATATGGATTTTACCGTATTATTGGGTGAAAAACGCAAATTTATTGCCGGTGGCGGATGTAATGTGCCGTCTTTTGAAATTTTCACTTCCCCCGACTGGCGAGGAACGAAAGGGGTTTATTTCGCAGATCTATCCTCGTACCGGAGCGGTAATTATGTGAAAGGAGTGCGTTTGGAATTTAAGAATGGACGTGCGATTAAAGCAGATGCCCAACAGGGGGCAGAATTTGTACGCAAAATGTTAGCCATGGACCGGGGCGCTGCTCAAATTGGGGAATTTTCCCTAACAGATCGGCGCTTTTCTAAAATTAACAAATTCATGGCCGACATTTTATTTGATGAAAACTTTGGCGGCAAGTATGGTAATTGTCACGTGGCCGTAGGGGCCAGTTATGCTGATACCTATAACGGGCCGCAAACGGAACTAACCAAAGATGCAAAAAAATCGCTTGGTTTTAATGAATCGTCTTTGCATTGGGATTTGATTAATACCGAAAATAAACGTGTCAGGGCGAAATTGAAAAACGGGACGGAAGTGACCGTCTACGAAAAAGGCGAATTTGCCTATTAATCTAGGCCTAAGGCCTAAGGACATTCTAGGTCCAAAGGCCCTTGTTTTATAGTAAAAGAACGGATATATTATAAGTAAGAAGGAAAACTAAATTAACCTAAGGAGAAAGAATATGAAAAAAATTTGGATGATGATTCTCGTGCTGGCAGTTGCAGCGCCCTGTGTATTGGCCCAAGTGAATAGCGACCAACAAAAACGGCTGGAGATGAAAATTACACGCAATGTAAACATATCTAAAGTCCAGACAACGCCCGAAGAGAAGGCGGCAGTTAAGAAAGCATTAGAATCAATAAATAACCTTCGTAAATATTTTGCAGAGCAAAAAGAAGAAAACGCATTGATGCATATGCAACATTTGGTTGGTTTTTATGAAGGGTTTGCTTATGATTTTGCCGCTAATGAAGATATTGACCGTGCTTTTGAAGCCAAAAATCCGGAATTAGTTAAAATGTTGGCTAAAGAAATGCAAAAACCGATTCAGGTAGGTTGGGCCGAAGATAAAACCATTGTGTTGGGGTCCTATATTGCCGATCATTTGCCAGAAGCATATAATCATTGGTTTGTCAGTGAACCGGCGGATGAATTGGATGCATTTAACCGGGATGTTTTATCACAGGTTGCTAACTAAGTATTTTTTGAACATGACAAAGCCCCGCTTTCAAGTGTAAAGCGGGGCTTTTTATGCTTGAAAACCCCGCGCTGGGTTTCTGTTAAGGTTTTACTGATGAACAGGTTGTTAAGATAAATCAGAAAGTCATCCTGAACTTGATTCAGGATCTTCAACGCAGTTTGTGATTGTTGCCGTTTAAAACGACAAGCGTGGAAGATTCCAAATCAAGTTTGGAATGACATTTTATTTATAAACAACAAAACAGCAAGGACAGAGCGTGGAAAGTCACGCGAGGCAGGCAGTTAAGAAGGGTTTTTAGCCCTTAGGGGAAATAGGTCCTGAATAAAGACATTTTCAGGACTCCGCTTTGCTTCGGTTTTACCCGCCTGTGAAAAGCCCCAGCTATGCGGGGGGATGGGTTATTGCACCATTTAGACCTAGTACTGATATGGGCCTTTGGACCCTTGTTCTGGGGGGCATGAAAGGGTAAACTAATTATATATGAAACATTTTCTCATTCTGTTGAGTTTATTTGTATGGGTGTTTGTTCCGGCGGATGCTCAAAACCTTTCGAAGAGTGTTGCTTTTTTAATTAAAGGGGCTCCGGCAGATTTACCCAAAGTCAGTACAGAGGTAACACGTCAAATTTTCCGTCAGGCCCGTGTAAATTTTAAAGCACCTGCTTCTTTGTTGCCTCGTATGCAACGCAGTATTGTGCAAATTTCTCTTCCTCGGTATACGGAGGGCGTTTTGCAGGAAAATTTACCGACCTATGCTTCCGGCTTTTTACTTTCTGCTTATGGACGAACGTGGGTTGCCAGTGCCTATCATGTTATGGGCGAAGCCGGCCACACACGGGTCGTTCGTTTTCGCGGACGGGATGGCCAGGAAAAAGAGGTGGTAGTTAAGGTAGAAGTAAACGGTACTTCCGGTTGGCACGAGCCGGATCTTTCTTTAGCCCCTATTAAACCGGAAGATATTCCGGAAGGAATGGAACCTTTAGAATTGGGCGAGCCGGATTTAAATGCCCCTGCCTATTCCGTAGGGTACACGACCGGAAATTATTCTATGAATGATTTTTTACCGGTACAGCGTGAATTTACAAATGCCGAAGGAATTAATTTATATGGCCCCTATCATATTAATGGGTCTACGTGGGAAAACCCGGTAACAGGGAATGGACAGTGTGGGTCCCCTATTGTACAGCGTATTCCGGGAACGCAGCAATGGCAGGTGGTCGGTTTGCATAACGGACATTTGTTGGATTTAGATAATCCGCATTTAAGCCGCGGAAGCGGAGTGAATTTGTCGGTAGCAGTTCCCTATTTGCTGGATGCACACTATAATCCGTCGGTAAAAGTTCCTGCCCGGAGATTATACGTGCGCGGATTTCAAGTAACCTCCCTTCAAGATAATGAACGCGTGTCGGAAATTACGTTAAAGCGTAATGGACAAGAAGTATGGACAAAAAATATCCAAAAATTTCCGCATCCTTACTCGGACGCACACGCAGAGTTGGCTTTTGAAGATGATGAGGTGTTCAGGGGGGATGAACTGGTTTTTAAGATTGTTCGCCGCCAGCAAATTAAACCCAACCGCTACATATATACTAAAACGTTCATTATGCCTTAGAAAGAATTGATTTACTTTTCAGATAACCGCTTTTTGAGAAGGGCGGTTATTTTTTTTGCTGGCAAAGCAGATTGTTTTTCCAAGAAAGAAAAAAGTTGTTCTAACATCGGCCTAGGCGGTATTGCATCATATTCCAGGAGTGCTTCTACCAGTTCCGGTTTTTGGGATAACACGGCATAATAAATTGGCGGGAAACCGTTAAAATCAGGCAGATTGGCATCTGCTCCGCGCCGCAGTAGATACCACAACAAATCGGTACGTGCTTTTTCATTTTCAAAAGGTTGTGTCAGTACCATCAACAAAGGGGTAGCCCCTTGATCTGTTTGTATATTTAAATTTGCTCCCCGGAAAATCAGCAGTTTGGCGGCCTCGGCTTGCCCGTCTCTAGCCGCGATAAACAAAGGCGTCCAGCCATTTGGTGTTTGGGTATTGATATTAAAGCCTTGTTCCAATAAAAAGTTAATAATATCTTCGTTCCCGCCGGAAGCAGCCGCATGTAAGGCATTAAACCATATGCCGTTGTATTGTCGTTTGTCATCTTGAAAATAAAATTCGAAATCTAGCGGGGCTCCTTCTTCCACATCACTTTTAACCGCTAATAAATCACCATAATAAGCATCCGTAACTAATTGGCGCCCTTTTTCTTCCCGGTTCAGGATAAAATAAGTGATGCTTAGCCAACTTACCAAAACAATGACACCGAAAATAAATAGTTTTTTCATAGGAACTCCCGACGTTTATTCTAACAAAAAAAACACGATAAAAAAAGTAGTATAATAATTCCATGAAAAAGTTTTTTAATTGGTTAGATCCCTATCATCAAAGCCCCCTTTATTTCCAATGGGGGTTCTGGAGTCTGCTTTTTGTAATAGGCTTAGGAATATGGGGTTTTATACATTGGGATAGCCCGCTGATGAAAAGTATCCTAGATAATATTTTCGTATATCTTCCCAATTATCTTACGCACGAAATGTTAGGGCATAATTTAATAGGCCAAATCGGTTGGCGTATTTGCTCGTCCGCGTGCCCTGCTGTAGGAGATTTATGGATGGCGGCTATGGGAAACGGAGCCGAAACTTTGCTTCCCGTGGGGTTGATATTACTTAGTTTACAGCTTAATGGCGGCCGGTGGCTTTTGCCGCTTCTTTGGTATTGGTTGGGAACTACTTTATACGCGGCTGGTATTTATGCCGCTGATGCAAGTGCTTGTGCTTTGAAACTTACTTCTTCAGATATGGTAACCAATATATCCGGCGGAATTTGCACGGATGCACACGATTGGCACCGAATTTTAAAAGGACTTCATTTATTAAATTACGACACGCTCATTGGAGACTTATTTATTTGCTTAGGTGTTTTTAGTGTAGTGATTGCTTTGTATAGTTTATATTATTATTGGACACATAGTGAGCAGTATTTAACGGAAGGTTAGTTCATAGGTTATTAGATAAAAAATCCTGTCAAACGTAAAAACGGTTGACAGGTTTTTTTTTTTGATAAATTTTGATTTGTAGTGAATATAAAAGGAGGGATACATCCCATGAATACAAATCAAAATTTAAGCGGTTTTACCTTAATAGAACTGCTGGTAGTGGTGTTAATTATTGGTATCTTAGCAAGTGTGGCTTTACCGCAATATCAAAAAGTGGTGGAAAAATCACGCGCTACACAAGGAATTATTTTGTTGAAAGCAGTTTATCAAGCGGCGCAGATGTATCAAATGGAACATGGGGAGTGGCCGAGGTCATTGGAAGAATTGTCGGTTTCTTTTCCGTTTCCAGGAAATACGCCGTGGAATACATATTTTCCACAGGTGGCGGATACAATTTCAAATCAGGAATGGTCTTTACAACTCATTCAAAGTAATTCGGTAAATGGAGTGGAAATTGGTCGTTTAGACGGGGCATATCGGGGTAGCGGTTTTGGAATATATGAACATCATGTATACGGGGAGGTTCCCAAAAAAGAAATTGTTTGTTTAGAGAGAAATAATCATGGAGTTGCTTTGGCGAGCGAACGAGGCGATTATTGCATCAAAATTTTTGGAGGTAAACAAGTGTATGGTGGCGAAGGTACTTATGCACATATTTATTCGTTGTCACAATGATTAGTGTGATGGGGACTTTATAAGACTTTCTGGTTTTTGTTTATTAAGTTCGGGATATTTGGCAAAAGAGAGGCACCCAGTTTTAACAAGGTGCCTCTCTAATTGTTATCCGGGCATTTATTTGCCTGTGCGGCAAGAGCACTATTTAATCACTTTCTCGCCGGGTTGAATGGCCGCGAGTTGTTTGTACAAATCGCGTCTCCACGCATATTCGGCTTCGGCACGTTTAATGAGCTCTTTAGCAAGTTCCGGATTGTCGCGCATTAAGCCTTTGAAGCGGTTTTCACCACTCATATAGTCGGCCAGAGGCAAGGTCGGCGCGCCGAGCGGAGAATCCACATGGAGCGGGTTTTTGCCTTCGTAGCGGGCTTCCGGGTTGAAGCGGTATAGGATCCAGCGGCCGGCTTGTACGGCACGTTTGGCTTCGCCCATACCTTTGGACATATCAATCCCGTGAGCAATACAGTGCGAGTAGGCAATTACGAGTGCCGGACCGTCGTAAGCATCGGCTTCCGCCAAGGCTTGGATGGTCTGGTTCATGTTGGCACCCATGGCTACTTGCGCTACATAAATGTTGCCGTAGGTCATGGCAATCATACCGAGGTCTTTCTTCGGCATGGTTTTGCCGCCGGCGGCGAACAAGGCTTTGGCACCCAGCGGCGTGGCTTTGGACATTTGTCCGCCGGTGTTGGAGTACACTTCGGTATCAAGCACCAAGATTTTGATGTTTTTACCGGAGGCTAACACATGGTCCAAACCGCCGTAACCAATATCATAGGCCCAGCCGTCACCACCCAAGATCCACACCGATTTGCGGATCAGGTAGTCGGCCAAGCTTAACAGACGTTTGCAGGTTTCGCAACCGGCTTTGGCTCCTTTTTCCAAGATGCCTTTGAGCTCGGCAATGCGGGCGCGTTGTTCTTCTACACCAGCGTCCGTGGTTTGGTCGGCGTTTAAAATGGCGTCAATTAAAGCCGTGTGCGCTTTGAAGTTTTCGTCTTCTTTTGCTTGTACGAGTAACGCTTTGGCGTCTTTATTTAATTGGTCAAACGCTAAGCGTAAACCTAAACCAAATTCGGCGTTGTCTTCAAACAAGGAGTTAGCCCAGGCCGGCCCTTTACCGTCTTCGCGTTTGCAATAAGGCGTAGTCGGCAAGTTGCCGCCGTAAATGGACGAACAACCCGTGGCGTTGGCAACGGCCAAGCGGTCGCCAAATAATTGCGTTAAGAGTTTTACGTACGGAGTTTCACCGCAGCCGGCGCAAGCACCGGAGAACTCAAATAACGGTTGTTTCATTTGGGAACCTTTGACGGTTTCTTTCTTTGTTTTTACGTCGGCTTGTTTGAGGCCCAAGAAGAAAGCATAGTTGTCAATTTCATTTTCGCGTACGGAAAGTTGGTGTACCATGCTAAGGGCTTTTTTGTCCGGGTTTTCTTTGTTTTTAGCCGGGCAGTTAAATACACACGCGCCGCAGCCGGTGCAGTCTTCCACCGCTACTTGAACGGTAAATTTTTTACCGGCCAAGTCGGCTTTGCCGTCAGCGGATTTAAAGGTTTTCGGGGCTTTGGCTAACGCATCAGCGTCGTAGGCTTTAATGCGGATAGCCGCGTGCGGGCAGACCATAGAGCAGAAACCGCATTGGATACACGTGTTCGGATCCCATTGCGGAACCATGATGGCAATATTGCGTTTTTCGTATTGGGTGGTACCCGTCGGATATACGCCGCCTTCCGGCATGGCAGAGGTCGGTAACGCGTCCCCGCGGCCGGCAATCATTTCGCCTAACACGTCTTTGACAAAGGCCGGAGCCGTAGCCGGTACCGGGGCTTTGGTGTGCAAGGTGGAGGAAACTTTGGCCGGATATTTTACTTCGTGCAGACCCGCTAAAGCGGCATCTACGGCTTTGTAGTTCTTCTGAACGACTTCTTCCCCTTTCTTGGAATACGTTTTTTCAATGGCGTGTTTAATATCTTCAATGGCTTTTTCGGCCGGGATTACGCCCGCAATACCGAAGAAAGCGGTTTGCATAATCGTGTTGGTGCGGCTGCCCATACCGGTTTTTAAAGCAATTTCGGAAGCGTCAATTACATAGACCTTGAGTTGGCGGTCAATGATGAGTTGTTGTACTTCCGCGGTTAAATGGTTCCATACTTCGTCGGCACTGTACGGCGCGTTGATAAGGATGGTGGCGCCTTTTTTGGCTTTACCGAGCACGTCGTATTTATCTAAGAAGTCAAACATGTGTACGCCGATAAAGTCTGCTTCTTGGATGAGGTACGGAGCGCGGATATAGTTTTTGCCGAAGCGGATGTGGGAAGTCGTCATAGAACCGGATTTCTTGGAGTCATAGACGAAGTACCCTTGGGCAAAGAACCCGTTGGCGCTGATGATTTTCATCGTGTTTTTGTTCGCACCGACGGTACCGTCAGAACCGAGACCGTAGAACAACGCGGCGAAAATATCGCTATTGGCTTTGCGCGCTAAGGTAGTGGCCGGGAGAGATTTATGGGTCAGGTCGTCATTGATGCCGACTACAAAATCTTTCACCGGTTCTTTAGCGGCTAAGTTATCAAATACGGCTTTGATATCGGAGGGGGTAAAGTCTTTAGAGCCGATACCGTAGCGTCCGCCGATAATAAGCGGGGTGGCGGCAAATTTGGCTTTGGCTTCGGCTGTTAAGAAAGCCGCGCATACATCTTGGAAGAGCGGTTCGCCCAAAGAACCGGGTTCTTTGGTGCGGTCCAACACGGCTACTTTTTTAATGGTGTTCGGGATTACTTTAATAAAGTCGGCAATGCTGAACGGACGGAATAATTTTACTTTGAGTACGCCCACTTTTTCGCCTTTCATAGCTTCTACGGCGTTTTGGGCTACGTCCGCGCCGGAACCCATGATGACTACTAAGCGTTCGGCATCGGCATCCCCGATATATTGGAACAAATCATAATGGCGACCGGTTAATTTTTCCAACTTGGCCATTTCTTCTTTTACGATACCGGGAACAGCATTATAAAATTTGTTGACAGCTTCGCGCGCTTGGAAGTACACGTCCGGGTTGGCGGCAGTACCGCGCACGGTGGGGTGTTCCGGGTTTAAACCGCGGGATTTGTGCGCAGCGACGAGTTCGTCGTTAATCATTTCCTTCATTTGTTCTTTGGTGAGCGGTTCAACCATGTTAAGTTCGTGGCTGGTGCGGAAACCGTCAAAGAAGTGCACAAACGGCACGCGGGCGCGCAAGGTGGAGGCTTGGGCTACCAAGGCCATATCCATGGCTTCTTGTGGGTTATCGGAGCAAAGCATGGCCCAGCCGGTTTGGCGTACGGCCATTACGTCGGAATGGTCTCCGAAAATAGACAAAGCCGTGGTGGCAATGGCGCGGGCAGATACATGGAAAACGGTAGGTGTTAATTCACCCGCAATTTTGTACATGTTCGGAATCATCAAGAGTAAACCTTGAGAAGCCGTAAATGTGGTGGTAAGGGCACCGGCTACGAGCGAGCCGTGTACAGCACCGGAGGCACCGCCTTCGGATTGAAGTTCGCTTACGGAAGGAACATTGCCCCAAATGTTGGTTTCACCTTTGGCGCTTTTAGCGTCGCAGATTTCGCCCATTGTGGAGGACGGGGTAATCGGATAAATAGCGATTACTTCGTTGGTAGCATGAGCGACATGGGATACTGCTCCGTTGCCGTCCATAGCAACTAATTTAGCCATAGTAGAAAGTCTCCTTGTGTAATTTAAAACGATATTGTGCCATGCGCTTTGGGCGCGCGCACAAAACCCGGGAAATCCCGGACCTTTATATTATAGAACTTTGGCCTTTTTTGCGCAAACGAAAAAGTCTGCTTGACTTAGAGTTTGCTCCAACTGATATAATAAATTATCTTTATCAAAGGAGTATGTATGAAAAAAACAGTAGGATTTTTGTTAGCGGCCGTTTTGTTAGGCACGGCTTGCAACCAACCGAATAACACTTCGCAAATACCGGCTCCCACGGAGCCCGTTACACCAGAAGAACAACCTGTTAAACCGGTAGTGTATTTTACCCGGGACATCAGCCCGGAAGGCCTCGTAAAGATTTACGATAAAATTAACCAGAACATTGAAGGAAAAGTGGCTATTAAATTGCATACCGGCGAGCCGCATGGCCCGAACATTTTGCCGCGTCCCATGGTTAAAGCACTTTTAGAGCATATCCCCAATAGCCGGTTGGTGGAAACGAACACTCTTTATGCCGGCGGTCGGGACACCACGGAAAAACACCGCGAAACTTTAAAAATTAACGGCTGGACCGAATTTGCTGATGTGGATATTTTAGATGAAGAAGGAACCGTTCTGCTACCGGTAAAAGGCGGTCATCATTTTAAAGAAATGTCTATGGGCAGCCATATTGTTAACTATGATTCTTTAGTGGTGCTTACTCACTTTAAAGGACATGCCATGGGCGGCTACGGCGGCAGTATGAAAAATATCGCTATCGGGATTGCGGATGGTAAAATCGGCAAGGCTATGCTCCATGGTTCCCATGAAGGAAACATGTGGGAAACTACCGGGGCACGGTTTCAGGAAAATATGGCAGAATCGGCAAAAGCGACGGTGGACCATTTTGCACCGCATATTGTTTATATCAATGTACTTCGTAATATGTCGGTAGATTGCGATTGTGCCGGAACAGCGGCTGCGGAACCTAAAGCACGTGACATCGGCATTTTGGCATCTACCGATTTAGTGGCTGTTGATCAGGCTTCGATTGATCAGGTAGAAGCACTGCCTGAAGAAGAAAAACATGACTTGCATGAACGGATTACATCGCGCGAAGGATTGCGCCAACTTTCCTATATGAAGGAATTGGGAATGGGAACGGGCGAATACCAATTAGTAGATTTGGATAAATAAATTTACATTTCTTCGCAACACGCCGCATTTAGTATGCGGCGTGTTTTTGCTATACTGATATATATGAACCGTTTTCAAACTTTTTTACGCAAGCACCGTCCGCTTTGTGTCGCTTACGAAGCATTACGTTATGCCGGACATAAAATACTGGGGTGGGGGCATCAACCAACTCCGGTTTGGTACCAATTTGATCAGTATCCAACGGATACGGATAGCGAATCACAACCTATGGATAAAAATTGGTATCATATCGCACGTCCGCTTTACCGCCACGAACACGTATTTTATAATTTGCAAAATGCTTTGAAAACCAATCCACACGTCAAAGGTTTTGCCTTTATCTTTTTTATGGGAATTGGCGATTACCTATATACCACTCCGGTATGGGGGGAACTAAAGAAGAAATTTCCCCATATCCCTTTTTACGGATATGTGGGCGCACAGTTTGACCGCAATAATTCACCGCTAGTAGGAAAATTGCTTTCCGAAAACCCTCACTTTGATAAAATTTTTTATTTTAACGGCTCCCGTCATCCGCTCATTTGGAAAAATTACGATTACGAAGAAGCCCTTTCCCAAATCCCCGAAGGTTTCCTGGCGATACCTGTATATTATGAATATGGTTTGCAAATTTCGCACCGTGTAAGCAGTGTGTTTGAAACATTTGGCCTGCCTGTCCCGCAAAAGCCGCCCCGTCCGGTGATGTATTTTCCGCAAGAACCGGCTCCCGTAGTGGCGGAGCATTTACAACAGGTGCAAGAAAAAGCCAATGGAAAAAAAGGCATCGTGTTTTTGCAACTGGATTCCCGCGGATCCAATTATGTGTATCCGCAGATGCGTGAATTAGCGGAGGGGTTAATTGCAAGGGGCTACTATGTGATGAGCGTAACCAAGGGCGGTCCGACGGAAAACGCGGATTATTTGGAAATTGATATTAAAAAATTTACGATTAATCAAACGTGGCATTTACTTTCCCTGCTTAAGCAAGAATTTCCGTTGTACGTCATTGCGGTTAATTCGGTTTTTTGGGCGGCCTCAGCCGGGCTTAATTTACCCAATTTGGGATTGCAGCATTGGATTGATAAAAAAGTACATAATTTGTGGTATCCTAATATTGAAGTGGTAACGGATTATCTCTATCCGCTCTTGCCGCGCGAAAAACAAATTTTTGCCCCGCCGGAAAGTTACACTCCGCATAATCGGAAAATCATTGACTATAAACCCGAGTGGGTTATTAAGTGGTTTGTGGAAAAATTTGAAAAATAAAAAAAGTCCCGGCATAAGAACCGGGACTTTTTAAAACTTATTATAACTGACAATCTCTTCCAGTTTGGCACGCGGGCGCGGAGCCGGATTTTCAGCCGGATAACCAACCGCAAACAAATGTTCTATTTTTTTACCGGAAGGCAGATTGAAAAACTTCCCCGCTTTTTTGGAATCTAACCACCCAATCCAACAGGTACCTAATCCCAAATCGTGCGCGCGCAAGACAAAGTGTTCACCGGAAATCCCCTGGTCCACCAGGAAAAATTCCGTACTTCTAAAGAAATTTCCAATCCGACTGGTAAAATTTCCCCGGTCAGAAACGACCGCCACAATCACGGGTGCTTTTTCAACCCACGCACTCATCTTATATACACCGCCAAACGCTTCTTGGCAAAAATCCGCTTTGAGTTGCGGATCATCGATCACAATGTAATGCCACGGTTGCGAATTGCACGCTGACGGCGCAAGCCGCGCCGCTTCCAAGCAAGCGTTGATTTTTTCACGCTCTACGGGTTTATCTAAAAATTTGCGGATACTGCGCCGTTCTTTAATCACACGGTCTAATTCCATTTTAATTCTCCTAAAACTTATTTAAAATATGGTAGCAAAATTTTATAAAATAATTTCATGAAATTTACCAAATATAATGGGTTAGGAAACGATTTTGTTTTTTTGGACGGGCAAACCGCATTATCGGTAAAAGATCCCGCATCCTTGGCTATTAAGATGTGTAACCGGAGGACCGGAATCGGGGCCGATGGACTCGTGTTGCTTTTACCGACGGATAAAGGGGATGTGCGCATGCGCATTATCAATAGCGACGGCAGTGAAGCAGAGATGTGCGGCAACGCCTCGCGTTGTGTGGCTTTGCATTGGCTACAAAACGGATTTACAACTCAAAAAAAGATTACGCTGGATACGTTGGCCGGCCCGATTATTACCGAAATTGTAGATGAAAAAAGCGGACTGGTGCGCGTGGACATGGGGGCCCCTCGGTTAATGCGAGGGCAAATTCCCATGACGGGCAACCCTGACGAACGGGCCATTTCAACGCAAGTGGAAACCGGGGGAAGGCTCTTCACCGGAACGGCCGTTTCGATGGGAAATCCGCATTTTGTAGTTTTTGTGGACGATATGGATAAAACCCCGGTCCAAACCTGGGGGCCTGCGTTAGAAACTTGTGCTGATTTTCCCAAAAAAACAAATGTTGAATTTGTGCAGATTTTAGATAACAATACGGTCCGCATGCGCGTATGGGAGCGCGGCGCCGGGATAACACAAGCCTGTGGGACCGGCTCGTGTGCAACGGCAGTAGCGTGCGTGTTAAATAAAAAAACGGCCCCGGAGATTACCGTCAAATTAGATGGCGGAGATTTACATATTGCATGGCCGCAACAAGACCATGTATTTATGACCGGTCCGGCCCGCCGCGTGTTTACAGGAGATTATATTTTATGACTTTAATGAATGAAAATTATTTAAAACTTCCCGGCAGTTATTTATTTTCTACGATTGGTAAAAAAGTAGCCGCTTATAAAGCCGCCCATCCGGATAAAAAGGTAATTAGTTTAGGAATAGGCGACGTTTCACAACCGTTGGTCCCGGCGGTAATAGAGGCCTTGCACCGGGCTAGTGAGGAAATGGGGCGCGCAGAAACTTTTCGCGGTTATGGCCCGGAACAAGGGTATGCCTTTTTACGCGAGGCCATTTTAAAACATGATTATCAGGCCCGTGATATTGATTTGTCTGCCGACGAAATTTTCGTAAGTGACGGCGCCAAAAGCGACGTGGCAAATTTTCAAGAATTGTTTTCGCCTTCTTGTAAAGTAGCATTGCAAAACCCGGTCTATCCGGTCTATTTGGATACGAATGTGATGGCGGGCCGCAGCGGTATTTTTGAACAAGGGCGTTTTGGCGGTATTATTTATTTGCCATGCACCGAAGAAACTGATTTTGTACCGCAACTTCCCAAAGAACATGCGGATATTATTTATTTATGTTCCCCCAATAACCCGACGGGAACGGCATTATCTAAAGAACAACTGAAAAAATGGGTGGATTATGCGATAGAGCATCAATCTATTATCCTGTTTGATTCTGCTTACGAAGCGTATATTACGCAGGATGATATTCCCCACTCTATTTATGAAATTCCCGGTGCCGAAAAAGTAGCGGTAGAATTCCGTTCTTTCTCTAAAACGGCTGGTTTTACAGGCACGCGCTGTGCGTATACGGTGGTGCCTAAAGCGGTACAGGTCAACGACGAACAGGGAAATGCACATTCCTTGAATGGATTATGGTTGCGCCGGCAAACTACTAAATTTAATGGAGTTCCTTATATTGTGCAACGGGCGGCTGAAGCCGTGTATACGCCGCAAGGCCAAAGCCAAATTAAACAGGTAATTGCCGGATACCAGCAAAATGCAACGGTGATTTTGGACTCTTTGCATGCGGCCGGAATTACGGCTTACGGAGGGGAAAATGCACCTTATATTTGGCTTAAAACTCCGCAGGGACTGGATTCTTGGTCATTTTTTGATAAACTATTAACAGAAGCGCAAGTTGTAGGAACCCCGGGGGTTGGTTTCGGGGACTGTGGGGAAGGATTTTTCCGTTTAACTGCATTTAATACGTTATCGCTTACGCAGGAAGCGGCTGCCCGGGTGGCTGCATTAAAATTTTAAAAAAGGAGATGAAATGATGAACAAAGGTTTTACTTTGATTGAATTATTAACGGTTGTATTAATTGTGGGGGTTTTATCCTCCTTGGCTTTGCCTCAATACATGCGCTCGGTGGAACGTTCCCGTGCCACGGAAGCCATGGTGGCAATTAAAGCAATTAATGATGCCGTTTATGCCTATGCGGCCGGACGTGTAGGCAATACTGCGTGCCCGGATAGTTTTAAAAAATTGGTAGTTTCTGTGCCGGGCTCTCTCACAAACCGGGACACGTTGAAATCGAAAGATTTTAAATATGAATTAAATAAAGCAACCCATGCTAAAATTCCAGGTACAAATTGTGCCGGAGTTGTGGCAAGCCGGGAAGCAAACGGAAGATTTGATTATAAGTTGTGGAATCCATATACCTCCGGCTCTACCGGGAAAAGTGTTTCATTAGCCTGTACGGGTTCGGTAGGAAAAGGAAAGGAAATTTGCGAATCACTCCAAATTTATACTTCTTCCACTCCTTATTAATTTAAAAACAATTCAAACGCCCGGCTGTTTGGTGTGGCCGGGCGTTTGGTTTGCTATAATATCTCTATGACGAAAAAGAATGCTGTGTTGGTGGTTTGTACCAATCGAAAAGCCTATCATGATTATTTTATTGAAGATACGTACGAAGCGGGTTTAGTGCTTTTAGGGGCGGAAGTTAAGTCAATCCGTCAAAAAGAACTAAGCCTGGAAGGTAGTTTTGTCCGTATCGAAAATGGGCAAGGGTACGTGTATCATATGCACGTAAAGCCGTATAAATTTAATTCGATGACAGAACCGGATCCAACGCGGGTGCGGCAACTTTTACTTAATAAAAAAGAACTGCGTAAATTAGCCGCAAAAGCGGAAATTAAGGGTTATGCGCTAGTGCCGGTGGAAGTATATTTTAAAGACGGCTGGGCAAAATTAAAAGTGGCCCTTGCCAAAGGTAAACACATGGCCGATAAACGGGAAACCCTTAAAAAACGGGATTTAAACCGTGAAATGGAGCAAAATTTTCGCAATAAAATTCGTTTTTAACAGACGTTGGTAAGAATTAAAAAATGCTGGATTTTTAATCTGGAATTTTCTACAATATAATTACTTGGGCGGGTGGCGGAATTGGCAGACGCGTACGGCTCAGGACCGTATGGACGAAAGTCCTTAAGGGTTCAAGTCCCTTTCCGCCCATTTCTTTTTTGTGGTTTACACGCATGAAAAGGTATGACTATTATCGACCGTCAACGGCGTCCTTGGGTAAAAAAAGGCGCGTTGTTCGCCGTCAAAAAGGGTCATCCTTTTTTTTACGCTTAGTTGTTCTAGTCATGGGTTTAGCCTTACTTGTCGGGATGGGATTGGCTTTCTCGAAGGGATATCGGTTATTGACCCATTCTTCGTTAACGAATTGGACCCCTAAAGAGGTCGTGGTTACCGGAATTACCGGAGATTTTTATAAACATATTTTAAAACTTGCACAACCGTATCAAGGGAAACCGTTTACCGTCAAAGATGCGGTTGCTTTGCGGGATACGATTCTTACTAAATATCCAATGCTTAAAAATGTATCGGTGAAGCGGGGACTGGTCAAAAGGGTGTTAACCGTGGCGGTTGTGCGCCGTGTTCCGGTGGCAAAATTTGTGATGCCGGATCAAACACTTAAATTTATTGACGGGGACAGTATGATTTACACCGATCCCAATCCGGATACCTTGCGTCCGGTTCCTTCCATTCAATTGGAAGGAAATATTCCGGAAAGGCTGAGCCCCGAATTGGTGGATTTGGTGGAAAGCACCTTAAAATTAAAACGTGATCTTGAATTTTCCGCTTTACAAATGAATTTAACCAATAACACCATTAAATTAATTACCCCCGACGGTTGCCTGGTAGATTTTGGCCAGGCGGTAGATTTAAAAGCCAAAGCAATTCGCGCGGCACAAATTATGGCCTTGGCCCGGGATAAACAACAACGACCCTTTGAATTGAATTTTGAATTTTTTGAAAATGGAAAAGTGTTTCTATCTTCTAAAAAGTCATAATAAAATAGGGGATTACAAAAACGCAAAAAGAACTAGCATAAACGCTCATTAAATTTTATAATACATACATAGATTTTATCAGGTGGTTTTTATGGCAAAAACAAATTTAATCGCAGGACTTGACATCGGCAGCGGAAAAATGACCTGTATCGCTGCTTCCCATGACGCAGAAACAAATACCTTACAGGTGCGTGCGGGCCGGAGTGTTCCGTGTAAAGGTTTACGCGGGGGAATGGTGTCGGATATTCAAGAAACTTCTTCCGCCGTCAGGCATATTTTAGGCAGTATTGAACGGGAATGTAACCAGGAAATAAGCAGTTTATTCGTTGGAGTACGTGGAGCACATTTAGAATCGTTTAGTAACCACGGAACCTACAATATCTCGCGGATGGATAAAGAAATTACGCAAGCCGATATGAATTTGGCCATTGAGAATGCCAAAGCCATGCCTATCAAAAATGATAACGAAATTATTAATGTGCTTACCCAAGGATTTTCGATTGATAAACAACGCGGTATTACCAACCCGGAAGGAATGGAAGGATCTTTGCTAGAAGTGGATGTGCATATTACTACGGGGTCTTCTACGCATATCAATAATTTGGCCAAAGCCATTCAACGGCCCGGTTATAAAATAGACGGCACCTTTTACGGATTAGTACCGCTTGCAGATACGGTTTTAACACAAGAAGAAAAAGAAATCGGCGCCTTGATTTTAGATTTGGGCGGGGAAACTATGTCGGTGGGTATTTATATTGACGGTATCTTAAAATTTTCGCGCGATATTCCGTATGGTTGTGATTTAATTACCAGCGATTTATCCCGGTTATTGCATACTTCCCGCCAAAATGCAAAAGAGATTAAAGAAAAATACGGCGTTTCTTTTCCTACTTTTTTAGATGAAGAAGGGGAAATACCGGTACCTTCTTTGGATGGCCGAAGCACCCATAATATTAAAAAAAGTTATGTATTAGATATTATTCAACCCCGTGTGGAAGAACTGATTGAACAGGTTGCCCGTTGTGTGGAAAATTCCGGCTATAAAGATTTTCCGGTTGTAGGGGTGGTTACCGGAGGAGGATCGTTAATGCCCGGAATTACGGATCATTGTGTGAATATTTTAGGGCTTAAAGAAGTCCGCCGCGGAATTGTCCAACGTGATTTAATCACCAGTGATGATGAATTTTTTGATCCCCAATATAGCACGGCCATGGCCCTGACCCTGTATGCGTTAGATGGGGCTAATTATGAAGAATATGGTGGCGGAAATTATGAAAAGCGCAGTTCATTTTTCGGGAAATTGGGAAAATGGATGAAAGGCGTAGATATCTTTGGGGGCTGAGGATTTTATGAATAGAGATTTGTTTATGCCGGCGGCATCGTTTGAAACGAAAAAAGCCAAAATCAAAGTAATCGGCGTTGGCGGTGGCGGGGGAAACGCCATTAACCATATGGTCAACTCCGGCTTGAAAGATGTAGATTTTATTGCCGTGAATACGGATGCCCAGGATTTGCGCCGCAACCAAGCCCCTTATCTGGTACAGGTAGGTGAAAAAATTACCAAAGGTTTAGGTGTCGGCGGAGACCCGGAAAAAGGAAAACGCGCTGCGGAAGAATCCAAAGAAAAATTAAAATTAATTATCGGTCAGTGTGATTTATTGTTTATTACTGCCGGAATGGGGGGCGGCACCGGAACGGGGGTGGCCCCTTACTTGGCTAAGTTAGCCAAAGAAATTTACGGGGATGACCTGTTGGTATTAGGGGTAGTAACCCGGCCGTTTAATTTTGAAGGGTATGTGCGCGAAAAACAGGCCGATGAAGGCATTAAAGAAATGTCTAAGTATGTGGATTCTATGATTATCGTGCCGAATGAAAAATTGTTTGCGAATATCGACCCGGAAACGTCTTCCCGGGATGCTTTCCAAATGGTGGATGAAGTGTTGTTGCAGGCAGTAAAAGGTATTTCGGAAGTAATTACACAACCCGGAGAAGTAAATATCGATTTTAATGATGTGCGTAAAGTGATGTGTCGTTCGCATAAGGCGTTAATCGGAATTGGGGAAGCCAGTGGGGCAGGGCGTCATTTAGCCGCTGTGAAAAAAGCAATTTCTTCGCCGTTATTGGAAAATGCCGATATCCGCGGGGCTAAGGGATTTATCGTTCATTTTTCTGCAGAAGAAAATTTAACCCTGTTGGAACAAGGCGAAGTAATGAATTTGATTCGTCAATACGCCAGTAACGATTCCATTATTATGTTTGGCTATACCTATGATTCTACCTTAAACGGCAATTTCAAAGTAACCGTCATTGCGACTGGAATTAGCACCGACAAAAGCAATATATATGTGCGGCGTCCGACGTTAGGGGGAAGTACTTCAATCCCGGTGTCGGCTCCTAAACCGGCGGGCGCTAATGTTTTTGCTACCTTTGACAAAACGCGCACATCTGAAACAGAAGATGCAATGATGATTCCGGCGTATTTACGGCGTAAAAAAAATAATCGACTATAGGAGGGTGTAATATGGCGGTAGGGTTGCAAAGTTTACTCAGAACAGTGGTTGATAATAAAGCCAGCGGATTACATATCCGTGGAAATTCCAATGCGTATGTACGTTTGAACGGGCAAATGAAACCGATTGACGATTCGTTTGTGTCAAATGACGATGCTAAAAAAATGGCCTATGCGTGTATGGGTGAGCGCGAACGAAAAATTTTTGAACAATACAGCACGGTTGATTTTTCATTAGATGCCAAATCCTATGGGCGTTTCCGTTTTAACGTGTTTCGTCAAATGGGAAAAATTTGTATGGCAATTCGCCATATTCCCCTTAAAATCCCTACCTTTGAGGAATTCCATTTGCCGGGTGATATTTTACGTAAAATGGCCGAAAGCCGCCGAGGTCTGATTTTGGTAACCGGGATGACCGGATCCGGCAAAACATCTACATTGGCTGCCATGATTGACCATATTAACCAAACCCGAGCCGGGCATATTTTAACGATTGAAGACCCGATCGAATTTATCCATACGGATAACCGTTGTATCATCAGCCAGTTGGAATTAGGGATAGATACTCCTTCTTACACGGGAGCCCTGCGTGCGGCCATGCGTCAGGATCCGGATGTTATTTTAATTGGGGAATTGCGCGATGCGGAAGTAATGCATGCTGCTATTGCAGCGGCGGAAACCGGTCAGTTGGTATTAGGAACCATGCATACGGTAAACGTGGTGCAGACGTTGGCCCGTATTGTAGAGGCTTATCCGGTGGAACAACACGAACAAATCCAATTACAACTGTCGGACCTGGTGAAAGGGATTGTGTGCCAACGTTTGTTACCTACCATTAAACCGGGTATGCGCCCTGCTATGGAAATTTTAGTATCCACCCCGCAGATTCGTAAATTAATCATGGAGAACAAACCCGGAGATTTGGTAAAAGCCATGCAAAACGGGGATTTCTACGGGATGACTACCTTTGACCAATCGTTAGCCCATTTATACCGGGAAGGAGCCATTGATTTAGAAACGGCTCAATCTGCGGCAACCAGTCCGGATGCGATTATGCTCGCTATTCGAGGAGTAACAGATTCTATGTCGGCGGTGCAATAATGCGGAAAAACGGACTTTTAATTGCAATGGATGGCCCGGCTGGGACCGGTAAAACCTCGGTGGGCAAGGCGCTTGCTTTAAAACTCGGATACGGATTTTTAAGTACCGGGGAAATGTATCGTGCTCTTGCTTATAACGTATTTGCTAAACACATTGAACCGGAAAATGCAACTGCCGTGCTGGACGCGGCGCGTGCTTTGTCTTTTACTTTTCAACGCCAGCCGGATGCTTCGTTAAAAATGTTTGTAGATGGGGAATTCTTAGGTCCAAAATTGCATTTAGAAGAAGTGGGAAATGTGGCAAGCCGGGTATCTACGAATGCACAGGCACGTCAAGTTCTTACCGATAAGATGCGTGAAGTCGGTCAAAATGGCGGTATTGTGATGGAAGGCCGTGATGTGGGGACTGTTGTATTTCCGGATGCGGATATTAAGTTTTATTTAGATGCTTCTGCCCAGGAACGCGCAAACCGTCGTGTTAAACAACTGCGGGAAGCAGGGCAGCCGGCAGATTATGCTCAAATTTTGAGTTCTATCCAAGAACGCGATTACCGTGATTCCCACCGGGCTGCCAGCCCGCTCAGACCCGCGGAAGATGCGTTGGTTATTGATACTTCTGTTTTGTCTATGCAACAGGTAATTGATCTCGTTTTGGAGAAAATTGGGCATCATGCTTCTTAATTTGGTAAAATTTATTGCAAGGATTTATTTTCGGACCTGCTATGATTTTAAAGTAGAGGGGTTGGAAAATATTCCCAAGAAGGGAGCTCTTTTAATTGCCGGGAACCATCTATCCAATGCAGATCCGCCCGCCATTGGGGCTTTTGCCGGCTTAATACGCGATTCACGTTTTGTAGCAAAAAAAGAACTTTTTGCCGTTCCGGGGTTAGGGTGGTTTTTCCGCCACTGTAATTATATTCCGGTTGACCGGGCACGGCAGATTGGGGATTTTGGCGCTTTAAAAGAAGTTGTACATGCCTTGGAAAATCAGGAAAGTGTCATTATGTTCCCGGAAGGAACTCGTAGTAAAACGGGCAAACCGCAAAAGCCGAAAAGCGGAATCGGATTTTTAGTATATAAGACGGGAGCACCGGTGCTTCCTGTAAAAATTGAAGGTACTTTTGGATGGCCGTGGGTACGGAAAATCCGGGTTCGGTTCGGTACCGTGATGCACCTGAAAAAAAACGAGGAGCTGGAACCTCGTATGCAGTATAAACAATTTGCAAACCAAATTATGGACGCAATAAATTCAATTCACAACTAACGGAGGTTACGCAGTTTTTCCAAAGTTGGGAAAACTGTAAATAAGGACTTATGACAACAAACGAAGAAATTAAACACACCGAAGACACAATTAACGAGCAAGAGATGACGATGGAGCAGTTAATTGCGCAGCAAGAGTCTTTATCGGAGAAGTTATATAAGAAGGAAATTGTAGAAGTACCTGTTGTACAAATTAACCAAGATTATATTTTAGTAGATACCGGTGCTAAAAAAGAAGGTGCCATTGCTATTTCTGAATTTGCAGGCAAAACGATACCGGCTGTAGGGGATACTATTTCCGCAGTACTCGTGAAACGCGGCAGCGATGAACGTCCTGCTATTTTATCCCATAAAAAAGCGTTGGAATTTTTAGGTTGGGACATCTGTAAGAAAGCGTTTGAGGCAAAAGAACGAGTAAAAGGTACTATTGTGGAATGTGTAAAAGGCGGTTACATTGTAGAAGTGTTTGGGGTAAACGGATTTATGCCGCTTTCTCTTTCCGAATTACATACGGCTTATAAACACTATTTGCCGGTAGGTGCCAAAATTAAAGCGCAAATTGTGGAATTTACCAAGGAAAAACAAAAACTGATTATTTCCCGCAAACAAGTATTGGAAGAAGATGAATCTGTCCGCCGCGAACAAGTTCTTAGCGAAATTAAAGAAGGGGATGTATTGCGTGTGGTAGTTTCGAAAGTGGATAAAGAAAAATTATTTTTACGCTTCCATGGAATTGAAGGAATTGTAAACTTGGAAAACGTGGCTTGGAAAGAACCCGAAACAGCCATTACTAATTTCCGCCGTGGCCAACGCTTAAAAGCAAAACTCTTGAAATTAGATAAAGAAACCCCGCGTTTGGAGTTTGGGCTGAAACAACTTTTCTTAAATCCGGCCGATGCGTTAAAACGCCGTTATCCGTATAAGAGTTCTGTTAAAGCCACGGTTACGAAAGTGTCCGAAGAAGAAGGCGTTGAATGTACGATTGGCAAGAACAATACCAAAGCGTATATCAGTCCGTTTGAAATGGGTCGCGATTTTACCGCTAAAGAGGGAGATACAATTACTGCTCTGGTGGTGGGGGTTAATCCGGAAACCTTTACGGTTAATTTATCCGTAAAAAAATACGATCAAGTTCAAAACCGTAAAGTAGTCGCCCAATACTTAAAGCAGGCTCCGCGCCCGACGTTGGGACAACTCTTGCAAGATTCCTTCCAAACGGAAGAGTCCGCAGCGGAAGAAGAAAAATAATCCGTTAGTTTGAATGCGTCTGTTAAAAAGTCCCGGTTTATCCGGGACTTTTTATCTGCTACACTATAAATATGTATAAGAATCTTTTAGTCCTTTCCTGCTGTGCACCCTGTTCGTGTGCCGTGATCAAAAAATTAGTGGATGACGGCATTAAAATTACAGTTCTATTTTATAATCCAAATATTTTTCCTAAGGAAGAATACGAAAAACGACGGGATGAACAACAACGTCTTTGTGCGGCTATGGGTGCCTCTTTTGTAGATTTACCCTACGAGCCTGAAGTATGGGATAAAGCCGTTCGCGGATTAGAGCAAGAGCCAGAACGCGGTAAACGTTGTTCCCGTTGCTTTTATATGCGGCTAAAAAAGGCAGAAGAATATGCCAAAGAACATCATTTTGAGGCGGTAACGTCTGTGTTAGGGGTATCGCGCTATAAAGATTTAGACCAGGTTAACCGGGCGGCCCAACAGGCTTGGTGCGAGGTAGGAAAGCCTTATTGGGCCAAAAATTGGCGTAAAGACGGACTGGAAGATTTACGCCGGGCACTTATTCAAGAATTTCAATTATACCAACAGACCTATTGTGGCTGTAAGTACAGTTTAAAAAATAATTAATTTCGCTTGTGTTAGGGGCTCTTTCTTTTTGAAAAAAAGAAAATCAAGATATACCGGTGCATACATAACTTATCTTACTAAGAAATAAAAGGAGCAATTAGAAATTGCTCCTTTTTTTACTATTTCTTCCAGTACAAATTTTTGAGTATTTTTTTTGCGTTTTCCCGGTCTTTTTGTAATTGGGCGGTTAATGCCGCAAGCCCCTCAAATTTTGTTTCATTTCGCAATTTTTCTACAAACCAAATCGTAATTTTTCGTCCATAGATGCTTTGTTTAAAATCGAAAATATTAACCTCTACCAGGGGCAATTTAGTATTTAAGGTGTTGACGGTAGGCCGAAACCCGATATTGCAAAACCCATTATAAAATTTCCGGCCGACACGTACTTTAACGGCAAATACACCTAAGGGTAAAATTTTGTAAATTCCGGTATCTAAATTGGCGGTTGGAAACCCCAATTTCCGGCCTAATTGGTGCCCTTTGATGACGCGACCGCTCAACTCATACGGACGGCCTAATAAGGTGTTTGCCCGCATAATATCGCCGGAAGCAAGTATCTTACGAATTAAAGAAGAAGAAATCTTTTCGGTTCCGGTTTTTTGGAATTGAGCCACCAAAAAGGGAATATTGTTTTCCCGGCATAAGGTGCGTAATAACTCAATATCGCCTTGGCGGTTTTTACCAAAAGCAAAATCTGCCCCTGCCAAAAATCCGCCCAGATGATACTTGGTAAGCAGTAAGTTAAAAAAATCAGCGGGGGAATATCCCTGATACTGGAAGAAATCCAGCGGCTTAGCAGGGGTACCGATTTCTTTTAATACGTGTTTTTTTTCTTCCGGTGTTGTTAAAACCGTCATTTCCGGTGCAATACTAAGCAATGTTTTTGGGGGAAAAGGAAAATATAAAACGAGTGGTTTTTGACGGAATTGAACGGCTAGGGTTTCCAACCGTCTAAACAACGCTTGATGCCCGGTATGAACTCCGTCAAAGGTGCCAATGGTAATAAAGTTTTTTAAATTCATAATTCTTTTACATATTGGTACAGTGCTGGTCCAATTCCTTTTAATAAATTTCCGTCCAAGGCATGAGTTACCTCATAAGAACCAATTTTTTCACGCCGTAATTGGGTTAAATGGCCTACGGTTCCCAGTGCACGGGCCAGTAAATAACCCAACGAACGGACATAGGTACCACACGAACAATCTACGGTAAATTCAATCGTGGTGGGGGAATTTAATGTAACTTGTGCCCATTCAACAGACACCTGATTATATTTCCGTTCTATCTCTTTGCCTTTGCGGGCGAGTTCGTACATATGTTTACCTTGGATACGTTTTGCACTAAAAAACGGGATCGGTTGCTCAATAAGTCCGCTTAATTTTTGGGTAGCAACTTCTACCTGGTGTTGGGTAAGAGGAGGAATTGGTTGCTCTTGTGTTAGGGTTCCGTAAGCATCCCAAGAATCCGTTTCTTGCCCTAAGGATAACGTGGCCCGGTAGCGCTTAGAAAGTTGCAAGAAAGAAGGTTGTTGCTTGGTGGCTTTTCGTCCGACTAATAAAATTAACAGTCCGGTAGCCATAGGGTCCAAAGTGCCGCTGTGCCCGATTTTTTTAGTTTTTAATTCGCGGCGGCAAACCGCAATTATGTCATGAGACGAAAAATCTTTCGGCTTATCAATTAGTAATAGACCGCTTTTCAGGGGTTCAGTGAATGTCTTTAACGACATGATGTACCACTTCGGCTAAGGCATCCGCCACTTCGCTGACTGATTTTCCGGTTACTTTAAATCCGGCCGCGCGCGCATGACCGCCACCGCCAAACTGCTGGGCAATTGCGCTCACATCTGCGCTTCCGCGAGAACGCAAATTGACGGATACTTTGTCCGGCTCTTCTTTGATCAAGGCGGAAACTTCTACGCCGGGAATCATAGTGGGTTGGCTGACGATACCCTGCGTTTGGGCAGGGGTGGCCCCAAAGGATTCAAAATCCCGGCGGGTTAAAATAATTTGACTGTATTTATTGTCAAAGCGCATTTCCATTTTTTCCAACGCTCTGCCTAATAATTTTAATTCAATATACGATTTGGTGAAGTAAATCACTTGGTTAATTTGATGAACGTTGGCCCCTAATGCTACTAAGGCCGAAGCCACGCGTAACGCTTCTGCGGTTGTGTTAGAATGCACAAAACGGCCGGTATCGGTTACCAACCCGGTATACAGGCACGTTGCTTCTTGCTCGGTCGGCAATAAAGTATGTTCTTCATTATACGCTTCAAATAATTGAAAAATAATTTCTGCGGTAGAAGAGGCTTTGGAATCAATATGATTGACGTGTCCGTAGGCATCACTGACTAAATGGTGGTCTATATTCACAAGCGTTTTGGCCGGCTGAAGAACAAATTCCAAATCGCCTCCGCGCTGCCGATCGGAACATTCCAGTAAAATAACGGTATCAAAATCTGCTTTTTCAGGTAATACGCCGACATGTACTTTTTCCAGACCCGGTAAAAATTTTAGATCATTGCCAATGGCAGGGGCCGCGTAAGCGTAGACCGTTTTACCCAACCGTTCCAAAAGAGACGTCATGGCCAGTGTGCAACCTAAAGAATCCCCATCCGGGTTAAGATGCCCGGCAATAAAAAATTTTTTCCCGGCATGGATTGCCTGCCAAATGGCTTGTAAACTGGCGTGTTTATTTTCCATGTTCGTGTTCCTTTTCAATCACTTGAAAAATGGCTTCAACACGGGAGGCTTTTTCAGGCGTGTCGTCATATTCAAAGGTAAAAGAAGGAATTCGTTTTAAGTGGAGCCGTCCGCGTAGTTGCGCCCCGATTTCTTTTCGCAACAGATCAAGGGCTTCTTGCGTTTTTTTGCGGTCATCCGGACTTCCAAAGACGGAGAAAAAAACTTTTGCGTGGGTTAAATCTTTGGAAAGATGTACTGCCGTAATTGTCACAAAACCGCCAAAATCGCCATTGGCGGCCATTTTGGTAATAAGCGTATTAATTTCTTCTAATAAAAGGGTTTCTAACCGTTTAATTCTATCTATCATGTTTTTTAGCATTTTGAATTTATCTGCTATAATAAAGTTATTATTCCTTCTAAACAAAAAGGGCTTGACTTCTTTTTTTTGGTAAATTTAAATTTGCAGTACTATATAAATACGGGAGTATGTGGAATGAAAACAAAACAACTTAACGCAGGTTTTACGCTAATAGAATTATTAGTAGTGGTGTTAATTATCGGTATTTTGGCCAGTGTTGCGCTGCCGCAATATCAAAAGGCTGTTACGAAGTCCCGCATCGTACAAGCGTGGACAGCCATCAAAGCGGTTAACGATGCTGAAAAAATTAAGAATATGGAAGAAGATACGGATGGGGTTGTTTATCCGTTGGAAGAACTGGCACTTTCGTTTGACAATTGGATATTTTCCGAGAATCCATCTATGTATGTTACCGTTTATGAATCGGAACAGATTAATAATATATCCAAATACGAACCTGCAGTTGTGTATTATGGGGATTTGGGTCTCGGTAACGGTGATGTCGCCTTGTATGTAGTCAATGGGAAAAAGTATTGTACCGGTTGGGGAAGTGATACTGGTGGAGGAGATACGAAATTATGTAAAACAATCTTGTCGGATGCCAAAAATGCCACAGATTTTTGCCTTACCGGAGAGGTATGTTTTACAGAATAAATTTAGTTGCGTTTAATTGTTAGCCAAAAGCCCCGGTTTTTACCGGGGCTTTCCATTTAGCGAAGTGTAAACTTTTGTTTGCGTTTGGAGGCTGTTTGCCGGCCCCGGAGGGGTTACATTTTAATTCGGCGTGTAACGGTTTCTTTCTTGATACATTCAATGATGTCGCCTTCAGCAATTCCTTTGAATCCTTCTGCTGTTGGGCATAAGAAAACCCCTCGGCGTTCGCTTCGGGGTTTTCATGCGTAAGAATTAAAATTACATCTTAATTCTGCGAGTAACGGTTTCTTTCTTGATACATTCAATGATGTCGCCTTCAGCAACTCCTTTGAATCCTTCTACTGTTGGGCATAAGAAAACCCCTCGGCGTTCGCTTCGGGGTTTTCATGCGTAAGAATTAAAATTACATCTTAATTCTGCGAGTTACGGTTTCTTTCTTGATACATTCAATGGTGTCGCCTTCAGCAACTCCTTTGAATCCTTCTACCAAGATACCGCATTCATAACCTTTTTCTACTTCTTTGACGTCATCTTTGAAGCGTTTTAAGCCGCCTACTTTTCCGTGGCCCACTTCTTCGCCGTTGCGTTTTACGCGTACTTCATAACCGCGGTAAATCGTTCCGCTTTCCACGAAAGAACCGGAAATAATCCCGGAACTTAATTTCATCACTTTTTTGATGGTGGCGGTACCGACTACGGTTTCTACCACGTCAGGTTCCAATAACCCTTCCATGGCGGCTTTAATATCTTCCAAGAGTTCAAAGATAATCGTGTAGTTGCGAATTTCAATACCTTCGCGTTCGGCTTCGGCTTGTGCTTTGTTTTCCGTAGACACATGGAAACCGATTACAACGGCATTACTGGCTTTGGCTAGCAAAATATCCGTTTCATTGATGTTTCCCGGCGCGGAAAGTACAATATCCACTTCCACTTCGTCAGACGGAATGCGCAATAAGGCATCTTTAATGGCTTCAATAGAGCCCTGCACGTCTGCCTTTAGGATGAGGCTGAGTTTCTTGACAGAGTTTCCGTTTTCGTCATTTTTCGCCAGATTCATCAGGGACGCTTGTTTGCGGTGTGCTTGGGAGTCTTCCTTTTGCGCCAATTTGCGTTTTTCTGCCGCATAACGGGCCTCTTTTTCGCTCGTCATGATGTAGAGCGTATCGCCCACTTGCGGAGGTTCGCCGTTAATACCCAGAATTTCCGCGGGCACGCTCGGGCCGATTTTTTGGTAACGTTGGGAATTTTCATCAATTAACGCGCGGATACGGCCATAGTTTGTGCCCACGATAAACGGATCGCCTACTTTCATAGTCCCTTTTTGTACAAGCACAGTGGCTACAACGCCGCGTTTGTTATCGCGCTTACTTTCCAAAATAACCCCAACGCCGGGACGGTCCGGATTGGCTTTGAGTTCCATCATTTCCGCTTGCAAGGCAATCATTTCCAGCAACTTATCAATATTGATATGTTTTTTGGCGGAAATTTCCACGAAAATGGTGTTTCCTTGCCATTCTTCTGGCACAAGGCCACGGGCCGCTAAATCTTGTTTAACACGGTCTACATTGGCCCCGGGTAAATCAATTTTATTAACGGCTACAATAATAGGGGCACCGGCTGCTTTTGCGTGTTCCATGGCTTCAATTGTCTGCGGCATGATACCGTCTGTAGCGGAAACCACTAATACCACAATGTCGGTGGCTTGCGCCCCGCGTGCACGCATGGCTGTAAATGCTTCGTGGCCGGGCGTGTCTAAAAAGGTCAATACACCGCGCGGCGTTTTGACACGGTACGCACCAATATGCTGGGTGATAGCCCCGGCTTCTCCGGCAACTACATTGGATTTACGGATAGCATCTAACAAACTGGTCTTACCATGGTCTACGTGGCCCATGATCGTAATTACCGGACTGCGCGGCTTGAGATCTTTGGGATCATCTTGCGAGTCCATCAGTTCGCGTGCTTCTTCGGTTAAATCTTCTTCAGCCAGTTCGGCCTTAAATCCGCATTCGTCTACAATCAGTTCCAACATATCTTTTTCAATACGTTGGTTGATCGTTGCAAAAATGCCCATCATCATGAGTTTTTTTATAAACTCGTTGGTGGGAATATTCATTTTTTCGGCTAGTTCTTTGACGGTTGGTGTACCCACAATGCGGATGATTTTTTCATCTTTTTTAGGAACGGTTTGTTCCACCGGTTTAGCATGACCGTGCCGGTCCGTATGGGCCGGTTGCGGTTGTGGGGCAGGTTTGGTAACAACGGAGGCTGGAGCCGGTTGCGCGGGTTGAACCGGAGCTGGTTTTTCGGCTACGGGTTTAGGTGCAACGTCCGGCATAGCCGGAGCCGTCGGTTTGGGGGCCGCCGTAACCACCGGTTTTGGAGCGGATTGTGGTTTGGGCGATTCAACCGGTTGTATGACAGCTGCTTTTTCAACGGATTTTTCTATTTTTTTAGCCGTTGTTTTTTTAGTTACTGTTTTTTTGACCGCGGTTTTGGCGGTTGTTTTTTTGGTTGCCGTTTTTTTTGTCTCGGTTTTATCAGCGGCTTTTTTAGTCGTTGCCTTTTTCGTTGTTGTTTTTTTAGTAGCCGGTTTTTTGGTGGAAGCGGCTTCTTCGTCTTTAGTTGTTTTCTTGGTTGTCATGCGCTTCCTCCTGCTCGTGCCCTTGTTTTAGGGCTACCTGTTTTTTAGCACCTTCAATAATTTTAACGGCGGTTTTTTCACCAATACCTTGGATGGTGGCTAAATGTTCCGGTTCCAAAGCGGCAATTTGTTCCGGGCTGGTAAATCCGGATTTTTGCAATACTTCTGCCATCTTGGGACCAATGCCTTCTATATCTGCTAAGGAGGCTTGTACGGCGGCCGTGACGGCTTCGCCTTCTTTCGCTTTTTGACTTTCGCTCTTAACATCCAAGTCCCAACCGGTCAGTTTCGAGGCCAATTTAATATTTTGCCAGTCTTTTCCGATGGCAATGGCTAATTGGTCGTCTGGTACGATAATGGTTGCTTTCTTTTCGCTGACACTGTCAATTTTCACAAAGTTTGCTTTTGCCGGAGCAATGGAATTCATGAGCACAGTGGAAACGTCGCTGGAGTAGTTGATTAAATCAATACGTTCGCCGGAAAGTTCGTTCATAACGGCGCGAATGCGAATCCCGCGCATTCCCACGCATGTACCAATCGGGTCAATTTTGCTGTCAATGCTGGACACCAGCACTTTGGCACGGAATCCGGGGTCCCGTTGAATTTGTTTAATTTCAACAATACCTTCGTTAATTTCCGGAACTTCTACTTTAAAAAGTTCTTCTAAAAATTTACCGTTGGCGCGGGATAAAATAACATAAGGCCCACGTTGTCCTTTATCCATGCGGAAAGCGGCTGATTTGTAACGGGCCAATACGGGATCGTCGCCAATGTTGGCCAAATCAGTTTGGCTGAGTACTTTGGCAATAATTGCTTTCACGCGCGAACCGGTGGTATAGCGTTCCTTTTTAATTTGTTCGCAATACGGTAAAATGGCCTCTACTTTGCCCAGGTCCACGATAATATCGCGGTCGGAAAAGCGGCGCACGGAACCGGTGATTACTTCCCCTTCGCGCGGTTTAAATTCTTTGTAGAAATTATCCCGTTCAATGCCGCGGACCTTTTGGATCAGCACTTGTTTAGCGATTTGAGCCGCAATACGGGAGAAATCTTGCACTTCCAAGGTATGGGTAACTATGTCGCCGACTTTTGGATTTTTTAAGTAGGCTTTTGCCGCGGTTACGTCAATTTCCGTTTCCGGGTTAGTAACTAATTCCACAACATTTAAAGTTTGAAAGGCTTTGATAGAGCCGCTTTCTACATCAATTTTAGCACTGATTTGGGCGGTTTTCCCTAAGTTTTTACGAAGAGCGGAAACCAATGCATCTTCAATGGTTTTTAAAATATCTTCGCGTTTAATATTTTTTTCTCTTTCTAAACCTTCCAATGCTAATACTAAATCTTTTGCTGTTCCTTCCATGTTTGTTATTCTCCTTTGTTACTAAAATTCCAGGACAGGGTCCAAGTTTGCTTTTTTAATATTGTCGTATGTAAAACGGTATTTGTTGGTTCCGTCGTCTAATACGAAAGCGGTATCATCCGCCGAATCGATAACACCGGTAAAGAATCCGCGGCCTTCCAAGGGTACTTTGAGTACAATTTTTACCCGTTGGGTAATAAATTGTTTAAAGTGGGCCGGTTTTTTTAGCACACGGTTTACCCCGGGAGAGGAAACCTCCAGAATATAAGCGCCATCAATTAAATTTTCCATTTCTAAAATAGCATCAATTTTATCGGTAAGTACGCCACAATCGTCTAGCGTAACACCACCTACTTTATCTACAAAAAATTGCAATACTGCCTTTTTTCCTTGGTGCTGAATCACAAGGTCCACTAACTCGACCTGTTCTGATTCCAGCGCTTTGGCTACTGTTTGTTCAATGGTTTTCGGGTCTTTCATGTATCCTCCTTTCGGTGCCCGTATCTTAAGCAAAAAGCGACTTGTTACCAAGTCGCTCTTACTAGAACACATATATTTTACTATTTGCCTATACCGCTGTCAATAGGTTTCTAATTAGTTTTTTACGTTGCCCAGGGGTTTATAGGTCAGTACAATAAAAAAGTAGCAAAAATTAAATGAGGGGGAAACATACATGATTAAACACAGCATTATTGCTGCGCTCGTTGTACTATTAGTAGCGAGTTTGGTTTTTGCACAGCCGGTAGGAACAGTAACTTATGGCTCCGGAACCATTACACCTACGTCCAATGGGGTGATTGTAACCAATGAAGAAGTGACGGTTCCTATGGAACAACAGGTGCAAACCGCCAAACAAAAGACCGCAATGCATCAACACCAGGTGCAACACCAAGCGGCTGCACAACGTGCCGCCGCCAGTGCCGCTGCCACGAAAGCGGCTAATGAGGCTTCTTTAAAAAAAGGGGAACCGAAACTGAAAGTGCATAAAACCACCACCACTACCGGTACCTATGATGTGAGCATCACCAATAAAAGAGGAACAACCGATTATGGAATTGCCGAAGAAAGTGTAACGAATGCACAGGGGCAAACGCAAACGGAAGGAGTGGTATATAGCAGTTATTCACCCAGCAAAGCGGCTCGTGCCAATGCCAAGGGGATGGAAATTTCGTTGGCGGGCGGGGCTACCCTATTATATAACAAAGATAGTCGGGGGGACCGTTATAGCAAAATCGGTATGGGTGCTGATGTAAGTATGCTCAAAGATGTTTGCACCCACTTAGCATTAGGGTTAGATTATATGATGTTGCACCCGGGTAGCAAAACGTATGACGGCCGTCATTATCACGGCATCTATGCTCATAACATTTCGTTAGCGGGCAAATTTACGCTGAATCCGTGGGATAATTTTCAAGTATATTTACCCATGGGTTTTGGTATGATGAATGCCCGTATGAAAACGGTAACCGACGGCGAAACAGCCGGAGATAATAAATGGGGGGCATCCATGTATGCCGGTTTAGGAGTACAGTATGATTTTACTGCCTCTCTTTTTGCCGGGTTGGAATACCGATATGCGTATGGTTGGATTAGCGATAAAAACCTTACTCCGTTTCATAAAGATAAGAATGTGCAATTTCATAATATGATGTTGCGGGTAGGGATGCGTTTTTAACTTAAATCGCAGATTATTAGAAAGCCGGGTTTTAAAAACCCGGCTTTTTTGTAGCCAAAATGGCACTATTTTTGCTATATTAAAACAGTTGGGAGGAATGAAAATGAAAAAAATTGTTTTATTAGTAATAGCATTAGGGTTATGCTTGCCGCTACTGGCTAAAGATAAAAAACATAAATTAGAAATTGCTTACGAAGGATCCGACTATGGGTACCGCGAACCGCATATGGAGTACCCGATTCATATTACCGCTAAAAAACGAGGCGGTAGTATTGTCTATACGCGCCAAAGTGTATTATCAAGAGATTTATCGGATAATGATCCGTCTTTTGCATCCCTTGAATTTCGCTATATGGACGGTAAAGCCGACTATGACGGATATTTGATGGATGGCACTCCTTTTAAAACCGAAGACGAAAAAGACTACTACATGGAAGCCGCTCTTAAATTCGGACGCAAATACCAATTGGCAAATCCGTTGGAGTTACGTCCGTATATCGGGATTGGTTGGCGGTCGTTACGCAACGGTGAAGACGGCGATATTACCATTGGCGGTGTAACCGGGCATACTTACCAACGTACTTCTACCTATATCTATATGCCGTTAGGGGCGCATTTAATGTTGGATGTGGGAGAGCATGTCACGTTCTCTTTAAATGGGGAATTTGACTGGTTAATACGCGGTAACCAATCCAGCCACACGGAGGATTTTGTAAATACAAATACAATTTCCAATAAGCAAGATAAAGGCTTTGGGGTACGGGCCAGTGCTAAAATGGAAATTGATTTAGGTAAATTCGGCGTATTTGTGGAACCGTTCTGGCGCTACTGGAAAATCCAAAACTCTGCTAAATTCTGGTATGATTTGGTTGACCCAGGTACTGGAGATACTATTCACGACGCAGGGTATTATTTAGAGCCGTTTAATATTACGCGTGAATATGGTGTCCGCACCGGTATTACATTTTAAGTAAACTGAGATAAAAAACTCCGGCAACAATTTAGTTGCCGGAGTTTTTTATTGGAATTTATTGGCGGACCTTTTCGATTAGTTTTTCAACCGCTTCGCTCAGATTCCAGCGTACGGCTTCTTTTTCTTTGCGGGCTTTGTATTCACATTGGCCGTCGGCCACGGTGCGGCTGCTTACCACCAAGCGGTGCGGCAAACCGATTAAGTCCATATCTTTAAACTTAATACCGGGGCGTTCGTTGCGGTCATCTAATAAGACGGTGATTCCTTTGGCTTCCAGGGCCGCGCAAATTTCGTCCGTATGTTTTTTTACGTCCGGGTTGCTGTCGTAATCAATAGCCACTAACGCTACATCAAACGGAGCCAGCGGAGCGGGCCAAATAATGCCGTTATCGTCATGGGATTGTTCAATAGCGGCGGCAACCACGCGGCTAATCCCAATCCCGTAGCACCCCATGATAAAGGGTTTGACCGTTTGTTTTTCATCTAAGAATGTAGCCTTCATGGCTTGGGAATATTTTGTGCCGAGTTTAAAAACGTGTCCGGCTTCTATACCGCGCGTAAAGGTAAAGGTGTGCCCGCAACGGGCGCATTTATCACCGGCAGAGGCCATTTTTAGATCCAAATAAGCATCTACGGAGATATCGCGCATAGGAGTTACGTTTATCATATGTTTATCCTTTTCATTTCCACCGGATACTCCATTCACGATATTTTGCACATAGTGATCCGCATATACCATTACTTCGGGATGTTTTACTTTGAGCCCTTGGGCTCCCGCGAAGCCGACAAAAGAGCCGGTTACTTGGGTATATACTTCTTCACTGGCTTTTTCCAGTTCGGCACATTTTAAAAAGGCTTTTAATTTAAACTCATTGAGTTCATGATCTCCCCGAACCAATGCTGCCACGGGTTTCCCGTCGGCTACAAATAACAACAATTTAATAATTTTCGTCGGAGAAACCTGCAACATTTTAGCCACATCTTCTACTGTGTAAGCGCCGGGAGTGTCCTTCAACTCCATAGGTTTCAATTCAGCCCCGTTAATCGTAATAGCATCCGGGGCTTGAATTTCCGCTTTTTCCGTATTGGCGGCATATCCGCAGCACGGGCAGTTGGCGATAGCATCTTCGCCGGTATCTGCCAATACCATAAATTCATGTGAAAAATTCCCGCCGATAGATCCGGTGTCTGCTTCTACCGCTTTGAATTCAAAACCGCAACGCGTAAAAATGCGTTGATAGGCATCATACATTTTTTGATACCATGCAGATGCATCTTCGTCAGTAGCAGCAAAAGAATACGCATCTTTCATATAAAATTCGCGCGCACGCATCACACCGAAACGGGGGCGGATTTCATCGCGGAATTTGGTGCCAAATTGATACAGACAAATCGGCAACTGTTTGTAAGAGGAAATATCTTTGCGCACTAAATCGGTGATGACTTCTTCCGCGGTGGGTGCAATACAAAAATCGGCTTCTTTACGGTCGGTAAAGCGCAGTAATTCTTTGCCGTAATACGTCCAACGGCCGCTTTCTTCCCATAATTCTTTCGGTTGTACAACTGGCAACCATACTTCACAAGCCCCGGCTTTGTCCATTTCTTCACGCACAATGCGTTCTACTTTCTTCAGTACGCGCAGCCCCAACGGTAACCATTCATAAAGTCCGCTGGCCAATTTGCGGATAAGCCCCGCGCGAATCATCAGTTTGGCTGAAAGCGTATCAGCATCTTTGGGGGCTTCTTTTAACGTCGGAATATAATAATTTGATAGTTTCATAATTTCGTTGTCCTTATTTCTTCCAAGTTTTTATTTTATCAATTAAAAATTCTACCCATTTTTCTTGCGGGAGTTTGAACATGGTTTGCCCGTGCTCAAAATAAAGTCCTTCGCCTTTACCGCCGGCAATTCCAAAGTCGGCGTCGCGTGCTTCACCGGGGCCGTTGACGATACATCCCATGACGGCTATTTTTAGGCCGGTGGCTTTTTCGCGCAGGGCTTTGTCATTATAAATTTTTTCTTCCAGCGCATGCACCGTGCCGGTTACATCCACCTGGGTACGCCCACACGTCGGGCAGGAAATTAAATTCGGCCCATACTCGCGCAGCCCGACGGCTTTTAAAATTTCATACGCGGTGCGAACCTGAAGGCGCGGGTCTTCCGTTAAAGAAACGCGGATGGTTGCACCGATTCCTTTAGTAAGTAAGGTGCCCAGCGCTACCGAACTCTTAACGGTTCCGCTTAAAAAACTGCCCGCTTCGGTTAAGCCGATATGCAGGGGAATATCGCTTTGCTTGGCAAAAAGTTCGTTGGCTAATACCGTGCGTTTAAAATTGTCCGACTTTAAAGACACGACCACGTCTTTGAAGTTGAGTTGCTCTAAAATGTTGGCTTGCTCCAAGGCTTCGTTTACCATTACTTCGGCCCATTTGTCGTCGGAAAGTTCCATGCGGCCTTGAACGCTTTTTAAGTATTTTACGCTCCCTGCATTTACACCGATACGAATAGCAACTCCATGGTCTTTGGCGGCTTTGACTACTTCTTTGGTGTTTTCGATGGCACCGATATTACCGGGATTGATTCGTACTTTATCAACGCCTTGTTTAATGGCTTCCAGCGCGAGTTTATAGTCAAAATGAATATCAGCCACAAGGGGGGAATGAATCCGTTTTTTAATTTCCCCTAAGGTTTGGGCGGCTTGTAGGTCGGGTACGGCAACGCGGTTGATTTCGCAGCCGGCTTCTTCCAACGCATTGATTTGCTTGGCGGTGGCAACGGCGTCACGCGTGTCGGTGTTGCACATACTTTGCACCCGGATCGGGTGGCCGGTTCCAAGGGTAAACGGACCGACTTTTACTTCTCTAGTCTTGTACATGGGTGGACTCCTGTGAGGGGTTGGCCTCTTGGGTTTCTACAATGGCCGCTTTGGGCTTAAAGAAAATGCGTTTAATATCCGAATAAGAGGCATACACAACCAATAAAATCAATAAATATAGACCGCAATTGACGGCAATATTGAGCGTTTTTTCCGTCGGTAATTTATGGGTAAGCCCTTCCCATAGATATACCACAGCATATCCACCGTCCAGGATCGGGATTGGAAATAAATTAAACATCCCTACTGCAACCGATAACATGGCAATTAAAAATACAAAATCTAAAAGTCCCCGGTGTGCTGCTTGATGAATTACATTGACAATTCCAATCGGCCCTGCCAATTCGGGAGCCTTTTTTCTGGCAAAACTTTGGCCTAATGAAACGAGTGAAAATTTGGTCCAATAGTAACATTGGTAAAACCCCCACCCTGCGGCTTTCCACCACGACACCGGAGTAAATGCCATTTGTACCGTAATTCCTAAAATTTTAGGTTCTTTTTCGTTAAAATCTTGCGGTAGTATGGTGGCAGATAAGTTTTTTCCGTTGCGTTCATAGTTAAGATGAAGCGCACCTTCCCGGGTGGCAAGTGCATCCGAAACGTCTTTCCAATTCATCACCGCCGTGCCATTTATTTCCGTAATTTTATCCCCGGGTTTTAGATCAATCTTGGCAGCCGGATATCCTTCGGCAACGGTTTCTATAACGGCCGGAAGTTGGGTAGTATCCGTAATAGGGCGGCCTTGGATATAAATTAACAGACCGAAAATAATCCCTGCTAATAAATAATTAAATAAGGCTCCGTTAACGACCATAAAAAATTTGGCATACCATTTTTTAGCGGCAAATTCGTAGGGCTTAGGCGGTTCGGGGGCATCTTGGGGGTGAAACATAGGTCCGGCCGGTTCTACAAAACCTCCAAAAGGGATTGCCCGCACCTGATAATCCGTATCCCCTATTTTTTTGTGCCATAAAATTTTCCCGAATCCAAAGGAAAATTCATTCACACGGATGCCGGTCAGTCGACAGGCAATATAATGCCCGAATTCATGGATGATTACGATAGGGCTTAAGGCGACTAATACAGCAAGAATTGAAAGTAACATATTCACTCCTAAATAAACGCTTTTTTATACGTTTTTTCCGTTAAGCAGGCCTGCGCCGTTTCCCGCGCCCAGGCATCTGCCTCCAGGGCCTGATTCAACGTAGCGACTCCGGCACGTTGCGGGGCTGCTTTTAAGATGGTATAAACTAATTTTGGAATATCTGTAAATTTAATTTCTTCCTTTAAGAACGCTTCCACAGCAATTTCATCAGCCGCACTGAGAACCGCCGGTAAAACGCCTCCGTTACGGGCGGCGGCTAAGGCCAAATCCAAGCAAGGGAACCGGGTCAAATCCGGTTCAAAAAATTCCAGTTTAGCGGCTTGAAATAAATTTAATTTTTCAACCGGGCTTGGCTTACGAAGCGGGTAGGTGATCGCATACTGAATTGGTACGCGCATATCCGGTTCGCCCATTTGGGCTAAGATAGCACCGTCATTAAATTCTACGGCGGAATGGACGATCGATTGCGGATGAATCACAATTTGTACTTTTTCTTCCGGCAGATTAAACAGATTCATAATCTCGATAGATTCAAATCCTTTATTCATCAGCGTAGCGGAATCAATGGTAATTTTTTTACCCATGCGCCACCGTGGATGATTTAATGCCTCGCCCGGTGTAACTGTGGAGAGCGAACCCTTGCGCTTGGCAAACGGACCGCCGGAGGCTGTTAAGAATATTTTGGAAATATCTTTGCTAATTTTAGGATAACTATGTTCGTCGGCCATTCCGGCTAAACACTGAAAAATAGCGGAAGGTTCGCTGTCTACAGGCAAGATAGCCGCTTCCCAACGGTCGCATTCTTTCATGAGTGTTTTCCCGGCCATGACCATAGGTTCTTTATTAGCCAAGGCAATCGTTTTTCCAGCCTTAATTGCCGCTACAAGCGGTTGAAACCCAACGGCTCCGACGACTCCGCTAATGACTAAATTGGCGGTAGGCAAGGAGGCCATAAAGCATAAACTGTCAATTTCCGGCGGTAAAAGACGGGTGCCGACCGGTATTTGATCCTTGATTTTTTCGTAACTGACCGGATTTAATACGGCAGCGAATTTAGGTTTAAACGTATGAAGTTGTTTTAAAAATAAATCCGTATTGTTGTTGGCAGAAAGAGCGAGTACTTTGTACCCGCTTCCTAAGCGGGCGATAACATCTAACGAGGAGGTACCGATCGAGCCAGTAGAACCTAAAATAACGATTTGTTTAGTCATTTGATTTGCAGTACGTATAAAAGTACATAATAAAATAACGGAGCAAGCAGTAAATAGGAGTCAAAACGGTCTAAGAAACCGCCATGTCCGGGAAGTAGATTGGAGGAATCTTTAACGCCGGTAGAGCGTTTAATGATAGATTCTGCCAAATCCGAAATTTGCCCGACAAAAGCAATTAATAATCCTAAGCATAATGCAATTTTTACGGTAAAGCAAGTAGATAAAAATAAATGTTGCATCAGGGCTGCTGCGCCAATAGCCAGTAAGGTGCCTCCAATGGCTCCTTCCCATGTTTTTTTGGGGCTGACTTCCTGATTGAGTTTGTGACGCCCGAAGAAACGTCCGGAGAAATAAGCACCGGTATCGCTGACCCAAACGGTAATAATCATAAAAAGGGTTAAATATTCGCCATAAGTGGCTATATCCCGGATATTAATCATATGCGCCAACGACCAGGGAATAAGGAAAATTCCGGTAAATGTATTGCAGACGCGTTCCCATGAGCGTTTGGGGGTTAGTACTTCAATAAATAAGACCCCAAAAATTACCACGCTGATTGCAAACGGGTACAAATGATTCGGAAGTTCCAAATTAGGAACCGGAGCGCGCCCCAGTAAGGCTACTACTGCCATAATAGTTCCAAAAAGCATAAGGCTCAGCCGGTGTACCGGTTTTTTCCCGGCGAGTAAAATCAAACCGTACTCGTATAAGCAAAGCAGGATTACACAGCCGATAAAAGCCAAGTAAACCACACCGCCAAAATGAATGGCGGCAATAATAACGGGGATCCCAATCAGGGCAGTTAAAATTCTGGGTAATAGCATATATTCTATTTTACTATATTTTCGTACGCGCGAGCGCGAAGAAGTACGGAAGATTAGCCGCGCCGGGCAATCATGGCTTTTGTTTTGGGGGAATTTAACTCCCACAACGCATTTTTGGCTACCCATTGAGCGGTTTTATTATCTTCGTATAAATCTAAAATTTCGTGGGCACAGGCGATTGCATAGGGGGTTAAATGAGGGTTTTTCTTGCCGATACTGCGTAGTGTCCAATTCACGGCTTTAAATACCATGGGGCGCGAATCTGCCGCATGGATTTTTACAAGAGGAAGGAGTTTTAGTAAATCTTTGTCGGACGTATGCGCGCGGGGAGCGGCTAAAAAACATAAGGTGGCAAAACCGGCCCGTCGGGTAAATTCTTTCTCCTGTTTAATCCATCGTTCCGCCAATTTTAACGGAGTTTTCACTTTGGAAAATAAATGGCACGCACACGCATCACAAATATCCCAAGAGTTTAATTCGGCTACCCATTGATTGAGTTGGGCGTGTGTGATATGAGCCGGATCAGCCAAAATTGCCGCTAAAATACGTGCTTCATGTATGCCGCTTTCCCATAATAAATCCGCAAGCGGTTGGTTGGGTTTTTCAATTTTTTTGGCAATTTGGCGCAGTTTCGTAACCGGAGTACCAACCGCACGCTCCGTATTAATACCAAAGCGCATCTGCATTTGTTTTTTAAATGTTGTGGAAGAAAAATTATGAATTTGCCGAAGGAGTTCTTCGGCTTGTGCATAAGGAGGATTTTCCATTAAATTCCTCCGAAGCGGCGTTTGCGGTGCTGGTAAGCAAGGAGTGCTTTTTGAAATTCATGTTCATCAAAATCCGGCCATAACACCGGAGTAAAGTAAAACTCGCTATAAGCGGCTTGCCACAAAAGGAAGTTAGATAACCTTTCTTCTCCCGACGTGCGGATAATCAGTTCCGGGGCTGGTAAATCCGGGTGATATAAATGGGCCTCAATATCTTGCGCAGAAATTTGTTTTTTCCCTTGGGCAAGAAGTTGGTTAACCGCCCGTATAATTTCTTGCCGGGCTCCATAGTTGAGTGCCAAATTAAGCGTAAGGCCGGTATTTTGGGCGGTTGCGGCTACCGTTTTATCAATCCGTTGCAAAATGGAAGGGGGGAGCGGTTCCCGTTCGCCGCTTACCCAAAGGCGAATATTCTTTTCTGCCGCTTCCTTGGCGTACTCGTCCAGCGACTGGGCCAGTAGTTTCATAAGTCCGTCTATTTCTTCTTGCGGGCGGGACCAGTTTTCCGTGGAAAAAGCATATAAGGTTAAAAACGAAATACCCGCCTTGCCGGCGGCTTCAATCGTGCGGCGCACCGCCTTGGCCCCGGCGTGATGCCCGGCTAGACGTGGCAAATGTTTTTGCTGGGCCCAGCGACCGTTTCCGTCCATGATAATGGCTACATGGGAGGGTATTTTATTTTTAGACATAAATACATTTTATCTTTTTTAATAAGATTAAACAAAAAGAAGTACTCCTATATTAAAAAGCCACACCGTAAAAATGGTGTGGCTCCAATGAAATGTAAGGTTGCGCCTTGGGTCGCCAGTGCGGCGAGCACTAGATTTTCATGATTTCGTCTTCTTTTTTCTTGATGACTTGTTCAATTTGAGCAATGGAGGCATCCGTGGCTTTTTGCACGTCGCCTTCATAGCGTTTTAAATCATCTTCGGTAATTTCGCCGGCCTTTTGGGCTTTTTTCAATTTTTCCAATACGTCGCGGCGTTCGTTACGAACAGATACTTTAAAGTCTTCGCTCATTTTGGAAATATTTTTCGCTAATTGTTTACGGCGGTCTTCGGTCATGGACGGAAGCGTAATGCGGATGACTTTTCCGTCGTTAACCGGGCTGGCGCCAAGATCGGCTTTCTGGAGAGCCGTGTCAATATCTTTTAAGGAGGAAATATCCCACGGTTGCACTTCCAAGGTTTTGGCGTCTAAAATGTTAATCATTGCCATCTGTTTGATGGGAGTCGGCGTGCCGTAATAATCTACGCGGATGTTTTCCAACAGTCCCGCGCTGGCTCGTCCGGTGCGGATGGTGGATAAGTCTCGTTCCAACCGGGCGATATGTTCGGCCATGTTTGTTTTTGTTTTGCTAAGTAAAGCGGTAATAGCTTCCATAAGTTCCTCTGTGTATTAAGTTTCTTTTATTATAGCAATTTAATAAATTATCGTACCGATTTCTTCGCCGCATAGGGCTTTTTCAATATTGCCTTTTTTGTGCAAATTAAAAACTTGCAAAGGCAGTTGTTTTTCCATGCAAAGGGCTAAAGCGGCTGTATCCATAAATTGAAGTCTTTTTTCAATGGCTTCGGCATAAGAAATTTTGTGAATCAGTTTAGCATCCGGGTTTTTGCGCGGATCGCTGTCATACACACCGTCTACTTGCGTGGCTTTTAAAAGCACGTCTGCATTGATTTCACTGGCGCGCAAAGCCGCGGCACTGTCAGTGGTAAAGAAAGGGTTTCCGGTCCCTCCGGCAAAAATCACAATACGTCCTTTTTCTAAATGGCGCAGGGCTTTTCGGCGCACGAACGGCTCAGCCAGTTGGTAAATGTTGACAGACGTTAATACCCGGGTCGGCACACCGGCTTCTTCAATAGCAGACTGCAAGGCAATCGCGTTAATGACGGTGGCGAGCATTCCCATACTGTCGGAATTGACACGGTCAATCACTCCGCCGCCATCGCGCACTCCGCGCCAGATGTTGCCTCCGCCAATCACAATGGTTAGTTCGCAGTTCGATTTTTGATAGGCTTGGGCAATTTCTACCGCGATTTCTTTTAAGGATTGGGGGTTAATGCCGCGGTGTCCTTCCGTGCTTAATGCTTCGCCGGAAAGTTTAAGTAAAATCCGTTTCTTTTTTTCATGTTGGCAGCAGGGTTTCATATTTTTTCTCCTTCCAATATTTCTATTATTGTAGCACAAAAAGGACTTTTTCTTAAACACACTTGGCCATGTGCTTAAAAAAAAGCCCCTCTTGCGAGGGGCTTTGAATTAAAAGCGTACAAAACGTACTACTTTAAGTTCAGTGCCTAAACGTTTGGATTCTTCGGCCAAAAAGTCGGCAACGGTTTTTTTGTTGTCTTTAATGGTCGGTTGTTCCAAAAGGCAGTTTTCTTTGGCGAATTTTTTTACTTTGCCGGGCAACATTTTTTCAATGGCGGCTTCCGGTTTGCCTTCGTTTAAGGCTTGGGTTTTGTAGATGTCGAGTTCTTTATCAATGACTTCTTGCGGAATGTCTTTGGCATCTACCCAGCTGCTTTGCATACCAACGGTGTGCATGGCAAGACCGCGGGCAATTTCTTTTACCGCGTTAACATCTGCGTTACCGGTATAGGAAAGTTCCAAAATAGAGGCCTTTTTGTTGTCCGAGTGTACATAATAGGATAGAACGGCATTGGCGGACGGCGTCCAGTTATAACCGCCTTTGAAGGTGGTGTTTTCCCCGAATTTCGGCGCTTTTTCCGTAATTTGCCCTTTGATATATTCATCATTGGCATAATCAATGCCGGGGTGTTCCAATACATATTGGGTTAAATCTTCGGCTAGTTGGATAAAAGCATCCGTTTTGGCTACAAAGTCCGTCTCGCAACCGATGTAAGCCATCGCAATATTGGTCCCGTTGGTTTTAACGGCTACGCGGCCTTCTTTGGTGGCGCGGTCAGCGCGTTTGGCCATAGCGGCTAAGCCTTTTTTGCGCAAATAAACGACGGCTTGTTCCATATCGTTATTGCTTTCGGCCAGTGCTTTTTTGCAGTCCATCATACCGGCACCGGTTTTTTCTCTTAAAGTTTTAATATCGTCCATTAAAGACATGGGATTTTCTCCTGTAATTAGATTAAATCGTAGGAAAGTTCCCGCAAGGGCGGGAACTTTCGCAAAGACTTATTTTGCTTCTTCGGCGGCTTCTTCTTTTACTTCCGCTTTTTTTGTTTTGGCAGTGGCTTTTTTAGCGGTTGTTTTTTTAGCAGTCGTCGTTTTTTTAGTAGTGGTTTTTTTAGCGGTTGTTTTTTTAGCGGCAGTTTTTTTAGCCGGTTTTTCTTCCGCTTCTTCAGCCGGAGCCGGTTTTTCTTCTGCGGGTTGTACTTCTTCTACCGGGGCTTCTTCCGCTACTACTTCTTTTTCGGCTACCGTTTCTTCCTGAGCGGCTTCTTCTTTTTCAGCGGCGAGCATAGCCGATTCAAAGGCTTGAGCCATTACCGGGTTTTCAGCCGGTTTATCTTCCGTGGCGGCAGGAGCCGGGTTGGCTTCTTCGCGCCCTTCTAAGATAGAATCTGCAATTGCAGCGCAGAATAATTTGATAGAGCGGGCTGCATCGTCGTTACCGGGAACCGGGACGGTGATCATATCGGGGTCGGCATTGGTATCACAAACCGCAACAACCGGGATTCCTAACGTGTAAGATTCGCGCACGGCACCGGCAGTATCTACCGGGTCAATGACAAAGACCACATCCGGGAGTACTTTCATATCGCGGATGCCACCCAGTAATTTTTGTAAGCGCACGAGTTCTTTGGTTAAGCGGCTGGCTTCTTTTTTAGAAATTGCTTTAAAAACGCCGGAGGCTTCCCATTTTTCCAATTCGTTCATCCGTTCTACGGATTTTTTAACGGTTTGGAAGTTAGTTAACGTGCCACCGAGCCATTTTTCGTGAATGCAATAAGCACCGCAGCGGGCTGCTTCGGCTTGGATGGCTTCTTGGGCTTGCTTTTTAGTACCGACGAACAAAAATTTTGCACCTTTTTTGCTTTCTTCTTTAATAAAAGCGCAGGCTTTTTTAAGTTCTTTAGCGGTTTTTTGTAAGTCTAAGATATGGACGCCGTTTCTTTCTCCAAAGATAAAACGTCCCATTTTCGGATTCCAGCGGGAAGTTTGGTGGCCAAAGTGCACACCGGCTTCCAACATGGCTTTCATTGATACATTACTCATTGTTTTCTCCTGTGGCGCGCGCCTAAATTAAGGGTGAGGATCCCTTGGTAGCGGTTGCCCGGGTGACGTCAGAATACGCTTGAATTTACAAACTGGTTGCGCGTTTCTGCTCAGTTTCACCTACACTCATTATAGCATAAAAAACGCCCGCGTGTACAAACGCAGGCGTTTAAATCAAAGAACGCTTGTAATTAGAAGCGGCCGTTGACAAGCACCATCACCGGGAACCAACCGTTTTTAGCGATGTTGACTAAACCGATTTGTAACCCTTTGCTGATGTGGCGGGCGTTGTTTACTAAACCAAATTGTAAACCGTGTAAGTCTTCTACTTGGTTATATAAACCCAGTTGCGCACCGGTTACTTCGCCGTGAGCCAAGTTAATCCAACCGGCTTGCACACCCATCACTTTACTTTCGTTGACGGTGACTAACGCGTTTTGTAACCCGTAGATCGTATCGGATTTAGCAAAGATCCACGCGTCGTTAAGACCGCGAACGGTACCGGCGTTGGAGTAGATTAAATCCACTTGTACACCGTCTACCTGTTCGGTGGTAGAACCGATACCCAAATCAATACCCGTTACATGGGCTTTGTTGTTGGGAACGGCTACGGCAATATCGCCCCAGAGGGACAATTTGAGGATGCCGGTGTCACCCGCAAAAACTGGAGCGGCGCAGAGTACAGCGGCTAATAATACTGCTAGTTTTTTCATGTACTTTTTTCTCCTTTATATATACAACTTAAAAACGTCCGTTTACAAATACCATAACCGGTACAAAACCATTTTCGGCTATGTTGAGTAAGCCGAGTTGGAGGCCTTGGTCAAGGTCGCGTGCGTAGTTGACAAATCCAAATTGTACACCATGTAAGTAATCTGTTTGATTAAAAAAACCAAATTGCAATCCGTTGATTGAATTGGTTAAATTAACCAGCCCCATTTGCACACCGGTTACTTCGTTTCCTTTTACAAAAGCAGCCAGTTGTAGCCCTTTTACATCGTTGGCCATGCTTACTAACCAGGCATGGCTGACCCCTTTTAAATTATAGGAAGTTTCGGCCCAAATTAAATCCAATTGTAAACCGGTTACGGTAGCGGTTTTGGAGCCGATTCCAAAATCTAACCCGGATACATCTTGGGTATTATTGGGGGCTGCAATGGCAGTTTGATCCCACAGAGACAATTTCAGTACACCATTTTGTTGTGCTGCGACAGCGGGGAACGCAATGAATAATGCGACCGCTACTAAAGCAATTTTCTTCATGTTACAATCCTCCTTAAAAATTTACTTACATTGTAGCAATTTGTGTATGGATTTTCATAAAAAAATAATCTGTGAAATTGATACAATAAATAAAAGGAGTTTTTATGAGAAAAGGAATAATTTGTTGGTTGATGCTTTTAGGTGTGATGTCGGCCGGAGCAACAGATACCCTATTTATTGGTCCGCGCAATATGCGGGTAAGTGAAGAGGGGGAATTTTCGTGGGTGGATATGACTCCTACCCCACAAACTTTTGATAACCAATGGGCATATCGTTTGTATCCGGAAGATAAAAAACTGACGGGGCGCGGCGTTACGGTTGCCATTGCGGATAGCGGAATTTCCCCACATGTAGAGTTTAACGGAAAACATATTCAAGGACAAGATTTTACACTTTCTTCTTCTATGGCAGATCTTAAAAACCACGGAACGGGTGTCGCCGGAATTATTGGGGCTAAAGGAATTCGTTTTACCGGAATTGCTCCGGAGGCTTCACTCCTTATTTATAAGATTGATGACGGAAGCCGGATGATTGCGCCGCAAGCAGTAACGGCAGCCGTGAACACGATTGTTTCATACAACGAGCAAAATCCGGGAAACCGTGTGTCAGTGCTTAATTTGAGTTATGGGGTATTGCCCGGCGGGAGCGCACAATTAACAGAAGCCTTGGAACGGGCCTATCAGAACGGAATTGTGATTGTATGTCCGTCCGGTAATATCGGTTATCCGGGAGTACATTATCCGGCCAGTATGGGTATTACCATTGCAGTGGGGGCTTTGGCAGCGGACAAAACGCATGCCTATGCAAATTCTTCTTATGGCCCGCAGTTAGACTTTATTGCTCCCGGCGACCGGATTTATACTACCGATAGTGATGGGGAATATACGTTAATGAGTGGTACTTCTGCGGCGGCAGGGTTTGTGAGTGCCATAGCGGCCCTGGCCGTGGAAGGACTCATGCGTAAACTGGGGCGTTATCCAACGGTGGAAGAAGTGAAAAATACATTAAAAGCGGCTTCTTATCAAGTGCAAGGAATTGATCCTGCCAAACAAGGAAACGGATTTATTGATGTAATGAAATTAGAAGAAATAGTAGGGGTAAGGTAAATGCCCCTGTGTGCGAAATAAATTATTTGCTAAAATAATTACATGGATATGACCTATCACGATTATGATGTACCGCAGGATTTGCAATTTAAAACGGCTGATATTATTCGTTTAGGCGGATTAGAATGCTCTGCCAAATTGAGCCCTGCTTATTTTGAAGATGTGTTCCAACTGCCGAACAAAATTACGCAAGTTGCGGTTTCTCTTTCGTTTTCTGTAGCCAATAAAGAAATTTTAGTGCGGGGAACGATTTCGGGCGAACGGGAAGTGCAATGTGCCCGTTGTTTAACCATGAGTAAACAATTATTCGCCGAAGAGTTTTTAGAAACCTATAGCACTAAAACAGAAATAATTGATATAATGTATCTTGTAAGGCAAACACTGGCGTTGACCGAAGACATCCGTTTTTTATGTAAGCCGGAATGTAAGGGTCTGTGTCCGATGTGCGGCCAAAATTTGAATGAAGCCGCGTGCGGTTGCAAGCCGGAAAATTTGTCGCCTTTCGCAAAATTGAAAGGAAAATTTAAGTAATAATTCAATTGAATTTTACTAGAGTAAATAGGAGTATAAACCAATGCCGAATCCAAAGAAAAAACACACTCGTTCCCGCCGGGATATGAGAAGATCTCACAACTCGGGCGTAGAATTGCCGCAACTCGTTGCTTGCCCTAACTGCAAAGCACCGCGCTTGCCGCACAATGTTTGCCCGTCTTGCGGTTTTTATAAAGACCGTGTAGTCGTTGCTCAAAAAATAAAAAAAGAAGAATCGGAAACCAAATAGCCCTTTCTTATGAAAATAGCTCTGGACGCCTTAGGCGGTGATTTTGGCGCAGCCCCCAATATTGAGGGCGCTTTGGAAGCCATCAAGAAATTAAAGATTGAAATTATCTTGGTGGGGGATGAGGCCGTATTGCGTCGGGCATTCCAAGAAAAAGGATATGCTAAACTGCCTAAGGGTTTATCTATCGTGCATGCTCCCAATACAATTGATATGGGAGCCGAACCCGCCAAAGAATGTCGCCAAAAAAAAGATGCTAGCATTGTGGTATGTGCTAATTTGGTGCGCAAAGGCGAAGCGGATGCGTTTGTATCTGCTGGGCATTCCGGGGCGGCTATGGTGGCTGCTTTGTTTGGGATGGGACGTATTAAAGGAGTGCAACGCCCTGCGATTGCAACGCCTATGCCCACTTATAAAGGGGTGAGTCTTTTGTTAGACGGCGGGGCGAATGCGGATTGCAAACCCATCCATTTATTGCAATTTGCCGTGATGGGTTCTGCCTATATGCAAAAAGTGTTTGATATCCCGGCTCCTTCGGTAGGTATTCTTTCTATTGGGGAAGAAGAAACAAAAGGAAATATGCTTGTGAAACATACCGTCCCGCATATGCGTGAGATTGGTATTAATTTCCGGGGAACCATTGAAGGACGTGATGTAAACACGGGGGATACGGATGTAATTGTTTGTGACGGATTTGTGGGAAATATCGTGCTGAAAATGGCGGAAGGTTTGGCCAAAACAATGATTCAAATGATTAAGCGCGAAGTAAAAAAACGCCCGTTAGCCATACTGGGTGCTTTATTATCAAAAGGTGCATTTAAGGCCGTTAAAGACCACACGAATCCAGATGTGTACGGAGGAGCCCCCTTGGTGGGCGTGAACGGAGTGGCAATTATCGCTCATGGCCGTTCAAACCAGGTGGCTATTTTCAATGCTTTAAAGACTGCTGCCCGGTTAGTTGAAAAAGATTTTATTGGCGATGTTGCGGCAAAAATGGCTGCTTTAGAACCTACGTTTACCGCGTTAGAAAAGGAAATCCACCAGGAGAATTAAATGGCAGATTTTAAAGGAAAAAATATTATTGTAACCGGTGGATCCCGTGGAATCGGATTAAATATCGCACAAGCATTTGCACAGGCCGGGGCTAATGTGGCGATATGTGCCACGAATGAATCTTCTCTGGCTGTTGCCGCAGAAACGTTACAACCGTTTGGCGGAAAAGTATATACCCAGGTAGTTAATGTGGCCAACCCGGCCGATTGTGACGATTTTGTAACTAAAACCGTACAGGCTTTTGGTTCGCTGGACGTATTGGTCAATAATGCAGGTATTACAAAAGATAACTTAACCGTCCGCATGAATGAAGCGGATTGGGATGCGGTGATTGACGTGAATTTAAAAGGAACGTTTTTCATGTCAAAAGCAGCCTTAAAAGTAATGTTTAAAAAACGAACCGGTAACATTGTTAACATTTCTTCCGTAGTTGGAGAAATGGGTAATGCCGGGCAAGCCAATTATGTGGCCAGCAAGGCAGGAATTATTGGCCTTACAAAAACCTTTGCAAAAGAATTTGGATCCCGCCAGGTGCGGGTCAATGCCGTAACTCCCGGTTTTGTGCAAACTGCAATGACGGATGCACTTCCGGAAGATGTAAAAACGAAAGCGTTGGATTCAATCGCCTTGAAGCGATTTGCCACCGCGCAAGATATTGCCAAAGCTGTTTTGTTTTTGGCAAGCGAAGATGCTTCGTATATTACGGGGCATGTGCTCGCCGTTAACGGCGGGTTGTATATGTAACTGGATTTAAAGAAAGGGCCTAACCTTTTTAAAAATACGGAGGACAACATGTCTGTAGAAAACGTACAAGAAAGAGTAAAAAACATCATTGTAGAACAATTAGGTGTTGAAGCTGATCAAGTGAAACCGGAAGCTCAATTCGTAAACGACTTGGGTGCCGATTCTTTGGATACGGTAGAATTAATTATGGCGTTGGAAGAAGAATTTGATGTAGAAATTCCGGATGAAAAAGCCGAAAAAATTAAAACGGTCGGCGAAGCCATTGATTATATTTCTCAAAACGCCAAAAAATAAAAGTGTATACCGATCTTGAGCCGATTATCGGATATTGCTTTAAAAACAAAGAACTTTTAAAGGAAGCACTCACTCACAAGTCCTTTGCTGGGGAGCGTCGTGGTGTAAAGCACAACGAACGGCTGGAATTCCTGGGGGACAGTATTTTGGGAGCCATTGTTGCGGATTATATCTACAACCAATGTCCCCATGATGAAGAGGGAGTGCTTTCTAAAATAAAGTCTAAGTTAGTTTCCCGCCGGAATTTGTATTTATGGGGCAAACAGTTGAATTTGGGGCAATTTATTAGTTTGGGACATGGCGAATTAGTAACCGGCGGACGCGAACGGGATAGTATTATTTCCAATGCGGTAGAAGCCGTTATTGGTGCAGTCTATCTGGATGGCGGATATACGGCCGCGGAAACAGTTATATTGCCTTGGGTTCATAACCAAAAATTAACGCCTGATGTGCGGGATTTTAAAAGTATTTTGCAAGAATTCTTACAAAAACAAGGAAAAACGACCCCGGTGTACGAAGTAATTCAAACGGTAGGCCCCGAGCATGACAAGACGTTTACCGTGCAAGTAAGTATGAACGGAAAACCGTTGGGCGTCGGGAAAGGTCATAATAAAAAATTAGCAGAACAATCCGCCGCACAACACGCATTTGAAATCTTATCCAAGTAGTTAGGAATTTGTTTTATGCCTTTACGGAAAAACACATCTACACATATCACTGCTTCTAAATCGGAACGGAAAGAAGTGAATGCTTTGAAAGTAGTTAAACAAAAGCCATGGGTGGCTTTAGGAATTATTGCAGCCATTCCGGTGCTATTATTACTGGCATTTACGTTTAAAAGTGGGTATTCGCCCGCTAAGAAAAAAGGCAAGTACGATAAAATTGTTACCGTGAAAACGCCCATTGAAATTGCAGACGAAGCAACCACGCTTTTACAAAAACGTGATACGGCTGGATTTATTGAATTTTTAGATCAGGAAGTAGGCTCCAATTTAAATATTGTGAACAGTAAAGGGGATACGTTACTGATGGTGGCGGCTACGCTTAACAATGACGAAGCGGTGCGCCAATTGATTTTAGCCGGCGCGGATGTTAATAAAGCAAATGCTTTCACAAAAGATACGGCGCTGCTACGCAGTTTATATTATGCAGATAATGTGGAAATTGCACGTCAGTTAGTATATTCCGGCGCGGATATTAACGTCAAAAATAATTATAACCATACTCCGTTGTTTTTAGCGTTGGAAAAGCAAAAAGGGGAACTTATTGATTTGTTTTTATCCAGCGGGGTGCGGGAAGGGTTAAGCGCCGATTATTTATTTAGAGCCGCTGCTAAGAAAAACTACATGGGTGTCCTTGCTATGTTAAAAGGCGGGATAGATCCCAATGTGCGTAACGAAAAGAATAATACGCCGCTGATTATTTCTTCCTCACTGGGGGATGTGAATAGTGTTCGGGCCTTGCTTGCTTATCGGGCGGATGTGAATGCGGCAAATAGTGATGGAAATACTTCCCTCATTTATGCGGCGCGGTATAATCATCCGGAGGTGGTGAAAGAATTATTAACCCCTCAATCTTTGCAAGCCCCCATTGATATTGATGCCCAAAATAAATTGGGGCAGACTGCCTTATATTGGGCGGCGGCCAAAGGAAATGAAGAGGTAGTGCGACGGTTGATTGCCGCAGATGCGGATACTACCCTTGCTGCAAAAGACGGTTTGATTCCGTATAGAATTGCCCAAAAAAATAACCGTACGCAAGTATTGCCCTGGTTCGAGAAGAATTTGACAGAAGTAAAAAATAGTGTAATTGAAGAAGATAATAATGCCTTGCGGGAAAAAGCCCGTGCGGAAGGGCGGGAATTGCCGGAATTTACGGATAAAAAAGAAGAAGAAATTACGGACAAAGATATTTTTAAAGCGGCTCAAACCGGAGATGTTAACTTAGCGCGCCGGGTTATCAATTTGAATAAAGCCGTGGTGTTTGATAAAAATAGGGAAGGGGATACTCCGTTGTTAGTAGCCGTTGAAAACGGGCATCAGGAAATGGTGGATTATTTATTGGATAATGCCGCCCGTCTGTTTGAGGCCTCAGGGAAAGGAAACGTATTCCATGTTGCGGTGAAGACCCAGAATATGGATATGTTGAAGCATTTAGTGGAGTTGGCCCGTAGGGAAGGGCGGCTTGCCTTAATGTTAGAATATAAAGCATTCCCGGCAGGGCAAAAGCAACAAATGTCGCCTTTAGGTTTTGCTGCTTTAGATTGCAATAAAGAAATGTATGATTATTTAGTTTCTATCGGTGCAAAACCGGGGCAACGCAGCACTCAAAATAACCTGTTAGGGTGGCAATCTCCGGTAGATTTGATGAGCCAATGTAAAACCAAGGTAGTCAATGCAAAAAAACTGACTGGTACGAAAAAATAAAGTCATTGTGATCATTTAAGAAACAGTAAAAAAACTGGCCCATAACAGATGGACCAGTTTTTTTATTAAACTAATTTGTTTACGGGCGGATTTTGTCCATCATACGCGGGAAAGGAATTGTTTCCCGAACGTGTTGAAGTCCACATACCCAGCGTACCATACGTTCAATTCCCATACCAAACCCGGCATGCGGCACGCTGCCGTATTTGCGCAGGTCTAAATACCAATCGTAGCCTTGCGGATCAAGCCCTTGCTCTTTAATCCGGGCGAGTAAGGCTTCGTAATCGGCTTCTCTTTCACTGCCGCCGATAATTTCGCCGGCTCCTTCGGGACCGATAACGTCTACCGCCAATACTACTTTTGGATTTTTGGGATCGCGTTTCATGTAAAACGCTTTAATAGCGGCCGGATAGCGGTGAATCATAATAGGGGTATCATAGTCTTCTCCGAGTAAGGTTTCCTCGTCGCCGCCAATGTCGCCACCCCATTCGGTGTTGTTTCCTTTTTTATGGAGAATTTCAATCGCATCGGTATAATCAATGCGCGGAAATTTTTTCTCTACCGTGGCTTGCAATTTAGAAGTATCACGCCCGAGCGTTTTTAAATCGTCCGCGCGGTTTTTGAGCACTTGACCGACCACGTATTTGATAAAGTCTTCGGCCAAATCCATATTATCATCTAAATCGTTATAGGCAACTTCCGGTTCCACCATCCAAAATTCCGTTAAATGGCGGCGTGTTTTTGATTTTTCTGCGCGGAAAGTCGGCCCGAAACAGTAAATTTTTCCTAAAGCCATGGCAGAGGCTTCGCCATATAATTGTCCGCTTTGGGATAAGAAGGCCTTTTCGCCGAAGTAATCGGTTTCAAACAACGTACTTGTCCCTTCGCAAGCGGCGGGTGTTAAAATGGGGGAGTCTGCTAAAATAAAACCATTTTTGTGAAAGTATTCGCGAATGGCAAAAATGATTTCGTCGCGAATGCGCAAAATAGCACTTTGGCGCGCCGAGCGCAGCCACAAATGACGGTTGTGCATTAAAAATTCCGGACCGTGTTCTTTGGGGGTAATGGGGTAATCTTTCGCCATTTGTAACACTTCTAAATTTTTTACGCCCAGTTCAAAACCGAGGGGAGAGCGTTTATCCTCGCGCACGGTACCGGTTACGATAATAGACGATTCTTGGGTAACTTTATCACCCAGGTCAAATTGTTCCGGCGATACTTCGCCTTTGAACATCACGCATTGGATGATGCCGCTGCCGTCACGCAATTGCAAAAAGTGAAGTTTTCCGCTGGAGCGTTTGTTATACAGCCATCCGTGAAGTTTAATTTCTTGGCCTAAGTATTGGCCTACATCTTTAACACGAATTTTATTTAACATAGAAGTCCTCGTAAAAATAGATATATATTTATTTTATCTTTTTAGAAGAAAATAAAAAAGCCCCGCTTTACGCAGGACTTTTAAATTTTGGACGTGATCGGGAGTCCTTGCCGGACGGGCGAGAGCCCTCCTCGTTGCTTCACTTCGCAGGCAGAACAACCGCGCCTCCGGGTTCGCAACTTCGTTGGTCTTTCTGTATGCTTAGACTAAAATTAAAAAACCCTACTTGTGTAGGGTTTCTAAATTTTGGACGTGATCGGGAGTCTTGCAGACGGCGACAACAACCTCCTCGTTACTTCACTTCGGAAGCGAAACGCACCTCGTGAATGCAACTTCGTCGGTCTTTCGGTTCGCTCAAGCATAAAATTAAAAAACCCTACTTGTGTAGGGTTTCTAAATTTTGGACGTGATCGGGATCGAACCGACGACCTCCTCGTTGCGAACGAGGCGCTCTCCCAGCTGAGCTACACGCCCGAAAAACGGTATACTTTACTAACAACATATTCATTATAGCATATCTGAAAATGAAAAAAAAGTTCTCTTCTTCCAACGGCGTTTATAGGCCTTTCTGCCCGTTCGTACGCATATAAAAATGCTAAAATATCTTATATGGCAAAACTAGTCCGGGGTTTCCGCGATATTTTTGAACCCCAATCCAAAAATTTTACAGAATTAGAGAATTGCGCACGCGGCGTATTTTCCTTATATGGATTCAGTGAACTCCGTTTACCGACGGTAGAATTAAAAGAATTGTTTATTAAGTCTACCGGCGAGACAACCGATATTGTCCAAAAAGAAATGTATGCGTTTGAAGATGCCGGACATCGGCAATTGGCAATTCGCCCGGAAGGAACACCCGGGGTGGTTCGCGCTTATTTGGAAAATAATTTCGTTCAAAATGCGCCGGTCCAAAAATTTTATTATATAGGAAATATGTTTCGGGCCGAACGTCCGCAAGCCGGGCGTTACCGCGAATTTGAACAAATTGGCGCGGAATATATCGGCAACTCGGCTCCGGCGGCAGACGCGGAAGTTATTTTGATGTTAAAAGATATTGTGGCTAAATTTGGTGCCAAAAACTATCAAGTAAAAATTAATAGTTTAGGGTGCGATAAATGCCGCCCGCTTTACCGTCAGGCACTCATTGATTTCCTTTCTAAAGAAAAAGACACCTTGTGTGAAAATTGCCAAACGCGTCTTGAAAAAAACCCACTTCGTGTATTAGATTGCAAAATAGACGGTGCCCGCTTTACCGGGCGCGTGCCTACCTTGCAACTCTGCCCGGAATGCCAAGCCCATTTTGACGAAGTACAGGCCTTGCTTAAGGGAAAAATTGATTTTGAAGTCGATCCCATGCTCGTGCGCGGACTGGACTATTACTCGCGTACCGTTTTTGAATTTCAGGCGGGAGATACTTCCCAAAATGCCATTGCCGCCGGCGGCCGGTATGATACCCTTATTAAAAATATGGGCGGCCCGGCAACTCCGGCTATTGGCTGGGCCATGGGCGCAGAGCGTGTGATTATGTCCCGCGCTGAGGTAGAGCAAGCCCGTGCCAAAACAGTTTATTTTGTATCTATGGATAAATCTTGTAACACAACGGCTTTTCAGTTAATGCAAGACTTACGCGCGGCGGGTATTCGGACGGAAGGCGGACTCTTTGATAAAAATATTAAAGGGCAAATGAAACAAGCCGATCGTTGCGGTGCATCCTACGCGCTTATTTTAGGTACGGACGAATTGGCGTCACAGCAAGTTACTTTAAAAAATTTACAAACAGGCGAACAAAAACAAATCGCTTGGAACGTTTTAACAGAAGAGGTAAAAAAATTAGTATGAAACGAACCAATTATTGCGGCGATATTACCGCAGCTCTTGTAGGAACGAAACAAACTTTGTGCGGCTGGGTAAACAGCTACCGTAACCATGGGGGAGTACTATTTATTGACGTGCGCGACCGCTCCGGCTTATGCCAGGTGGTGGTAGAGCCTTCCAGCCCGTTTTTCGATATTGCCTATGGCCTTCGTAATGAATATGTAATTGAAGTGACCGGTACAGTTAAACGCCGTATTGAAGGGGCTGTAAATCCACATATGAAAACGGGAGAAATTGAAGTGGTGGCGGAAGATTTAAAAGTGCTGAATACTTCTATCGCCCTTCCATTTGATGTGGAAAATTCCCGCAATGCTTCCGAAGAAATCCGCTTAAAATACCGCTATATTGATTTACGGAATCCAAAAATGTTTGCCAATTTATTATTGCGCCACCGGATTGCCCAGGCGGCTCGCCGTTATTTGGACGGACAAGGTTTTATTGAAGTGGAAACCCCGGTCTTAACGCGTTCCACGCCGGAAGGTGCGCGCGATTATTTGGTGCCGTCGCGGGTACATCCGGGAGAATTTTACGCGTTGCCGCAAAGCCCACAGATGTTCAAACAAACTTTAATGGCCAGCGGAATTGACCGCTACTTTCAATTAGCCCGCTGTTTCCGTGACGAAGATTTGCGCGCGGACCGTCAGCCGGAACATACGCAGATTGATATGGAAATGTCTTTTGTAACCATTGATGATATCCACGAAATTGTGGAAGGGTTGATGAAAGAGATTTTCAAGACAGCCGGAAAAGAATTAAAAACTCCATTCTTAAAATTACCGTTTGCTCAAGCCATGGATCAATACGGTAGTGATAAGCCGGATTTACGTTATCATTTGCAAATTAAAAATGTCAGTTCGTTGTTTGATCACACCGGTTTTAAAGTGTTCCAAGACGTACTGAGTGCCAACGGAGCCATTTATGCGGTGCGTGCGGAAAATCAAGCCGGAGAGTCCCGCGGACATTTTGATAAACTGACTGAACTCGCCAAGAAAAACGGGGCCAAAGGGCTGGTATGGTTAAAAGTAAAAGAGGGGACGGTGGAAGGACCAGCGGCAAAATTCTTTACGCCTGGGGAATTGGCTGCGTTGCAAGCGGCTGTGGAAGCAAAACCCGGAGATGCAATTTTAGTAGGGAGTGATGTAAACGTTCGCACCTGCCAATCTTTTATGGGAGCAATTCGCAAAGAACTCGTAAAAAACTTACCCAAACTTACGGATTGGGCTTTTGCGTGGATTACCAACTTTCCGCTACTGGAATATATTCCGGAAGAAGACCGCTGGGATGCGGCTCATAACCCGTTTACTGCCGCGGTGGAAGAGGATTTGCCGAAATTGGAACAAGATCCCGGATCTGTACGCTCGTACCAATTTGACCTGGTATTAAACGGCAACGAACTGGCCTCTGGTTCGGTGCGCAACTGCCGCCGCGACGTACAAGAACGCATTTTAGCCTTAATGAAACATTCCAAAGAAGATGCGGCCATTCGCTTTGGTATGTTGTTAAACGCCCTGGAAGCCGGCGCGCCGCCACATGGCGGTATTGGTTTAGGGCTGGACCGTATCACGGCACTATTAGCCGGCGAAGAATCTATTCGCGAAGTAATTGCGTTTCCCAAAACAGCGCAAGCGGCCTGTCCGTTGACGGAATCGCCTAATACGGTAGATGCCAGCCAATTGGAAGAATTGGGTATTGCAATTATAAAGAAGTAATTTGAATGAAAGCCCTGCCTGTGCAGGGCTTTTTGATGAAACAGTCTATAATGACAAACTAGGATTATTTGGGTATAATAAAATCATGAAAACACCTCAATTTTATGTGTTGGTTATTGCTACTTTAACCCTTGGTATGGTGGCCTGTACTCCCGCTGAAGAGGATATCCATCCGAAACGGCGTTCTTCCCGCTCGGAAAATTTAAAACGTTATGTGCCTAAAGCGCAAGAACTCCGGGCCCAGGTGCAATCCCGAGGCAAATCTATTGTAAACGGGCCGTTGCTTCACAGTGAACAATTGGAATCTTATATTTCTAAAATGCCGGAAACGGATATTTCCACTTTTCTCAAAGAACATCAGCGTCAATTAACGGAAAGTGTGCGTGCGGTGGCAGCCAAGCAAGCGGCAACAAATACGGCAAAGCGTTTGGATGAAATTCGAGATGAAGTCATATCCGCTGCGGAATCGGCGGATTCGCCGCAGAATTTGGCGGTTCAATTAAAACAATTTGCTGACCAATACCGGCAAGCATTAAATACATTGGCGGAAAATGTCCAACAAGAAACTTGGACAGTGCCGACAGCGGAACAAAGCCGGGCGGCTCACGAAGAATTACAGATTTCCGGGGAAGATTTCTTAACACAACTGGAAGACTCTTTTGGAAATTTGTGCGCTCAAAAAGCACGGCCGGTACTTGCCAAAGCCGGGGATGATTACTGGTTGGCTTTGTCTTCTATTAAGCAACCGGAAGAACTACAGCAAGCCCTGGAAAAAACGGGCCGGGAAGCGGATGAATCCTTGCGTGAAACGATTAAAAAATATGGCGATCCGAAGGTGTCTTTAACTGAACAGGATATTGCTACGTTGCGTGCTAAATTAATTGAAGGGCATCATGCGGTGGAACAACAACTTGAAAAATTATACGGTAAACAAGCGGTATTAAAATCACGGGAACTTTTTGAACCTTATTTATCAGGCGTAGATGCCGTGTTGAAAACAGAAGGACGTTTAAGTGAAAAATCAGCCAAATTGGATGAATTAGGAAATGATTACCGGCAACAAGTTACGGCGTTGCAGGTGGCATTAAATGACGAATTAGAGAAAAAAATATCGGCCTTAGGTGTCGCTGAATAAACCTCGGCAGAAACTAAATAAATTGTTTATGGAGAGGAATAAAACTGTTTTATTGGGAGTGATTATAGTCCTATTGTTAGCAATAGGGGTGGCTTTTTGGCGTGTACATGATACTGCAAATACAGAAACGTCCGCTTCCTATGCCGTTCCTGGACAAGGGCCTTCAAATCCTTCATTTCCAAAAGTAGAAAGACAACACCGATTAGCATCTTTAAAGTCGCAAGAAATATTAGGAATACCGTTGGAGGCGCAAGAGGATATTCCGGGTCGGGCGGAGGTCCGTGCGTCTGGCGGTAATGTAAAATATCCGGGTAATAGAGGAAAAACTCCCTCCGGTTTTTCTTCTTTAGAGGTTCCCGGCGCTAAAACTGCACGCTCGGGTAATGTGTATGCGCAGGCGGACCGTTCGCTTTCTCCTTATCAGTTGGATGGGGGAACTCCGGTTACCTCTCCGGGGAGTGGCTCTTATCAAGCGGTCAGTGCTCCTAATTTAAGTAGCCCGGAGGCCTCGTTGACGCGGGATTCTTCGGACTCGAATGAATATGTTCACAAATCTATGTCTCCTTTTTTGCGCGGACTTACCCAGGAACAGGCCGCCGCTTTAAATAAATCGCTTACCGGGTTATCTGATCGGGTGGAACGTGCGATTATGCAAGCCATGCTTCCCAAAAGTAAAAAGGATGCCAATATTGAAAAATATTTACAACGGAACCGTAGCGGGGAAGACTCCGCATCGGCAGAAGCAGCGGCAGGTCCTTTTGCTGGCGTACTCAATCAAGTTTCTTCCCAAAAAGCAAATATAGTCAAAAGCATGGGGAATGCTTATGGGGGGGGCGCCGCCAAGGAAGCCGGGCAGATCATGAATGCGTATCAAAAAGAATTAGGATCTTTATTAAATAATGCGGCAGGGAAAAATCCCGAAGAAATTGCCAAACAAGCCCGTGCTATTAGCCACAAATATAACAAAAAATTGGATAACATGAGTGATAAATACGGGTTGGAAAAATTCAAACAGGAAACGCTCGCAAAAGACCAGGCGTATTTGGCGCAAGTGGAACAAACGTATGGCAGTGATATTTCTGGTCAAATGGCTGAATTGCGCCAGCAAGCATTAGAACAAAAAATGCAATTAGCACAGGAAACAGGGCTGACGACAGAAGATGCCTATGCTAAACATTTGGCGATTGAACAACAATTATGGCAACAAGAACAGAATTTGCTTACGTCGCAAGGATATTCTCCCACGCAATTGTATAAGATTAAAAATAAACAGAAGCAAGCCGAGTTGGACCAGCAAGCCGCTGATGAACAGGAAGGGAAAAAACTTCCGCAAGTATACCGCATGAGTGAAAAACAGCAAAGTCAGTATATGCATTCCGTGGAGCAGATGAATCAACAAATGCAGCAGAATGATTTGGCTTCCTACGGTCCGCGCGGTGCGGAAATGCTTCAATCTGTTTACGATTGGTACACGCCGGCAGTTCAACAAATTATTTCAGATCCGGAAACCTCCCAGGAAGAAAAAGACCGTGCACTGGCTCAGGCCAGCCAACGGGCTAACCAAGAATTGGCCCGTCTCAAAAAAACTCCGCAAATGCGTCAAATGCGGGTAGATACTACCATTGACCATATTATGCAAGATCCCGGCATGCAGCAAGCCTCTGCCGAGCAACGGGCTGCTTTTGAACAGATGGCCCGGCCGGTGTTGCAGGATATGTTTGATAAGGCAAGCGCGATTGAGGAATCGAACTTGTCTGAGCCCGAAAAGCGCCGTCAACTACAAGCCTTGCAGGAAGAAACCCGGCGTAAACTTTCCGGCGGACAATAATCAGCCAATCATTTTTTCGTTTTTTCGGAGTTATTCCCGGGGAGATATCAAAATCACGCACCCTGCGGAGGAGGGCTTTTATATTTTTTGAGAAAGCCCTTATTTAGTAAAATATAAATATGATAGACATCCAAGATTTATCTTTTCATTTCGGCTTGCGTACGCTTTTTGAAGATACTTCCGTGATGATTCAGGACGGGCAAAAAGTCGGCCTTGTCGGACCGAACGGGTGTGGCAAAAGTACACTGTTTAAGTTAATTGAGGGAAAGTTTTCGCCGGATGGGGGAAAAATTGTCATTTCGCGCGGCACGCAAATTGCGTCGGTGGCGCAGGAAATTAGCGATCCGTCGGTTTTATTGTTAGATTATGTGCTTGCGGCCAATCAAGAATTAACCCGCCTAAATAAAGAATTGGAGAATCCACAAATTTCAGGCGAGCGTATGGCGGAAATTTTTGACCGTATGGAATTTTTGGGGGCTCATAGTGCCCAAGCGCGTGCCAGTGCTATTTTAAGCGGACTGGGGTTTTTAAATGCGGATTTTCACCGGCCCTTACACGAATTTTCCGGTGGTTGGCAAGTCCGCGCCAATTTAGCCGCCGCGTTGTATGCACCGTCAAATTGCTTGCTCTTGGACGAGCCCACCAACCATTTAGATTTAGAAACGGCCCTGTGGTTGGAAAATTATTTAGTGCGTTTGGAGAAAACAGTTTTTATTATCAGCCACGACCGTCACATTTTAAACCGCTTATGCAATAAAATTATTCACGTGGAAGAAGGCCAACTTAAACTTTATAACGGCAATTATGATACGTATGAACGCACTCGTGCCGCCGCCATAGAAGGAGCCCGTCTGGCAGCCGCCAAACACGAACGGGTGGTAGCGCATTTACAATCGTTTGTGGACCGGTTCCGTTATAAAGCAACAAAAGCCAAACAGGCACAAAGCCGTATTAAAATGATTGAAAAATTGGGGTCGGCTCCGCAGATTCCGAAAGATCCGGAATCCCATTTTAAATTTCCCTCGCCGGAGCGGTTGCAAAATTCTCTGTTGACCTTGGAAAATGGAGTGGCCGGATATGATGAGAAACCGGTGTTGGAGCATTTAAATTTACGTATTGAGCCGGATGACCGGATTGCGTTGTTAGGGGCGAACGGAAACGGAAAATCTACGCTTGCCAAAATTCTTTCGCACCGCTTACTGTTAATGAGCGGAAAAATGACACTTGCCAAAAAAATGAAAATTGCTTATTTTTCCCAACATCAAACGGAAGAATTGGACGTGGAAAAAACGCCTTATGAAATGCTTTCCTCCCAAATGCCGCTTGCTACAGAAACGCAAATTCGGGCGCAATTAGGTGCTTTTGGTTTAAATAAAGAGAAGAGTGATACGGAAATTGCTAAACTTTCCGGCGGCGAAAAATCACGTCTGCTGCTTGCATTGATTACCAAAGATGCGCCTCATCTGCTTATTTTAGACGAACCTACCAACCATTTGGATTTACAATCGCGCCAGGCCTTGTTAGAGGCACTGAACGAATATGAAGGTGCGGTGGTACTCATTACACACGATTTGCACGTGATTGAACTGACGTGCGATACGTTATGGATTGTGCGCCAGGGAACTTGTAAAACCTTTACCGGCGATTTAGAAGATTACCGGGCCCAACTACTCAAAAATAACGACCGCAATGATTTGGCCAGTGATAAATTAACTTCTAAAGAAGCGCAACGTAAGGCGGCCGCTGAACGGCGAACCAAATTAGCACCCTTGAAAAAAGAAATCCGTCAATTAGATGAAAATATTGAAAAGATGACTATCCGTAAAAATGCCCTTGAACAACAACTGCTGACCCAGTTTTCCGCGGATTGCAGTATTGAACTTGCCTTGTTAACTTCTCAATTAAAAGATGCGGAAGATGAGTGGATCCGGTTAAATGAATTATGCGAATCCGTACAGAAGGAGGACTAATATGAAAACGGTTTTTCATCTTCTTCCCGAATTTTTACAACACGCGCTGGCCCAACAGGGAATTACAGAACCGACGCCTGTGCAAATACAAACGGTCCCTGCCGTTCTTGCCGGGAAAGACGTGCTCGCCACGGCTCAAACCGGAACCGGCAAAACGTTGGCGTTTTTGCTTCCGTTAGTGGTACGGCTTTTACAAGAACCGGAAAAAAATGCGCTTATTTTATCCCCAACGCGGGAACTGGCCCAACAAACTTTTGAAGAACTTGCCAAACTTCAAAATCCAGAGCAACCTCTGCCTGCCGTGCTTATTATCGGGGGGGATAATATCCATAAACAGTATGCCGATTTGCGCAGTAAACCGCGTGTAATCGTGGCTACTCCCGGGCGGGTAATTGATCATATGCAGCGTAAAAGTATCGATTTCCGCCGTACCCATTATTGGGTGCTGGATGAAACGGACCGTATGCTGGATATGGGATTTATTGAAGATATGCGCCGGATTCAACAGGCACTGCCCCGACCGCTTCAAACCTTACTTTTTTCCGCCACTTTACCTTCGGAAATTGTAGCGTTGGCTAACGAATTTTTAGTCAGTCCGGTCCGGGTAAAAATTGGGTCGGTGCAAGCCCCGGTTGATTTGGTCTTACAAGAAATTGTCTATGTAGATATTCGTGAAAAATTACCGCAATTACTGCACGAACTGAACACGCGTAGCGGTTCTATTTTAATTTTTACGCGCACCAAACATGGGGCCGAGCGGCTAGCCAAACAACTAAAATTATATGGTCAAAAAGCCAATGCGTTGCATGGCGATTTGCGTCAAAACCGACGTCGGCAAGTATTAGAATTTTTTAAAAACCAAACCGTTCGGATTCTGGTTGCTACGGATGTAGCCGCACGCGGTATTGATGTGCCTCATATTGCGCATGTGATTAATTATGATTTGCCGCAAAGTCCGGAAGATTATATCCACCGGATCGGTCGTACAGGCCGTGCGGGTGCCGTCGGAAATGCGATTTCGTTTATTGCCGGGGATGAAGACAAATGGAAAGATATTTGTAAGGTGGCCCGTTTTTCGGTGCCGGTTAAAACGGTTCAAAAAACGATTGCGCCGTTGCCGGCTCCTAAATTCGTAGCGCATGAGGAAGGGGATGTTTCCCACCGTACCGCACGTAAACTGCATAAAACTACTGCTTCTAAAGCAACGGCATTGGCCAAAAAATTACTGGCGGAAGGGGAAGTGTTTTTACCCCAAAAAGAACATCCGTTACCCGTCAAACCTAAATCTGGCAAAGCGGTTGCGTTCCAAAAAGCATCCGTGCCTGCAAAAGTGATGGATAAATCCCAAAAAACTTCTTTTAAAATGGTGAAAGTTGGAAGTAAAAAAAAGAAAAATTCTTTGCCCAAGAGACCTTTCAAAAGGCCTGTTTCCTTTAAAATCTATCGAAAGAAAAAACGAAAATAATCCAATAAAAACCGCCTGTAAGGGCGGTTTTTTAGAAAGACTTTTGCAAGGGAAATTATTCAATCAGATAAGGAGTTTCTGTCTTTCCGCTTAAGGATTCGCATATTTGCTGGCCGGTTTTACTGCCATCCTGTACTTCGCAGATTAAAGCGTCTTTTCCGAAGGAATTGTGTTTGTAATAAAAATGCAGACAAAAACCACCGTTATTGGCCCGGCAGGATTTAATACCGTTTGTTTCAAAAGAATAAATAAATTTATTCATGAGAAAAGAAGACTCTGACGTTGACACATCAAAAAACTCCACATCTAAACCATGCAGTTGCAGGGCCGGAGCGGAGGTGGCGGCTTTGTAGCGTTTGGCGGCATCATAAACAGTGCGCAAATTGATCATGGCTTCCACGGCTTCAGCCCGGCGGATAGAACGACGGTATTGTGGCATGGCGATAGAAGTTAAAATTGCAATAATTAACACAACAGCCAACAATTCAATTAAAGTAAATCCATTGTATTTGGTCATATAATCTCCTTTATCGTTAGTATATCGGTTTTTATTAAATTTTTCAAATAAATTTAAAAAGGCTTGCAAGGAAAAGAAAAAAGGTTATAATAAATATATCTGGTTTTCAAGGGGTTATTATGAATATAAAAAATCAAAAAGGTTTTACTCTTACCGAATTAATGACGGTAGTTGTTATTATTGCTATTTTGATGGGAATTGCGGCCGGATCCTACCGTAAGGCGGCGGAACGTAGTAATTTTACGGAAGGATTGGTGGCTGCGCACACATTGATGGAAGCAGCAGAACGGTATCATGCTGAACATATAGATGTCATGAGACCTAAGTTGACCGATTTAGAAACTACTTTTGCCCACCAAAAAGCATGCACTCCGGCGAGTGATTACTGTGTTAGAACGAAATATTTTGAAGTAACTTTAAATAGTACCAAAGATGAAAGCAACAAATATGACGTTAATGTAACGGCGGTGCGTCATGGGGGAAAATATACGATTACAGTTTAGGAATCGTATGGGAAAAACCGAATGAAACCGGATGCCTGCAAAGGGGCCTCTAGTAAAACGGATTTTTGTGTGTCGGTAGGGTATACGAGTTGTACAAGCGGTGTTTGCGTAAAGCCCTAGAACTTTCTTTCAAGTTAGCCCCCGGGAATTTGCCCCGGGGGTTTTTGATGGAAATCGGTATAAAATGAAAACGCCCTCAAGCGTTATGCTTGACGGGTGTTTCATTCAGCTATCCGGAGCAACTATTTGTTGCGGCGGATCATGTAGTTAGCCCCGCTGATATTTTCGCCTAAAATGACGAGTGCACGGGCTACTTGTTCTAACATTTTACTCATTTTTTTCTCCTTTTAAAAAACGAACAGATAAGGAGAATCCTTCTTATCTTACTTAAAAATTATATCAAATTTAAGCGGCGTTGTAAAATTGGGCAGATATAATAACATATCCGGAGCAAAGATGCAAGCCGTTTTGAGCAACTTAAAACCAGGTTTTATATAATATGTATATGAAAGTAATTCATACGGATTGTTTAGTGATCGGAGCCGGAATTGCCGGCTGCGTATATGCACATCAAGCGGCTAAAAAAGGACTGCATACCTATCTGCTTTGTTGTGGGGATTTGCCTACGGCAAATAGTGATTTGGCGCAAGGGGGGATTGTGTACGAACCCAACTTGCAAATGGACGATTTATTAGCAGATGTTAAAATGGCAACCGCCGGCTTATGTAATGAACCGGCAGTACGTACTTTATCGGAAGCCGGTTGCCAAGCAGTACAAGAAATTTTTCTAAACGATATTCACGTGAATTTTGACCGGGACGAAAAACAGAAACTGCGTTTTACGCGGGAAGGGGCACACCGCAAAAACAGGATTATTTATTCTAAAGACACTACGGGGCATGCAATGTTGTCGGCCTTGCAGGCGGCGATAGCTAAGAATCCGCTCATTACGGTGCATGAATATGCTTCGGCGATTGATTTATTAACCTTATCGCATAGTTCTCCTCATTTAATAGACCGTTATTATCCGCTTACGGTATTTGGTGCGTATGTGTTGGATAATAAAACGAAGGAAGTATTTGCCGTTACCGCAAAGAAAACAATTTTAGCTACGGGTGGAGTCGGGCAGATTTACCGGCATACTACCAATGCGGCGCATGCTTACGGGCATGGAATTGCCATGGCTTACCGGGTGGGTGCCCGGGTGATGAATATGGAATTTGTGCAATTCCATCCGACGGTATTTGCAAAGGGGAAAAGTTTTTTATTAAGTGAAGCCCTGCGCGGAGAAGGGGCTGTTTTGCGTAACGTGCGCGGGGAAGCCTTTATGCCGCGGTATCATGCCCTGAAAGATTTGGCGCCACGTGACATTGTGGCCCGGGCCATTGAGCAGGAACGGTTGGAGACATCGCATGATTGCGTCTATTTAGATATTTCGCACCGCCCGGCACAAGAAACGAAGGAGCGTTTTCCGGCCATTTACAAAAAATGTTTGGAAGAAGGATTTGATCTTACCAAACAACCGGTGCCGGTAGTTCCGGCGGCCCATTATTTTTGCGGAGGTATTTTTGCGACTCCGCACGGGCGCACCAATATCTTGCATTTAAATGCTATTGGGGAAACGGCTTGTACCGGTTACCATGGTGCTAACCGTTTAGCCAGTACTTCATTATTAGAAGCAGTTGGCATGGGGTATTTGTGTGCACAAGCGGATGCACAGGATATTGCGCGGGAAACATTTTACATCCCGCAACCCAAGGAATGGGTATTGCCTGTTGGAGAACCGGACTTAAATTTAATTAAGCAGGATTTATCCACCTTGCGCAGTACCATGTGGAATTATGTGGGGCTCATTCGCAGTGCGAAACATTTGGGGCGCGCGGAAAAAATCTTACGCCACTTGCATAACGAGATTGATCTTTTCTATAAAGGAACTGCGTTATGCCAGGAACTGTTGGACTTGCGCAACGGAACCCAAACCGCGTTGCTGATTACCTATGCGGCTTTAAAAAATAAGCGTTCGGTGGGGTGCCATTATTTAACCGATAAGTAAAATGTTTAGTGACTGAAAAAGACGGCCGGACAGACGTTCGGCCGTCTTTTATTCTGTGAGAAAACATTGCGTTGGGCCGGGGGGGCCGTTAAGATAAATCATAAAGTCATCCTGAACTTGATTCAGGATCTTCAACGGATGTTGTGGTTGTTATGAAACAGCAACGGCAAAAGCGGAAGATTCCAAATCAAGTTTGGAATGATGATTTGTGTAAAAACAGCAAAACAGCAAAACAGCAAAACAGCAAGCACAAAATGTGGGAAGTCGCGTGTGGCAGGCAGTTAAGAAGGGATTAAGTCCTAGGCTAGTAGGCAGAGGATGTCTATTTTTTGAACCAAAGCGTTTGACCGTGTTGCACAAAAAAACGTTGCAAGAGGTATACCGCTATTATCGTGGAAATGGCATCCGCCACGACCGGGGCTAAAAATACGCCGTCTAATCCCAAAAATAGAGGCAAAATAAGGACCAAGGGTAAAACCAATAATACTTGGCGGGATAAACTCAAAAAAGCCGCTTTTAAAGGTTGGTTAATGGCTTGGAAGAAACTGGTTGCCATTACTTGTAAAGCGATAATCGGTAATAAAATATTAAAAATCCGCAGTACCCGGGCCGATAGGGTAATTAAAGCCGTATCCTGGGCATTAAAAACGGAAGCCACTTGGACGGCAAAAAGTTCAATGAATACAAATCCGACGGTGGTAATGACCGTTCCCCAACGTATAGCCATTTTAAGCGTATGAATGGCGGTAGAAAATTTCCGGGCCCCGTAATTATAGCCGATTAACGGCTGTGCCCCCTGGGAAATGCCAAAAAGCGGCATCACAATCAAGGTATTTACGCTTACCGCAATCCCGACTGCTGAAATAGCCAAATTCCCGCCATAACGTAATAAAGCATGGTTGAGAATCACATTTAAAAAACTGGAAGCCAGTTGAAAAGCAAATTGGGAAAATCCAATGGCCATGCTACCCCAAACAATATGTTTTTTAAGTGCACAATATTTAAGGCGCAACCGGTAAAAACTGCGTTTACTGGTAAAGAATAACATGACCCACGCAAAGGAAACTAACTGCCCGCAGACAGTGGCTGCCGCCGCTCCGCGGATTCCCCAATGCAACCCAAAAATAAAAACGGGGCCGAGTGCAAGGTTGATAAAGGCCCCGATAAATTGGGTTGCCATCGCTGTTTTGGGGCGACCGGAGGAGCGGATAAAATGGTTCATGCCGGCTCCGATACCAAATAACATATATCCGGGCAATACAACAGAGGCATAATCTTTTGCATAGGGAAGAATTTGCGGATCGGCCCCTAGGAGCGAGAGAAAAGGATCTAAAAATAAATAAGCAAGCAGCGTAAGTGCCGTGGAAACTAACGAAAGCATCACAAACCCGTTTCCCAAAATACGGTGTGCTTCCAGGGTTCTTTTTTCGCCGAGCCGGATGGAAAACAGGGCATTGCTGCCTACCCCGATTAGTGCGCTAAAACCCATGTAAATCATTCCCAGCGGAAATAAAATAGTAATGCCGGCTAACCCGTCGGCTCCCACATCCTGCCCTACATAGATACGGGAAATAATATTGTATAACGCGTTGACAAACATACCGGCTACGGCCGGTGCGGAAAACTTAATCAGCAAAGCAGAAAGTTTTTTATCTTTAAATGGGTTTTTGGTAACACTAGGCATAATTAAAGAATTCCCGGGTACTTATTATTTTACAAAAAAAGGCTTGTTTTTTTTCGTTTCATCTTGTAAACTTATTATGAGGTATATAAGGAGAATTTTATGAAAAAAATTTATTTTTTACTACTGATGGGGTGTGTACTCCCCTTATCGGCGGAGACGGTGTCTATGATCAGTTATAATCCGTCCCGTTTGGGAAGATATGACCAATTAAAGGTTGCAGACCGTGTAACGTTTATGGGCGGATTAACCGGAATTAATAATCTAACGGTTACAAAAAGCGGGAACCTTAAATTACTTTACAACGATAGGTTTCACTACTTAGGAAATTTATCCGGCACAGGTAAAATTGACATGAGAGATACGACATTTATTGGATTGGATCAAAACGACGGAACGTTTGGCACGTCGTATAGCGCCGCAACTTCCCTGGATCCCAATACGGATCTTACCATCACTGCGCAAGGGGGAGATGCTACTTTTGGGAACGATTCTTATATCCAAAAGTTTGATAATGACAATGCCAAAAACAACTTGCGGGCGTATGCGGGCACTGTGAATACCACCAATAATATATTATCAATAACGGGTACTTCTGCGGGGGACTTGATTAAGAACAACAATCGAGATCCACAAACTACCCAAGGTTTTTATTTGGCGGGGGGAGATATTCCATACGCCGGATTTAATCCTAACTCGAGCGAGAAATTAGAGTGGAAACTGCGGGAGGCCTGTAAAGGAAATGCTACAAATTGTACAAACAATAAACTGTCTGTTCAATTATTAGGATATAAAGGAACAGCAGGATCTTCGCCGACGCTTGAAATCTATGGATGGGAAGAGGTTACTGCTGGAGCTTCCTCGTCGTCGAATTGTCGTATGAGGTGCATAGACTTGCCCAGCTGTTTGAATAAAGACGTAACATGTGAGCTTCGGAACAGTAATTGCTGGCATAGTGAAACGGGGGCATCCGTTGTCGTTAAAAGTGTTGCAAGTTTAGGTTTGGTTTCCTCTGAAAGCTGCGGGGTAGCCGTAGCAAACAAGTGGTGCTACCTTTATCATCAAGGGGCCGCCCCCACCGCTTGTGGTCCAAACGATGATTATTATTACTCAGGTCTAATTGTACGTATTTTCAAGGCTGTTCCTCTCTAAGCCGCTCATTGATTAACCTCATTTATTCTATTTCTCCCCGGGTTAAAATGCTACAATAAAAGTAACTTAATCCGGGGAGATTTTTATGTTTAAAAGACAAATTGCTTTAACGAGTTTACTTTGTTGTTTAGCGGGAGTTGTTTTTGCCGCTCCGCTCAGGGTGTTATCGGCGGCTCCGCGCGGCTTGGACAGCGCTTCCGGCCGTCAAGCCGTTACCGTTACCTTTAACCAGCCGGTTACTGCTTTGGCGGAAGCCACCCAGTTTGCATCCGGCAATTGCCCGCTGACCATTACGCCTAACGTGGCGGGAACGTGCCGTTACAGCGGAACGCAGACCTTGCAATTTGAACCTGCTGAAAACTGGCCGCAAGCCACGCAGTTTACCGTTACGATTCGCAAAGGTTTCACTTCCCGTGTGTCCGGCCAAAAATTAACATCCCCGTATACGTTTACATTTTCTACCCAAACTCCGCAAGTGCGTAATGTGTTGCCCCGTAACCAGGAACGTTGGATTAACTTAACTCCTACGTTTTATGTGGAATTTACATTACCTGTTGAGGCGGAAAAACTGACAAATTATGCTATTTTGGCAGATGAAGAGGGAAATCATATTCCGCTTTCTTCGCGCGCATTGACGGAGGCCGAATGGGAAAAAGATTTTAAATATACTCCTAAAAATCAGCAAGCTGTGTTACATCCGTTGCAAACGCTCCGGCCGGGCCAACGGTACACCCTTACTTTTTTAAAGGGGCTTTTGTCGTCTTCCGGCCCGCTGGGGATGAAATCGGCATATACCACCGAATTTTTTACCTATCCGCTGTTAGCCGTGCAAGGGGTAGTTTCCCAAGGATGTTTGCCCTTTAATCCGGGGATCCGGTTTTCTTCCCCGGTGCGGTTGCGCGAATTGGTGGCCTCTATGAAAGTGTCGCCGGAAAATGTGTTGCGTCCGCTTGCGGAACGCGAAACGGATTATTTAGGAAGTGAAGTGGTCATCCCCGCCGGAGAAAAAATAAGTGAAGGCCAACGCGCTAACTATCAAAAAAATTACGGGCTTACGGAAGAAGACCTGAAACAAGGAACGGCCTTCTTCTTTACGCCGCTTTCTTTTTTAAATCTCCCTGCTAAAAAACCGGTCCAAGTAACTATTTCCAAAGAATTGCGTGATATTTATGGTAATCGGCTCGGGCAAGATTATTCGTTTACCATAGAAAATACCGGGTATTGCCCGGCTACGGAATTTTCCGGCGGTTTTGGCGTGTTGGAAAGTTATTTGCCGCCGCGCTTACCGATTGAAGTGATGAATGTGTCTTCGTTGCCGGTGCGCGCCGCCCGGTTCAATAAAGCCAATTACGTCCCGTTCTTACAAGAAGAAACCCGTTATTGTGAGCCGCATGGGTTGCAACATCCTACGTATGAGGGAAATTATACCTTTACCAAAATCCTAGATAAAACGTTAAAAACTTTTTTTGATTTATCCCGTTTTCAACCCACTGCACAAGACAGTATTATTTTTACTCAAGTTAATTTGCCCCGCCGAGGAGATGACAAACATTGTTGGGTGAGTGCCACCAGTAATATTACGGACGTAGGGGTTACGCTGAAAACTTCGTTCCAATCTACGTTGCTATGGACAACGTCCTTAAAAACGGGAGAACCGTTGCCCGGCAAAGAAGTGGAATTGCGTGACTCTTCAAATAAAGTACTTTGGCGCGGTATCACAAATGAACAGGGGATTGCCTTGGCACCCGGTTGGGAAAAATTGGGAGTGAAAAAACCGTCGTGGGGACAGCCTGCGGTTTATGCTTTTATTTCCAGTGAAGGTGGGGATGCTTTTCTGAGTAACGAACTCAATGACGGTATGGAATTATGGCGTTTTAATGTGCCTTATTCTTACAGCCCGCAACAGGATACGCTACGCACGGAATTATTTACCGAACGCGGTATTTACCGCCCCGGAGAAACCATGTACGTGAAAGGGGTTACACGGAGTTTGGAGGTAAACGGGTGGACCGTTCCGGAAGGTTTAACCGGTAAATTAACGTTAACGGATAGCCACGGCGAAGAAATCGCTTCCCGTCCAATTACGCTTTCCCGGCAAGGCAGTTTTAATACGGAATTTCAAATTCCGCAAACGGCTCGCACCGGCGATTGGGAACTTTCGTTTGTGCCGCAAGTGAAGGGGGATAGTGATCCGGTTGCTACGTATTTGTCCGTCCGGGTGGAAGCCGTCAAACAGGCTGATTTTGAAATTACACTACACCCAAGCAAGCAAAATTATCAAGGGGGAGAAACGGCTTCTTTTTCGGCGGCTGCCTTATATAATTTCGGGGCCCCGTTGGCGAAAGCAGCCGCCAAGTGGTCTTTGCACCGGGAAATGGCCTGGTTTGAACCGAAAGGTTTTGAAGATTACCGGTTTATTCCATATTTCTTACGCGAAAATGAATATCAGGAAAACGGCAAACAGATTGCCAGCGGTACGGGAAAAACAGATGATCAAGGTACGCTCTCTTTTGCGGCACCATTACCGGCTGTAACAATGCCGACGGATATTTTTGCGGAAGTTGGGGTACAATCGCCCGCCAAGCAAGATTTATTTGCCCGTACGTCCGTCCGGTTACATCCGGCATCATTCTATCTGGGTACGAAACTGCTTACGGACCGTGCACAAGCCGGGCAACCTGTACAGGCCGAAGTAATTGCCATTACGCCGGACGGTAAACGTGTTGCCGCTCAGATAGTGGCCACGATTCGCAAAATTCAATGGTACAGCGTTCGTAAAACGGGTGTTTCCGGCCGCTTGGAATGGATCAGCGAAAAACAGGAAACTGAACTTCCGGCGCAGTCGTTTGAAGTATCCGCGGCGAAAGACGGAAAATTTGAATTTACACCGCAGGAAGGTGGAAATTATCAGATTACATTCGCTGCTAAAGACGGTAACGGTCGCACTGCTTTAGGTGGTTTTGATGTATATGTTTCCGGTGAAGGGGAAATCTATTGGCGGCAGAATGAAGATGATTTATTAACGTTAAAACAAGATAAAAACTCCTATAAGCCGGGTCAAAAAGCGCGTATTCAGGTACAATCCCCGTATGAACAAGCGTTTGCTTTGGTAACCGTGGAACGGGAAGGTATTTTAGATGCGTGGGTAACTTTGGTTAAAAAAGGAAATAGTACGATTGAGGTTCCAATAAAGGATAATTACTTGCCTAATGTCTATGTGGGTGTTACACTCGTACGCGGCCGTTCTGCCGAACCGGTGAACGATAAAGACCTGGATTTGGGAAAACCACAGGGTAGAACCGGCTATGTATCGTTAAATGTTGCCCCGGAAAAAAAGAAAATTCAGGTATCCTTAAAGCCTAATCAAACGGCCTTCCGCCCCGGGGATGAAGTAACCCTTCAACTGACCACCAAAGCCGCCGGGAAACCTGTGTCGGCGGAAGTAACTGTAATGGTTGTAGATGAAGGAATGCTAGCGCTTACCAATTATAAAACACCGGATTTATTTAGTGTGTTTTACCGCGCGGTACCTCTTTCTGTATTTACGGCCGATAACCGTTCGTACGTAATCGGACAACGTAATTTTGGGGAAAAAGGGGAAAACCGCGGCGGAGGCGGTTCTTCGCAATCTAAACTCGGCGGTGTTGATTTACGCAGCCATTTTTCGTTTGTTCCGTATTTTAATGCGACGGTGCTTACCAATGCCAAAGGGCGCGGTGAAGTGCATTTTAAATTGCCGGACAATTTGACGAAATTCCGTATCATGGCCGTTGCTGCACGGGCTGATGAATTTGGGGCGGCGGAAACGTTTATCCGGGTATCTAAACCGCTTATGATTAGTGCTAATTTGCCTCGGTTGGCGCGTAGTGGTGATCAATTCCGGTGCGGAGCCATCGTTTATAACTACGAAGACAAAAAAGGTATTTTAACGGTTTCTGCCCAATCGGCCGGCACGGTGGAACTAACCGGCGAAACCACGCAAACGGTTTATGTTCCTTTAGGGCAAGCCAAGGAAGTAACTTGGAACTGTAAGGCCTTGCGGCCTGGTCAGGCGGAAATTGCTTTCCGGGTTGCCGGAAAAGGGAAAGAAACCGACGGTATGCTGGCAAAACTTCCCATAGAACCGGTTGAGAAATTACAAACACTCGCGGTATACGGATCTACAGATTCACGTCGGGAAGAGTTGATTGATAAACCGGGGTCTGTCAGTCCGCTGGCTAAAAACCAAGTAGAGTTATCCCTGGCATCTACGGCACTCTTGCAAGTAAAAGGTGCGCTTACATATTTACTTACGTATCCGTTTGATTGTTTGGAACAGCAGTTGTCAAAATCAATACCGGTAATTACGGCAGAAAACTTAATTCGGGATTTTGAGTTGGGAGACGTGGCCGATTTAAAGCAAAAAGCACAACAGGTGCTGGAGCAAATGCCATTATATCAAACTCCCGGCGGAGGTTTTGGATATTGGAAAAATACGTCTTTAGCAGATCCTTATGCAACCGCTTATGCCCTGGAAGTAGCGTACTTGGCAAAGCAGCAGGGATACCACGTTGCGGAAACAAATTTAAAAAAGGCGCAAACATGGCTTACTGAAGCCTTTAATGCGCAGGCGCGACGGGCATATACATACTCGTTACAAGAAACAGAAATTGCCCGTGCTTACGGGGCGTATGTGCTTGCTTTGTATGGACAAAATACCGATGCGTTATTTAATAATTTGTATGCCAAAAGAAATTCCTTGCCGTTAGCGGCAGTTGCTTATTTATTGAAAGAAGCGAAAGTGTCTAAACGGGCCACAAATTTACAAACCGCATTGGCGCAACAATTGTTGAATCGGGCGACTTATACACCCACTTCCGTGTATTTTAGCACGCCTTCTTCTTTGGAATGGTTACCTGTAGATGACGTAACTACCACTGCTTTAGCGTTGGATGCTTTGTTGGAAACGAAACAACCGTTTGAACATGCCTATCAAAGTGTATCTTGGCTTTTAACACAACTCAGTGCCCAGGGATATTGGCCCTCTACGCAATCCAACGCGGTGGTGCTTCGTGCATTAGGAGCCTACTATAAGCAGGCGGAATCGGTTGAGCCGGATTTTACAGCACAAGTCAGCCAAGGGGAACAAGTGTGGCAGACGGCTGCCTTTAAAGGACGTCATGCATCTGCCGAAAGCCAGACTGTTCCGTTTGCAAAAATTTATCCGCAATCCACGGAAGCACGCCTTGTGTTTGCTAAAAAAGGGGCCGGTACCTTGTATTATTCGCTCGCCCAAGTATATGCACCGGAACATTATGATCATCCTATCCAAGCGGGTTTTGAAGTATCTCGTCAACTGCTTACCCTGGCGGGGGAACCTGTTGAGCACGTACACGCCGGAGAACGGTACCGAATTACGCTTACCGTACGGACATCTGCCCCGCGTCACTTTGTGGTACTGGAAGATTATGTCCCCGCCGGATTAGAAATTGTAAATCCGTCTTTAGCAACTGAGTCCGGGCAACTCCAACATACTTTATCCGACGCCAATGCTGCTTCGTACTTTACCCATGCAGAAAAATATGATGGACATGTCGCTGCGTTTGCAGATTATTTGCCAGCGGGTACTTACACGTATTCGTATGCGGTAAGTGCATTGGCGGCCGGAGAATTTGCGTGGCCCTGTGCCTGGGTCAGTGAAATGTATGATCCGTCGGTATTTGGGCGTAATACCACGGCATCATTAACCATTCAATGAGATTGAAAATTGCCTTCATCGGTTTGTTCATTCTTCCCTGTTTGCTTGCAAACGGGGAAGAATGGACGTTGCAGCCTTCCTTACAAATTTATGATCGGAATGGAGCGCCGGTGCGGGGATTTCTATCTTCCAATCAAACATATGCCCGTCCGCTGCCTTTAGCGCAAATGTCCCCTTGGCTGTTAGCGGCGGCAGTATCTGCAGAGGATAAACGTTTCTTTTCTCACGAAGGAATTGATCTCAAAGCCATCTTTCGTGCGGCCTGGCAAAATGCCTCCACACAGCGAATCGTGTCGGGGGCCTCTACAATCACGCAACAAGTTGTCCGGGCGCATCATCCGCATCCTAAAAATTGGGGGGGCAAACTAAAAGAGGCTTTGCAGGCGCGCAATTTAGAACAACAACAAACAAAAGAAGAAATTTTAGAAACTTACCTCAATATCGTAGAATTTGGAAATTTATTACAAGGGGTGGAGGCTGCTTCTCTGTTTTACTTCGGGGTAAACGCGAGGGACCTTTCAGCGGCTCAGGCCGCATTTTTGATGGGGTTGGTTCAATCCCCTACACAATATAATCCGCTCCATTTTTTTAACCGGGCTATCAAACGTCAGCAATACGTGTTAAAGCGAATGAAAGAAGAAGGATTTTTAGATGAGGAAAGTTGGTCTCGCGCCCGAAAAGAAAAAATTACCTTGCAGGCGCGTGTTCGTCCGTTTGAAGCACCTCATTTTACTAGATTACTCCAATTACAGTTGCCGCTAAACTCCCGGGAAGTGTTTTCTACCATAGATCGTGAGGTCCAATTACAGGCCGAACAAATTGTTAAAAATCAGTTAAAAAACTTGGCGGAACAAAACGTAACCAATGCGGCCGTTGTTGTAATAGAAAACCAAACAGGAGCCGTTTTGGCTTATGTCGGGTCCGGTGATTTTCAGGATACGGCGCATAACGGGCAAGTGGACGGAGCGCGGGCACTGCGCCAGCCGGGTTCCGCGTTAAAACCTTTTGTATACGGTCTTGCTTTTGAAAAGGGAATCTTATCTCCAGGTTCTATACTGATGGACGAGGATACCTTTTTTGAAGGGGGATTCCGGCCCCGCAATTATGATGAACAGTTCCACGGTTTGGTATCGGTTCGCCGGTCTTTAGCCTGTTCGTATAATATTCCGGCTGTGAAGGCGGCGGAGAGGGTAGGAACCGGTAATTTACTGGCCCTGTTACGGCAAGCTGGGCTTACCAGTTTGCAACGGGAGGCTGATTTTTACGGATTAGGATTAGCCTTGGGAAACGGCGAAGTCCGATTATTGGATTTGACCAATGCGTATGCATCGTTAGCACGCGGCGGTTTGTATAAACCGGTGCTATTAACACAAGAACCGCGGGTACAAATCGGCGGCCCGGAGAAACGTATTTTAACGGAACAGTCGGCCTTTTTAATTACGGATATTTTAAAGGATAATCAGGCACGTTCGGCTGCGTTCGGTCTCAACTCTCCGTTGGCAGTTCCGTTTGAAATGGCTGCTAAAACGGGTACGTCGAAAGATTATAAGGACAATTTTGCTTTTGGCTATACACCGCGTTGGACAATTGGCGTGTGGGTGGGGAACTTTGATGCCAGTTCCATGCAAAAAGTATCCGGCATTACCGGGGCCGGACCTATTTTGCATGATGTGGCTATTTATTTGCAAGAAAAATATCCGTCCTCTTCATTTGAAGAACCGGATGCCACCGTTCGAAAACCGGTATGTGTACGTAGCGGTTTATTAGCCGGCCCTTCCTGCAAGCATACGCAAGAGGAATTATTTTCTATTGCGCATCTGCCTTCCGTATGCGACGGAAAACATCTGCTGCAAAAAACGGAACGCCCCGCTATTACCAATCCAACTCAAGGAGATATTTATAAATGGGATCCGGCAGTTCCGTCCCGTTCGCAGCGTGTGAAATGGAATATGTCATGCGCGGAAAATAAATGTACCTGGCATTTAAACGGAGTACGTTATCCGGCTACTACGTGCGAGGTCTTTTGGCCGCTTGAACCGGGAAAGTTTACACTCACAGGAACCTGTGGCGGGCAAACGGTCCAAACTGCATTTGAGGTACTTCCTTAAAAAACCCCGGTTGATGGCCGGGGTTTTTAAGTTTATTTTTTATTTTCTTTGTTTTTTAAACTAGCCTTGATGAGTCCGTCAAATAAGGGGTGCGGACGTAAAGGACGGGAGCCGAATTCCGGATGATACTGAACCGCAATAAAGTACGGATGATCTTCCCTTTCTACAATTTCCGGCAGTACTCCTTCATGCCAACCGGAAACCTTGAGTCCGGCATCCGCAAGTTGTTTTACATAGACAGGGTTCAACTCATAGCGGTGACGATGTCGTTCTACAATTTGGTCTTTTCCGTATAAACGGCGTGCCAAGGATCCTTCTTTAAGATCTGCGGTATAGTTACCTAAGCGCATGGTACCGCCTTTATAAACTACGTTTTTCTGTTGCGGGGTTAAATCAACAACAGGATCTTTGGTGGTGGGGTCAAATTCGGTGGAATTTGCATCATGCAACCCGCACAAGTTGCGGGCTGATTCTATAACCGTGCATTGCATCCCTAAACAAATTCCTAAAAACGGTACTTTATGCTCACGGGCATATTTAACCGTCTCTATTTTCCCTTCAATCCCGCGTCCGCCGAATCCGCCGGGGATTAAAATACCGTCTGCCTGCGGTAATTTGTCAGCCACGTTTTCCTGGTCGGTGTTGATATAAATAACTTCTACTTTCGTGTCGTTATTCATACCGGCATGCTTAAGGGACTCGTGAATTGATTTATAGGCTTCGGCAAATTCCGCATATTTCCCGGCAACGGCAATTTTGACCGTCTTAGAAGGATTCATGGCCTTATCGAAAAATTCGAACCATTTCGGGTCCACTTCCTGCGTGGGTTTTAAACCAAGCAGTGCAATAATTTGTTTATCAACATCTTGTTTATAAAACATTTCCGGCACATGATAAATGGTTTTTGCATCGGCACATTCAATGACGGCTTTTGCCGGTACGCTGCAAAATAGTGAAAGTTTATCTTTTAATTTTTGCGTTAGCGGTTGTTCTGTGCGGCAAATGAGCATGCTGGGTTCAATTCCAACCTCGCGCAGTTTATTGACGGAGTGTTGGGAAGGTTTTGTTTTTAGTTCCTGGGCAACCGCAATATATGGGATTAACGTAACGTGTACACAAATTACATTTTGCGGACCTTTTTCCAAGCGGAGTTGGCGTGCCGCTTCCAAGAACGGCAAAGATTCAATATCTCCCACCGTGCCGCCGATTTCAATAATAGAAACATCTACTTCATTTTCAAAAGCAGTAAATCGTTTTTTTATCTCGTTTGTAATATGAGGGATAACTTGTACGGTGGCCCCTAAATACTCGCCGCGGCGTTCTTTATCAATAACGGTTTGATAGATACTGCCGGCTGTATTGGTGTTGGCCCGCGTCATATTGACATCCAAAAAACGCTCATAGTGGCCGAGATCTAAATCGGCTTCGGCTCCGTCGATAGTTACAAAAACTTCACCATGTTGGTAGGGACTCATGGTGCCGGGGTCCACGTTAATATAGGGATCGCACTTAATCATGTTGACACGAAGACCGTTTAATTGCAATAACTTACCAATGCTGGCACCGGAAATTCCTTTCCCTAAGGAACTGACGACACCACCTGTGATAATAATGAATTTAGACATATATTCTCCTATCAATCAATTAAAATTTCCGCAAGAAAAATTTTTCTTACAAAAGGTGTTGTTTAAAATACGTTTCAGCGCGTTCTAAATCTTCGGCGGTATCAATAGCCGGCCCGCCGGGAGCAATTTCTGTACAAAAGATGTGCATTCCGTCTTCCAAAGCGCGCAGTTGTTCCAGTTTTTCGAGTTGTTCAAGCGGGCTGGGTGGCAAATGGACAAATCGCTCTAAGGCAGCCCTTCGGTAGCCGTAAATCCCGCAATGATGCCAATAAGGAACTTGCTTATTTCTTGGGGTGATTTCCCGCTTAAAAGGCACGCGGGACCGCGAAAAATACAAGGCGCGGCCGTTCTGTGCCAATACTGCTTTTACACAATTGGGATTATCAATTTTGGCATCATCCGTAGTAGCGGTAACGGCGGTGGCAATATCACACTGCGGGTTTGTTTGTAATAAATTGGCAACGGCTAAAATAGTTTCCGGTCGAATAAACGGTTCGTCCCCTTGAACATTGATAATAAATTGTTCCGAACGGTTGCGTGCCGCCTCATAAATGCGGTCGGTTCCGCTTTGGCATTGGTCGCTGGTCAGTATGGCGTTTGCCCCAAAACGGGCACAAGCATCAACCACCACGGGGGATTCGGTGGCGATGATTACTTCGCCAAGTCCCGTTTTTTTACATGCGTTATAAACATGCTCAATGACCGGATGACCGCATAAGTTTTTTAAAATTTTCCCGGGTAAACGAGAGGAACCGTACCGGGCCGGAACTGCAATTAAAAAATCACTCACGGAAGTACTCCTTCAATTTCTTGGCAGGTAGCCGTGGCCGTCCCGGATTTTTCTACTACAATACCGGCGGCATAGTTGGAAATAACGGCTGCTTCTTGTAAAGTCGCCCCTGCGGCAAGAGCAAGCGTTAGCACCGAAATTACTGTGTCTCCTGCCCCGGTAACATCATACACTTCCCGGGCGGTGGCGTGCACCGTATAGGGCTTTTTATGATTTTTTTCAAATAAACTCATGCCGTCGGCACTGCGGGTAATTAAAACCGATTCGGCATTCAGCATTTTTAAAATTTTTTGTCCTAATTTTTCAATGGCTTCTTCGCCGGATTTTGGCGATTCGCCCGCACCCTCCCATGCTTCTTTGGTATTCGGTGTCATACAGGTAATGTGTTTATATTTTTTGAAATTATCGATTTTAGGATCCACGCACACCGGAATATGATGTTTGCGGCAAATATTGATAATCGTTTGAATGTTTTGGTCGCTGAGCATCCCTTTGCCGTAGTCGGATAAGATGACGCCTTTGGCGGTTTTAACGGCTGTCTGAAAACTTTTCATACACGTTTTGGCAATTGCCGGAGAAATTGTTTTTTTGCTTTCCCGGTCAAACCGGACGATTTGTTGTTGGTCTGCCATTACGCGAATTTTTTGAGTGGTTGGCCGTTCTTCATCATTTGCAATTCCTGTAATATTTACCTTGCGTTCGCTCAAAAAATCTTTTAACATTTCACCGCCCAAATCGGTTCCTACTACAGAAATCATAACCGGTTTAGCGCCTAAGGCGGCTAAGTTTACTGCCACGTTGCCGGCTCCGCCGGCTACAAAAAATTCTTTTTTAACATCTACTACCGGAACGGGAGCCTCCGGCGAAATTCGGCTGACACTGCCTTTGATAAAATGATCTAACATAATATCGCCGACAACAATGATTTCTTTGCCTTTAAAATTTTTCAAAATTTGTTTTAACCGTTTTGTGGTGGGTTGTTGCATAGTTCTCTCCTAAAAGTCTTATTATATCTTTAATTACGCTTATATTCCAATAATTCTGCAGACACACTGCCAATAAACACTTCTGTCTTCATTTTAATTGGCATTTTATATTTATCATCTGTAAGCCAAACTTTTAAACTCTTTCCTTTGCTTACAAAAATTCCTTCTCCTCTAAATTGTGGTTCTACTACAATACATTTAAATTTACCGGCGGCCGTTTTGACAGTTTCTTTTCCTAATACTTTAACGACCAACGGATATTGTTCCTCCCGGTTGATTATATCAAATACAATATCTTTTCCCGGTTCTAACGGGTGGATGCGTACATAATATAAAGCCGATAAAATATCCAATACTTGTTGGGAAAGTGATCCCTGTATATTGCGGGGCTCTCCTTTCTTTTTAATTTGTCCGCGGTATTTATTGCTGTCGTAGTCAAAAATGACCCATTCATCCCGCTGATAATTGCCTTCGCGTAAACTCTGCGAATATCCCTTGGAATAAAACGTTTCGGCATCAATCCACGAATAGTTTATATCGCGTACCCGGAATACTGTATCAATAACCGGTGCGGAAAAGGCAGAGGTTTGAATTAGATAGGTTGGTCTGCCGTTAATATCAGCCAGGCCGTGGTTTTTGATATAGGCGGTTCCCGCTTTAACAAAAGAATAATAAACTCCGTATTTTAGTTGTTCATTTTTCCAGGGAGCGGTTTGTATGGCAGTACTGGCAGGATTTTGCAAAAGAGGACTTAACAACCGTCCTTCTAAAGAAATCAGTTCTTCTTCTTTAAATTGTTTGCGGTCTGTGAGCGGGGATTGAACGGATGTTTCAATGGCGGCTTGCGGGGCGGAAGTAATTTCGCCGGATTTTTTAGAAATGGGGCCTGTGGAAATTACGGTCGGCTGTGCCGGACGGGGGGGTGAATCGTCCGTTGTGGCGGAGGGAATATCCGTCATCACCGAAGGATTTTGCGTAGCGGCCGTTGCATACGCTGTGGTTGAAATCGGCTGTGAGGGCGCAGATGTTTTTTTAAATTGACAAGCAATCCCACACCCAACAAGCAATAAAATCATCATTAATTTTTTCATTTTAGGGGCTCCTGTTTCAGGATAAACCGGGCAGCATTCAGTAAATTGGTGGCTACTTTTTCCGGTTGTAAATCCGGATATTTTTTTAAATGATTTTTTCCATTGGCCGTGGTAACTAAAATAGAACGGAAACCAATGGCATGTCCAAATTCTACATCTGCTTTTTTATCGCCAATCATAAAAGAATGAGCGGTATCAATATGATATTTCTTAATGAGGCGTTGCCCTAGCCAAGGTTGCGGCTTGCGGCATTTGCAATTTTCGTGAGGAGCATGTGGGCAAAAGACAATTTCTTCAAAATGTGCCGGGTGTAACAACTGGAGAAGGCGTGCATGTACGGCATTTACTTCTTTTTGCGTAAAATATCCACGGCCTATCCCGGATTGGTTGGATACAATAAAAAATCGAAATCCTGCTTTTTTTAATAGGGCCAGTGCCATAGGTACACTTTTGTAAGGCCGTACCTTGTCCGGATCGGACAAATAGACACCCGGTTTTTCATGAATCAGGGTACCGTCTCGGTCAAAAAATACGGCTTTGATTTTGGGGGTCATAATCGTTCCTCCGGGTGTTGTTGCAGATATTGGTTTCCTTCTTGTTCCCGTTTCCAGCGGTTGTGGGCCCATAGCCAAGAGGAAGGATCTTCCCGAAGCCATTGTTCATAATAACCTACCAATTGTTTGGTAAACAAACGGGTATTGGCGGCGCTGTATTCCGTTGGAGGTAAGAGCGGATCTTCTACTTTACACACTAAATGCCCGTCGGGTAAGCGTTTGACATGCACCGGGAAAACCGGAACTTGCATTTTAATAGAAAGGAGCGCCGTGATTGGGGAAAAAGCCGCAGTTCTTCCCATAAACGGAAGCCATATTTCGCCGGATACAGTGTTTTGATCAAACAAAATGCCTAAAAATTTTTTCTTTTTCAGCCAGCGCATGCACGCAAAAAAAGGTTTGTCTTCGTGGTTACTGTAAAATGTAGTTCCGCCGAAGATATTGCGTAAACGGTTTGTTTCTGCGTCTACATACGGATTGTCCACCCGTTGGGCAAGAACCGCTTTATCAAAGCCATATACGGAAGCGGCCAGACCGAAGGCTTCCCAATTGGTAAAGTGTCCGATGTGAATAATTCCGCCGGTTTTACCTTCTCCTGCTTTTAATTTTTCAATTCCTTCAATATGGCAATGTGTTTTAAACTGTTCGGGTGTCAAATGTGAAAGTTGCAAGAATTCCGCAAAAATAGCGCCCATATTCCGCCACGATTCAACGGCAATTTGATGTACTTCTTGAGAAGTTTTGGTGGGAAACGCCCGTTGGATATCACTACACATGCGATTAAAACGGTTAACCATTAAAAACCGTACCGAACCGGTGGCATAACGCCCCAGTTGAACTGCCAGACGATACGGAAGACAGGCCACTATTGCACAAAATAGTTTCAGCCCGATATATTGCAAATAATGAAACGGGGTTTTCTTAAAACGGGTATTTGCCATAAATTCATTATAGCAATTTTCAGATAAAAACCCGGTTGTTTTGAATTTGGTAAGGAAATGCTAAAATATTTACAAGTTTTTATTAAAAGAGGAATTTATGGATTTATTAAAATTAAAAGAAAATTTGGAAAAAAATTTTTTGGGCCGCAGTATATTATTAGGGGCCTCCAAATTGTATGGCTTAGGGGCATGGTTTGACCGGGCTTGCTATGAAAACGGTTGGAAAAGAAGCCAAAGTGTAAACTCCCGTGTGGTGTGTATCGGAAATATTACGGCGGGAGGGACTGGTAAAACAACGGCCGTTTTATTAGCGGCGACCACATTGGCTAAGGCCGGGGTACGTGTGGCGATTGTTTCGCGTGGCTATAAACGTCAGCAAAAAACGCAGGGGCCGGTAGTGCTTTTTGATAATCCGGATGTGGATTGGCGTTCTGCGGGGGATGAACCTTTTATGATGAGCCGGATTTTAAGCCAATACAAAGTTCCCGTTGTCATTGCACCGGACCGGGCGGCTGCCGCTACGGAAGCCCTGCGCCGTTTCAAAAGCCAAATTGTTTTGTTGGATGACGGATTTCAGCATCATCGCCTGCGCCGCGATGCGAATATTATTTTGATAGATGCTAAAAATCCCTTTGGTAATAAACAATTATTGCCTTATGGTATTTTGCGTGAGCCTATGACGGCCTTGCAACGGGCTAATTTAGTGGTGCTTACTCACTGTGATCAAGTTTCTCTCCGGGAGTTGGAAGCAGTAAAAGACCAAATCCGCGAATTTAATGATTCCGTAGAAATTATTGAAAGTAAACATGAGCCGGAATATTATTTTGATATTTGCAAAACAGAAAAAGTCGATTTGACTAATATTAAAGGACCTGCAGTATGTGTATCCGCGTTAGGACATCCGGAAACTTTTGAAAATACTCTGGCCGGTTTGGGGTTAGAATTAACGCAAAAATGGCGTTTCCCGGATCATCATTATTATACGGAAGAAAATTTGCGTACGTTTGAAGATACGCGGCAGGGACTTCCCTTAATTACTACATTTAAAGATTTTGTAAAATTTCCGGATAATTGGCGCGAAATTTTAACACAAGATGTTTATGTGTTATCGGTACAACTGAAAATTTTAGGTGGCGAACAAGAAATGAATAAATTTACAGATGCTTTGTATCCTAAATTTTCTAAAATCAGGAACGGTCAATAGTAGGGTTCCGCAGTATTGTTGGGAACCGTAAATTACCGATTTATGCGGACTGCCAAATAGGGAAGATCGATTCCTTGTTCCTGTAGTTTGGTCAGTTGGTTGTCGGGAACATGATTAGAGGAATAATTACCCCAAGCCAGTGCCGAAATTCCAAATTGTGTATGCAGCCGGTAAATACTTTCTTGTATCGCGTAAACGGCTTGTTCGTGCGAACAGCGTAGGATATTTTTTCCGCTAAGCGGTAATGCTCCAAAAGAAAGTAAGGGGCTTGTTTTTAAAACTTCTAATTCTTCTTTTGTGATTATATCTTGCCAGGGTTCCTGATGCGGATTCTGCCAAGCATTATAGGAACCGATCAAATCGGGGGCTAACAGTAGGGTGGCAGGAAGTTGATATTTTTGCAGCAACGGGAAAATTTCTGTATAAAAGGAACGGTAACCTCCCATAAATACTAAGCAAACGGATGAGGTCTGCGGGTGTAGCAGAAAATCTTTTAATGTTAGAAAAGAATATCCCCGTTTTTGAAGTTTTAAAATATATCTTTCCCAATTTTTAGCAGTCATCCACTCGTATTTTAAAGAAGATCTTTTGGGGGCCGTGCCGATTTTGGTGTAGCACAAAAGGCCATTGTTAGGTCCGAAACGGCGGGATCGTAAACAACGGAATAAGATTCTTATTCCTACAATTCCGGTGTATACAGCCAGACAAATTAAAACCGCTTTTGTTGCCACAGATACCATAATTTAATATATTTCACGAATACATAAAAGGCTGAAAAACTTGCCCAGATTAGGCCGCGAATTCCGTCAAGAAACCCGAGTTTTAAAATGTAACGTCTGGCAAATTCAAAGGGAATGGTTAAAAGTACCTGCAATAAGCAGAAGCGTTTTCCTTTTTCAAAAAGCGTGCGCGCTGCTAAAGTGGTATACTTATTGAATTTTTCAAAATATGTTTCCACATCATCATAAGAGTAATGTACAAAAGGTGCTTTTAATCGTTTTGCAGTACCCTGAACGGTCAGTTTTTCGTGAACGAGTCCACCTTGAAAAGTAGATTTTTCAGTACGGACCAATCTTAAAATATATTCTTTTTTTAATCCGCCATGCAACATTCTTTTACCCAAAAAATCATTAATACGGCCTAATTCATAGCCGTTGGCGGTAGGGTTTTGTAATTCTTGTTTTATTTCATCTACTAATTCCGGCGTGAGTGTTTCATCCGCATCAAGGGAAAGTGCCCACGGACAAGTTACTTTTGAAAGTGCAAAATTTTTTTGTTTGGTAAAACTGTCAAAAGGACGGGAAAATACCAGTGCTCCTAAATCTTTACACACCTGCACCGTATGATCCGTCGATAAACTATCCACCACAATAATTTCATTCACGAGCGGACGTGCACTTAAAATACATTGTGCAATTTTTTTTTCTTCGTTTTTTGTAATAATAAAAAGTGAAATTCGCGGCATTTTATTCATATATTCATTGTATCATTTAACTTCGGCAAAACCAACGTATAAAAAAGGGAACCGCTGTAGCAGGGTTTGGAACTACAGCGGTATAGGATAAAATGGAGTACTATTATATTTATACTTTACTTGTTTTTATCCCTGTCCTCCAGGGCCTTTGGACCTAGTATCAAGATGTTTTTGTACCTAGAATCCAATAGGACTTTTTTTAGTATAATAACTACGTTAGGGAGGTGTTTATGAAAAAAATTGGAGCCATTTTTTTAAGTTGCTTATTGGGGGCCTGTACCTCGTTGCCTACATCCACAGAATATATTAACCGGGGCGAAGGGTATTTAAAAGATGAAAATCCGGACAAGGCTGTAACTGCTTATAATCATGCCATTGCTTTAAATCCTCAAAATGTAGAAGCCTATGTAGCACGTGGAACCGCGCATTTTTTTGCCGGAGAATTTGCTTTAGCGGAACAAGATTTTAAATACGCGCTTTCAAAAAATCCCTATCAGGCAGATGTTTACACGGCGCTAGGAAGTGCCTTGGCCAGTCAGGGGAATTATAAAGAAGCATTGCAATTCATTGAAAAAGCCATTGCCTTAAAACCCGATCGTCCGGAAAATTTTGTTTCACGGGCGGGGGTATACTTTATGCTTGGGCAATATCAACAGGCGATTGCGGATTATTCCGCAGTGCTTCGTGTATACCCGGCGAGAGAAGTGTATTTTGCGCGGGGCGTGGTTTATGAAAAATTAGGGGATTCTGTGTCGGCACAGAAAGATTTTAACAGCGCACAACAACGCAATATTCCGGAAACCTTGGAAGTATACTCCAAGTTAAAATAAAAGTTGTAAATAAAGAAAATTTGCACGCATCCGGTTGATTTGGTATAATAGAACTATAAGATTTACGTCACCGTAGCTCAGTTGGTTAGAGCGATTCTCTCATAAGGAATAGGTCGGTGGTTCGAGCCCACCCGGTGACATTTTTAAACCATCCGCCAAGGATGGTTTTTTTACGGTTTGCGTGCAAAATACCAAAAAATGTACTATTATTATAGTACGGAGTACTTATGAAAAATATCCTTACATTTTTATTTCTTATAGCAGCGGGGGTCTCCTATGCTGCTTCCACTTGTGAAACCCGGGTAGATAGCCACCAAAAAGCAACTACCCGCCAACGTGTAACTTATTGCTTGACAGAAGAAGATTCCGTGGCTGCAACCGTGTCCGGTCCGGAACTGGTTTATTCGGGAGTATATTCTAAAGAACCTCAGCCGGAAACCGTCCAAACACCTACCGCTAAGAACGGTTATTTTAAAGATGCTAAAATGTCCATCCAGCACCAGTATGTGGGATCTCAACGTTTTCCGACATTTAAAAATGATACATTAAGTGAACAGGAACGTGCCGCTTTAGAACAAGCCTATTTAAAGGAATTGGAAGCGCAACGGCAGATGACGGATCCGGAATCGGTCAAGAAAACCGTTACGGAAAGAGCCCCTGCACGCTTAACCCAGCCGACGAAAGAAACTGCAACCACTACTTCTTTAACACAGGAACAACAGGTACGTGGGTTGAAAGCGCGGCAGCATAAACCCAATCGTATCATGAAATCTTCTGTGCCGGCAACTCCGCAAGCAGAGCCTGCTCAACCGGTAGTAACAACCACCTCCACAGAGGAGCCGGGGCTTACGCATGATCCGTTATTGTCATCTGCAGACAATGAGGATGATTTATTAAATGAAGAATTAGGAATTACCCCGGATGAAACGGCCACACCGATTCCGGCCCCGCTTAATTAGTACATGAGAGGAGCGTAAATACTATGCAAAGATTGATTACATTTCTGGCTAAGCCTTTTCAAGAAAAAGGAATTATTTTGGGAACATTAGATACGGCATTGAAAGCCGTTGTGGCTATTATATGGATCTATCTTACCTATATTTTAAGTATTCTGTTACTGGATTCTTTATTAACCGATTATAACCCGTTGGATAAAATATGGTGGTTCTCGTACTGTTTTTCGTTATTTTTTGGAGGAACCTGGCTGGCTTATATCGTGTTCTTTGTGCGTGATTATTACGAAGAATAAATTTAAGTTGCTGTTATAAAAAAGGGACCTTTTGTGAGGTCCCTTTTTGTTTGTATGGGAAACCCTCCAGCCAGGCGTAGGGGTTCCGTTAAGGTTCTACCGATAAACAGGTTGTTAAGATAAATTATAAAGTCATCCTGAACTTGATTCAGGATCTTCAACGCGTATGTTGTGGTAGTTACGAAACAGTAACAGCAAAAGCGGAAGATTCCAAATCAAGTTTGGAATGACGCTTTGTTTAAAAACAGCAAGAAGCAAGCATGGGAAGTTGAGCGTGGCAGGTCGTTGAGAAGGGTCTAAGCCCTTAGGGGAAAATAAAGACATTTTCAGGACTCCGCTTTGCTTCGGTTTTACCCGTATTGTGAAAAAACCTCTGCTTTGCAGGGGGATGTTTTTTGTGTAAAGCGGATTTGTTTAAAAAGGGCTTGACTGGGTTTTTTTTTTTTGATAAATTTTGATTTATAGGTTATATAAAAGGAGGGATACATCCTATGAAAACAAATCAAAATTTAAGCGGTTTTACCTTGATAGAATTGCTTGTAGTGGTGTTAATTATCGGTATTTTAGCGAGCGTAGCACTTCCGCAATATCAAAAAGCGGTAGAAAAAAGCCGCCAAGCGGAAGCTTGGGGTATGCTGCAAAGTCTTATGAAAGCTGCTCAAATAGCAAAGATGGAGGAGCGCAGTGATTATAATTGGGAAGAATTGTCGTTAGATTTTATTACAGAGGATGGTACTTCTGCTACAGGACACGCTAGTTCCTTTGCAACGAACAATTGGGTTATTTACAATGGCATGATGTGGAACGCAAATTATGTTTCGGCGTATCGCAGAAATAGTCCGTTTGGAGACTATACATTGGTTTTCACCGATGATGGAAGAAGATATTGTTATTCTTTTCAATCAGCAGCGGTCTGTACGAAAGTGGGAGCCGATACCAATTCGCCGCAGACAAGAGTGGAAGGCGGTACAACTTGGTATCCTTTTTAATGGGATGGTGTGGTCAAGCAATTAAAAACCCTCCGTTTCATACGGAGGGTTTTTTGTGTATTGTGAAAACCCCCAGCTAGGCTGGGGTTCCGTTAAGATTTAAGCGATTAAAATAAATCATCAAGTCATCCTGAACTTGATTCAGGATCTTCGACGAATGTGGTGGTAGTTACGAAACAGCAACGACAAAAGCGGAAGATTCCAAATCAAGTTTGGAATGACGCTTTGTTTAAAAATAGCAAGAAGAAAGTGTGCAAAGTCGAGTGTGATAGGTCGTTAGGAAGGAGCAAAGCCCTAGGTTGGTAGGCAAGGGCTTTATACCCGTATTGTGAGAACCCCCCGCTTTGCGGGGGGAATTTTTATTTGGGTACTACTATCTTGCTTTTTTTAAGGTTAAGATTCCATCTTCAAAAAACCATTCTTCCATTAAGTCTCCGGTGTCGCTGAATTTTTTGGTGACTCCGTTCGGTTTTCCGTCTTTGTGGGGGGAAATTAAGGCGATAGTTCCGTTGGGATGATAAATAATTTTATCACCTACCAATTTGTCATTTTTGTAGTTGCATTCGGAACGTAAATCTCCGTCGGGGGTGTAAACTTTGCATACCCCGTTTAAATATCCTTTGCGAAATTCAGCCGTTTCCAATACCTTGCCGTCCGGATAATATTTAATTTGCTTTCCGTCTTGTACGTCATCTACATACGAAAATTCTTTATATAATTTCCCGGTTGGATGAAAGACGCGTGCTTTTCCCTGTAACAAGCCGTTTTCATAAAATTTTTCAATACTTACTTTACCGTTATCAAAATAAATTTTGCATAATCCGTTACGCAAACCGTTTTTTACTTGGCATTCAAAATAAATTTTACCGTTTTCAAAAAATTCTTTAACTGTTCCGTCAGGAAGCGCACCGGAATGGTTTTCAATATCTAAATTTTTATTCAACGTTTCCTGATAAACTTCTTTGCCGTTCACGTAATAAGTGCGTACAAATCCTACTTGATTTTTTTCATGTGAACTTGTTGTTTTACGAATAATTTCTGCCATAGTTACTCCTTTGCGGATAAATGCCGGGCTGCAATAAGTCCGCTCGCCCACGCAAAATGTAAATTAAAACCGCCGCTTTTTCCATTTACATCTAACAATTCTCCGGTAATGTAAAGTTTTTTGCAGCGGAGTGATTCAAAAGTATTATAGTTTATTTCGCTGGTTTTTACACCCCCACAGGCTACCATGCTTTCGCTCCAAGGGCGCAAACTAATTACAGATAGGGGCCACTGGGTAAGGGTGTTCCCTATTTTTTGAATTGCTTGCGGAAGTTGTTGCTGCATGGGGAGGTTTTTGCGTAAACCTACAAAATCAATAAGCAAGTTCGCTATATTTTCGTGTAGCAAGCCGGCTAAAAAATCTTTCGGCTTGCGGGTTGCAAATTGATGCAACCTGTTTTCCAAAAAAGGTTGGAAGGGATGTATTGCCGGAAAAAAATTCAGTGTAATGGGCACATTACCATGGACAAGTTCTTGCGATATGCTGCTGCTTACATTCAGCGCGGCCGGGCCGCTGATGCCATAATTAGTAAATAAAACTTCTCCTTCCGCTTGATCAATTGCTTGCCCATTTTTCCATACTTGTAAAAGGACTTGACTCCGAATGCCTGCTAATCGGGAAAGGGCTTTTTCTTTAATACATAAGGCGCTTAATGCAGGTTTTGGCGGATTGACGGTTAGGCCCAATTCCTTAGCCAGCATATATCCGCTTTGCGTGCCGCTGAGTTGCGGATAAGCACAAGATCCGCAGGCAAGTACTAAATAATGTGCGGAAAAGTTTTTCCCGGATTTGGTGGTTACCGTAAAATCTTGTTTATGCCGTATTCGGATTACCTCTTCACCAAGTAAAAGTTGGGCTCCTGTTTCCTGCAAAGCAATTTTTAGGGGTTCTACAACTGCAGTTGATTTTCCGGTCGCCGGAAAAAATCTTCCTTGATTTTCTTCCGTTAATACTACACCCAGTGTTTCAAAATAATTCCGGCAGTTTTCGAAAGAAAATTGGGCAAAGACTTTGGTAAGTAATACCGGATCTCCATGATAATACGCCGGACGAACATGGCGGTTAGTTAAATTACATCGTCCGTTTCCGCTGGCTAAAATTTTTCTTCCGGGGATGGGTTCTTTTTCGATTAAAAGTACTTGTTTTCCCCGGCGTGCGCATTCCAACGCGCACAACATGCCGCTGGCCCCTGCTCCTACGATAATTACGTCGTAGATTTGTTTTCCGTTCATGTTAATAGTGTAGCATAATTTGGCTGGATGAAAAAGTTGAAAAGCAAAGTGGTGCATATGCACTTAAAACTTGACACATTTCTAGAGAACAATATACTATAAAATATAAGGTAAATAGAGGGGCAATTGTATGAAAAGAATTTTATGGATGTATTTTGTTATTATGTTGTTGCCGGTGTTTTTGACTGCCTATGAAGTGAAGGGTAAGGCACAGGCTACTTTTGGAACAGTGCAGACGGCTTCTCAAGAGGGAAACGTCTCCACTGAGAAGTCTGTTCCTCCGACGAAAAGTTTTACAAGTTATGGAGCACGCCGAAATTGGAGTCAGGGGGTGCAAACGCAAACGGTTAAAACAAATCAAGCTGGGGAAGGAGTGAGCCAATTTCAATCGGTCCCGACAGAAGTACAAGCAGAGAGCGTTGTTTCAAAAGCCGTAAATTTGCAGCCAAAACCAGGTGCAGCCGAAAAACCGGTTCCTACACAAGCCTCCACTCAAACAGTCTCCGGAGCGGGAGATATGGCGCAGACTGCTGCGGCTATGCAACAATTGCAAAGTATGCAAAATATGGTTCAAAATATGGGGGCGTTAACCGGCGAAACTGAAAAAAAATCTTCGGGAAATAATACTCCCAAAGGTGGAAAACCTGCCACTCCTCCTCAAGGACAAGCTGGATTAATGCCGGATTTCTCCGCAATTTTAAATGCTGCCGGGGCGGTGCCAGCCGACAGGAAATAATTTTTTGAAAAATACTAAAAGACCTATTATCCTGGTAGGCCCTTGGACCCTTGTAAGGAAATAGAAGATTCTCTAAAATAGGAGTAATAGGCGAGGTAGAATATGAAAAATTTGATCCGTTTATTTTGTGTACTTACGTTAACTGTATTGATTCCGGCAACTTCCCAAGCTCAGGTACCAACGGTGTTGCGTACCACAAAAGCGGTCGGAAATGCGGCAACTCGACAAACAAGACGACTTGTGAAACCAGTTGTGCCACCAGTTGTGCCACCGGTTCCACCAATTGGGACAACCGTAAGTGGACGTAAGCCGTACGTACCACCTAGTTATACAGTAGTTCCTATGCTAGGCCAGGGAGGGATGTTTGCTCCCGAAAACCTTCACAAAAATATAACGGAACAGGTCAAGAAAACCGGATCATCCACTCATTTTAATATTACTAAAAATCCCAACAACTCTCCGGTAACAACTCCTAATTTAACAAATCTGCGCGTACAGCAACGCTGGCCGGAGGGACTTTCTGTTTCCGGGGATGGAAACATTTATTTGCAAGGCACTAAGCAGCCTGCTGCGTCAGTGGTAGCAGGAGCGCTTCCAAAACCGGCGCAGTTGATTGATGCGCTGTTAGGCCGCCATGTGCTTTTAAACTTGGATGATGCAACATTAGGAATTTTGTGCGGAGGCAAAGAAACCCAGTTGTACCATTGGATCACTGCAAAACGCGGGGAATTAAATCCGGGGAACTCTACTTATGCGGCTGATTTGAACCAAGCGGCGCTGGAGTTGGAGCAACAACCGGAGTTTGGAGCCTTTTTGGGACGGTTTAGCAACAATTCTCAATACGTGCAACACTTTACTGAAAATATTGGTCCGATTGGCGACATTAACGGAATACAAGCAAGAGATGTTTTCAATCTTCCTTTGTATCAGGCGTTTGGAGAAAGTTCCCGAAATCCGTCAATTATCGGAAAAATACTTCAAGCACGTGTTGATCTTGCAAAGTATCCTTTAGTGCATAGCCCCTCGCAAGGACAATATATCAAGTTAGTGGATTATAATGGACAGATTCTGTGGGAAATTGAAATGGATTCGTCTGCGCTTTTACAGGGCGGAGCCGATTTGAAACCGTTATTTCAGGAAGTCCGGTCGGAGGTGCTGCAAGATATCATTATACAGGATTTTACTTCGAAGAATATTCAAGGTACAGTTGGGCATATCGCCTTTATATATAACAAACCTCCGGAGGATTTATTGCGTTCGGTAAAATCTGCTACGAAACAACAAATAGCAGAAGATCCTGTTTTAAAACAAAAACAACAAGAGATTGCTGCGTGGAAGAAACAAATCAGGGCAAATGTGGAAGCTTTTGTGGATTATACAGTGGAAATAACTCAGCGAACCGGTCAAGCAATTCCCATCTCTAAGAAACAGGGAAATGATGGATTATATATTGAAGTGCCAGTGGCTAAATTAAAGGGATTTTTAGATTTGTATTATGCATATATTCAAAAAAATCCGGAAATGCTCTTTTCAAAATACAAATTAGTTAATGAGGACGGAAAAATTTTATCGCCTATCCAGACTACGGCAGAAACTGTTATGAAATCCAT
>CADBIY010000004.1 GCA_902794895.1 Candidatus Avelusimicrobium vaccinum | reverse complement strand
ACGGGCGTCAATACGGAAGTAATTTTAAAATTGCTCCGCATGCCAGTTTAACAGACGGAAATTTAGATATGATTACCATTCACAATGCACCAAAATGGAAACTTGCTTTAGCCGCTCCGTCGTTTTTTACGGATACATGGCGTCCGTTTGGGGTTACAAGTGAACGGTCTGTCCGGCACGCTACAATCCGCCAATCCGGCGAAATTTTGTATCATATAGACGGCGAGCCACGCAAAACAAAAGACATGTTGGAAATTGCCATACAACCAAAAAGTTTAACAATTTTATTCCCGGAGCGATAAATGGTTTCCCCCCGAAAACGAACTACTTCCCGCAGAAGGGCCTCTTCAACCAAACAAGTTAAATTTTGGGTTACGGTCATTGTATCTGTTATTCTGTATTTTATGCAACAACAGGGAAAGCCCGTCACTAAAACCGGGCCTATGGAAGAAAATAAAACTTTTGAAAATGTATCCATTGCTTCCATTTATGACGGAGATACATTTAAAATTAACTTGAATTGTTCCTTAGCGGTGTATTGCGAAAAAGTACCCGTCCGTGTGCGCGGTGTAGATACCCCGGAAATTAAGGGACAAACAGAACGCGAAAAACAATTGGCCCAAAAAGCCAAAGCATTTACGAAGGATTTTTTAGCCCGGGAACCGATTTCCTTGTCCAATTGCGGACGCGATAAATATTTCCGTTTGCTTTGTGATGTAACCAACGGAGAAGGCAAAGACTTGGCGCGCGAACTCATTAAACGCGACTACGGATATTCCTATCAGGGTGGTACAAAAAGCAAAAAATACCGGTAAATGCTCTAAAAAGATTGAACCATACACGGAAAAGCGGCCCTTAAAATAGCCGCTTTTTTGGAATTTGTACGAAATATCATCTGCCGTTATTTTTCTTTAAGATGCAACTGGTACCATTGCAGGGTTAAAATGGTTTTGGCATCGGTAATTTCGCCTTTTTTAATCATTTGATAGGCCTTTTTCAGCGGGAATTTTTTTACATTTAAAAATTCGTCTTCGTCCGGGTCCGTTTCGCCGCGCGACAAACCAGTGGCTAAGTACAAATGTTGCACTTCACTGGAAAAGGCATTACAGGGATGAAAAACCATAATTTCTCGAATTGATTTGGCGGAAAGTCCGGTTTCTTGTTTCAGTTCAGCCCGGGCACAAGCCAGAAAACTTTGGCCCTTTTCGCGCTTACCGGCCGGAATTTCCCAAGTAATTTGGCCAATCGGGTAACGGTATTGCTGCACTAAGTAAACGTGTCCGTCTTCCACAGGCAAAATGCCGCTGGCACCCTGATGTTTAAAATAAATGCGGGTAGAGGTTTTGCCATTGAGCAATTTTACGCCGTCTAATTTTACCGTTAGAACTCCTTTGTAGAGGGTTTGGGTGGAAATTTTTGTTTCTTTTAATTTACTATAATGTTTCATAGAACTATTTTACCTTTTTATGCCTGTTTGCGCGGCTTTTATCAAAAATTATGGCTGAATTTGTACAACTACATAATCATACGGAATATTCCCTGCTAGACGGGATGTTGCGCGTGTCCGAAAATCATAAACCCTCTAAATTTTTAAAGGGTTTGGCCGCGCAAGGGATTCCGGCCATGGCCATGACCGATCATGGAAATATGTATGGCGCACTTGATTTTTATGCTTCCGCAAATGAAGCCGGCATTAAGCCGATTATCGGTTGTGAATTTTATATTACCGAAGGTAAATATAATCAAAAAGACAAATCCCGCACCGGGCACTTAACGCTGCTAGCCAAAAACCATGAAGGGTATTTAAATTTAATGAAACTCAATTCGATGGCATGGGTGGACGGATTTTATTATCATCCACGTATTGATAAAGAGATTTTGGCAAAACATAGCGGCGGTTTAATTTGTCTGTCAGGTTGTTTAAAAGGATTCTTATCCCAATATGTCCGTGAAGAAGGCGGATTTGAAAAAGCCTGCGCCTTGGCCCAAGAATATGAATCGATTTTTGGAAAAGAGCACTATTATATTGAATTAATGGATCACGGTATACGGGAAGAAATAGAAGCGCTTCCTCTTTTAAAAGATGTAGCCAAGCGTACGGGAATCCCCGTAGTGGCCACCAATGATTGCCACTACGAACTAAAAGAAGATTGGGAAGCACACGATATACACGTTTGTATCGCTACCGGCAAAACGCTGAACGATCCGCACCGCATGCAAATGTCGCACGAACTGTATTTTAAATCGCCCGACGAAATGTGCGCGCTTTTTTCGCACACCCCCGAAGCGTGTAAAAACACGCTTAAAATTGCCGGCATGTGCGATTTGCAATTTCCCAAACACGGGTTTATCCTCCCTAATTTTGATATTCCCAAAGAATTTCCTAATTCGGCAGAATATTTCAAAGATATTTGCCGCAAGGGGCTCATCAAAAAAATGGACGGAAACGTGCCGGAGGAGTATTGGAAACAATTGGAGTACGAGTTTAACGTCATTATTACCATGGGGTTCGACTGTTACTTTTTAATTGTGCAAGATTTTATTAACTGGGCACGTACGCACGATATTCCAATCGGTCCGGGCCGCGGTTCCGGGGCAGGGTCGTTAGTGGCATACAGCATGGATATTACCCGCGTAGATCCCATCAAAAATAAACTGCTGTTTGAACGGTTTCTTAATCCGGACCGTGTCAGCATGCCGGATTTAGATATTGATATGTCCGATGCCGGACGCGAACGCGTCATTGATTACGTTCGCGGCAAATACGGGCACGATAAAGTTTCCCAAATTATTACGTTTGGAACCATGAAAGCCAAATTAGCCCTTAAAGACGTTGCCCGCGTCATGGAAATTCCCGTAGCGGAGGCCAACCGTATTGCCAAGATGATTCCCAATGACCCTAAAATGACATTGGAAAAAGCGTTGGAAATTAATGAACTTCGCAACGAAGTAACCAATAACCCGCAAAGCAAACGTCTGTATGAAATGGCTAAAAAAATTGAAGGGCTCAAACGCCATACGGGAATTCACGCCGCCGGGGTATTGATTACCAAGGAAGCGGTATCGGAATATGTTCCGCTTGCACGCGGCGCGCGTGATGCCATTACTACACAATTTGAAGGCGAACCCTGCTCCAATTTGGGATTACTGAAAATGGACTTTTTGGGTCTACGCACCCTAACCGTTATTGATAATGCCGAAAAAATGGTTCGTGCGCGCCATAACCCCGATTTTGATATTAACAAAATTCCGCTGGATGATAAAAAAACATACGAGATGCTATCTGCCTGTAAAACATTGGGGATTTTTCAATTGGAAGGCAGTGGTATGCGTGATTTAATTAAAAAACTTCAACCTTCGCAATTTGGAGATTTATCCGCCTTGGTGGCTTTATACCGCCCGGGGCCCATGGAATCGGGCATGATGGATATGTTTGTACGGCGAAAAAGCGGAATAGAAAAAATCAAATACGAAACACCGCTACTTGAAGAGCCGCTAAAAGATACCTACGGCTGTATGCTCTATCAGGAGCAAATTATGCAGATTTCTAAACTCTTAGGCGGTTTTACTCCCGGTGAGGCAGATACGTTACGCAAAGCCATGGGCAAAAAGAAAATCGACGTAATGGAAAAATTCGGAAAGAAATTTGTGGAAGGATGCAAAGCCCATAAAATCCCGGAAAAGACCGCTACCCATATTTATGAACAGATGAAAGCCTTTGCCGGATACGGATTTAACAAATCCCATTCCTATGCTTATGCGTTGGTATCGTATCAAACGGCTTATTTAAAAGCAAATTATCCCATTGAATTTATGTGTGCGGCACTTACCAACGAAATTGGTCATAATGCGATCGGGGCCGACGATAAAGAAAATAAAATCGTAACCTATTTGGAAGAAGCCCGCAGTATGGGATTTGAAATTTTACCGCCGGACATTAATGCTTCCCAGCCGGAATTTTCCGTAGAAGAGAAAGACGGGAAGGAATGTATCCGCTATGCGCTGGAGGCCATTAAAAATGCCGGAGAGGAAGGCTGTATTTCGATTGTTAAAGAACGCGAAAAAGACGGCCCCTATAAATCCTTAGAAGATCTATGCAGCCGTATTGATTTGTTCCAAGCCAACAAAAAAACAATTGAAAGTTTAACTAAAGCCGGTGCCTTGGATAGCATTGCCCCAGGGCAAGACCCTAAAATTACACGTGCCCATGTATTAGCAAATATTGACCGCGCCGTAGATGAAGCCCATTTACTTGCCAAAGAAAAGCAATCAAATACCGGCAATTTGTTTGGCGACGATTTTACAGCAGTCGTCAGCGTGAAGAAAGAAAAACCCATTTCAGTCCCTCCGCTTTCCCAAAGCGAACTGCTCAACTACGAAAAAGAAGTCCTCGGCTTATTTTTCAGCGGACACCCAATGGCTAAATACCAACCGCATTTGTCACAACTGCACGCTACCCCTATTATTGATATTTTGGAAGGCCGGGCCAGCGGGCGGCTTAATGTGTTGGGCATTATTACCCTATTTAAACGCCGGCAAAACAAAAAAACAAAAAAAGACTGGGCACAATTGGTTATTGAAGATTGCACCGGCTCTTTAGCCGTAAATGTATTTTCCCGTACTTATGATGAAGTGGGGCCGCAACTGACCCCAAATGCGATCTTAAATTTCCACGGAGACATTAAAATCGACGAAGACAGTGCCCGCGTGGAACTTAATTTGCAGGGTGTCAGCAGTATCACCGATTTAATTGGCAGTTTGGCGAAAGAATTCACCGTCCGCCTGCCGGCAAACTGCCCTAAATTTAAACTGGAAAAATTAAAAAGTTATTTGGATATGGCCCGCGGGACCACGGTAGTTTATTTAGAACTGCCCTCAAAGGCCGATCCTACCAAATTGCACCGCATTCGCACCAACAAGCGCATTTTACTGCACAAACCACTCCTGGATTTTATTGAAAACAACCTGGATAACGCTTGGAGTTTTAAATAATTGTTTTTTATTTCTCTTCATGAAAAATTTCAAACAATTGTTTGAAAACTGCCTCTCTTTTTTGTAAAATATAAATAATATGAAAGATACCCGTACTAAAATTTTGCGTACCGCCGCACGTTTGTTTGCCAAAAAAGGATTTTCCGGTACTTCGGTACGGGATATTGTGTCCGCCGCCGGGGAAAATGTTTCTGCCGTTAATTATCATTTTGGGAGCAAACAAAAGTTATATCAGGCTACGCTAGAGTATCTTGTCAATTCCTTTCGAAAGAGAATAAGCAACGGGCAAGCAAATACGCTCTCTGCAAAAGAAATTCAGGCGTTATCTTATCCGCAAGCGTTGGGACGACTGCATCAAGTATTGGATACCCTGATAGAACAGGGTTTTCGTCGTGAACATCTCCCGTTAGAACGAATTTTCACGCAAGTAGAACTAGAGTCTGCCTCTATGCGTAAGATGTTACTTTCCTATATGATTCCCTTTCAGGAACGTCCGTTAGCACTTATGCAAAAGTTAACAGGTCTGGCGCCCAAATCGCCGGAACTGGTACTGGTAACGCATGCTATTTTTAGTCAAGTATCCCTAACCGAATGCCACCGTTTAGCCATGAGCCATATTTTGGGAAATTTTAACCATCAGCCCGCTTTACGTAAAAAAGTGAAACAAACTATTTGGAACAATACACTTGCTATTTTGAATTCGTATCAACAAGGAAAAAAATAACATGAAAAAATATATATTACTTTTCGCACTCTTCTGCGTTACAATGCCGCTTTTAGCGCTGGATCCGTTGGGCGCTTATCAAGTAAAGCCGCCGGAAGGATGTGTAGATAAAAACATTTTGCAGGAAGAATTAAATTTAGAAGATTTAATTCAAATCAGCATATGCACAAATCCTGCTTTAGCCGCCCAATATATGGGGGTCAAAGCGCAGGAAGCCACCTTAGGGGTTTCACGCTCTGAATATTTGCCCGCTGTTAACGTTACTGCTACCGGAAATATTACCGGCCAACGCCAGGAGGGAAAATCCTACACACAAAATGAACCTTACACTGCAAAAGCAGAGGCTTCTTGGTTGTTATTTGATTGGGGCGGACGGGAAGCACGTACGCGCAGCACACGGGCCTATGTAGAAGCCGCCGCTTCCCAATATGATGCCTCTTTACAGGAACTCATTTTGTCTGTACAAAAAGCCTACTTAAATTTACTGGCAGCCAAAGAATCGCTGATTAGTGCCAAAGCCAGTTTGGAAACCTATAAACAGTCCTATGATGAAGCACAAAAACGCTATAAACTGGGCATGGTGTCCTTGAGCGATAAATTGCAAGCCCGCACCCGTTATGAACAGGCCTTGCTGGCTGTCGTTCAAAATGAAAACTTGGTGCAACAATCCCAGGGGGCTCTCGCAATTTTAATCAATTTAACGCCGGACACTTCGTTACGTTTACACATACCGGTGTTTGATAATTCTACCACGCAAATTGCAAATAACAATGTACAAGAATTAATGGAAATCGCCCGCCACGAACGTCCTGAAATGCGTGCCCAACAAAGCCAGGAAGAAGCCGCAAAAGCGAATTTACACGCAGCCAAAACCCGAATGTTGCCTACTTTAAGCGCAACGGCCTCGGCTGCTTACAACGATAATTGGAAACGTAGTTATCCGTACGGTACGGACAATTCCGCCGGACTTCTTCTTACGTGGCCTCTTTTTTCCGGTTTTTCAAATATGTATGCGGCGCAACAAGCCTCCTATGCATATAAACAATCCCAAAGCCAAACGCAAAATACATTACGCCAAATTGAAAATGACGTCTGGAGCAGTTATCAAAATTACCAAACAGCCCTTCGCTCCTATGAAATCAGTCAAACCGTTTTGGAAAGTGCAGAGGAAAACCACCGTGTTGCTTTCCGTTATTATGAAGTGGGCAAAACCGATATCATAAGTTTGCTTACCGCAGTAGCACAATTGGCCGATGCGCGCCAAAACAAAATTACTGCTTTTTACAGCCTGCTGTTAAGCAAGGCTAACTTAGCCAGGAGTATTGGAAAATATTAATATGAACAAAAAAAGAATCAAACGTTATACAAAATATGCAATCGTCCTTTTGATTGGAGGACTCATCGGGTTTTTTATTAAAGGAAAACTCATGGGCAATGCGGCCGGTCGTTTTGGAGCCGCCGGTCCGGCTACGGTATTAGTCAAAACACTGCAAGCGCAACCGTATGCTCACGGTAAAACTTTTATCGCACGGGTAGAAGCAATTAACGCTTCGGATGTAACTCCGCAAGTTTCCGGCTATATTGACCAAGTGCTTTTTCAAGATGGGTCTTTTGTAAAAGAAGGGGATGTGCTGTTTGTCATTGATCAGTCCCGTTATAAAGCAGCCGTTTCCTCAGCGGAAGCGTCGCTAGAACGCACAAAGGCCGTTTTAAAACAAGTACAAAGTGATTATCACCGTGAAAAATCGCTTTACAATGAAAACATGCTTTCAAAGGCTGACTTGGAACTTGCGGAAAGCGCTCTGGCTACCGCCCAAGCCAACGTAAAAGCCGCCCAAGCCAGTTTAGATCTTGCCAAGTTAGACTTAGATTATACCGAAGTACGCTCCCCGATTAGCGGTTATATCGGCAAAGCATTAAAAACCAAAGGAAACTTGGCTACGGCGGGAGTAGATAAATTGGCCCGTGTGATTCAAATGGATCCGATTCGCGTGGTGTTTTCCATCACGGACAAGGAACGTTTATCCGGTATGGATCAGTTGGCCACCCAAACTCCGGATATTCAAATTTCACTTTCTAACGGCGAAAAAATAGAAATGCCCTCCGCTTCTCTGTTCTCAGATAATGAAGTAAATGCACAAACGGCCACCATGGCTGTTTATGCACAAACAAATAATGCAGCCAACCGCTTAGTACCCGGAAACTATGTCAATGTAACCGTCAGCACCGACAAACTCCGTCCTGTGATTCTCATTCCGCAGACGGCCGTTTCCCAAGATGCAACCGGCCAATTTGTAATGACCGTTAACCCGGAAAATATAATTGTCCAAAAATATGTAACGTTAGGGGATATGGTTGATGGACAATATGTGGTAGTTTCCGGATTAGAATCCGGCGAAAAAATCGTAACCATCGGGCAGCAAAAACTCCAAAACGGCCAACAGGTGACCGTCAGCGAACTTTCCCCCGTTACCGTTCCGGAAAAACAAACCGACCCTCAACCGGAACCGGTCAGTGCTCAACCCGGCACTGAGGAAGAACCGGCTACGGAGGAAACAAAATAATGTTCGCTAAGTTCTTTATTAACCGGCCCCGGTTCGCCATTGTCATCTCGCTTATTTTATGTTTAGCCGGTATGATTGCGTTACATACCTTACCTATTGCGCTATACCCGGAGATTACCCCCCCGGAAGTAGTAGTTCGTGCCACGTATCCGGGAGCCAGTGCCGAAGTAATCGCTAAGACCGTCGGTATTCCGTTGGAATCCAGCGTAAACGGCGTGGAAGATATGTTGTATATGTCTTCCGATTCTTCCGACGGTTCGTATATGTTAACCGTTACCTTTAAAACAGGGGTAGATCCGGATATTGCACAGGTAAAAGTACAAAACCGCGTTTCACAGGCCACGGCTTTGCTACCTACCGATGTAACCCGTCAGGGAATTAGCGTATTTCGCCGTTCCTCGAATATTTTAGGATTTATTTCTTTTAGCGCACCCGGCGGTGAGTTAACCACTTTGGATATCAGCGACTATCTAAATAATAATGTCCAAAAAAATATCAGCCGTATCAACGGGGTCGGAGAAGCCCGTGTGTTTGGCGCCACCAAAAGTATGCGCGTATGGTTAGACTCCGATAAAATGGCTGCTTTGGATATTTCTATTGCCGCTGTAAAAAGCGCGATTGCCAGCCAAAACTACCAGCCTTCCTTAGGGAAGATTGGAGCCCGCCCCAATGACGGTACCGTACTTACGGTTTATGCATTACAAACAGACGGACGCTTAAATAATGCAAAAGATTTCCAAAATATTATTGTGCGTACCGACGAACAAGGCGGACTAGTCCGTTTAAGCGAAATTGCCAAAGTGGAAGAAGGACAAGAAACATATAGTTTCGGGGCTTCGTTTGATGGAAACGACTCTATTCCGTTGATGGTTAACTTAGCCTCCGGTGCTAATGCGCTCGATACCATTAAAGGGATCCGGGCCGAATTAAAACGTTTGGAACCGTTCTTCCCAAAAGGGCTACAATATGAATTCTCTGTAGATACTACCGATTTTATTAATGCATCTATTGAAGAAGTTGTATTTACGTTGCTCCTTACGTTTATTTTGGTAGTAGTGGTTTGTTATGTGTTTTTGCAAGACTGGCGTGCTACGCTTGTTCCGGCCGCTACGATTCCGGTCTCTTTGTTAGGGACTTTTGCGGTAATGATGGCGCTGGGTTATTCTATTAACATGTTTACGTTGTTTGCCTTGGTACTGGCTATCGGGCTTGTAGTAGATGATGCCATCTGTGTAGTAGAACGTGTTATTGTGTTAATGAACCGCGAAAAAAAACCTGCTAAACAGGCTGCCGAACAAGCCATGAAAGAACTTTCCGGTGCGCTGATTGCCACCACGCTCGTATTACTGGCTATTTTCGTACCGATTACCTTCATGGGCGGAATTACCGGAAAAATTTATACACAATTTGCCGTTACTATTTCGGTAGCGGTTTGTTTCTCCACCTTAAACGCCTTATCCCTTTCTCCGGCTATTTGTGCCACTATGTTAAAACCTATCAAAGAAACGACCTTCTGGCCGCTTCGTTGGTTTAACGTAGCCGTATTGCGCGGCGCACGGGCATACCGCTCCTTGGTAAGACAACTTTCGCGTAAAATTATTATTGTGGCTTTATTTGTGGGCTTTTTGGTCATGGACTTTTTCTTTCTCCAAATCACGCCGACATCCTTCATTCCGTTAGAAGATCAGGGAATCGTAATTGTAGACGTGCAGTTGCCGGAAGGAGCCACTTTTTCCCGCACGGAAAACGTGATGGATCAGGTCATTGCCGGTATCCGCAATACACCCGGCGTAAAACATGCCACAAGCGTTATCGGGTTTAGTTTACTGGGCGGAAGCGGAGAAAATACCGGAGTAATCTTTGTTTCTTTAAATCCTTGGAACAAACGTAAATCTAAAGATTTACTGCAAACGAATATTGCCCAAAAGTTTAATGTACAGTTCGCAGGCATTGCGGATGCAACCGTTCGCGCCATTGAAATGCCTGCTATCCCCGGGTTAGGAACATCCGGCGGGCTTGATTTGCGCGTTCAAACACTTAATGATTTGGATTACCAAAAATTGGCCGGCGTGGCTACCGCAATGAGTTATCAAATGATGGCAGATCCATCTATGCAAATTGCTTATTCCACGTTCAAAGCGGATACACCCAATATTTATTTGGATGTTAACCGCACAAAAGCAGAAGCCATGAAAGTACCGGTATCCAGTATTTTCTCCACCTTGGAAAACTATTTGGGATCTGCGTATGTGGGGGACGTAAACTTTGGAACCCAAGTCAATAAAGTGATCATGCAATCGGAAAGCAAATACCGCATGACCCCGGAAAACATCAATAAAATGTATGTAACCAGCGCAACCGGAGAATTAGTCCCGTTGATGGCTCTGGTAGATATGAAATATATTCTTTCACCGCGCCAAATTTCCCGCTATAACCAATATCCGGCTGCTACCGTCATGGTACCTGCCGTTGCCACCAGCACCGGGGAAGCAATGACCGCAACCGAACGTATTATGAAAAATCTTCCGCCAGGCTATGCTTATGAGTGGACGGGAATGAGTTATCAAGAAAAACAAAATAAAGGGCAAATCAATCTACTGATTTTATTGGCCGTTCTGTTTGCCTATTTATTCTTAGTGGCCCAATACGAAAGTTGGACCATTCCGGTTCCGGTCTTAATGTCGGTGGTTGCAGCCGTAGGCGGCGGTTTATTCGGGCTGTGGATAACCGGCCTACCCATGAGTATTTATGCACAGTTAGGATTAGTGCTTCTGGTAGGATTATCCGCTAAAAACGCTATTTTAATTGTCGAGTTTGCCAAAGACGAACACAAACGTGGCGCCACTGTATTTATGGCCGCTATGGACGGACTTACCCAACGGTTCCGCCCGGTACTTATGACTGCATTTACCTTCATTTTGGGTATGATTCCTATGGTACTGGCAACCGGAGCCGGGGCAGCCAGCCGCCGTGCTATCGGGGTACCGGTGTTCTGGGGGATGTTAATTGGCACACTGGTTGGGCTTGTGTTAATTCCGTTATTCTATTTGTTGGTACAAAATTATGTAGAAAAATGGAGCCGGAAACGAAACCAAGATCAAACTCGTGACGAAAAAACTGCCGGGTAATCTCTTAAAAAATCACTGATAGAAAACTCCCTCTTAATTTTAAGAGGGAGTTTTTAACCGACTTTTCCCCACTTTTTGCGCGAGATTTGATATAATAGAAATAGATTTAAGCCCAGTTGGCGCAGCGTTTGTCACATTAAGTTCGTTCCCGCTCTTAGGGAACGCGCCGACAAAAGCATAAAAAGTGTTACGTGTGAATTTAAGTAGTTCAATAACGTTTTAAGCCCAGTTGGCGCAGCGGTAGCGCGTTCCCTTGACATGGGCGTTTTTTATGTCTAATTTTTAAAACAATTTCGTTTATTTTACGACGAAAAGACCGATTATTTAGTCGGTTTTATTTTTTACATCAAAAAGACTGATTTTTGCAGTTTTTTGCCCCTTTTTGATCCCGTTTGTAAATTTTTTGTAAATATTTAGTTGTAGATTCTTAAAGTTTCAATATTTATAAATAATAATAAGCATTGCGAATTGGAATAGATTTTAATAGTATCTAAATACTATTTGTTTATTTTAAGTTATTATTTAATACATAATACCAGTGTATGCACATTATTTAAGGGGTTTTAAAGTATATGGCTACAGTATCCCAAATAGAAAATGCAATTCTTGAGTTAGAAGGTGGGGCTTACCAAAACCTCATGAATGCATATTTGTATCGAAAATACAATTTTAAAAATATTACTCCGCTAGGATCGCAGGTGGGGACCAATAAAACGACCAAGGGTATCCCTGATGCCTATGTTAGGAAAAATGATGGTTCTTACGTGTATATTATGTATGGGACAATCGATCCTAAAAATGCGTTTAGAAAACTCAAAGCGGATATCAAAAGCATCGTTAATAATAAAAAATCTACTATACCGCTTCGCCGAGTATCAAAATTAATTTGCTGCCACACCACCCATGCAATTACCACCGAACAAGATGATGAATTACACAATCTTTTCCCCAGATTAGAATTAATAGGCATAGCAACATTGGCCCAAGAAATATTTTGTTACCATCAATATTTAGCTCATGATTTTTTAAATCTATGTATAGATAGTGGGCAAATTCTTCCTTTAGAAGCCTTTATGAAAAAATATAATGCAAAAGCAGCGGCTTCCTTGTCTTTTAAATTATATGGAAGAGAAAAAGAACTATTAGATTTAACACAGCTATTACAAGCTCAAGATATTCTGGTTATCTGTGGAAAGTCGGGTCGAGGAAAAACCCGTTTGGCTATAGAAGTAGGAAAAAACTTTACAACCCAACAACAATATATTTTTAAGACGGTGCTTAATAATGGAGAACAAATATATGAAGATATTTTATCTCACTTTCCGGATAAGTCTAATTATTTAATCTTTATCGATGATGCCAATTTATTAACAGGTATTCATCACTTTCTTAATCTAGTCCTAGATCCCAATCGTAAACATAAAACCAAACTAATTTTCACCGTGCGTGATTATGCTAAGGCAAATCTACTTAGCAAATTAAAACAAGAACAAATTAAAATCTATTCTTACGATTTACAACCATTGGCTGAAGATATAATTCAAAAAATTATTAAAGATAATTTTAATTTGAGAAATCAGGCTCTTTTAAACAGAATTACCCGTATTACGCATGATAATATTCGCTTAGCTATTATGGCTGCCCGATGTGCTAATAATGAAGAATGGGAAAAAATTGAAAACCCAAGTGAAATATTTGATTGCTACTACAATAATAACACCCACGCATTGTCTTTAAAACAACTTCAAGTAGCTGCCCTAATTGCCTTTTTTCAAAAGCTCAAATTATCCCCCAATCATTTGATCACGAAATTTCTGAGTAAAGCGGGCATTACCTATGAACAATTTGTAACAATCATTCGAGAATTACATAAGCAAGAAATCATAGATATGCTAAAAGAATCCGCCGTTAAATTCGGAGAACAAACTTTTGGGGATTATTTGTTATATCGGTTTTTTATTAAGGAACCCATAATACCTTTTAATGAACTACTACAGGGTACTTTACCTCAATATCAAAAAAATGTCATTTATCTTGTAAATATTGCTTGCGGTATATTTAAACAACCAGAATCAAACGAAATGATATCTTGTAAACTAAAATCATACTGGTACTCCATAAGCAATCATCCTTTTGAAGAAAAACTTAATTTTATTGAAGCGTTTTTTGGGCTTTTACCAACCGAAGGCTTGGGGTTTATTCAGGACACGTTTCAAACACTCCCCAATTCGACACCAGATTCTGCCCAGGAATCAACCATAACTCCCGATCATATAGACAGAATTCTCCATATATTAGTTTCCTATAAATATTCAGACAATTTTGAAGCAGCCTTAGATATATTGTGTTTTTACATCCGATACAAAACAAACGATATCGAACACATTTACCAGATTATAGGAGATAGTTTGTTTATTGATCCTTATTCAGCCGCAAATAAATACAAGCAAGAAATAACTATTATTAAAGTGTTTGAAAAAGAATTTAAAAAAACTCATAATCGCAATATTGGTTATTTGTTGGCCTTGTTTGCAAACACCTGTTTAAAAACGCAGAACACTTGTCAAACCTATACTGGAAAAATTGTTGAAATTACAACAATTCCTTTAACATTATGTCCATCTTCCATAAAATTAAGGGAATATGCAATTTCAGCTTTTCTTCAAACATATAAGATGCCTGAATTGCAAATGTATATCAAGCAAAGGATCTATCATTATCTAATAGCTCTTTCTAAAGATGATTTTTTTAAAATAGATGTTCAGCATTGGATTACTTTTACAAAAAGCTGTCTATCTTATAATCGGTTTGATGATGCATTATTACTTTATATGTTTCATTATGCTTGTAAAAAACACCACATTCCATGCTTACGTAAATTCAATAGTTTTGCAAAAAATTTATCTTGTCAAATTTTTATAGCAATGAGCCGAAGACAACGGGAAAATTTGTCCAATTTTAAAGAATCTCATGCTAAAAAAGTTAAACGACTTCAATTACTAACCAAAAATCTTTCGAAGGATTGCTTTAGACATTTTTTCAAAGATTTACAAACCAGCCAACTTGCCAGTGAAATCGACAACAATTATACTCATTTTGGCTTACAAGCTTTATTTGAAGCGCAACTCCATCATCTAAAAGCTTTTTCGGATATATTTTTGGCCTATGCCGAAACACCTTATAAAAGTATTACCCCTTCTTTAGATTATATTATTGGCACGGCAATCACAACAATTAAACCAATGGTTATTTCTCAATTGATCGATCAAATCGCAGAACCGCAACAATCGATCTTCCGTTCTGCATTTTACAATGCGATTCCGCCCCAACAAATAAATAAACAAGATATTGAAAATTTATTCAATTTATTGAACGAAAAGCGAAAAAATGAAAAAATTTTCTTGCTACCTATATCAAAAATTCTAGAAATAAATAAGTATCATCCTAACTTTGCCTACAATTACATCCAAACAGCATATACTGCGTTTAAAAACACCCCTGTGTTACTTACTTATATATTTCGTGATTATATCCCCAATGGAAAAGCCGAAGCTGCTCTCTTAGCAAAATGCTGTTCCCCAAGGACAGATCATACAACGTTGCAAAATATCTATATTTTATTAGCAGCGAACCATCCATATTCTTGCTTTGACTATTACGGAACTTTATTTCAAGCTATCTATCATTTGGATGGTACCTTTGTTGAAAATATCATTCAGCAAGCCCTAATAAATAAGGAAATTAGAAGGGAAATTTTAGCCCTATTCCAACAAATATGGAATTTACCAGAATCTACGGCTATTATTCAAAAAGCTATCACAGCCATTTACGATAACACTTCTTCGGATTGGGAAATTGTATTTTGCTTGTCTAGCATTCTTTTCCCAAGTTCAGACAAAAATCACAGAGAACGGCGTGTAAAATTCATTCAAATGTATATCAAAAAATATGCCTTAGATATACCTAAAATGCAACATCTCTTTCGTGCTATGTGGAATGAAAGCGTTAATATAAAACAACAATTTATGACAGATTTTTGCAAGGAAAATTCTTCATATAAGGATTTTTGCGCTATACAATGTCGTAACGGATCGCGTTTTTGGTCCAACAGCCAAATCCCTGTAATCGAACAAGAAATTGCAAGTATACGTCAAACTATTGAAAATTTAAAAGAAAATTCATATCTAAAACACAAAATTGATTTGGAGAAACAAATATCAGAATTAGAAAACGAAAAGGAAACCGTCCTGGAAGAAGAATTTTTAGATGATTCAATATAACTTTCTTTTTCTTTGTTTTCTTTTAATTTCTTTTGTTCGGGAAGGCAATAAAATCCCCGATAGGTTTAATTATCGGGGTATTGTGGGCACAATATCAAAATACAGCATTTACATATTGGGGATTCAATTTAATAAATTTATTGTTATAGCATTCAATAAATGGAAATGCCAAATTCGTACATTCATCAGTAAAAGGTTTTTGACATTCTCTTACTTGCCACTCAGCTAAAATGCTATTACAAAATATTTTCGCATTTGGTGCCGTCTGCCATTTTTCTAAAATACTATTGTATTGTATCTTGCATGTGTTGTATTTTTCCTCCAAATCCCTTTTAATTTCCTGTTTATTTATTTCTTTTTTTTCAATTATTTCAATCACAGGATGGTCGCCCCCTCTAAACCTCCGGGTTCCCTTGTAAAAAGCCTTCCCCTGACGTTTTACGCACAAATCAACAGGTAATTCATGATAAAGCAAATCAAAATTCCCACGTTTTAGTAATGGCAAATCCCTGTTATTTGGCATTATTATCCAATACTCTGTCCCTGAAGCAATCCATTTATTTTTATCAACTAGTTGTCCTACAATCTCGTTCCTGCCTTGAGATAGAATATTAATCCCAATAATTTGCTCCCGGAATTGATAACATTCTGCCTCGTCATACAAGGGCATATCTTCTATTTGCCCTCGTTGACAAAATATTTTAGACTTAGATATAACGTCTTGAGCGGAAACATCTTTTGCTCCCATAGACGCACAGCCATTGAAATATAAAATCACTACTAATAATAAAATAACCAATTGTTTCATCCTTAACTTCTCCTCGTTTTAATTGTATTTCCTCTTCGCTTAACTCTTAAAAAAAGTTTTAGACACATATCCATCATCGGCTCTAATAGCTCCCTGTTGATAGCAGTCTATAAATAAACTCTTTAAAGTTTGGCATGTTTCATTATCTTCACTTGTAGCTAGACATTCGTTATCAAACCAAGTGTTTTCAACGCTATTACAAAATCGTTTAATATTTGTATTGTTTTCCCAAAAATTAACAATTTCATCGTAGTATGCATTGCATTCATCGTATTCTGTTTTATACTCCTGCTGTTTCTGTATATATTTTTGATTAAATTCATTTTGTTTTTGTCTCAAAAGTGTTTGACGTTCAGCAAGACTCAATTGTCGTTTCTTAATTACCCGAACAATGACCAGCGCTTTTCCATAATAGGGGGCATATTCTTCAACACTTGTGAAAGAACTTCCATTAGTCTTCTTTAGACACAAATCTTCAGGAATAGGTTTGATACGAACGGAATGTCCAATAGTTCCAAAACTTCTGGGGTCCTTCCTTGTTACCCCTTTGACTGGATAAGGCATAATAATTACTTCCCCACGATCTCCCCATGGATCAGTAATTCTTCCAAAATATTCATTTTTCCTTCCCACAACCACCTCCTCCAATAATATACCTGTTTCAGCCAACCCATTCCCACTTTCTGTATAGCAACTGCTGCTATCATATTTGGTTATATCATTTAACGTTACTTCCATTTTTTCCGCCGTTTTCAATTGACAATAATTTTTTGGTTTCCTTATTACTTCCTGTAAATTTGCAGTTTGTGTCAACGAAGCACAACCAAAAAATAAAGGTAAAACTAAAACTATCGTTACACTAAATAATAATTTTTTCATTTATGTTCTCCTTTCAATAGTAATTGATAATATTTTTTAGCCATTTGATTAGTACTTTGTGCTAAAAAAGTTTTATATTCTATTTCTTCCATACCATTAAGCAATTTAAGAGCTAACAACAAATAAATTGTTTTAAACACTTCTTGAGGGTATAAAACGCTTACTTTTTTTAACCATAGAAACAATTTATTCCAATCGATAGAAATACGTGTGTTAGACATTGTTGTCAAACGTGTATAAATAATGCAGATTTTAGCAATTTCTATGATTCCTTCTTTACTTCCCAAAGCAACTATCTCTTTATACTGTTCGATGGCTGCTTGATAGTTGCCTTGGTATTCATAGTCTCGTGCGGTAGCATATAATCTTTCCCGGTGTAAAGGATTTTTTTCCATGTCCTTGTCTTCCATTTTTACTTCCTCCTTTTTTTAATTTTCACAACAAAAAAGACGGCTGTTATTTGAGTGATTCTGAACTCTCAAATAAACAGCCGCCTACCCATTACTGATGATAAATCAAATAATAGGATTACTCGCCAATTCAAACGGGTAATTAGTCCGTTTTCATTGGCAATAGCGACTATTTTTGGTTCAGAATCACTTCTACTTTATGTAAAAGAGTGAGGTTTATGTCCCCACCAAAAACAGTACCAATTGTAATCAAGCCACGTTTAAGACTTGGGTTAAAGTATTACTCCTTTCAAATCAATATATTCTTACTTTATCAATTTTTTACTTATTTGACTATAAATAAGCAACTAAAACACATAAACCCACTAGGATTTTAATTCTAGCGGGTACTATTGCTCATCGGTTCAACTAAGGAAGTAAACGAATAAAAGCGTGTTTTTTATTAAGTTTAATCCTTAAATGTTTTATCTTTTTCGGTTTTACTTTGGTTCTTACATGTAATAAACGAATTAAATGCATATTTATCTCCTTTTGAATATATAAATATAAATGATGGTAATATTAAATATTCATACAGACAAAACTATTTTATGAATAAACAAGCATAAAATCGTTTATTTTTAATTTAATTAATGGATTAGATTATTACATGTATAGTAGTACTATATGACTTCGGATTTCTTTTTGGCCAGTTTTTGTTGGCAATAACTTAATATTCTTCATTTTTTCTTTTCCTCTTTAATTTTCCTCTTTAAAGATATAAATAAAACAAGAAAAGGATTTTTCCAGAATATTAGTATAATATTATGCGGATGGTGCTAAAAATCAATATATACCCATTCAAGGAGGTATAAATTATGGAACCAAAATCAATACTGCCGCGACATCTTCACGGTTCTTGAAGGCGACAAATAGGAAATAAAATGCAAAAATTGTTAAACCGTAGTTTCAATAAAGAGGTATTTGTAACTAAAAATAGTTATGGATATCATAGGAAGTCCCAATGCAATAATGCTTTAACGCTGGGAGGTTCCTATGATAGATAAATTAGGATGGTATCTAGAGCCAGGCGAATTTAAGATTCAAACAAATGATTTAACCAAAAGAGCCAATTTCTATGAGTGGAAGACATTTGCGTCTTTGGCTTATCTAGGAAAATACTTTCCAACAATAAGATTAAAAGGACCCTGCCTACAGATTGTAACCTGTCCAGCTAAAGCTCTATACAATCATAATGCCCGCAATATTTCTGCTGAAGATTTAGAAACTTTTCTAACAATAACTAATCAACAACTCTTGAATCATGGGATAGAGGTTTCTAAAGAAACTTTACGTACTAAACGATTATCTACACTTCATGTAAATCAATTGGTAAAAGTTCCGTTAACAATTGATACCTGTAGTAGAATGCTTAGAACTGCAGAAAAAACTAGGAAATTCAAACAAGGGATTTCTTTATATCCTGAAGAGGGAATTTGTATCTTTAATAATCTAAAGCATCGTAAATTAAAAATTTATGATAAAACGATGGAGCTATTAAAACAACCATCCGCTAAAGAAATAGTACAGGAATTGCAACAGACAAGTACTACTCTATTGCAAGTAGAATATCAAATACAAGGAGCGAGAGAAATTGAACGAGAATATGCTTATCAAGGAATTAAATTAGAAAATACACTTGAAAATGCATTCAATCCTGAGATAGCTCGCAAAATATTATATTCAAGAGCTAAAGAAGCATTACAACATATATATGTTGTAAATTCTTCGGAGTATGATCTTCTTGAAAATACGGAAATTATGTGTAAACAGAAAAATATCCATGGTTTGCAGGCTATAAGTTCTTTAGTAGGATGTCTATGGATATGTAAACAATTTGGAATAAACAGTTTGTTTAGATATTTGGAACATTGGACTGATCATAAAACTGCGTATAGATATTGTAAAAAAATAAAAAATTTATTTTCAACATATAGCCAAGCAAGAGATAAAGATATACTCCAAGAGGCTATTTTAACGGCTATCCAAAACATTGGGGAAGAATCTTCCCCCATTTGGCAACGTAATACTACAGGACAGTACTTGTTGGAGATGGGCAACAATAAGGAGCCTAACCTATGTTAAACAGCGCACCAGAATTGTTTGAGTCAATACCTTGTGATGGCCCCAAGCGGTTATTTACCGTTAAAGAACTGTCGGAGTATATAGGTTGGCCGATATCCACCATTTATTCAAAAAAATGCCGAGGTTTATTTCCAAAGGAAAGTATCGTCAAATTCGAACATTCGTCTAAATTGTTTTTCGATAAACAAATTATAGACACTTGGATTGATAAACAAAGATCTTATCGCTAAAACTAGAAAGTATGCGAAAACTACTTGCTAGAATTTTCTAGCAGTTGTTTCAAAGCTAACCGAAATACAGAAGATAAATTACGGTCTTGTTCTTTCGCATACTTTTTAGCACGCTCTAACAAATCCTGTTCAAGAGTAATGCTACAACGTACAATAGGAGTTTCATTAGGAAGTTTCATATTTATATATTATCAAATTTGATCTAATATGATTAAATTTTACTCATAATGTTATAAAATATGTTATAATAATACTAAATAATACTAAAAGGGGTATGTATAATGATTTTTCAATATAAAGAAAAGAATGGTTTTTATCAAACTAAAAAAGGCCTGTGGGGGATTGCCTACACCGATCATACAGGCAAGCGTGTTCATGAAACGGTAGCAACTACATTATCCGAAGCAAAGGAAATAAAACGTCAACGCGAAGCTGAAATCTATTCTTTCAAGCAAAATCCTACACGGATTGCTGAAAAACAAACAGTCAACGAAGTTGCCCCTTTGTATATAGAACAACATCTAATGAAACTTAAGTCTAAAAGTAACCGCTCTATGTTTTCTGCCTTTCAGAAAAAATTTGGAAATAAAGAATTAGGAAAAATCACCGCCTTGGACATGACCCGCTATTACCATCAAATTGCTGAAAAGACTTCCTATTCCAACGCCAACCGTCAATTTACGGTAGTTAGCAAATTTTTCAATGAACTGAAAAAATGGAAATTATTTTTTAAAGAAAATCCTTGCACTGAAGTAGATAAAAAACCAGCCGAACCATACCAACCCCATCCACTTAGTAAGCAAGAAATTAATAAAATATTACCGCATTTAGCAACCTACATCCAACCTGCCATTATGTTTTGCATATTGACAGGAGTACGTAAAAAAGAATTATTAGGATTAAAATGGGAAGATATCGATTTTAATGCCAAAACCATTTTATTACGCGATACTAAAACACAAAAGTCTCGTATATTAGGTTTAATTCCAACCATAGAGGATATTTTTAATACAATTGGCATCAAAAACAATGGATCAATATTTACGCTTACGAACAGCCAATTGCGTTATCAACTGACTCATGCAGCTCAAAAAGCGGGGCTTTCTCATGTGCGGATACATGATTTACGTCATACATTTGCTACAAACTTCTTAAATCAGGGCGGCAAGTTACATGATTTACAAGTTTTAATGGGTCATAGTAGTATCAAAACTACCCAAAAGTATATGCAATTTAAGAAAGAAGAAGTAGCCCAAAAAATGGCGGTAATGAACAATTTATTCACTTTAAATGTGTCTAAATAATCTCTTAAACATGCCAATTTTATACAAAATATAAATAACACTTTACATTTTGTATAAAATATATTACACTCAAACTATGAACTATATACATCGAACCATAGAAAAATCGCTTTTACAAGCGGTAAATCAATTCCCGGCTATCGTCCTAACCGGGCCCAGACAAACCGGGAAATCAACTTTACTAAAATATTTATTCCCCGATTATAACTATATCACTTTTGATGACATTGCCGTGCGCTCCATCGCAGCGCAAGACCCTGCTTTATTTGTTTCCACACTAAAAACTCCTGTTATTATTGATGAAATCCAATATTTACCCGAATTATTAAGTTATATCAAAATACACATTGATAAAGACCGCGTCAATGGACGCTTCCTATTGACAGGTTCGCAGATGTTCAATGTTATGCAAGGAATGAGTGAAACACTGGCTGGGAGGGTGGCTCTTTTTGAATTATTACCGCTTTCCTTTCAGGAATTAGGAACTATTCCTCACGAACCTATAGCGTGTTATGAACAAATTGTAAAAGGATTTTATCCAACGCCCAATACACAAGAAACAGACTTACAGTTATTCTATGGTTCTTATTTATCAACCTACGTAGAGCGTGATATCCGCCAAGTTAAAAGTATTCACGATTTATCTACATTCCAACGTTTTTTGGAGTTACTAGCTAGTCGTGCGGGCAATTTACTCAATGTGCAAGGGCTTGCAAGCGACTGTGGGATTGCCAACGTTACCGCTAAAAATTGGCTTGGCATTTTGGAGTCTAGCCGAATCATCTATTTACTTAAACCCTATTACCGCAATATAGGTAAACGTTTGGTAAAATCTCCAAAAGTATATTTCACAGACACGGGTTTATTATCCTACTTATTGAGATACCAAACGGCAGACACGCTCCTTGCTGGACCTATGGCCGGGGCTATCTTTGAAAATATGGTTATTATGGAAATTTTCAAAGAAAATCTTTATAATCGTACGGGAAATAACTTATACTTTTACCGAGATAACAACAAAGTAGAAGCAGATATCATCGTGGACAAAGGAAACGATTTTGAGCTTTATGAAATTAAAGCTTCGCAAACGGTTCAATCTGCTTTCGCTAGTTCACTCAAAAAAATAGAAATTGGTCCTTCCATCAAAAATGTGCTAACGTTAAGCCCGAATACCTTACCCCTGACAAGTGATATTCAGGCTGAACCTTGGTGGTCCATTGTAAAAGGTAAATAGGTATCTAAATACAATTGGGGCGATAATTATGCTATAATAATAGTATAGAAGTGGCAGTTTTAGGGGTTCTTTGTAAATTTTTTGTAAATATTTATTTTACGCGTTACAAAAAATGCCTTGAAAACCCAAAACTGCGAACCAATTTCTTCGAAGAGAAATTGGCAAAATTTGAATAGATTTAAGCCCAGTTGGCGCAGCGGTAGCGCGTTCCCTTGACATGGGAAAGGCCACAGGTTCGATCCCTGTACTGGGCACCATTAAGAAACCCGCTTTTTTGGCGGGTTTTTTAATGGTCAGTAGCGCATAAACTGCTTTATGCGCGGCAGGGAGCGAAAGCCGCAGCCTTATGCGAGTTTGAGCACGCCCTCTGTGCGAAAGGCGAGCATGGCGAGGCGGGGTCGCGAGCGGCGAGGGTCAACGAGCCGACTTGTGACCGATCCCTGTACTGGGCACCATTAAGAAACCCGCTTTTTTGGCGGGTTTTTTAATGGTCAGTAGCGCACCAACTGCTTGGTGTGCGGCAGGGATTAAAAGGCGGAGCGTTGTACCAGTTTTGACGGGTAGGCCAAGGCGAAAGGCGAGCATGGTGAGGCGGGGTCGCGAGAAGCGAGGGTCAACGAGCCGACTTGTAATCAAGGGCTATATAGGTTACGGTCTCGTTCATTTATAAAGAGTGGATTTTTATATTCGTCTCTTTTTTTACTATAATACCCAACATGAAACGCTTCTGTTCAATTTCTTGCAAAAACACACTACTTTGCCTACTTTTTATGTTCATCAGCGGTTTATTTAGTTGGATGAGCGGACAAGACGTTTCTTGGGATTTGCTAAATTACCACCTCTACAATCCCTATGCTTTTCTTACCGGGCGCTTACAAACCGATATTATGCCCGCGGGTATCCATACATTTCTCAACCCATTGCTGGATATACCGTTATTTCTACTGATTAAATATTTCAATACTTTTCCGCAACTGATTGCCTTTATTCAGGGCTTGTGGGGGGGTGCTTTGGGTTTTGTGGTTTATAAAATTTCGCAATTAGTTTTTCCACAAAAAGAGCAACAGGTCCACGCCCTCTTAGCCTGTGCCATTGGGTTAACCGGCAGTATGTTGGTTTCGCAAATGGGTCTTTCTTATAATGAAGTACCCATGGCCTTTTTTTTATGTTTGTCCTTCTATTGGCTGCTTGTATTCCTTTTAAAAGAACCCCATAAAATTAAGTGGGTTTTTTGGTCGGCTTTTATAGCAGGAGCGGCCGGCGGATTAAAATATACCGGAGCCCCGTTTGTACTGGGATTAACCGTTGCTTTTTTTATCAATTTGCCAACGTACAAACGTCCGCTTAAAACAACTTGTCTGTTTGCTCTGGGAGGTATCACGGGTTTTTTGTTGACCAATGGTTATTTTATTTTTCATTATTATGTTTCTTATAGAAATCCACTTTTCCCTTTTTTCAATGATTTCTTTCAATCGCCTTATTTTGATCCCGTCAATTTTGATGAAGTCCGCTTCTATCCCCGTCATGTGTGGCAATGGTTATTTTATCCGTTTTTTTGGATTTTTCCCAACCAGTGGGTTGTCAGTGAACCTATTGTGGCAGATGCACGCTTGGCTTTGGCACAACTTTCTTTTTTGGTTTTGTTACCAGCCGCTTTAACAAGTAAACTTACGGCACATACATCCCGCTGCTTAGTTCGTGCACTACTCGCGTTTTGCGCAGTGGGGTTTATTTTATGGATGAACTTCTATGGTATTTTACGCTATCTGGTTACCTTGGAAGCCTTAAGCGGATTTTTAATCGTTCTGGCCTTGCGGCAATTTTTTTCTAACCGTTTGGTTACGGTGCTTGTCCTGATTATTTTGACGGGGCTTGCCTGCCATACGATTTACCCCGATTGGGGGCGTGAAATGTATAGCAAACACGCTATTGAAATAACCCCACAGCCGCAAGTAGAAAAAAATGCATTGGTATTATTAGTGGGAAGCCCCACGTCGTTTATAGCACCTTTTTTTCCAAAGGATACCCGCTTTATAGGCGGCATAAAACTGCCTGTTTCTAAATTTCCTCAAAAATACTGGTCTGCGGCCACACAGCGTTACCCGCTTACCAAATTATACTATGCCTACCATTTTGAGGAACCGGTCCAACAAACTATTAACGCGCACACGGGGCCTATCTATTTATTAACAATCCCTTGGGATTTAATGCTCGATCCCTTATTTCTTAAACCGTTAGGATTAAAAGCCAGTGCAAAACCTTGCCAAGATTTTGATACCAATCTCAATATCTATGTAACAGGTTACACCTTATGTCCTTTGGAAAAGATGGGCCCGGAGGATTCACAATGAGAAAAACGGTGATTTTTGTACTGGTTATTTTATGTTTAGCGGCTTGTACGCGATATCATCAAATACAGATCCAATTTCCTAACGGAAATTCCATCAATGTATTGGTGGCCGACAGTTATAAAAAACAAGAATTTGCCTGGCAGCAACAACGCGCTCCTTTTCAAACAGGCGTTTTATTTGTCTTCACGCGTGAGGAAGAACAAGCCTATTACCGGAAAAATACGTTACTGGATTTAGATGTTGTATTTCTGGATAACAATCAACGCATTACCGCTATGCACACAAACGTCCCTCACCGGGAAAAATATACGATTGATGCCGAAATTCCTTTCGCTTTTGCTACGGCTAAATACTTGTTGGAACTGCCGGCAGGCACGATTAACAAGCAACAACTTTCTGTTGGGAAGACGCTATTATTTTCATTGCCTTCATAAAAGACCTAACCGCATTATAGGCCCAATGACCCTGGTCGCAGACGACAAAATCCAATATAGTAATAATATGAGAAAATATATTATTGGAATTTTATCTTTATTTTTGGCGCCTATATCAAATGCACAAATCCCAGAAACTGCGGATATTTTGCGCGCCGCAAAAGCATCCGTTGTATTAAAAAACACCTCTGTTTTGCAATCCCAACTTACACAAATAACTCGAAAAATAATGAAGATTCCGTCGTACCATATTCCCGTCAATTTACAACATCCGTTAAATCCCAACCAAGCCGTTTCTCTTTCGCATCATTTACTAAAACAGGCCCGTTTAAAGACATCTTCTTTTAGAGCGCCCGCTATCGAACCCTTAGAACAAAACTTATCCCGGTATATGTTTACGATTGTTGCCGAAAAACACCCTGCAAAACCGTTAGGAACCGGGTTCATATTTGCCACTCAAAGCGGCTCCGAAGCGCATCTTTGGGGTGCAACAACGGCAGATGTCGTTCAAAATACAGAGGACGATTTGATGATCCAATTTATGACTCCCCATCAAGCATTTACTTTTCCCGCTAAAGTAGTTTTGCAAACCCCCAGCGGGAATGCCGCTTTATTAGAACTTCCCCAATCTGTTTCTCAGGTAGCGTTACCGATTCCACTGAATTTTGACGCCTCTCTTTGGCCCCAGCAAGAATTACTGGCTTACGGGATTCGTGCAAATGGTCAATTCTACAAAGCAGGACACTCCGTGCTTAAAACAGGAACCGAAAGAACCTTTATTCAGGCTCCAACCGATCCTTTTACTTCTTTTGAACGCGGAGGACTGTTAGTAGATCAACATGGTCAAGCGGTAGGGATCTATCATTCTTCTCACTCATTTGATTCCCCGGTTTTTACACCTCTGCGCAAACAACTCAAATCCAACGCAACATTACCAAAACAAGTAAGCGAAATTATCCCCATTAGGCAAATATTCTATCTTCTTAAAGAATATGAAAAACCACACAGTGCATCCAGGATTATCTTATTTGGCGGCCGCCATATCGGTAAATTAGGAATCCATGAGAAAATTACTGCTATTTACACCCACTCATTAAATAAACCCATTAAAAAGTGGGAACCTTCCCCTTTGTGGTCTTTGCGTGATTTGTCCGAGTTTATTGATTTAGAGGGTGTTCAAAAAGCGGTTATTGTTATCTCGGCCGAAGATGACACGAAGCGCGCCTATACGATTGATTTAAATTTTCTTACCGTTACCCAGATGACCTTACCCTAAACGCACTCAAAAAAGGTAAAATAATAGAGAATTAAAATCTTTGGTAACCGGAACAGATATGATACGTTTTAACTGCGATTATAGCGAAGGGGCGCATCCACGCGTTTTAGAAAAACTCATTCACACCAATTTAGAACAGACTCCCGGATATGGGCAAGATATTTTTTGCCGGCAGGCTGCGGACCTGATCAAATCGCTTTGTCAAACCCCGCATGCCGAAGTTCATTTTTTATGCGGCGGAACGCAAACTAATTTAACCGTGATTGCGGCTATGTTACGCCCTTACCAAACCGTTATTTCTCCGGATAGCGGGCATATTAATGTACATGAAACCGGGGCCATTGAAGCAACCGGCCACCGAATTTTAACGGCCCCTTCCACCAACGGAAAAATTACCGCTGCCCAAATTAACCAACTTTGCAAGGAACACTGGCAGGATGATAATCCGGAATTTGCCCCCCAACCGCGGCTGGTATATTTATCTTTTCCCACCGAGTTCGGGACTTTATATTCCAAACAAGAATTATTGGCGATCCGGCGTGCTTGTGATGAAAATAAACTCTATTTATTTATTGACGGAGCCCGTTTGGGTTATGGACTATCTTCTCCACAAAATGATGTTACGTTACCCGATTTAGCCGCTTTATGTGATGCTTTCTACATTGGAGGAACCAAATTAGGGGCATTATTGGGGGAAGCCGTTGTAATACCCAACGAAAAAATTCAAAAAGATTTCCGCTATTTCGTCAAACAAAAAGGAGCCATGCTTGCTAAAGGGCGTGTGTTAGGAATCCAATTTTTGGCTTTGTTGGAAAACGATTTATATTTCCAACTCGGCGCCCACGCGAACCGCTTAGCCTTACAAATCCGCCAAGCATGCGAGCAAGTCGGTTTACAAATTGCTTATGATTCCCACACAAACCAACAATTTATCATTCTGCCCAACCCGTTACTAAAGCAGCTGGAAGAAACCTATGCTTTTGCGCATATTAAACCGTTAGAGCATAATCAAATGTTAATCCGCATTTGCACCAGTTGGGCCACGCGGGAAGAAGATGTAGCCCAATTTATTCAAGATCTTCAGCGGTTAACCGTTTAATTTATGTTATATATCGGTTGTCATTTATCGTCGTCAAACGGATTCCAAGCCATGGGCAAGCAAGCCCTGAGCATAGGGGCAAACACCTTTCAATTTTTTACCCGAAATCCCCGGGGAAGTAAAGCCAAAGAGATAGATCCTCAAGATGCTGCGGCCTTAGTCACTTTACTCAAAGAGCACCATTTTGCACCGATTATTGCCCATGCCCCTTATACGCTAAATCCGGCATCGGCCGATACAAAGACCCGCGAATTTGCCTGGCTCACCATGCAAGATGATTTGCGCCGTATGGAATATGTACCCGGCAACCTCTATAATTTTCATCCCGGTTCCCATGTGGGGCAAGGCACACAAACCGGGATTGCACTCATTCAACGGATGCTGAACAAAATCCTTACCCCTCAGCAACATACTACCGTATTACTTGAAACCATGGCAGGTAAAGGTAGCGAAATCGGCCGGACCTTTGATGAACTTGCTACTATCTTGGACGGAGTCCAGTTAACGGATAAAATGGGGGTGTGTTTAGATACTTGTCATATTCACGATGCAGGCTATTCTATTACCAAACTGGATGATGTGTTAACTGAATTTGATAAAAAAATAGGTCTTTCCCGGTTAAAAGCTGTTCATCTTAATGACAGTTTAAATTCCCTTGGTTCCCATAAAGACCGTCACGCAGTCATTGGCGGCGGACAAATTGGAACCGATTTATTATCCGCAGTGATCAACCACCCCGCCCTAAAACAGTTGCCCTTCTGTTTGGAAACCCCAAATGATCTGGACGGATACGCGCGGGAAATTAAACTGCTCCGTTCCCTGTATCGCGACTAATCACACACATAACGCTATATCCCCCCACTAAAAATGCGGCCAACCGGGTAGGGAGAATGAGATGTATTAATTTGCGAATGCTCATTCCCAATTTGCTCCAGGAAGAAGTTAGCACCGGCGGTTTTTCCAGGTATTTATTCGTATAGTGCCAGGATAGAATGTTGAAATGGTGGCGTTTAAATAATTGCTGTACCGCAGAAGGAGTGTAAAAATGTAAATGCCCCATTCGCTTTCTTTCTTCTTCTAACCACGCGGGACGCATGAAAGTATATAAGGAAATTTCTAACGGAATATGCAAAACCAGATACGGTGCCGTTTGAGCGATCTGTTCCAACCAAACTTCTTCTTGTTCAATATGTTCTAATACATCTAGGGCAAGTGTTATGCTAAACGTACCGGACGGAAGACAGGGACCCGTTTCAAAAGTGACATTAGCAGGAATATTCTTTTTACACAATTCAATGGCTTGAGGGGAAATATCGTATCCGGTAAATAAGACTTCCGGGGCTTGCAAAGCCCATTGCTTAATGAGTTCACCGCTCCCACACCCCATATCACATACACAACAACCGGCAGAAATATCCGCCGCGGCTAAAGCCCGTTGAACATGCATGAGTTTCCAAGCGCTGTCTTCAGCATGCCAGGTAGGATTTTCTTTCAGGTAGGAACCGTCTGTGTAGCGGGTCATAAACTTATTATACTTTAATTCTTTTGGCAGAAGCCAAAGGGATCGTTCTTATTGCAAGTTTTCAGAAAAACTGTTATAATAAATATATAGATTTAAGGGCCTGTAGCTCAGCTGGGAGAGCGCCTGCATGGCATGCAGGAGGTCGCAAGTTCGATCCTTGTCAGGTCCACCATTTTAAGCCCGTGCGTAACTGTGCGGGCTTTTTAATTTCATAAGCGGTTTACTATATGCCTTGGTACAAAGATAAAATTTTCTGGTACCTGTTGGGGTTTTGTGCTTTCTTCAAAGCCCTGGCTGTTACGTTTATCTATTTGTATAATCCGTTAGGAGAACACGTACTCATTTTTCCGGATTCGCTTAGTTATATTTACCCCGCACAAACATGGCTTACCTACGGCCAATTTTGGGAAGCAGTTTCGGCTACGCCCCTCATTTTACGCACCCCGGGATACCCCGTATTTCTGGCAGTTATACAACTCATTACCGGCAATTCCACCTGGGCGGTGGCTATCCTTCAAAACATATTATCACTTGGGTTATTGATCCCGGTTTACCTCACCACCCGTGAAATTTCGAACTTGCGCGCCGCCCGCTGGAGTGCAATATTCTGTGCGGGCAGCGTGTTGTATTTTTCACTTTCTTTTGCCGTGCTGACGGAAATTCTTTGTACTTTTTTATTAGCCTGGTTTGTGTTCTTTTTGGTTAAATTTTTGAAGTGTTATTCAGCACGCTGGTTAGTAGCATCCGCTTGTGTATTAGCCGCTGCAATTTATGTACGGCCAGCCGCCTATTATTTGGCACCGGCAGTTTTTGTATTTGTAATAATTACCTGCAAAACGTATTGGAAACAAATTGTCTTATGTTTTTTTCTGCCCCTGTTTTTTTTACTGGGAAGTTGGCATTTGCGAAATTACCTGAGTACCGGATTTCCCGGATTTTCTACTGTCAACGCCTATAATCTGTATTTTTGGAATGAAGATTTGGTAGCCCAAAAATTAAGTCTATCTATTCCACAAGCCCACAATTATTTACAAAATGCTTTGCCGGAAAATTTTGGTTCATACCGTACAACCGAACAAGTAAAAACCTATCGGGCCTTGGCAACCCCTTGGTTACGTGTCGGATGGTTCTATAAATTATTACATGCCCCCCGTTGGGCAGCCAAGACCTTATTGGGAACTAATTTTTTGCATACTTCCCGTTTACTCACAGGGAAACCTGCAAACGAACAAGAAATGGCATTTCATTCGCTCAACCAAACACAATTTTTACATACGCGTTATTTGCAGACCGTGGGAACAAAAATTATTTTAATACTTTCTTGTCTGCAAGTATGGGGAACGGTGTTACTGGGAATTATAGGCAGTTGGCTTCTGCGGAAGCAACATAAAATGATCGCTTATTTTTTAGCAGGGTATTGTATCTATTTTTGGGCTATCGGATCTGTGTTTTTTGGAGCCTATGCAAGGTTCCGCGCGCCTTTTGAATTTGTGCTGTGTATTTTAGCTGCCCCCGCATTTACGGCCGTACTGCACCGCTTACAACCCCATTGCTAACGTCTCAATCAAAAAAGCCGGCATCCGTTCCTTTTCCATCTTCCGCTGCGTTTTTTTCAGATCATATTCTTGACGTAAAAAGCGGAATGTATGAAGTTGCGTATCCCAAATTCCGAAGGAGGCTCTCGGGTCACGGTCACGTGGCTTTCCCACGGCGCCGGGATTAATAATATAACGCATGTTGGGATCCAAGCGTACCGTAGCATCCGCACTATTACTTACATAAATAGAGCAGGTTTTAGCAGTCCCTTTCATATAAAAAGGGATGTGCGTATGTCCTACAAAACAAATATCCCCTTCCCATAACAAATAATTCTCTTGAAATTGTCCACAACTGGCAAAATATTCTTTCACCGGATCACGCGGAGTGCCATGCAAAACCGTATAGCCGGGTTTTTGGACACGCACGGGTAATGCAGTTAACGCACGAATTGATTTTTCGCTAAGATAGCCTTTACTTTTTTCTAACGAATTACGGGCCTCTATATTGAAGAATTCTTCCAATTCCGGGTGGGCAAACACCGCATCATGATTGCCCAAAACACAGGCCAACAACGGTAGTTCTAAGATTTTTTTTACACATTTTTCCGGATCCGGTCCATAACCGATAAAGTCTCCGCAATAGATATACCCCTGTACCTTTTCTTGCTGAAAGCGGGTTAAACAAGCCTCTAATGCTTCTAAATTACCGTGTACGTCCGAAAACACGCCAACTTTCATTATGCCTCCGCCAGGGCCTCAATGGCTTGCTTTTTCTTGGCATCTTCGGGGTTGGAACGGTCCGCTAAATTGACCGACATCACTTTGGAAACACCGCTTTCTTCCATGGTAATTCCGTAAAGCATACGGGCAGCTTCCATCGTGCGTTTGTTGTGTGTAACCACAATGAATTGGGTGGTTTTGGAAAATTCCTTAATCAAATTCACATACCTTTCTACGTTGGCTTCGTCCAGAGCGGCATCGGCTTCGTCCATAATACAGAAAGGAGACGGGTTGTGCGTAAAAAATGCAAACAATAAAGACATGGCCGTTAATGTTTTTTCTCCGCCGGACATAGAAGTAATATTGAGCAGTTTTTTCCCGGGAGGCTGGGCATAAATTTCAATCCCGGTTTCCAGCAAATTATCCGGTTCCGTCAGCACCAAATCGCATTCACCGCCGCGGAACAAGGTTTGGTAAATATTCTTAAAGTGAGTCCGCACCTGATCAAAGGTATATTTAAAATTTTCCCGGGTCGTTTGATTAATTTTATTGATCGCGGATTTAAGATCTTTTTTCGCATTTTCCAAATCGCCGATTTGAGTACGCAAGAAATTATGTCGTTCGGTCAGCGCATCATATTCTTCCGGGGCGGTCATATTAACGGCACCCATATTTTCAATACGCTTACGCATCATTTTAACACGTTCATAATCGACCGTTTTCTCCCCGTAATTCATTTGCGCTTCTTCCGGCGTAATATTCCAACTCTCAAATAAATTATTGGCTACCGTCGTTCGCTGACGGCGTGCATTGGCTAGGGAATTTTCGATATTATTTTTTTGGATCGACAAATCGGCAAATTCCTTTTTACAGGCATTCAGCGAATTTGTTTTTTCGGATAGTTCTTTTTTTAATGCTTCCAACTCTTCCCGCATTTTATGTTCGGCCAATTCTAACTGGGCCAAGGTATCGCGTTCGGTAGAAAGTTTTGCTTGTGTAGCCAGTTTTTCGTCGGCTAAACTTTTAATACGCAAGTTAGAGGAGGCAATTTTTTCGTTGCGTTTCCCTTCATTTTCCGTCAGGCTGTTAAACTCATATTCCGTCGCTTTTAAATCAAGTTCTATATTATTCTTTTTAATGCGGGCTTCATATAATTTGGCACTCAGTGCATTGAGATCGCCTTTTAAAATTTCGGCCTGGGAACGGAGTTCTGTTTGTTTCTTTTTAAATTCTTCGCCTGATTTTTCCGTCTTTGCCTGGGTCATTTTTAAGGATTCTAAATCTTGCTTTAGCGTAGTGACCGTATTTTTACGGGTATCTACCCGCAATACAATTTCCTGCTTGCGGGCGGAAGCACGTTCCGCCTCCAAACGCACTTGTGCCAACGTGCGGGATTTGCCGCTTTGTTCGTTTTGCACTGTATTTAAGGAAACGGCAGTTTCCTGCTGTTTTAAGCGAAGATTTTTCAACATTTCTTCCGCTGCAGAAAGTTGCTCGTAATTTTTGATAATTTGTTGGGAAATTTTTTCTTCTTCCTCTTTTTTGGATTCCATTTCCGTACGAACCGTTTCTTCTTCTCCCCAATACGCTTCCGGAATACGCACATCTTCAGCACCGCCTCCGATAAAGAATCCGTTGGAAACAGTACCGTCTTGATACGAATAATCTCCCACAATATAATGAATTAAATCTTTTAATTCCGCTTTATAGGTTAGTTCATCCGGCAGAGTTCCTGTTGTATCTTTAGCGGCAGGGACATGGGAAAGCACAATTAAACGTGCACGCGCTTTTCCGTTTTGGCGGAGCAAATCCAATACCGCCTCGGCCGTTTTTTCATCTGCACATAAAATTGCATCTAAATATTTTCCAAATGCTTCCTCTACTGCCATCTTGATTTTAGCCGGATATTTCAAGGCCTTGCGCAAGGTCCCTTTTACTCCTTTTAATCCGCTTTCGCTCGCCAGTTTTACCCCCACCCAATACGGATCATTTTTCCCTTGGGTTTGAATCATTTCTAATTTGGCAGATAAAGCCGCCCAGGCTGATTTTACAACAGATAATTGTTCATTTAAAGCCGTGCGTTCTTGTTGCAATTGCTGACGATTATTTTCAGCAGAAGTAATGGCTTGTTTGGCTTTTTCATGAGCATTTTGCGCTTCTTGTAGCCGCGCAGAAATTTCCTTCAATGCTTTTTCCAATTCCGCCATTTCCTGCGCTTGAGTTTGACCGGCTTTTTCAGCCGCAATCAAATCTTCCTGTTCGCGTTGGGCCGCAGATTCTTCCAGCGAAATGCGGTTCGCAATTTGCATTTGTTGCTGAACGATATTCATCAATTCCGCAGAAGTGCGCTGGATTTCTTTTTCTGTGTGGAATAAATCCTGTTCTAATTTTTGGGCCGCCGCCGTTTGCGTATTATATTGTTCTTGCAGCGGATCTAATTCCTTGGTTACCGCAACAACTTGTTCTTTCAGTTTGGCAATGGCCGGTGCCAACTCCTGCAATCGGTTTTGTCCGCGGGCCGCTTCCGCGCCGGAAGAGGCAATCTGTGCCGTCAATTCCGCGGTTAAGTTATCGCAGTTCTTAATGGCTCCTTCCAAAAGACCTACTTGATATTTACAGGCTGAAATTTTTTCGTTAAATTCGGCGGCTTCTTTTTGTTTATGCGTTAAATTTAAATCCAAGGCAGCCGCAGAACCTTCTTGGGCGGAAATGCGATTTTCCAAATCGGTTTGTTTGCGGTTGATGGGTTCCAACTCACCCGCGTACTTGGCAATTTGGGCATCTGCTTCTTTAATAGAGCAAACGGAAATTGCAATTTCACTTTCTTTTAATTCTTCCCGATATTTTTGATACAAACGCGCTTTTTTGGCTTCGCTGTCTAACTTTTTAATTTGTTCGGCAATTAAAGCCACCGTATCGGCCAGCCGTGCCAAATCCAAATCTACGCGCTCTAAACGGCGGATACATTCTTCGCGTTTGGCTTTATACTTAGAAACTCCGGCCACTTCTTCAAACATTTCACGGCGTTGTTCCGCCGAGGCGGACAACACACTTTCCACCCCGCCCTGGTCAATAATAGCGTATCCTTCACCGCCAATACCGGTATCTAAAAACAGATCGCGGATATCCCGCAAGCGGCATTGTACTTTGTTTAAATAATATTCACTTTCTCCGGTGCGGAAAATTTTACGGGTGACGGTAATTTCATTAAAATCTAAAGGGAGTTGACGGGACGCATTATCAAAAACCATGCTCACCTGCGCCATATTCAAGGGAGCCCGTTTGACCGTTCCGTTAAAAATAATATCCACCATGGAAGCGGAACGCAAGGATTTCCAACTCATCTCACCGATCGTCCAACGAACCGAATCAATCACATTCGATTTACCGCACCCGTTTGGACCCACGACACAAGTAATACCCGGTTCAAAATCAAGTCGGGATTTATCGGCAAACGATTTAAAACCTTGAATTTCAATTGCTTTTAAATACATAACTTCCCCTTAGGTGGACTTCTTGTATTATACCATTTCCCTCTTTATTATAGGGTAAAAACTAAGTTTTTTACTTCCTACGCGTACTATATAAAAAGGGTCCGAGGAACTTCCGCCGAAAAAAAACACTTGCAAAGTGTAAAAATTTTTATTAGACTTTTCTCGTAAGACTGATTTCCTTAAAGGAGGATTATCTAACATGGCAGAAAAAGTATTGAAAGTAGGCATGGACCGCGAAGACGGTTTCTTGTACTACATTGACAAAGACGGCGATATCGCCCGCGTACAAATGGCCCGCGGCGGCAAAAAAGGCGGTAAACCGAAAAAAGTAGAAAAATGCGGTATCAAAAAAGAAAAAGGATATCTCTATTTCTTAGATAAGAAAGGCGATATTTCCAGAGCTAAAATGGTAAACGCAAAATAAGTTTGATAAACAACAAAACACCCCCGAAGAAATTCGGGGGTTTTTATGCGCATTTAATTAAAATAGGCATTTCTCTCAGTACTGGCGTCTCCATTGGAATCAATCCCTCGCTCCACACGCAACTCCCGGCGTGCTGTTCTGCACTGAAATAACTCTTTTTTGATATTTTGTCAGTAAGCGAAAGCCGATTTTTATCTAAAAATTTTCGTCCACATATACACACTCTTCCAACCGCATAATCTCACCAAAACAAACAAGGCTCCCCAGCGAAGTTTAACCTGCCAACTTCCCTTCTTCATCACGTTCTCAACATGATAAAAAGCCTGTTTTTGCAGTGAAAGATATTGTTTCCGTTTTACAACAGGCAGTTTACGGAAGGCACAAATTCGCCAGATCACCATTTTCACCCATTGTAAAGCGACCTTCTCTTCCCATAAAGAACGCTCCTGCAAAATATGCTGCAAGTCCAACAAGTTTTTTAACTGATCGATTACCATTCGTTCACTCTGGGCTGTAATACACATACTCAGCCCCTTGCGGTAAAAATAAAGAGATTGCGACACTACTTCAATTTTGCGTGCCTCCATAAAGGCTTGCACCACGAAGGGGAGATCTTCGGCAATTCTTCCCTCTAAAAAGGAGATCTTAATAGCATGCAGCCATTGGCGAAGGAATAATTTTCCCCAAACCACACTATCATAATACCCGCAGCGAAATCGTGACACCAACGTATTGGAAGGTTTTTCATAAAATAGACTGCCGCAGTGAGCAGATGACGTCCGCAAACCGTCTTCACTTATTTCCTTAAAAAAACATTTTGTAATCTCCGCGCCACTGGCTTGGGCCGCTTGGTATAAAGTGCTTAGATAATCTGGCGAAATTAAATCATCCGCATCCACAAATGCTATATATTCTCCACGCGCATATTCAATTAACCGATTGCGGGTGATGGCAACACCTGCATTGGCTTGAGTAAATACGCGTAAACGCGGCTCGTTTTTTTGAAAGGTACGCAATAGATTTAATGAATGATCCGTTGAACCATCATCTAAACAAACAATTTCAAAATCCATAAATCTTTGTTTGGACACAGACTCTAAGCAAACCGCAAGATATTTTCCCGCATTATACACGGGAATTAACACCGATATAGTAGGTAACATATGCTTCTCTCCATATGTTTCGTTCTACAGTGCGTAGAAAAGGAGAACGTCCCGGAACTCCTTGTGAAGCTTGCGAAGGGATTATCAATAAAAAACGGCTGTTTATGCCGAGCCAGAGAAGGTGCCCGAACTTAGACAGCCGTGGTCTGCCGCTCCTCAAGGAAACGACAAACACTGGATGGCGACGAACAAGGCTCATGATTTCCTTGTTCTATCGCGCATCTAAAACGACTGTCTTTGGACTTCTCTGAACTGCTATCGCAGCACGCCCATTCTTCACAGGCTTCCAAAAAACAGCAAATCTTACTTATGTTCGCATGAACCGCGAACATAAGTATATATTACCAAATTAAATTACATCTGGACCGCAGGGGCCCTCTGCTAACCGACATAGGATGCCTTGATTTTTTTGCTTTTCCTTTTACACTACTAATATCTGCCGGATAGGAGGCGCACCCAAAGAACCGTTCATTCCGCCGTAATTGATTTCCGTCGTTTCCCCCTTACGCGCGAGCGCGCGCAATCGTTGACAGTTGCCCTTTATAATGGTTTAATAGATTAACGGAATATTTTCCCGTAACCGTATTGGAGGAATATATGGATATTAAGATTACCGCTAAAAACATTAAATTAACACCGGCTATTAAAGATTTTATCAATACCCGTGTGGGAAAAATTGAAAATTTCATTGATAACATCGTATCTGCCCAGGTGTTGATTTCCGTTGAAAAGAAAATCAACCAAAAAGCAGAAATCATTTTACATACCGGCGCTAAAACTACCATTAATGCCAGCGCCGTAGAAAGCAATTTGTACAAAGCCATTGATGCCGCTGCCGTCAAAGCAGAAGCGCAGGCCAAAAAAATTAAAAACAAAGCAAAAGCCCGCAAAGTTTCCAAAAAATCGGTAAAAGCCGCGGATGTAAACCCGTTTGCCGAAACCGTACTTTTGCCGCAAAATGACGTTAAATTTTCCGTAATTAAACAAGTGGAAGTCTCTCCCATGAACCCGGAAGATGCCGCCTATGAAATGGAACGGCTGGGGTATTCTTTCTGGATGTTCTTAGATGAAGATTCCAAACAAATCAACTTGATTTTCAAACGGTTAGACGGCACTTACGGACTGATTAAACCCGTTCGCAAAAAATAAATTGTATCAATAAAGGACGGCCATGGAATTTACAAAATCCATTACGGTAGCAGAACTGCTCCAGGTGAAACAACTCAACCTGGAGCTGGTCTGCGGGAAGCGGTATATCCAACGGGAAATTACGCTGGGAAGCGTGAACCGTCCCGGGTTGGCCTTAGGCGGCCACATGGACAATTTCCGCGCCAAAGCCGTCCAAGTATTTGGCCGGGCCGAACAGGCCTTTTGCCAAAAAGAAAATAAAACCCGTCTGCGGGCGAATCTTTCCAAAATGCTTACCGAATTTGATGTGCCTTGTGTAATTATGGCCGCAGACATGGACCCTTTACCTGCCGTTAAAAAAACCTGCTTGGCTTCGGATGTGCCTGTTTTAAAAACGAGCATGGAAACTTCTGCTTTTTCCGCCGAATTTTCCCGCTTTTTGGATGAAAAATTAGCCCCCATTACGCACGTGCATGGCGTGTTGGTAGATGTAAACGGGGTAGGCGTGTTGATTCGCGGAGAATCCGGAATCGGCAAAAGCGAATGCGCCTTGGAACTCATCAAGCGCGGACATATTTTTGTGGCAGATGATGTAGTAGAAATTCAAAAAAGCCGCGGGCGCTATCTGTTGGGTTCTTGTCCAACCATGCTCAAGCATTATATGGAAGTACGCGGACTCGGTATTTTAGACGTACCTTTGTTATTTGGAGTAGGAGCCACACTGGATGAAACTAAAATTGATATGGAAGTAGTGTTAACCTCTCCGTCAAAGGCACCGCTGGATCGCTTAGGTGTAGAACAAAAAACATCCACCATTTTGGGGGTTGAAATCCCTTCCCTGGTACTTCCGGTAACTCCGGGACGGAATCTTGCCATTTTGATTGAAGTAGCCTCCATGAACCAACAATTAAAAAGTCAGGGAATTTTTTCAGCCAAGGAATTTAGCCAAAAAATTTTAGATAAAATGAAAAAAGGAAACGGAAAACCCAATGCAAACCAATAAGCGGCGAATTTTTATTATTACCGGAATGAGCGGAGCCGGCAAATCACAGGCACTTAAAATGTTTGGAGATTTGGGTTTTTATTGTGTAGACAATTTACCGCTGGCTTTATTTGAAAATTTTATAAACTATGTCCACGATAACGAAACTCTTAACGATATTGCGCTGGGCATTGATATTCGCGAAGGAGACCGGCTGCGCGAAATGCCTAAACTGCTTAACTCCATGGCTAAAAATGACTTCTCCGTAAAAGTAATCTTTTTAGATGCTTCCGAAGAATGTTTAATCCGCCGGTTTTCCGAAACAAAACATAAACATCCGATTCATAAAAAACTGGCAGCCGCCATTGAGCATGAGCGGGAGGTACTCGCTCCGATTCGTACCATGGCGGACAAAGTCATTGATACCAGCGATTTAAAATTAGGTGAACTGAAAGAAAAACTTTCTTCGCTCATTACACTCAAACGCGCCGGGGACATGCAAATTTCGGTCATGTCTTTTGGGTTTAAGTACGGAATTCCTAAAGATTGTGATATTGTCATGGACGTACGTTTTTTACCCAATCCGTACTATGTAAAAGATTTAAAAGAAAAAACCGGCTTAGATAAACCGGTGCAAGATTATATTATGTCGTTTCCGGACGCCCCTGAATTTGCCGCGCGCTTTGCGGATTTAATTAAATACTTAATCCCTAAATATATTACTGAAGGGAAAAGTTATTTAACGATTGCCATGGGTTGCACCGGCGGAAAACACCGCAGTGTTTTTATGGCACATCAACTGGCCGTTTATTTAAACAAACTGGGGCTGAGTGCTTCAGAATTTCACCGGGATATAGGACTTTAATATGGTAAAAATTATTTTAGTAACACATGGGAATTTAGCCCAAGAAATGTTAAATACCGCTGCCCAAATTATCGGAAAACCTGCAGACGAAGGGTTTGCAGTATTCTCGGTAACGGCAGCCGCTTCTGTGGAAAAAGAAGCCGAAAAACTGAAAAAGACCTTAATAACCTGTGCAGATGGGGCAGTCATCTTAACCGATATTTTTGGCGGAAGTGCTACCAATATTTCACTCACTGCCTGTAAAGAGGTTCCAAACTGCCACGTAATTACCGGGCTTAATTTGAGCATGCTTTTAACGGCTATCAACAGCCGCAAAAAATTATCCGCCAAAGAACTGGCAGAAAAAATTGAACCCGATGGAAAACGGGCTGTTATCAACGCAACAGAATTGTTAATTAAAGGTTTCTAATGCCAATTGTTTTCGCACGTGTAGATGACCGGCTCATCCATGGTCAGGTAGTTCAGGCCTGGTTGCCGGAATTGAATATAGACGAAGTATTAATTGCCCGTTCAACCGGGAATTCTTCCCGGTTGAACGAAGGATTACTTCGCCTCAGTCTGCCGTACGAATATGAACTTTCTATTTTGGACGCTGCGTCCGCTGTCCGCCATGCCGTGAAATCAAAACGCCGTATTTTTTTGCTTTTAGATTCACTGGAAGTGTTAGCCGATCTTATCAAAGAAGGCTTACAGATTAAATCCGTTAATATCGGCGGGATGCATTTCAAGGAAAACGCACAAAAATTAGCAGAGCACGTTTTTCTCAACCAGCAAGATAAAAAATTACTCAAATTAATCCGCGATTTAGGCATAACAATCGAAACAAGGGCCGTTCCAAACGGAGTTTCTATATCCATTCAAGAGGTACTGCCTCTATGATGACCCCAGCCCTTTTTTCCGTATGTGTGCTAGCCGCTTTACTGGAATTAGATACTACCTACGCTTTTCAACTGACTTTTTCCCGTGGGATTATTGCAGCCCCTATTTTTTCTTTATTGACAGGGGATATTATGGCGGGAATTCAGGTAGGGGTTTTTACCGAATTGTTATTTATTGATGTAAATCCATTAGGCGGTGTATTACCTCCCAGCGCAGTAATTTGTTCGGCCACTACATTAGCCTTGCATATGCTGGGGGCAGAACTCTATCTTGCGTTTATTTTTGGGGTGCTTTTTTCCTTAGTATTTGCACAAATTGAAAAATATCGTCGCAGAAGCAGATTTCGCTGGATGATTTATTGGGAGCAAAAAATTGTTCAAAAACCGACGTCCGTAAACCGGGCAATTATGATTTCACTGTTTTCCTCATTTGCTATCAATTTCTTGCTCTTGTTTGCGTTTGTGTGGGCCGTTTCCCCTGTTATATTATGGATCGCGGCTCATATGCCGGAACGGGCACAAATTGCCTGTAAATTAGCATATATGGCAGTCCCTTGGATAGGGCTTGCCGCATTGATACCGGAATTCCGGTTAAAGACGAGGTAAGCCATGAATTTTAAACTACAACTTTCCTTGTTTTTACGTTCTTTTTTCTTACAAACAGGGTGGAACTACCAAAAAAATCAAAATATCGGACTGATGTTTGTAATGTGGCCGTTTTTAAAACAACTTTACAAACAAGACCCGGATGCTTTGCCCTCTGTCTTAACACGTTATTTGCAAAATTTTAATACACACCCGGTAATGGCCTCTTTTTGTTTTGGGGCGTTAGCACGCCAGGAAGAAGATGTTTTAAAAACAAAAAATGCGAAAGAATTAGAAGAACAAATTACCTTATGGGCGGAAATCAAACGGAGCCTTTCTATTACTACTGCCTCTATTGGAGACCGTTTATTTTGGGGAACACTTAAACCGCTCTCTTTGCTGGTAGCATTATTTGTATTACTGGTCCTGGGTATTAATTTTTTTGAAATCCAACTGCCGGCAACAACCTCCTCCTGGTATATATTTTTTGCAGGAGCAGTAGCATTTATTACGTTTAATGCCATTGCCTTTTTTATCCGTTGGAAAGGCCTTTCTATCAGTTATTTTAACGAAGATCACCGTTGCTTTGGGTTAACCGAGTTCGACTGGAATAAAACCATTTACAACGCAAAAAAACTGGGACTGTTTTTTACCGTCTGTATGATAGGAATCGGGGTTTTTTATTTTATGCAAACTTCGCTTGCCCAAAATGTGCAATTTATCACACGCGCAATTTTGGTGCTATTCTTTATCAGTATTAGTTTTATCACACGCCGCCTGAGGATCCCCAATATGTACTTATATTTGGTGGCGATAGCCGTATTTAATATCGTATGTTATTTTTAATTGGGAGAGCACTGTGATACAAAAAGAACTGGAAATAAAAAATCGTTTGGGGCTACATGCCCGTCCTGCGGCACTCATTGCGCAAACAGCGGCCGGCTTTACGTGCGACATTTCCCTTACCAAAGATGATATCACCGTCAACGCAAAAAGCATTATGGGGGTCATGATGTTGGCTGCGGAATATGGATCCTCATTAAAGTTATCTACAGATGGCCCGGATGAAAATGCGGCTTTTCAAGCGATTGAAACGTTATTTGACCAAAAATTTAATGAGGAGTTTTAGAGGGGTTTCATGCTCGTATTAAAAGGGTTACCGGCCAGTCCGGGGATTGCCATAGGTCCGGCGGTATTACTTCCGGGAGAAGTCTTCTCTGTCTCACGACAATATATATCCAAGCAAGAAGTTAAAAGCGAACTCTCCCACATACAGGCTGCTATTGAAAAAACATTTGCCGAACTTACTGAGTGTGAACAGAAGGTGCAGGCCGAACTCGGCAGTGAATATGCCAACCTGCTAAGCACACACAAATTGATTTTGCAGGACCCTGTTCTATTATCTTCCTTAACCTCTAAAATTCAAAATGAATTTTTATCAGCCCAGGCGGCATTATTTCTTACCTTGCAAGAACTAGCCGCCCCCTTTGATAAAATTGAGGACCCTTTTTTTAAAGAACGCCGCAATGATATTTATGATGTAGGTAAGCGGTTGGCCACCAATTTAACAGGAGATAAACAACACTTTTTAGCCTCTATCCATACGCCTTCTTTATTAGTGGCACACAATCTTTATCCTTCTGATACGATCAATTTACAAGCCAATAAAATTATTGGTTTTTGTACCGATGTAGGGGGCAAAACCAGCCACACGGCGTTACTGGCCCAAAGTTTAAAAATACCGGCCGTGGTTGGACTGGCTACCGCTTCCAAAGATGTACATGCAGGCGATACATTAATTATTGATGGCGAAAACGGTCTCTTAGTCATTAATCCGGACCGTTACACATTAGCCAATTACCGCAAAATTCAAAAAGATATTAAAAAAACCGATTCCTTACTCAAAACCATTAACCACTTGCCGGTCATCACCCAAGACGGGCATCCTTTAAAATTATTCGTCAATTACGATCCCCGCACCGACAACAAAGATAACAAACGTTTGATTACGGACGGTTTGGGACTGTTGCGTACAGAATTTATATTCATGAACACGCCCCATCCTCCCACAGAAGAGGAACAATATCAAATTTATTTATCGGTCGCAAAACGCTTTGATATGCGCCCGGCAACCATTCGTTTAGCCGACTTGGGCGGTGATAAAATTCCTACTTTTCCCTTAGATGAACTGCAGCAGGATGATAACCCGTTTATGGGGTGCCGCGGAATTCGCTTATTCTTAAAGAATCCGGAACTTTTGTTTACCCAATTGCGGGCCATTGTCCGGACCGCTTGTGAAGTGCCGGCCCAAATACGTATCATGATTCCCATGGTTTCATCCGTTGAAGAAGTACAGCACGTGAAACATGCATTTAACGAAGTGCTTGCACAATTTGCTAAACAAGGCAAGCATCCGGTCAATAAAGTGGCGTTAGGTGCTATGATCGAGGTTCCTTCCGCCGCCTTGGCATTAGATGGCATGATTGGACTTTTGGATTTTATTTCCATTGGCACGAATGACTTGATACAATATTTAGTAGCGGTAGACCGTGTCAATCAAGAAGTCGCCCATATGTACGATCCTTGCCACCCGGCAGTAGCACGCACCTTAAATCTCATTATCCAAACTGCGCATAAACGCGGTAAGGAAGTGAGTATTTGCGGAGAGTTAGCATCCGATTCTAAAATGTTACCCTTGCTATTAGGATTAAATGTGGATGCTTTATCTGTCACACCGCGTATGTATCTGCGCGTAAAAAATAACATTCGCCGCGCCGATTTTGAACATTGTGCGGATTTAGCCCAAGCCGCCCTTTTAATGGGCAGTTCTGACGAAATCCGTAATTTAATAGAGCAGAATAATAAACATGAAAATCCGTAATTTTTCCATTGTAGCCCACATTGATCACGGGAAAACCACCCTTTCCGACCGTATTTTAGAAGATACCGGGACGGTACCAAAACGCAAAATGCAAGCCCAACTGTTAGACGGCATGGATTTAGAACGCGAACGCGGCATTACTATTAAAGCCAAAGCGGTACGCATTCAATATAAGGATTATATATTAAATTTGATTGATACTCCCGGACACGTAGATTTTTCGTATGAGGTGGCCCGTTCCTTACGCGCCTGCGAAGGAGTTTTACTATTAGTAGATGCCTCTCAAGGCGTAGAAGCACAAACGGTCGCTCATGCCCATTTAGCACAGAGTTTAGGCCTTAAAATCATCCCGGTCATGAACAAGGTAGACTTATCCCAATCGGATGCAGATGCTTCCGAAGAGCAACTGTGGGATATTCTGCATGAACCCATTGAGGCCGAACGCGTCAGTGCAAAAACCGGGATGGGTATTGAGCATTTGCTCGACCGTATTATAACCGATATTCCAGAGCCGCAAGGCGACCCCAACGCGCCGCTACGCGCCCTTATTTTTGATTCGTACTATGACCCGTTCCGCGGTGTAATTATGTATATCCGTTTAGTGGACGGTTCTATTAAGCCGGGGCAGACCATTCAATTTATGTCTTCCGGTGCGACTTATAAAACCGAAGAAATCGGTTTTATGACACCGAAACAACTCCACAAAAATGATCAACTCTCTGCCGGGGAAGTGGGATACCTCGTGGCTGGGATTAAAGATATTCATCAGGTAAAAGTAGGCGACACCGTTACCCTGGCGGAACGTCCGGCCCAAACCCCGCTCCCCGGGTATGCAGATGCAAAACCCGTGGTCTTTGCTTCTATTTTCCCGGTGGAAACGACCGATTTTCCGCTATTACGCAAAGCACTGGAAAAATTAAATTTATCCGATTCTTCCTTCCATTACCAAAGTGAAACCTCCAAAGCGCTTGGCTTTGGTTTCCGCTTAGGATTTATGGGGATTTTACATATTGAAATTGTGAAAGAACGGTTGGAACGCGAATTTAATTTATCGCTGATTGCCACCAGCCCGAACGTGGTATATCACGTAAAGTTTACGCCCCGAAAATCCCACCCGCAGGAACTGGCTGCTTTGCCGGACGCGCCGGATGATCCCGGGTATAAAATTATTGATAACCCGGCTAATTTCCCGCCGCACGGGGATATTATTGATATCAAAGAACCCGTCATCCATATTACGATTGTAACTCCCGTGGAGTTTATGGACGGTGTGATGACGCTCTTAAAAGAAAAACGCGGTACGTTTATGAACATGGATCATCTTTCCAACCAACGCGTGATTATTAAGTATGAAATGCCGATGGGTGAAATGGTGATTGATTTTTATAACAAATTAAAATCAGTTTCCAAAGGATACGCTTCGTTTGATTACGAAGTTGCCGGTTTTAGAAGTTCTAATGTAGTATTAATGGAAATTTTACTGCACGGCTCGCCAGTGGATGCATTATCCGTGGTGGTACATAAAGACAAAGCGCAAACTATGGGCCGCGCCTTATGTGCGAAACTGAAAGAATTAATCGGCCGCCAACAATTTGAAGTCGCCGTACAGGCCGCAGTGAACGGCAAAGTAATTGCCCGCGAGACAATCCCCGCATTTAGAAAAGACGTGATCGCTAAATGCTACGGTGGAGATATTACCCGCAAACGCAAACTGTTGGAAAAACAGAAAGAAGGCAAAAAACGCATGAAAGCCATCGGCAGTTTGAATATTCCGCAGGAAGCCTTTGTGGCTATGCTTAAAATTGATGAAGAGTAATTTGCTAAAATATACCTATGATTTTTGAAGGAAAAACGCTGGCTGAAAAAATTCGTCAATCCCTGGGGAACAGGGCGGAAGCCGTGCGCCAACAATTAGGGCGCGCGATCTCTCTGGCCGCTATTGGTTCCACGGAAGATTATGGTGCGCATGTATATCTTCAAAAAGAAGTGGCAGCTGCGGAAAAAATAGGGGTAAAAACCCAAGTTTTTGAAGTAAACAATCAAACCCAAACGGCTGATTTTTTACAACGTGTGGAAAAACTTTCCGCAGATCCAACCGTGGATGCTATTTTAATTCCACGCCCGCTGCCTGCGCAATTAGCCGCAACCGATTTTGCCGACAAACTGGCTCCGCACAAAGATATTGACGGAATGTCTTCTGCCAATATGGGGCGCTTATTTTTATGCAAAACATGGAGTGAAGTAACCGCCTTGCCCGGTTTTGTCCCTTGCACCGCGATGGCAGTCATCCGGTTGTTGCAGTATCATCAAATTGCAGTCGAAGGGGCTGCGGTAACAGTAATCGGGCGTTCGTCCACCGTCGGGCGGCCACTGGCACATTTGCTTACGTGCCAAAATGCTACCGTAACGTTGTGCCACACCAAAACTGATTTGCCGCGTGCGGTAAAAGATGCCGATTTGGTTTGCTGCGCCGCCGGGAAACCGGGGCTTTTACAAACCGATTGGTTAAAACCCGGCGCCGCCGTTATTGATATTTCTACCAACTGGTATCAAAACCGCTTGTGCGGCGACGCAAACGAAACAGAACTCGCCCAAAGAGGCATTTCCTATTCCCCCGTCCCCGGCGGAGTAGGACCTGTAACACTTGCCGTACTGCTGGAAAACTTAGTACTATCTGGTGAAAGAAAATGTAAGGAGATTTTATGAAAACAATCGCTAAATGTCTTATTCTTTTACTGGCTGTCAGTTTTATAACTGCCTGTAATACGAATGCCAAAAAAAAGGAAAAATATAACCGGAAAATTTATTTAACGGAAGAAGATTATTTGGAAGATTTAGGGCAAGAAGCCGTCAAAGAACGACGGGAAACACCGCCGGTTGTAGAATCAGAATATATTTTTAATGCAGTGCCGGAAACGGATAAAGCCGTTTATTTCTTTGACGAACGCCAACAACCCAAAGTACCGGGCCAACCCAGCGACACGGATTATAAACGTGAAAAACGGCTATGGACGAAACCCAAACGTTATACTCCGGAAGAATATTACGGCATGCAAGGCCCTGCCGAAACAGAAAGCAGTTCTTCCTCCTACGAATCATCTTCTTATGATTATTAAAAAAACCAACCCCCGGCTATGCCGGGGGTTTTTTACAATACGGGTAAAACCGAAGTAAAGCGGAGTCTTGTAAATGTCTTTATTCAGGACCTATTTCCCCTAAGGGCTTAGTCCCTTCTTAACTACCTGCCACGCGCGACTGCCCACGCTTGGTTCTTGCTGTTTTTAAACAAAGTGTCATTCCAAACTTGATTTGGAATCTTCCGCTTTTGCCGTTGCTGTCTCGTAACTACCACAATATACGTTGAAGATCCTGAATCAAGTTCAGGATGACTTGATAATTTATCTTAACAACCTGTTCATCAGTTGAACCTTACCGGAACCCCACGCCTAGCCAGAGGTTTTTTATTGGAAATTTTGAATAAAGTCTGTAAATATACCGTCTATCCCTAACTGTTCCAGTTGGGTTGCGGTTTCTTTAGAATTAACGGTATAACAATACACTTTCAATCCGTTTTGGTGGCAACATTCCAAAATTTTCCCTGTAAGCCGCATATAATTCAAATGAACACTTTCCGCCTGCAGGGATAGCGCTTGGGAAACGTCAAAAGAGCGCGTTAAAAGCCCGATACGCGCATTTTTAGAAAGAGAACGCAGCCTTTTTAAGGTGTGATAATCAAAACTGGAAAAAAGGATTTTAGGAGCAATTTCCGGATAGTGTTGTAATTGGGTAAGCAACTGTTGCTCCAACCCCGGGTAGCGGTTATCTTCATTTTTCAGTTCAATATTTAACAAATCTAATTCCGGCGCAATCATGGGTAACACTTCGCTTAACAGCGGCACATAAACAGATTCTGTTGAAAATGAATTTTTAAGGGGTATTTGCTTTAATTCAGCCGCAGTTAATGCGCTTATGGGTACGTCTACTCCGGCTGTACTTAACAGCGAATAATCGTGATGGATAACTAGTTGTTTATCAGCACTTAGATGCACATCAAGTTCATAGCACCGCGCGCCCGCCTCGCGTGCTTTTTCAAAAGCAGGCAGGGTATTTTGAACAGCCAGTGAACTGGCTCCGCGGTGTGCAAAGTAAATCATATTTATAGTGTAGAAAATCCCCCTATACAAAGCAATAACGGCCCACTTTCTTCGAGTGGGCCGTTATGATAACTTCAATTGTTTATTTAATTTCGCTCGTGCAGTGCGGGCAGCGGGTGGCTTCAATAGCAATTTCGCTGCAGCAGAACGGGCATTTTTTGGTGGTAGGAGCCGCGGCCGGAGCCGGTTCGGGGGAATTCAACTTGTTAATGGCTTTAATCAGCAAAAATACACAGAAAGCCACAATCACAAAACTAATTACAGCATTTAAAAAGATCCCTAAATTAATCGTGGTAGCACCGGCGGCTTGTGCTTCGGTCATAGTGGCAAAATCTTTTACACCGTCTTTCCCGGCTTGGATAACTACAAACCAGTTAGAAAAATCTACTTTTCCTAGCAAAAGTCCCAATGGCGGCATCAAAATATCGGCTACCATGGAGTTTACGATTTTAGTAAAAGCGCCACCGATGATGATACCTACGGCCATATCAATCACGTTGCCGCGCATAATGAATGTTTTAAATTCATTAATCATATTTTTCATAGTTCATTGTCTCCTTTTTCTTCGTAACCCGCCGCTTGAAAAAGCGGGGCATACAAATCGTCCTTCATAGGATATTTTATTTCATTTTCGGGAACTCTGTCCACAAATTCGATAGGGGCCTCCGTAATCAATGCCAACGGACGGGCTTCGTTTCCTTCCCCCATTTCCAAAGCGGCGGCACTGGCTAACGTATCGGCTACATTGACGAGTGTTACTTGTAATTTTTTCCCAAATAAATCCGGTTTGCCGCGTAAATCTTTCACGCCCTTAAACCCGGCATAGGCCACGGCTCCGGCGATCACTCCGGCTCGTAATGGTAAAATCATACTGTCCGTAACCACGATTCCTAAATTTTTTACTTTCCAGTGTTGGCACAATTCCTTGCGTAATTGCTCCGCTAATTTATAACAATTCTTAGGCAAAAGCAGTAATTTCCCGTCCGCGTTCGACTCATCAATACCGGCATTCGTCATCACCATGCCGTCTTTTACACTCAGCCAGGCCAATGACGTCCGTAGTGCAAACGAACTTTCCCGCACTATTAATTCTTCTTTTTGCTTCCTGTTTTGATAGGGGAAAATATCCCCTTTCCATAAACAGAATAACTTGGAAGCAACGGCTAATACTGTATTTTCTGCAACAGAAGAAATATGACGTACAATAAATTCCGGCAGATTTGCGTGCGCGTGAAAAAGTGAGGTTTGAATTGACTTAATTTTCATATATTTTCAAAGGGAGCCACGAAACTGCAAAACACTTCATTGGCTAAATAGATTCCTTCCTCCGTTAGTTTGATTTTATTTCCTGCACGTTCTAAAAGTCCATTGTGTATATGTTTCTCTATTTCTTGTTGGAAATAGGCAAGTTGCTTTTGGGTCGGTTTTACTCCGTCCAATTGACGCAAGGCTAGCAATAATTTTTCGCCTTCCAACGCCGGCCCTGTTAACTGCTCCCGAAAAATTTCGGGGGTCTTTCCTCTTTTCATACATTCCATATAGGTTCGCAAATCCGGCGTATTTTGCCGACGGACTCCGCCTATATAAGAAGCCGCGGAAGAACCGAGTCCCACATACTCGCCATAATTCCAATAATGCGTATTATGTTTGGCTTCATAACCGGGACGTGCGAAATTAGAAATTTCATAATGATGATATCCCGCTTGAATAAGTTGGTGGCGAGTTTCTTCCAACATATTCCGCATTAGCGGTTGATCACAAACAACACCCTGTTCAAAAAAGGGGGTTCCTTCTTCTATTTGCAACCCATAAACGGAAATATGCTCCGGATGTAAGGATAAGACGGCTTTGATATTTGCTTGAAATTTCGTCAAGGTCTGCCGAGGCAATCCGGCTATTAAATCTATATTGATATTTTGAAATCCCAGTTTACGGGCGGCCTGATAGACGTGCAAAAAATCTGCCACGCAGTGAACACGGCCCAATTTTTTTAATTCTTCATCATCAAAACTTTGCAATCCGATACTCAACCGGTTAAAACCCGCCATCTTTAATAAGCGGAGTTTTTCAAGGCTTAAACTTTCGGGATTGGCTTCAAAGGTGCTTTCTTGAAACTGCGACACCGGCCCAAATTGTTTTTCCAACCCTACTATTAATTTTTCTAACAAATTCAAGGGTAACAGACTGGGCGTTCCGCCGCCAATATACAGTGTTTCAAAACGGCGAGAACGATAGGAGTGGGCTTCCGTTAATAAAGCCTCCACATAGGCCGGCATCCATTTTTCGCACCCGGCAAACGAGGCAAAATCACAATAGTTGCATTTTTGTTTACAAAACGGAATATGGAGATACAACCCGGTTTTCATTATTTTTTATTTTCCGCTTCATAGTTTAGAAAAGCCAACATAAACGGATCCAAATCCCCGTCCATAACCGCATTAATTTGGCTGGTTTCATATCCGCTACGCAAATCTTTTACCAGTTGGTAAGGCATAAATACATAAGAACGTATTTGGTGTCCCCATGCAATTTCCCCTTTTTGGCCGTACCGCTTTTCGGCTTCACTGCGTTTTTTATCCATTTCCAATTCGTAAAGTTTTGCTTTCAACATCTTCATAGCCGTTTGGCGGTTTTGCAACTGACTGCGCTCAATGCGGCACGAAACAACTATCCCCGTTGGAATATGTAATAACCGCACCGCGCTTTCCACTTTATTGACGTTCTGTCCGCCATGACCACCGGCGCGGGATGTTTCCAATTGAATATCTTTTTCCGGAATTTCAATATTAATATCTTCTTCAATATCCGGCAACACATCACAAGAAGCAAATGAAGTATGCCTGCGGGCATTGGCATCAAACGGAGAAACACGTACCAGACGGTGCACGCCGTTTTCTCCTTTTAAGTAACCATACGCAAAGGGGCCTTCTACCATAGCAGAAAGCGTTTTTAGGCCAGCCTCATCCCCCGGTTGGGAATCTAATATCTTAAAACTAAATCCATGTTGTTCCGCCCAACGCATATACATACGCACAAGCATTTGCGCCCAATCACAGGACTCGGTTCCCCCGGCACCGGCATGAATCGTTAAAATAGCATTGAGTTTGTCATTCGGATGAGACAGGCGGATTTCTCCTTCTTTTTGCGCGACTTGTTTTTCCGTTTCCCGTAGCGAGCCCGATAATTGCACCAGTTCTGATTCATCCTGCATTTCTTTACATAAATCAAATAGCGCACGTGCATCTTCCATTTTCTTCTGTAAAGAATGAAAGGTATTTATGGAAGTTTTCAAAAAATCAATTTGACGGCTGACTTCTTTTGCCTTTTTGGTATCATTCCAAAAAGAAGGATCCGCAGATAACTCCTCCAAGGAAGCAAGTTCTTTTTCTTTGCCGGAGATATCATCTATGCTTTCAATCTTGCAGACCCGTTGCTCCAATTGTTCCAATTGTTGTTCAACATCTTTAAATTCAATGTTATTCATAGGCAAAAACAATCGTAGAAATTAATAATGTAAAAAATACCACTACGCACAGCCAAGCAAACCAATCGCCCCATTGTACATAGAAAGTTTGGTGGTCTCCAATCGGTAATGATACGGAAGCCATCAGGATTTCTCGAGAAAACAGTTTGCTTTTTTGTTCAATCGTACCCACCGGATTAATAACCGCTGAAAAACCGGTATTCGCAGCACGCAATACCGGACGCCCCGTTTCAACGGCCCGTAACACATTTGCTACCAAATGCTGGTAAGGAGCGGCCGTATCAAAAAACCAAGCATCATTGGTTATATTGACAAAAAGTTTAGCCCCTTTTCGGGCTTGGGACACCCACAATTGCGGGAAAATGGACTCATAACAAATGGTGCTCCCCAACAATACCCCGTTTAATTCCAATAGTTTCTGTTTGGCAGGCCCCGGAGAAAATGATCCCAATTCTCCCAGCACTTCCACGTCCGGAAATAGTTTTTGCAATCCGGAGGCAAAAGGAATAAATTCTCCGAACGGGACTAGTTTTATCTTTTGATAAATCTGCCACGTATCCGTATCCGGAGCAACCAAATAAGCACCTACATATTGCTCTTCTCCCGATGGCAAAAAAGATCCCACCAACTGAAAAGATTCGGATTCAACCGCTATTTTTTCAAATACGGACGACTCTGTTTCCTCCGTAAGCGGGCCGGGTGCTACACTTTCCGGCCAAACGGTCAGCAACGCCGTCCCGGGAGCAATCTGAGATCCCATCGCAACCACCGTATCCCTAATTTCCGTTTCATACGCTTCATTCCACTTTTTGTATTGGTCAATATTAGGTTGCATAAGGGCAGCCTGTAAACTTAACAACGATTGGTGTTTGTTTATTTTTCCAAATCGCTCTAACCGATAATGTCCAAAACTATACACACTAAAAAATACCGCTAATACCAACAGCATACTTCCTGCTATTTTTTTAACACTTGGATTCGTAAGCATCCAACCAAGTTGGGCCCCACACCACATTAAACAAAAACTAAGGCCATAAACACCGGTTAGAGAAACCAACTGCACCGTTTCGGGAAAATTCCACTGGCTTCCCCCTAACATCAACCAAGGAAATCCTATCGTATAAAAAGCAACCGTTTGATGAATCCACTCAAAAGTCACCCAGCCGAAAGCCGCCAATAAGGGGAAATATATCCCGGTTTTCTTTAAATAAAAACAACTTCCGCTAAAAAGAGCAACCTGGATGGCTAGCAAACCGCTCAGTCCCCACCAAGCCGCCAGGGAAAGTCCTTTGGATAAATTTCCGCCATGAAGGCAAGTGTAATAGATCCAATAGAGTGTAAATGCGTAAAAAAGAAATCCGGTTAACCAACCATAAGCAACGCAAGTCGAAAAATGACGGATTTTGGTAAGCCCCCAAACAAAGGGTAAAAAAGCAATCCACGCATACCCGGCGTAAGATAATTTTGGAAAACTAACTGCCCAAAAAATTGCCGTTGTCAGTATACAGAATAAAAGAAACACACCCCTCCCCAAAGGACGGATTACGCTATGAAAAAAATCCCGCGCTTGTAAGGATTGTTCTGTTTTATTATTCTCCTGACCGGCCATATAATTGCGGTGCATAATTAATACTCAATCTTGCACGTTTTCTCGCGGCATACGGCACGCGCTGAAGGACTGCATTCACGTTCCGCAGAAGGAGCCCCGTCCGGACATGTTTTGGCAACAGATTTGGAATGAAGTTTATTAAAATCAACCACCCGGGTTGCATTAATGGCGGTTACACCTGAAGGCCCTGCCCAACAACCGCACGGGTCACTCTCCACAATAATACAATCCTCATCCAATTCGCATTGGTAAATACGCCGGACAAAGGTCCGCTCCGCGGATGCTTTAGCTGCTTTTTGCTGGGCTTCTTCCTGTGCTTCCAGTTCTGCCAAATTCAGTTCCGGCAAATCAACTTCGATTGCTTTTTCACGCGATAAAAACAATGGAACCAATAACAAAATGCCCGCCGCTAAGCACGCATAGGTCAGATTCTTTATTTTATTTTTCATAAATTTGCTCCACAGCATTTTTTATATTTTTTTCCGCTTCCACACGGACAAGGATCATTGCGCCCGATACGCTTGGAAATCGGCTGCTCTCCGTGGGCCGAACCGGACTGCTCGGAGGCTGCCTGGGCACGTTGGGCCGGTGTACGGCGGGGAGGCAACTGCAACCTAAAAATATAACTTACCATTAAATCGCGCACGCGGTTTAGCATGGAAGAATATAATTTAAAAGATTCCTTTTGATATTCTATTAAAGGATCTTTTTGTGCATATCCGCGGAGACTGACACTGCTTTGTAATTGGTCCAATTCATACAGATTTTGCTTCCAAGCACTATCAAGCAGTTGCAACAATAACATCCGTTCTATTTCCGAAAAATTAATTCCCTGTTCGGTAAAATAAATAACCCGCGCATGATACAATTCTTTCACCGTTCCCATAATTTCATCTGTCAGGTCTTGTTGCGTTTTGCGGCCTACTTTTTCATCCGTATAAGAAAATTCAGCCGGAAAGAAATTGCGCAGATTAATGTTCAACGATTCAAAATCGCTTTGTTGCGGATGGGAGGGCTGATAATATTGATCCACCAAATCTTCAACCACCTCTTCCATCATTTGAAGTGATTTTTCCGTCATATTTTCGCCGTCCAGAATCGCATTGCGCAAGCCATAGATAGCGGTACGCTGTTGGTTCATCACTTTATCATAATCCAGCAATTGTTTGCGGATATCAAAGTTACGCCCTTCTACCATGCGTTGGGCCCCTTCAATTTGACGGGTCATTAAGCGGGATTCGATGGCTTCCCCTTCTTTCATACCAATCCGGCTTAAAATAGCAGAAATTTTAGTAGTATTAGCAAACAAGCGCATCAATTCATCATCTAGCGAAATATAAAACCGAGAACACCCCGGGTCCCCCTGGCGGGCACAACGTCCGCGAAGTTGGTTATCAATACGGCGAGATTCATGGCGTTCGCTACCAATTACATGCAATCCCCCTAATGCGACCACTTCCTGTTGTTCTTGCGCATCCGCCGGATTTCCGCCCAATACAATATCGGTACCGCGTCCGGCCATGTTGGTAGCAATCGTCACTGCTCCTTTCCGGCCGGCCTGGCTGATAATTTGCGCTTCCATTTCGTGATATTTAGCATTTAATACCTTGTGCGGAATGCCACGCGCTTGAAGCATACGGCTGAGTTTTTCAGATTTTTCAATCGAACGGGTTCCCACCAGTACCGGGGCTCCCTTTTTCCATAATTTCTCTACTTCATCCGCAATGGCCATAAATTTTTCACGTTCCGTCAAATAAACCAAATCCGGATAATCAATACGCTTGGAAGGACGGTTCGGTCGAATTTCCACCACATCCAATTTATAAATTTGCCAAAACTCGTTGGCTTCAGTCATGGCCGTACCGGTCATCCCCGAAAGTTTGTTGTATAATTTGAAAAAGTTTTGGAAAGTAATAGTAGCCAGGGTCTGGTTTTCTTCCTTAATTTGCAACCCTTCTTTGGCTTCTACAGCCTGATGTAACCCGTCGCTCCACCGGCGGCCGGGCATTAAGCGGCCGGTAAACTCATCCACAATGACCACTTCTCCGTCTTTGACCACATAATCCACATCCCGTTCATACAGATGATGGGCCCGTAATGCCTGGTTAATATGATGCACCCATTCGGCTTCTACGTCATTATACAGATTGGCAACATTTAAAAATTTTTCCGCTTTGGCAATTCCGGTATCCGTTAACGTAGCCGTATGCGCTTTTTCGTCAATAATAGCATCGTATCCTTCATCCAGGTTTGTCCCTTCGTATTTGGCTTTTACTTCGTCTTTTTCGGTAATTAAACGTACTTTAAGTGCGGGAATCAAACGGTTCACAATATAATACTTATCTGTGCTTTGTTCGGAAGGGCCTGAAATAATAAGCGGCGTGCGCGCTTCATCAATTAAAATAGAGTCTACTTCGTCTACAATACAATAGTTTAACGGCCGCAAAACCCGCTCTTCCCGTGAAATCACCATATTATCACGCAAATAATCAAACCCAAGTTCATTATTGGTAACGTAGGTAATATCTTTGGCATACATCTCCCGGCGTTCCCGGCTGTCCATATCATGGTTAATATACCCAACGGTAAGCCCTAAAAATTCATGGATCGGCCCCATCCATTGGCGGTCGCGACGTGCCAAGTAATCGTTTACCGTAACAACATGAACCCCTTTTCCGGTCAAAGCGTTTAAGTAAGAAGGTAATACGGCAACTAATGTTTTACCTTCTCCGGTGCCCATCTCCGCAATTTTCCCTTGATGTAATACAATACCGCCCAACATCTGCACATCATACGGGCGCAAACCAATCACCCTCTGGGCCGCCAAACGTACTACGGCAAACGCTTCCGGTAAAAGGTCATCCAGCGTTTGTCCGGCGGATAACCGGTCTTTAAATTCTTGCGTTTTGGCTTTTAATTCCTCATCCGTTAATTTTTCAAATTCAACGGTAAAACGGTTTGCCGCATCTACATAATGTTGAATTTTTTTTAAATCGCGTTCACTTTTGGTTCCAAAAATTTTATCAATTACTGTTCGAATCATAACTTTTCCTTAAATAAAAAATGGGAAGTAACTTGCTACTAATTTCAACAGACAAGATCCGACCGCTATTCTGCAACCGGTTTTTTGTGGTTAGTTTTGATTTGTAAATTGGAGGCTTGACGGGCGGAATCTTCTTGGGAAGAAGCCTGATGCCCAGCAAGTAAACTTTCTTTTAGTTGTTGTTCTGTCTGCGCCAAATGTTGCTGTGTAAAAGCCAACACCATATCGCCGGCATTATCTTCCAGTGCACGAATCTGCTCCTTCTGTGCCTTAATAGCTGCTTTCAAATGGATTTTGCGAGATAGACGTTCTTCCAGATTTAATGAACTGTGACGGTTTTGGTGTACGGCTTTTTTCAATTCTTGCAATTGCCAATGGTTTGTTTGTAAGGTAACCGCATAAATGCGGCCCATTACTTGCTGCACGTCCTGTTGGTAAACCGAACGCAATCCGGAAGCATCTTGCGCCGCCATATGGGCCCATGTTGCTTTTTCTATATATTGTTCCGTGAGTGCATGCAAACGAATTGAATTATCAAAATTACGGATGCCGGCTATCAGCGAAAAACGATTTTGCAGAGTATCCGGTCCTTGAAAATCGGTTAAAAACTGTTCCAATAAGGTTTGATAATCTGCTTCTTGTTTGGCCTTTTCTAACACCGCCGGATTGTAGCGCGCAAACAGATCCAACACTTGTTCACGCGTAAATAAGGACTCTTCTGCCTGCGTGTAGAGAGCAGAACTCAGCATTAAAGAAGCCAATAAAAACATGCTACGCTTCATAATCCATTTAATTCCTCTTATTGGTATTGTGCTTTATATAAGGCCTATTCGTCAAGGACAAATAGATCATAAAAAATCCCCCATGTTACATGGGGGAACTGCTTCAAAAAATATACGTTAACGGGCAGCCGTGCGGAAAAAATTTCCTTTTACGTTTTTGGCGAGTTGTACACGTCCCAACGTTTTATCCGCTGCCACAACTACCTGTTGCGTGTTGGGGTTAAGAATTTCTTCGCAAGTACCAAAAATATCGCCCTGTTTGATGATTCCTAATTGTCCGTGGCTGTTAATCTGCACTTCCATTTTTAAATTCCCTTCCACGGAAGCGGTTAATAAATCGGCTTCACTCAATGTAAATTCTAACGGAAATTTTGGGTTTACTACCCGTTTAATGGCTATTGGAACATCCGCTTCGTTCTTTACAATAATAGCGCAGGAATTATTATCCGCTTGGGCCATAGCCACTAACCGTTCCGGAACTGTTACGGTCCCTGAAATAGAAAACCGCTTTTCCCGAACCGTGCGTGTGGAACAGATAGCACAAATAATTACACTCGCCAACGCAACTGCTAATAAAATCTTTTTCATATATTTATTTTACTTTTTTTTGAAACCTCTTGGCAACCCAATAAAAAACCGGAGCCGCACAGAAAAGGGCTCCGGTCATTTATTTTTGTAAAAACTTATTGTTTAAAGAAACCCCACAAATTGGCATTATAGATCCAACCCTTACAAGTTCCTTGTTTGGGGTCCGCCGGGTCATCTACTACTTGGATCCATTTGCCTCGTTTGGCTAAATATTTAAACGGATACCCTTTTTCGACCGTGCAAACAATTTCGCCATTGGCAGACGGTGTTTTGCGGACGTTTACATCTACTTTAGCAGACATACCGCCATTGGGGCTTAACAAGTCTGCGGAAATCCATCCGTTAAAACCTTCAAAATCTTTAATAAGCACCCATGATTTATCTTCGTTGGTTTTTACCATAATTACCGGAGTATAGCGCCAAGCATACCATTTAATAGCGCATTTTGTACCGGCACAAGTACGGATATTGGCCCGTTTGGCATTGACACTTGCATATTTTTGTGCAAACACAGGGGCCGCAACAAAGATAGAAAGCACAGTTAAAACGATTATTTTCTTCATCTTCTTCTCCTATATATGATACTGGAAAAACTTACCTTAAAAGTATACATATATTTGCAAGAATAAGTCAACCATTCCCAACGTAATACCGAAAAAGATATAATAATAGAAACTCTTCAGGAGACGTATATGAAAGAACAAGTGGAACAAGTTATTAACGATATCCGCCCGATTTTACAAGCCGACGGCGGAGATATTAAACTCGTCAGCGTAGATGAAAAAACCGGCATTGTAGCCGTGGCCCTTCACGGCCGCTGCGGCAGTTGTCCGCATGCGCAGATGACCCTGCAAGCCGTTGTTGAAAAGAAAATCAAAGAATTGGTACCCGGTGTTACCGCGGTTGAACGCGTTTAATGCCCAAAATTGATTTACATACGCACTCCACTTTTTCTGACGGCACTTGCTCGCCGGAAGAAGTGGTACTGCGTGCCTTAAAAAATAATGTAAAAATCTTTGCGTTAGCAGACCATGATACCACAGACGGAGTGGAAAAGGCCCGGCTCTGCTGCCAGAAGCAGGGAATTTTATTTACCCCTGCCGTAGAAATTAGCACCCGGGAACATGATCATCTCCATTTTACCGGTTACCGGCTAAATTTACAAAATGAAGAATTTCAGCAATTTCTCGCCAATAACCGCCAGAACCGCCAAAACCGTATCCGCAAAATTATTCATCAACTGGCCCAAGCCGGAGTGGACATTACCGAAGAAGATGTATTTAGCCGTGCCCCGAATACGGTTTCACGCGCTCACGTAGCAGATGCATTAAAAGCAAAAAAAATTGTATCCACGCGCCAAGAAGGTTTTCGAAAATATCTGGTTCCCGGTTGTGTTGGGTACGTTCCTTCTGCCGGAGTAACGGCTTTAGAAGCCATCCGATATATTAAGAAGGCCGGAGGAATAGCCGTGCTGGCCCATCCGGGCATGGTCAGTGATGTTTGGAACTTTCCCATGTGGAAAGAAGCCGGGCTGGACGGATTAGAAGTTTTTTATCCGGCACATACTTTCTCTTTAAAACAGGATTTGCTGGCCCTTGCCCGCAAATATGGTTTTCTTTGTACCGCCGGTTCCGATTATCACGGCCCGCATGGCGGACGTATTGCGTCCCCCGGCATGGAAATTCCCCAAAATCATTACGATCGTTTAGTTCAAGTATTATTTCATTGACAATGCAGTACCGATTCAAATATTTTTTAACTGCCAACGATCCCTTTAATTTGCTATCCTAACAGTAATGGATACCGAACTTTTACTTAAAAACACCTCACGCAGTTTATATTTAAGTGTTCAAGTATTGCCGACTTCCGTCCGGCCGGCCTTTTCGATTGCCTACCTTTTATGCCGGTATGCCGATACCATTGCGGATACTTCGCTGTTGCCTGCACCAAAACGCCTGGCGTGGATCCAACAATTCCCGGATTTAATACAACATCAATCTCCCGAACAAATCGCCGCCTTAGCAAAGGAAGTATCCGGCAAAAGTGATAACAAACATGAAGAAGCACTTATACGCAACCTGCCGAGTTGCTTGAAACAATTTAATTATCTCTCGGAAGAGTTAAAAACAATTGTGTTGCAGGTAGTCCATGCGGTTTGTGAAGGAATGCAAATTGACCTAAGTTTTTTCCCCACCGAACCGGGTTCGGTAAAAGCATTTCAAACACAAGCGGACTTAGCACACTATTGCCGGTTAATGGGCGGAAAGCCGGGTTTATTTTGGAGTCAACTGATTGAAAAGACCGTTTCTTTATCGGTTGCGCGGGAAACCTTTTTTGATTGGGGACAGCAAATCGGAGATGCTTTGCAAATTGTGAACATCTTGCGTGATTTACCCAAAGATTTGCAATTAGGTCGCTGCTATTTCCCTTTGGAAGATTTACAGGCGGTTGGATTAGAACCGCAAGATTTATGCAAGGCTGAAAACTCAATCCGTTTTCAACCGATTAAAGAAAAATGGATCCGCTGGGGATTAGAACGCCTAACGGTGGCCAAGCCCTACTTGCGCCAAATTCCAAAATCCCAATTTGGGCAACGCGCGGCTGTTGCATGGCCTGTATTGTGGACGGCAGATACTTTATACAAAGTATTTCAATCCTCCCATTTATTAAACCCTGCTATTCGTGTTAAAATTCCAAGAAGTACTATTTATTTTACCATGCTCGCTACCCCCCTATTATGGCTGAGCAATTCGTTTTTTGAACGCTGGTTGACCGGTAAAATAAATAAAATTGCAAACAACGGATAACTCTAAAAATATTTCTTTTTTTCTTCAAAACAGATATACTATACGCTGTGTGTTTTTAACACACATTCTTTTTTTATGGAGCAATCAAATATGTTTATGCACCTTCTTTCAACCCTCAATGACCAGTTTTTGGGGTATATTTTAATGGCCTCTCTAGTCGCTGCAGGTATTTATTTTACGGTGGCCTCCCGATTCGTCCAATTTTTTCGTCCGAAAACCATTCTTTCGTTACTTACACAGAGTACATCTTCTTCCAGGCATATTTCTCCTTTTCAAGCCTTTGCCATCAGTACGGCTTCCCGTGTGGGAACGGGCAATATTGCCGGAGTTGCGTTAGCCATTACATTGGGCGGGCCCGGCGCGGTATTTTGGATGTGGCTTATTGCCGTTTTTGGGGCGGCCTCCTCTTTTATAGAAAGCACGCTGGCTCAAATTTATAAAGTTCCGACGGCAGGACATTTCCGCGGCGGTCCTGCATACTATATGCAATACGCGTTAGGGAAACGCAAGTTGGCAATTGCGTTTTCCGTTATAATTACGCTAACCTTTGCTTTTACTTTTAATTCGGTGCAGGCAAATACAATTGCCCAATCGTTGCAAACAACCTTTCATTTTCCTCTTGCGCTGACCGGATTTCTGCTGACCGCATTCACCGCACTTATTATTTTCGGTGGGCTTCGTCGAATTGCTAAATTCTCCGCGGTCATTGTTCCTGTTTTTGCATTAGGGTACATTGTGCTAACTTTGCTGGTCATGAGTTTAAACTTTTCTAAACTTCCCGGCATTTTTGCACTTATCTTTACCGATGCTTTTTCGTGGCAGAATGTGGCCGGAGGCACCTTAGGGGCAACGATGATGATGGGAGCGCGGCGCGGTTTGTTTTCCAATGAAGCCGGCATGGGCAGTGCCCCCAATGCTGCCGCCACCGCCAACACTTCTCATCCGGTCAAACAGGGATATGTGCAGGCTTTTGGAGTGTTTGTAGACACCTTGATTATTTGCAGTTGTACCGCTTTTATTGTGTTACTGACCGATTACCAATCCTTTTCTTCCCAAGGAATTGCCTTAACCCAACAAGCCCTCACGCAAGAATTAGGTAGTTTCGGAAATTATTTTTTAACGGCAAGCGTATTATTATTTGCTTTTACTTCTATTATCGGAAACTATTATTACGGACAAGCCAATGTGGAATTTTTAACTACACAAAAGACCCCTATATTTCTCTTTCGGGCCGGTGTATGCGCCATGATATTTTTAGGATCCGTCGCCCAACTGGGACTGGTGTGGAATTTAGCCGATCTTTTCATGAGCATAATGGCTTTAATGAACCTGTATGCTATTTTCCGATTACGCAAACAAGCCTTAGACACATTGGCCGATTATCGACTGCAAATCCGTAAGGGAGTGGATCCGCGGTTTGATCCCAGCCGCGTACCGTCCGTCGGTAAAACCTATGCCTGGCACACACATACCAATCATCCATAAAAAAGAAAGGCCTATTTTAAAAAATAGGCCTTGAAATTAAAAAAATTTCCATTATAGTATGGGTACAAGTACTTGGGGTCCACCCGATTTTCCTTGGTTGCAGTTGAGCGGTTACTGCGTAATCGCCGATTGCGTGAAGACCCGGAAGCGGAGTCCCCTTAGGAAAGAGGAACATAAGTCATGATGATGACACTAATGAGCTAAACCCCCGAAATAATACGCGGGGGTTTATTTTGTACTAGCCGCACACAGAAAGCGCCCTCATTTTTCACCAAACTCATTATTTATAAAACGGTATTTACTTAAAAACTTTTAGATAGTTTCTAAAAAAAAGCGGCAATCTAAAATTGCCGCTTTTTTGTAATTTACGAAACTGAACCATTATTTTTGATAGGCCATACAACAATTGCCCAACATACAAGAAGCACATGTCTCTTTAGCAGGCTTTTCTTTTAAAGCCCTTAGTAATTTACGGGCAAAATCCGTAAGAGTCGGATCACGCGCGCCCAATACGAGTAAAATATCTCCCGGCTGGGCCGCGGCAGCCATCTGTGCCAGTAAATGCTCCCGGCATCCGTCGTATGTCACATTAATACCGCGTGCTTTTAATCCCTCGTACACCGTTTGGCACGAAACTCCTGCCGGAATTGTTCCCCCCGGATAATATACTTCCGTCAACCATAAGTGATCTTCTTTGCCGATGCTTTTGGAAAAACTTTCCACAAATTCATGAGTTAACAATTTAATGGAAGTAAATGCGTGCGGTTGGTAAAAAGCAAGTACCCGTTTCCCGCGCAAATGCGCCGCCGCAATCGTAGCGGCTAACTTATGCGGATTGTGCGCAAAATCATCTACTACTTCAATTTTATTATAGGTGCCAATACTGGCAAACCGACGGGCAATACCTTGAAATTTATTCAGCGCTTTTGCACACGTTTCCAAATCTACCCCCATTTGCAAAGCGGCAGCCACCGCGGCTGTTGCATTCGCCACATTATGCAGCCCCGGCACTTGCAAGCGGAACGGCTGTCCCTGAATCATAAAATCAGAACCAAAGCCGTCCACTTTAATTGCATTCGGGCAAATATCTCCGCGTGTTAAACCGAAGGTTTTGGCATTTGGGGCCAGTACGCATAAGTTATCTTCTTCTGCGTTAATAATCGCCGTTTTGCAATGCGAAATAAATTCTTTAAAATACCCTTGTAAAACCGCAATTTCTTTATGGTCTTTTTGCAAATTAAGGCACAAGCCTACATGCGGACGATATTTGACAATCGAACCGTCACTTTCGTCTGCTTCAATGACTAGAATATCGCTACTTCCTTTATAAACGTTTCCAAAAACGCCTTGATCTTTTTGCAAAGACAGAATAGCCGCCCCTGTAATAACAGAGGGTGAAAGCCCGGCAAACGCCAAAATATCATACACCATGGCCGTAGTTGTACTTTTTCCGCTGGTACCGGAAACCGCAATCGTGCGGTGCGAAGCCACGTGCTTAGCCAATAATTCCGAGCGATGCATCGTAGGAATATTTAATTGGCGGGCTTTTTGAAGTTCCGGATTATCTTCTTCAATAGCAGAAGATAAAATGACCAGTTCCGTTGTTTTATCAATCCCGCTTCCGTCCTGGGGAAATAAACGGATGTTTAATTTCTTTAAATAATCCCACAAAGCCATGTCCGTATAACCTTTGCTGATCAACCGATCCGAGCCGGTTACGGTATCTCCTCCCATAGCGTGCAATTGCGCCAAGGCGCTCATTCCAACTCCGCCAATTCCAATAAAGTGAATTTTCATTTTGTTTGTTCCTTCAATTTAAATTTTGCAAAATCTTTCATGGTATAAAACCCTTTCTCTTGCGATACTAACCACCGTGCAATATCTAGAGCACTGGCGGCAAACAAATCCCGGTTTAGGGCCTTGTGAGAAAGCGTAATCTCATCAAAATCCGTTGCAAATTGCGCTACATGCGTGCCCACCGTTTCGCCCACCCGTTCATAGGTTACCTGCTGGGTCGGAAACCCAATAGCCGCGGCTATATTTTTAGCCGTTCCGCTGGGAGCATCTTTTTTATGAACATGATGAATTTCATGCAGTTTGGTAGCATAGCCCCCGTACATTCGTGCCGCCTGACGTACTAATTCGGTAAAAAAATATACACTTAAACTAACGTTCGGCGCATAAAAAACCGGAATTTTTTCTTCCGCTTGCATTTGAAATAAAAACGTTTCCGGCAAATTCGTTGTGCCCGTCAAAAATGCTTTGCGGTGCTGCTTCGCCAGTGCAAATGCTTCTTGTGCACCCTGCGGGGTAGAAAAATCTATCAACACATCAAAATCTACATGCACTTCTTCTCCGCTTTCCCGGCCTCCTGCAAACGAAAGGCCAAACTCCGGACGCGTTTGAATTAAACGTTGAAGGGCTTGCCCCATTTTTCCGTTTATTCCGTTAATCAATACCTTTACCTGTTTCATACGTATTTTTCCAATAACAATTCCACAATCTGCCGGCCGTTCATAGCAGCCCCTTTCAGCAAATTATCAAAAGTAACGAAGTAGTGAATGATACGCGGGTCGTCAATATCCGCACGTAAGCGGCAGATAAATGTTTGTTCTTTGCCGGCTACTTCTTTGGGTGTAATCACACTTTCGCTGTAAATTAAATGGGGAAATTGATTCCATAATGATTTAACTTGTTTTAAATCAAACGGTTTATCGGCTTTGAGCGTAACGCCTAACGAGTGAGAAACTTCCACCGGCACACGCACTGTATGACAATAAACTTTTAAATCCGGGATAGATAAAATTTTGCGTGATTCATAAACGCCTTTCAATTCCTCGCTGGTATGCCCGTTGGCTTGCAGGGAACCAATCATAGGAACGCAATTTTTTGCATAGTACGAACCGGCCTTATTAAACTCATCCAGTAATTGTTTGCCGCCTCCGCTAATGGCTTGATACGAGCAAAAAAAGACTTCCTCAAACCGATAATGCGCTTGAAGCGGGGCCAAACTCATCACTAAACCGGTCGTTGTGCAATTTGGGCTGGCAATTAACTGGGTCTGCGCGGTAATCGCGTTTGCATTAATTTCCGGGATCACCAACGGAACGGCAGGATCTAACCGAAATTCGGAGGACATATCTACCATAAATTTGACTTTATCTTTCAGTTGTCCTGCCAGGATACGGCTGACCGGATTATCGGTACATAACACGGCCACATCTAACGGGGTAATTTCATCATTACGTCCAAATCTTTTTACTTGAAAGGGGATTTTAACTTTTTCCAATTCGGCCAACATATTACGACCGACCATTCCGTTTGCTCCAATAACGCCTACTGTTTTCATAAACTAATCATCCAATTTTTATCTGCACATTCCCACAAACGGTCGATTTGCTTTTTGTGTTCCGCAGAAATTTCTCCTAACGGCAAACGTGCCGTGGCCGTGCCGATTCCCAACTTGCTTAACATATATTTGATGCAGGTGGGATTCGTTTCCGCATAACAGGCTTGAATCAGCGGGTATATCTTTGAAAAAAGCGCAAAAGCCTGTTTAGGATTTCCTTCATTAAATAAATTGTAAATCTTTACAAAAGCGGGTGCAAATACATTTGCGGCCGCACTGATAATTCCGCTGGCACCTATGGCTAAATACAGGGGAAATAAATCATCATTTCCGCACAAGTAATCCAACCGATTTTGATAATTTACCGCCATACCGGTTACATGTACCATATCATAATCACTTTCTTTAACGGCTACTATTTGAGGAACCTGTTGTAATAATTTTTCGAAAACGGATGCCGGCACTTTTAGCCCCGTGCGTCCCGGAATATGATACAGTACAATCGGCGTCCCCAAAGCAGCCACTTGCCGGTAATGTTCTATCAGCCCGCTTGGATTGGGTTTATTATAATATGGAGTTACCACTAACACTCCGTCCGGATTAAATACCTGCGCCGCGCGGGTATTTTCCAAGGTAGCAGCGGTGGAGTTTCCCCCGGTCCCAATGATTATTTTTACCTTTCCGGTTAAGCGGGTTGTACAAAATTTCAAAATTTCATTTTTTTCAGCGGCTGACAACGTAGGGGTTTCTGCCGTCGTTCCTAAAAGCACGATACCCTGTACCCCGGCCCGCAGTTGGGCAGTTAACAAACATTCTAACCTATTATAATCCACGGCCCCTTCTTGGGTCATGGGGGTGGCTAATGCCGTATAAACACCTTGAAACATATCTGCTCCTAGTTTAAAATAGAACTGTTCCTATTTTACCAATTTAAATTGCTATAATTAAGTATTATTTTAACCGGAGAATATTTTATGGCTGAAAACGAACAAAACAATTCCTTTTTAAAAGACACCTCCACCAGTTTACCCAAAGAACAATGGGAAAAAAAATTGATGGAACATGAGTCCCCAGAAAAAAATCCGAATGATCAACCCCCCATGGACATTCCTCCTTCCAAAAAGACAACCCATAATACATGGGCCTCGTTATTGTTGCTGACCTTTATTATTTCGGCTTGCTGCGGTGTTTATCTAACCATTCATCCTGCCGCGGCCTGTAAGGATAAAATTTCCCCTGCGAAAGAAACTACCGTTCCCGCAGAAAGCACCTCTACCGCTATCGCAAATGCTTTCAATAAATCCTCAAACAAACCCGGTATTGCCTGGATTAAAGTGCGCGGGGTAATCGCCCAAGATAATAATACAAGTCCGTTTTCGCGCCCAAGCGGAGCAGGGGCTATTGCCAAAAAAATCCGCGAAGCAACGGCCGACAAAAATGTAAAGGCCATCGTATTGGATATTAACTCCCCCGGAGGAACAGTGGCCTCCGTGCAAAATATTTACAGCGAATTATTGACCGCGAAAGAAAAAGGTAAAAAAATTGTGGCTTTATTCCGGGATGTGGCCGCTTCCGGCGGTTTTTACATTGCTATGGCAGCGGACCAAATCGTAGCTGAACCGGGAACAATCACGGGTTCTGTCGGTGTGATTATGCAAACGAGCAATGTGGAAGGACTCTTTGAAAAAATCGGGGTCAAAGTAACTCCGATTACTTCGGGGAAATATAAGGATATGGGTTCCTCTTACCGCCCTATGACAGATGCCGAAAAAGCACTCTTGCAAGATATGGTCAACGATACCTATACCCAATTCTTTGCAGCCGTTAAAGCCGGACGCCCTAACGTAAAACCGGAAGATTTAACGGAATATACGGACGGACGCGTCTTTACCGGGCAGCGCGCCTACAATTTAGGATTCATTGATAAATTAGGCGGTGAAGAAGAAGCCCGTCAATTAGCCGGAGAACTGGCTGGATTAAAAGACCCGAAAATTATAAACCAACGTGCGGACTCTTTGCGCGATTTCGTTTTCTCTTTCGGAGCGAACATGGAAAATCAATCCCTGTCCAAACAAATTCAATCGTTAGCCACCCCCAGCGTGTCTTATTTGTGGATTAACTAGGAGTACTTATGAATACGTTTAAGGCTTATTACCATTATGTAAATGATCCTATCAACGCACTCAAGACTTTGTGCCGGCAACGTGCTTTTAAAGAAGCCTTTTGGGGGTATTTTGTGGCAGCACTCAGTTGGGTATTATTTTTCAATATTGGCAGTGGGATCTCCATACCGGTATTTTTGCTAAAGTTAAGTATTTTATTCATAGCAGAAATCACGGCAGGGTATGTAGCAGCCTCTTTGGGAAGTTTATTTTTAGATTTCTCATCTATTAAAGCATCCGCCGCTTCGCTTTTTATTTTAGCGGGAACGTCCGGCTTTGTAAAGGCGTTACTTGTTGCCTTTGCCTTAATTGCAGCGGCCTTCCCCTTTGCGAAACTTGAATATTTGGCCCCGATTGCTTTATTATTGGTCCTTGGATTACAACTCGGATATTTAACACGCGGAGTTATGCGCTTGTACAAAACAGGAGCCGGCAAAGCCTTAACTTCTTGGTTGTTTACGATCGTACCATTATTGATGCTGTGTGTTTTATGCGGCATTTTTCTAATTTGGGGAATGGTACTCTTATTTTAAAAAAAGGGGAGTTAAAAAACTCCCCTTTTTATTTTACTCGCTCTTTAAAAATACGTGCATCTACCAACCTCTTAAAAATCCTTCCGCGTTCTTCATAATCTTTAAATTGGTCAAACGAAGAACACGCCGGTGATAATAACACGATATCTCCCGGGGATGCCCCTTTCATAGCGGTATTTACTGCTTTTTCCAGCGTACCACACCGCACCACCGGGAACCCGCCCAATTCCCGCTCAATTTTATCCATACTTTCCCCTATTGTCAGCACTTGTTTACAGCGTTCTTTTAAATAGGGAAGCAATACTTCATAAGAGGCACCTTTATCACGACCGCCTAAAATCAGCCAGATATTATGCTCCGGCTCAAAACTTTTGAGTGCGGTAATGGTAGAATCCAGATTGGTCGCTTTGGAATCATTCACATAAATGACCTTTTTATGATAAGCAAATTGTTCAATACGGTGTTCCATGGCAGCAAAACTGTTAAATACTTTTTGGACCGTTTTCGCTTCAACACCGGCAGCCAAAGCCATTAACGCAGCCGCCATGGCATTTTCCACGTTATGAATCCCTTTTAAATGTGGGGGCCGTAAATGATACCCTTCACTAAAAATAAGTTCATCCCCGTCAAAAAAAACATCCGTTTTAAGCAAGTGCTTAGGATGGGTAGAAAAAGCCAATACACGGCTTTTTGCTTTTTCTGCCGCTGATGCACAAACGAAATCAGCCCCGTTTAAGACTAACGTATCCACCGCCCGCTGATATTTAAAAATTTTATTTTTAGCCTTCACATAATTTTTCATTCCGCCATGATGATCCAAATGGTCGGGAGTAACGTTTAACAAACAGGCGTAATGCGGGCGGAAGTAACTGCTGTCTTCCAATTGGTAACTGGAAACTTCAATCACCACGTCATCTTGCGGACCCACTTCGTCGGCGCATTTGGAAACAGGATTCCCGATATTTCCACATATATATACCTGGCGGCCCTCTTTACCATACAAGGCATCTTCTTTTAAAATATCCCCCAACAAAGCCGTGGTAGTCGTTTTCCCGTTCGTACCTGTTACCGCAAAAATACGTGCTGTTTTAGGGATAAAAGATAGGGCAATTTCCAACTCACTAAATACCGGAATTTTTCGTTTCTTGGCTTCTAATAAAATGGGATTATGCGGAAAAATCCCCGGGCTTTTCACCCAAAAATCACAAGCAAATACAGCCGCGCTATGTCCTCCTGTTTCCACGGTAATTCCGTTTAATACCGGAGGTTTTATTTTGGCTTCTTCGCTAATTAAAACTGAAAATCCGTGCGCATGCAACAAACCGGCTACCGCCCGGCCACTTTTCCCCGCACCGAGCACACACACTTTTTTTCCGTGCCATACAGAAGGTTTAAACACACAACTCTCCTTTTAAAAAAGAACGGACCGTTTCCTGGTCGGAAAAATGTCTCTTTTCTGTACCAATCAGTTGATATGTCTCATGACCTTTCCCGGCTATTATCACAATATCGTCTGGTTGTGCGGCTGCCAACGCGCGGCCAATGGCTTCAGCGCGGTCCGGAACCACTTGATAATTAGAAAATCCATTCATGCCTGCTAAAATATCTTGAAAAATTTGATCCGGGTCCTCACAACGCGGATTATCGTTAGTTAAAAAAACAGAATCGGCCTGTTCACAGGCGGTTCGCCCCATTAAAGGCCGTTTGGTACGGTCCCGCTGACCGCCACAACCAAACACAAGCAAAATTTTCCCTTTTGCAAAAGGTTTTACCGTAGCAAAAGCACGTTGCAATGATTCATTGGTATAGGCAAAATCCACAAAAGTAAAAAACGGTTGTCCTTCATCAATCCGTTCCATGCGTCCCGGCACCCCCCGTAAGGCCGCCAAACCGCGCACAATATCTGTTTGGCACACCCCATTGGCTTGCGCCACAGCCCAAGCCGCCAACGCATTATATACATTATGACGCCCCAACAAATTAATTCGGGCGGGAACTCCGTTCACTGTAAATTCCGTATGTGTTAAAAACTCGCGGATATTCCCGGCTTGCAAATCGGCCTTTGCCGATAAACCAAAAGTAATCGTCTTAATTTTTCCGCTGATTTGTGTCAGTAAACGTTGCCCATAAGAATCGTCGGCATTAATGACAGCCGTTTTATGAGGCTTTGGATTATCCGGATTTAATAAATTTTCAAATAATTTTTGTTTGGCTTGAAAATAATTTTCAAAAGTACCATGAAAATCTAAATGATCCCGTTGCAAATTGGTAAAGACCGCCGTATCGTACCAAATATGACGTACCCGCTGCAGTTCCAACGCATGCGAAGAAACTTCCATCACCACCCGTTTGCAATCCTGTTTTTTCATTTGCCCAAGCAGTTTAAAAAGAGTCAACGCGGCCGGAGTTGTGTTAGGCGCATCGCAGATCTTCCGGCCTCCCAGGCGGTAATTTACCGTACCGAATACCCCTACTTTTTCACGTGCCGCCGAAAAAATAGATTCGGCCAAATATGCAATGGAAGTTTTTCCTTTGGTTCCGGTAATACCGATCATGGCCAACGAATCGGACGGACGGCCGTAAAATTCATACGCGGCATCCGCCATATCCCGGTCAATATGATCGGATTGAATATATAAAACAGGATATTTTTTACTTGCTTGAAAAGCGGAAACAATCACACAGGCCCCGGCCGAAATCGCCTCTTCTATAAACAAATTACCATCTACATTTGCTCCTTTAAGCGCAAAAAAGACAAACCCCGGTTTTACTTCCCGGGAAGAAAATGTCAGACCTTGAATCGTCAAGCCATGCTCTTTGGCTTTTGCTAAAACAATACTTTGCAACATATAGATATACTATCAAATTGGGTTGTCTAAAAAAATAACTTTTCAAGAAAGCCGTTGCGTAACTTCCCGGGCCAACAAGGCTAGGTGCGCCCGAATTTGCGGTTGCTTGGTTTCCAGCAACGGCAACAGGGTATTGCGAATCCAATTACGACGGAAGGCTTCGTCGCGATTACTTTCGTCTGTAACATGCGTTAACCCGTTATTGGCTAAGTAGGCTTCCGTTTCTGCCCGCGAAATACACATGAGCGGACGGATAATTTCTGTTTCTTTACACAAGGGCCGACGTACCGGAATACCGCCAAGGCCTTTCAGTTTCGTTCCCCGCAAAAGATTCAATAAAAAAGTTTCCGCTTGATCATCTAAATGATGCCCGAGCGCCAATTTAGTGGCCCCCCATTTACGGGCAATTTTTTTAAAAGCATCATAGCGCGCTTTGCGTGCCGCATGCTCCGGACTTAAATCTTGCTGCCTGGCTAATTTTTTCACTTCAACTTTTAGGCTAAAAAATTCAATATCCCGCTCTTTACAAAACTGCTTACAAAACTGTTGATCCGTCCGCGCGGCCCGTCCGCGCAAGCCATGATTAATATGGACCGCCGCCAAACGGAAGTGCTTTTCTTTAGATAAATAATGTAAAAAATGAAGTAAACATACCGAATCGGCCCCGCCGCTTAGCCCCACCAATACGGCATCCCTGGGGGTCAATAACCCCGTTGCAAAAGCACGCATCTTCGGCAATACAGAAGCATTAAAACTTTTTTTTGTCATATAAAAAAGTATAATAAATAATAAGGGGCTCTGTTTATGAAAAAACGAATTTTAATTGTAGAAGATGAAGCAGCCATTGTTGATTTACTGCGCATGGTCTTAGAAAGAGAAGGATACGAAATCCATTCCTGTCAATCTGGACGGGATGCTATTGCCGCGATTAAAAGCGTACATCCTCATTTAGTATTGTTGGATGTGATGCTCCCCGGTTTAGACGGGGCCTCCATCGTGCGTATTATGCATGAGGATGACATTTTATCCTCCACTCCGGTTATTGTAACTTCGGCGTTGCGGGAATCAGAAAAAATGTTCCTCCCCTATCCGCAAGTAAAAAGTTTTTGTTCCAAACCGTTTGCGTTAAAAGAATTAGTGGAAAAAGTAAAACACGCTATTGGCGATTAATAGAAGGAGTTCCCCTGCAAGGGAACTCTTTTTATTTCCATGCCTGATATTTCCAAAACGATTCCAAAAGATCTTCCAAAAAGAGTTCTTTGCTGACCTCGCAACCGACTAACTGCTTCACAGAAATATACTGTCCGCTAACACAACGCGGGGGTTTATTATTGAGTAATAATTCCACACTCAGCACGATTCCTGCCGAGGAAAGAGGTTGCATAGAGACAGTAGCAATTTGTTTCCAAACGCGGAACGTTTTGTCCCACACTTTTATTGCGTTGCCAACCCGGTTCACACGTACCGGTAACCCGGCACGCAAGCAATCAACCAAGGCATGCATCATGGAATTAAAAGCATGGGAGGCCGACCGACCGTTATGCAAAATTAACGAAAAATAGATGCCTCCTTCGCCGGAACTAATCCATTTAGAACGCACTTCAAAAGTATGCAATTGTTCGCAGGTAAGCACTAAAGTCGCATCACATACTCCGCTGGCGGCTAATGCCTGCGCCAAAACAGCCGTCCGTTCTGTTTTTTCTACACTTACGACTTGGTTAACTTGTTGGAGTTGAAAAGAGGTTTCTTCCATAAAAAATCCTTGTTATTTTAATTTCATTTGCCGTAGTTCAAACAAGCGGTCGCGCAATTCAGCGGCTAATTCAAAATTAAGCGCATCTGCTGCTTGGCGCATTTGCTCTTCAATATCTTTTTCAACGGCTTTGATATTTTTGACCGTCGGCTCCGGTAATGATTCTTTCAAAATGCCAAATGCACTGGTTTTGGCTTGCTGTTCAAATTCTTTTAATTCCACTTCCTGTTTTTCAATCGTTTTGGGCGTGATGTGATGCTCCCTATTATACGCTTCTTGCAGTTCTCGGCGGCGGTTCATTTCATTAAGTGCATATTTAATGGAATCGGTTTTCCGGTCCGCATATAAAATTACTTCCCCTCCGGCATTGCGCGCGGCACGGCCGGAAATTTGAATAAGCGTAGTAGTATTACGCAAAAATCCTTCGTTATCTGCACCCAAAATGGCTACCAAGCCTACTTGGGGGATATCAATTCCTTCACGCAACAAATTAATACCGACCAGCACATCAAATTTACCTTGTCTAAATTCTTTCAAAATTTCTACCCGGTCCAGCGATTCAATGTCCGAATGTAAATAACGCGTTTTGATCTTTTTTTCCGTAAAGTAGGCGCTCAAATCTTCCGCCGTTTTTTTGGTTAATGCCAATACCAACGTCCGTTCGCCTTTTTTAATATGTTCGTTAATTTTTTGCACCAAATGATCAATTTGTCCCGCAGTAGGATGAATCTCTACTTTCGGATCCACCAGCCCGGTAGGGCGAATTACTTGTTCCACAATGTTATTTCCGCAAACGGTTAACTCATACGGGCCCGGCGTGGCCGAAACAAACACGGTAGACGGAAGTAACTTTTCAAATTCATCAAATTTTAGCGGGCGGTTATCCAGCGCGGAAGGAAGCCGGAACCCAAAATCCACCAGCATTTGCTTGCGGGCGCGGTCCCCGTTGAACATACCGCGCACTTGCGGCAACGCCACGTGGGATTCGTCCACCATCATTAAAAAATCGTCGTACCGTTTGAAATAATCAATTAAAGTAGAGGGCCTTTCGCCGGGTTTACGTCCGTCCATATAGCGCGAGTAGTTTTCAATACCGGAGCAGAAACCGGCCTGGCGCAACATTTCCAAGTCGTATTCCGTGCGTTGTTTAAGGCGGTATGCTTCCATTTCTTTGCCTTGGGAAATTAGTTCCGCGTGGCGAATTTGCAAATCCTGTTCAATTTGAGCCAGTGCATTTTGGGTATCTTCATCCGTCGCCACAAAGTGTTTAGCAGGATAAATCCATGCTTCTTCTAATTCTGCCAACACGTTGCCGGTAATGGGATGAATTTCGTAAATATGGGCAATCGTCTTTCCGGAAATTTCTATACGCAGGGCATTTTGGCTGTAAGGCGTCATAACATCTATATTTGGGCCGCGTGCCCGAAATTTACCAGATGAAAACTCAAGTTCATCCCGGTGATATTGAATTTTAATTAAATGACCGGAAAGTTGCGCTCGGGTCATTTCCGCCCCTTTTTTAACATAAATACGCATCTCGCGAAAAGAGTCCGGCGAACCTATATTATAAATACACGAAACGGATGCTACCACAATTACATCTTTTCGCGACGTTAGCGAAGTAGTGGCTTTTAAGCGGAGTTTATCAATATGCTCGTTAACGGCAGAATCTTTTTCAATATAGGTATCTGTTTGCGGAATATAGGCTTCCGGTTGATAATAATCGTAATAGGAAATGAAATATTCTACGGCATTTTCCGGAAAAAATTGTTTAAATTCAGCATAGAGTTGTGCGGCGAGAACTTTATTGGGAGATAAAATCAGTGTCGGCTTATTTAGGCGTTCAATGACGTTAGCCATCGTAAATGTTTTTCCCGAACCGGTAACTCCCAACAAGGTTTGGCGTTTAGCACCGGACAACACACCCTTGCAAAGAGCCTCAATGGCTTTGGGTTGGTCTCCGGCCGGCTTGAATTTAGATACCAGTTTAAAGCGTTCCATAGGTATATTTTACTTTTCTTATAAAGATAAAAAAAGGGCGGCCTTAGCCGCCCTTAAAAGCATTTTATTTTTTACATATTTCCGCCATGGATAAAATTGGCATTAAGCACACCGGGAAGCAGTTGTGCCACTCCGTCAATCATAAATTGCATGGCAATAGCGCACAAAATCATACCCATAAAGCGTACCACAATCTGCGTCCCGTTTTTACCAATCCGGTCAAAAATATACCGCGAACTTAACAACGTAACGCCCACTAAACAGGAACTTAAAAAGAGTACCGCAATCATCATGATTGACATCGTAAGAGTAGGGCTTTTTTCAGCATATAAAATGACCGTAGTAATAGTACCCGGGCCAATGAAAAGAGGCATCCCTACCGGGACCAAAATATGGCTTAAACTATTGCGGGCTTGGTCAAACGTATTACCGGAGGTGGCAGCCGTTTCAATCCCGTGATTTTCAAATTTACTTTTTCCCTGTAACATGCGCAGCCCGACGAGCAAAATCATAATCGATCCTGCCAAACGGAATGCCGGCAACGTAATACCAAATACATTTAAAATACGATTCCCAAATAAGAAAAACGTAAGCATCAAAAAGAAAATAGAACAAGCCATTAAAATAGCCACTGCGCGTTGCACACTGGGGCTTTCGTTTTCTACGTGCTCCAAAAAAATCGGCATATTACCGATAGGGTTTAAAATCGCTAAGATACCGATAAACGAGTTAAAAAATAAACTCCATTCCATGGATTCAATTCTCCTTTACGAAAAACAGCCCGCCAAATGCGGACCTTAATTTCTTTATTATAGTATATCAAATTCAAATGAAATGCAAAGGGGGATCATTTCCGGCATTTTTGCTTCCAAAAAGCACTCTTTGGGCGCTTTGAAACTTGGCAGTGACTCTCCGGCAGCAAAGACCCAAAACATGGTTTTTAGTGCCAAAATCCGCCAACTGTTCATCAAAAATGGGACTTGCGGGATTGGCACAAGTTGGCGGCATGTGCTTTTTATATGACCGAAAAAATTCTACAAGTATTCGAAAAGCAAGAAAAAAGATTTATACCGGCAATGGATACACATCCTAGTAGCAATGTGAGACATTGAAAGGAAATTATTGAAAGAAGTAATAACTAAACAAAAATACAGTAAATAGCACATACACTTGGTGAAGATTATTTGTTGAAGCGTGGAGAAAGACCGCGCCAAGCAATGGGAAGTATATTGTTCCCGGCGCAAATTCTCAGTCAGCCAATAGCCGCTCTGTTCTTCCTATTTCTTTTAAGTTAGGGATTGGGTAGGCGGCGACTATTTGTTAAGGGGCTCCGATAACTGCTTTTAACCAAGGCACCTCTTTTTTATTGGCAAACTGATAAAGATAACTATTATGAATACTAATTATTGCAGTTATTGCGGTAAGAAGATGCCTGCAGAAATGAGACCGGATGCTACGGCATGTATTTTTTGTGGTAGGGCCTTGTTTGGCGGAAAAAACTATTGCCCACATTGCGGGAAAGGAATTTATTACCCCGTAACAGAGCAATCTAAGTGTCTTGCGTGTGGACAAGGATTGCATCTCTCTGCATCATCACAAATAGAAACTTCCACGAAGGAAATTTTGGAAGATCAACCTACTGGATTTGCGAATCCTTTGACAGCTGAGACGGTCCATGTCTCGCCCATTAGTATCGCTCATAGATTTACCATGGTAGGATTGGTAATTTTGGGAGTAGGAATTCTTCATAAAATTCTCTTACCTATAAGCACTAGTTTAACACTAGGGCTGGAAAATTGTTTTAGTACAGGTTGGTTCGGGTGGGGACACTGGGGCGGATTACTCAGTAGCGGGGACCCTTGGTTTACACTCTGTTTTATAGTGGCGGTCATATGCTTTGTAATTGCGCTGTCAACGCGAAAACCTGGCAGAGAAAGACAATCAACAACTTCAAGGGACTTTTTTGTGAATCTATGCCGGACTCTTTTATTTATTATGGTAGGGATAGGATTCGTGGCAGGAGGTTGTGGGGCCGTCCATGATATGATAAGAGCCGACAAAACAGCTACTCCATTCTCTTTTGATATTGAGACAAAGCATTCTGTAACAGATATGTATAGTATTTACAAAAAATTGGAGTATCAAAATATGGAAAGTGACATCCTGTTTGTAGGAATAATAATTCTTGTTCTGCTAGTCATATTACAGTTTGGTTTTACCGTATGGCTTGCAATAGATGCTCCTAAGCATGGAGAGCGGGGTTTAGTTTGGGCATTGCTTTCGCTTTGCTTTAATTTCCTATTAGTAGTACCTATTTACTTTTTGTTTTTTCGTACCAATGGGAAAATCCCCTGTAAATACTGTGGTATTTGGTTTCAACCTATGGGTAGAAATTGCCTTATTGTGGCAAGGATATGGAATGACTATACAGCAAGCGTGGCGTGTGAAAAGAATGATGATGTTCGGTACCTTTGTTTGTGCCGGGATTTTCCTGCCGTTCCTACCGATTCGTATCCCGCGGATTTGCTTGTTTGAGAAACTGTTGGGAATTCCTTGTCCCGGATGTGGTATTTATTCTTCTATCGTATCTCTGTTGCGCGGGAATTGGCGCCAATCCGTTATGCACAATCCAATGGGTCCATTTGTCTTTTTTATTTGCGCCGGATTGTCAATCTACTTTTTATATGTTGTAATTCGCAAAACGCAAATTTCATGGGTGCAAGAAATTTATGTTCTTAGATTACTCAATATGATAACGTTTAGTTTACTGATTATCCAATGGGTATATAGATTGTTAGATTATTAAGGAGGTGTATATATGGCACAAATATCTTGTCCAAAATGCGGAAAGATGGTGACTCGCGGAGGAATCCCCGCTTGGCAAATTATAGTTGCGATTTGCTTTTTCCCTATCGGATTACTGGCCTTACTCGCAGGGAGAGAACCTACCGTCTGTCCGTTCTGCGGGCATACTTCCCAAATATAGTTTTTAATAAAGGATACCAAAACCAATAACAAGCAGATAAAAGGAAAAGTCCCCGACGATAAACGGGGACTTCTCTAAATGGTGGGCAGTACAGGGTTCGAACCTGTGACCTTCCGCGTGTGAGGCGGACGCGCTACCACTGCGCCAACTGCCCTAAACTGTTTAAACTCTATTTATAAGATATTTTTATTATACTAATTTCTTCTTATTTTGAAAATATGTTCTTGGCACTTCCCGACATTAATTTACTCCAAAACCCACCCGGGTATGCTATACTAAATACAAGAGAGGTTTTATGTCTACAAAAAACATGTTTGAAAAATTGGCACCTATTAATAACATTTGTTTAATGATCTTGGCTTTTACTGCAGCCACCTGGGTGTTAATGTACACTAAAAGCATCCTGATGCCGTTTGTTATTGCTTTGTTTATTTCCATGGTATCCAGCACGGTAGCAGAAAAATTACAACAAAAAGGGAAAGTACCCTATACGGTTGGCATTATTTTAAGTTTTGTATCCTTTTTGGGGCTGATTTCGTTAGCCGTTCTTTTTATTACAAACTCTATTGAAAGTTTCGTCAACGGGGCAGACATCTATGCGGATCGTTTAAATGACAGCCTGGATTGGATATCCGTCCATTCCCAAAAATATGGCATCAAATTGAACACACAATTTGTGATTGATTCTATTGATAAATTACCCGTTTTTAATATGGTAAAAAGCGTCGGCGGGACGGTCGTGTCTATTTTAACCAATTTTTTACTAATTACACTTTTTGTTATTTTTATCGCTATGGGAAAAGCAACCGAAAACAAACCCTCACTTGTAGGCAGTATTCAAAAACAGATTTCGTTTTATCTGATTATTAAAATTTTTGTTTCCCTGTTAGCCGCTTCCTGCTCCTGGATCGTATTGGCCTCCTTAAAAACAGAACTGGCCACCATGCTGGCGGTGCTGACCTTCGTGCTAAATTTTATTCCTAATATCGGCCCTTTTATTGCAACCGCACTTCCATTACCGGTGTTGTTTTTACAATATGGGTTTGATTGGCATATTGCCCTGGCAATTATTTTATTAACTACGATCCATTTTATTGTCGGAAATATTTTGGAAACCAAATGGTTGGGGAAAGGGATGGATTTGGACCCAATTGTAGTGCTGGCTTGCTTAATTTTTTGGTCACTGGTATGGGGCGTAATGGGAGCCTTACTTGCAGTACCGTTAACCGCCATGATCAAAATTGCACTATCCAAAAACGAAACCACCCAGCCGTTGGCTAATCTATTGGCAGGGAAATACGCTTTTAAATGAAAAAAATAACACCTTGGGCTTATATACCCTCTCTCTATTTAGCGGAAGGATTTCCGTATATCATCATCAACGTGGTGTCTGTTATTTTATACGCCGCGCTTGGTTACCCTAACGAACAAATCACCCTATGGACCGGGTGGCTTTATCTTCCTTGGGTCCTTAAAATGTTTTGGAGCCCGCTGATTGATGCTTGTGCCACTAAACGCCGTTGGTTATTAGCCTCCCAACTGGCCATGAGCATGGTTTTTCTGTTACTTGCCGGTCTTATTTATTGGAAAGCACTTGCAAATGCCGCCCAAATAAACCCTCCTTTTTTTGTTTTTTCATTATTAATTGGTTTTTCGATCGGGGCGTTTGTATCTGCCACCCTGGATATTGCCACGGACGGATATTATCTGTTAGCACTTACTCCCCGGCAACAGGGTTTTTTTGTAGGCATACGCACTATTTTTTATCGCATTGCTATGATTTTGGGCAGCGGTATTTTAATTTCGGCAGTCGGTTTTTTAGAAACGCACTATGTTCGCGCTCCCTATAATTGGGTTGTGTTCTTTGCGGTACTTGCGCTATTTTTCGCAGGATGCGCCGTTTACCACTATTTTATATTGCCAATACCGCCGGAAGATCACGCGGTACAACACTCCAAACCAATAGCCTGGGCAACGGCCTTTGAAACGTATTTTAC
>CADBIY010000003.1 GCA_902794895.1 Candidatus Avelusimicrobium vaccinum | reverse complement strand
AAATGAGTGAGTCAAAACTATCGGACGGGAGTACGGTATTAGATAAAACCGTTTTAGTCTATGGGCAAATGAATGAGCCGCCGGGAGCCCGTGCCAAAGTAGCGTTAACCGCACTCACACAAGCGGAATATTTCCGGGATGTAAAAGGGCAAGATGTGCTATTGTTCTTAGATAATATTTTCCGCTTTGTCCTTGCAAATTCTGAAGTGTCCGCGTTGCTTGGACGTATGCCTTCTGCTGTAGGTTATCAACCTACGCTAAATACGGAAATTGGTGCATTGCAGGAACGCATTACTTCTACAAAAAAGGGTGCTATTACGTCTATTCAAGCCGTTTATGTGCCGGCAGATGACTTAACCGATCCCGGCGTAGCAGCCACATTTACACATTTGGATTCCACGTCTGTTTTATCGCGCCAAATTGCCAGTTTGGGGATCTACCCCGCCGTAGATCCGTTAGAATCCACTTCACGTATTTTGGATCCGCGGGTCATCGGGCAAGAACATTATGAGGTATCGCAAAGTGTGCGCCGCGTACTACAAAAATATAAAGATTTGCAAGATATTATTGCTATTTTGGGGATGGATGAATTATCGGATGAAGATAAAAAAACCGTCGGGCGTGCACGCCGTATCCAGAAGTTTTTGTCCCAGCCGTTCTCGGTAGCGGAACAATTTACCGGACATCCGGGCAAATATGTAAAATTAGCAGATACCATTAAGGCCTTTAAAGGTATTGTAGAAGGAGAATACGATCATATTCCGGAATCGTGCTTTTACATGTGCGGTGGTATAGAAGATGTACTTGCTAATTATGAAAAAGTGAAAGATAAAGAATAAGTATGTCTAAAAAATTACGCCTAAATTTAGTAACTCCTGAAAAGCAACTTCTCTCCAACCAGGAAGTGGAGTTTGTGGTGTTACCTGCGCTGCTTGGGGAAATGGGTGTTTTGCCCGGACATGTGAACACATTAGTACAATTAGGGTTAGGTTCCTTGCGTTATACAGTGTCCGGAAAAGAAAATGAATTTGCTGTTTTGGGCGGATTTGCGGAAGTAGTAGAAGACGAAGTAAACGTTTTTGCGGAAGGAGCTGATTTGGCCGGAGAAATTGATGAAGAAACGGAGAAGCAAAAAATAAAAGCCGCCAAAGCATCTCTTTCGCAAAAAGATGCGGATATTGATTTCGAACTGGCGGAAATGGAACTTAAACAAGCCATTGCCCGCATGAAAGTTAAAAGACGCCATCAGTAATAGGTGCAGTAAATAATTATTATAAGGAGAAATTATGAACAAAACCCCTGGAACATTAAATTGGGCGGCTGTGTTTATTCCGTTCTTTTTATTGGTTTGTGTATTTTTAGCATTCGGCTCATACTTTACGGTATCGGCCGGAAACGTAGCGGTCAAACTGCGTTTTGGTAAATTAGTAGGTGCTTATGGTGAAGGAATCCACTTCAAAATGCCGCTTGTAGATACGGTGGAAAAATTCTCGGTGCGTATTAAAAAAGATTCGTTTGATACGGAAGCCTTTTCTAAAGACTTGCAAACGGTTGGTTTAACATTGGCAATTAACCATCGCATCTTGCCCAATACGGTAGAATCCATTTACCGCAACTTAGGTCCGGAATATACATCGACTGTTTTGAAACCGATGGTGGAAGAATGGACCAAAGCAGTAATTGCAAAATATTCGGCGGACAGTTTGATTTCTAACCGCATCCAGGTTGCCAAAGAATTGGATGAAATTCTAAAAGCAAAAATGGCGGAAAAAGAAGTGATTGTTTCCGATATTGCTATTACGAATTTTGAATTTTCCAAACAATTTTTGCGTGCGGTAGAAGAAAAACAAATTGCCGAACAAGAAGCCAAACGTGCTACCAACTTAGTAGAAAAAGTGAAAAAAGAAGCCGAACAAAAAATCTTACAGGCCGAGGCTGAGGCTAAATCGTTACGGTTACAGCGCGAAGTGGTTTCTGACAACTTAATTAAGTTGCGCCAAGTAGAAGCCCAACTTAAGGCTATTGAAAAGTGGGACGGCCGTATGCCGACGTATATGGCGGGTAACCAAATGCCTTTTGTGATGGCAAAATAAAAACGGATCTGAAAGAAAAATCCTGAAGAACGCAGACGATAAAAGTCTGCGTTTTTCAGCATAACGGGAAATAATACTTTTTTATGGAAGAATTTGTTTTTAAAAAGTTATAATAAAACGTATGAAAGGACTTTTAAAAGTTGCACTATTTTTACTGATAGCAAGCGGCTTGTGTTGGTTTGCTTTTTATAAAACCCCACAGGAGCGTGCCTTTGCGCGAAGTTTATCTGCGGCGCAACAGGGAAACGTCTCTGCCATGGTGGAAGTGGGGGATTTTTACAAGCAGGGAAACGGAGTGCCCGCCGATAAGGATCAGGCCGTTTTATGGTATCGTAAATCGTTGCAAGCAGAAGCGCCGGAAGCCGCCTGGAAATTGGCCCAAGTGGAAATGGAAGAAAAAAATTGGGAAGAAGCCCTGGCTTATTTGCAAATAGCCGCTAAAGAGGGTTCTGCAGTTGCCCAAAACGAATTAGGTCGTTTTTATGATGAAGGCTTGGGGGTTAGTGTGCATCACGGACAAGCATTGTATTGGCGGATATTGGCCGCTCAAAATGGAGACGCCTTTGCGAAGAAACAAATCCAACAAGCCCAGGAACAGGATCCTGTTTTTTACAAACAAGAGCAGGAATTTTTAAATAATTTACAAGCAGCACAAGCCGGCAATTCGCAAGCCATGTTGTCTGTTGCCCAGGCGTATTATACAGGGATTGTTGTTGTTGCGGATTTCCAAGAAGCAGAACGATGGTTCCTAAAAGCCTGGAATGAAAAAATCCCGCAGGCGGGGTATGAATTGGCTCGATGGTATCTGCAACCGGATAGTCCGCTTTTTTCCGAAGAAAAAGGGCTTTTATTGCTTGCAGAACTGGCTGCTTTACCGTATGCCCCGGCGCAATATATGCTGGGGGAGCGGGCTTACCAAGAAGACCCTCCCAATTATAAAGATGCCTACGCGTGGTTTTCCAATGCGGCATCAAATGGTGATGCAAAAGCCCAATACATGACTGGTTTTATGTTAATGCAAGGGCTGGGAATGACGCGTTCTGTACCTTTGGCGATTCAGTTTTTTACACAAGCGGCCCGGCAGGAAGATCCGTCTGCCCAATATGTACTGGGCCAGATTTATTACAAGGGATTAGGGGTTACGGTTAATAAAAATACCGGCAAAAACTGGCTTCAACGTGCTGCAGCGAACGGAAGTGTTCCGGCACGTGCTTTCTTAGAAGAAATTTCCAAGTAACAATTATTTAACGGTTATTTTTGTATTACCGGATGCTAAATCGTAATCAATGAGCCGTATTTTACGAGGAGTATTTTCTGTTGGTGGAATACGGACGGCTAAAATCACTCTGCTAATATCATAGGCGCGTATAGCGCGTTCCATACGATCAATCGTTATGGGATTACCGTTCGGATAGTAAAATTGAATGGATGCAACCTGAAATCCTTCTGGATTATAGCCGGATCCCATGATTACCAGTTCTCCGGGATGAAGGTCATCCAATTTTACACCGCGAAACATAATTGCCCCCGGCTGGGAGGTAATGTTGGTTTGCCCGATAGGAGTCGTAGCGGCTATTGCTTTTTCGTTTTCTAATTTACTGGCAGCGGCTGCTGCTTTCAGGGCTTCCGCCTTTTCCATAAGGATTTTATTCAATATTAGAAAAGCACGTTGGCGCTCTATGCGTATTGCAATAGCATCTGGTGAGGACATCAATAAATTTATAGGAATATTTTTTAAAGGAGCCGTAGAAATGCGGGTAGCTTGGCGCGTTGTGGCATACACTCCGGCTCGGTGTGCCGCAGCAATTTGAGAAGGTTTTGGCATGGGTGGTAATACACGCTGGGCCCAGCAAGGGGCCGAAAACAACAGTACAACTGCAAATAAGAAAAACTTAGAAGAATATTTGTACATGTATATCCTCTCGCATTCTGTTTGGCCAAATTTTTTGCATGTGCCAAAGCGGTATCCAGGGCCCGCTGAATACAACTATATGAAACGCACCTGCTTCCTTTCTTTATTGTAAGACATTTCTGTTTTCCTGGCAAGCATTTTTGGACCTATTTTAAAGATAGGTCCTTTAGTGCTCAAAATTAGCAGTCTAAAAAAGGGGTTGACAAAAATAAAATAATTGCCTATAATTTTAGCAGAGACATTTAAAGAGTGCTAAAATAAAAAACACTTTTACCGTCGGAAGGAAAACAGTATGAGAATACTTAAACCGGAAGTTGCCAAAGCGCGCAAAGAAAAAATTTTACGTTGGGTTGTCCAGCAGTATGTGGAAACCCGCCGGCCGGTTGGCTCCCAACTGATTGCTTCCTCAGCATTGCCGGATGTTTCCAGTGCTACGATTCGCAATATTATGGCGGAATTGGAAGAAGAAGGATTTTTATACCAACCGCATACTTCTGGCGGGCGCATTCCTACGGATAAAGCATACCGCTATTATGTAGATTATTTAGCCAACGTACAAAAAATGGCCGCGCAAGAAAGGCAACGGATTGAAGAAGTTTACGATTCCCGTGTAAGCGAAGTAGATAATATGATGGCGCAAACGTCACGCTTACTGGCTATGTTATCGGGAGCAGCGGGATTTGTATACACTTCTAACGTGCAAGATCAACGGGTTCAACGGTTGGACTTTATTCCGTTAGCGCCGGGTGCTATTTTGGCGGTATTAGTTACACAATCCGGGGCGGTACGTCACTGGCCGGTACGCACGAATTATATAGTCAATCCGTCCCGTTTGCGTATTTTGAGCCGATTTATGAACGACGAAATTGCCGGACATACGCTAGCAGAAGCCCGCCAAATTTTATGGCAACATATTCATTCCGGGCATCGCGAAATTGCCGGTATGGCCGATTTGGCTTCGCAGGTTCTCAAAAATATGGAACGCCCGCAAACGGATAACGAACTCTATGTAGAAGGATTTGGACAACTGTTAGAAAATACCACGGCGGATGATTACGAAGATTTGAAAAAAATGATGCGCTTTGTAGAGGAGCGCGAACGGTTTTCTTCGCTACTTAGCGAAAAAATGACAGACTTAGAAAAGTCAAATAAAAAATTAAATGTCAGTATTGGTAGTGAAAATGCACTGAGCGAACTCAAAAATTTGAGTATAGTTTCCACCACCTGCCGGGTGGGGGATAAAACCGTCGGGATGGTGGGGATTATCGGCCCGAAACATATGGAGTATACGCGGGTGATGTCGTTGGTGAATTTTATTGGCAGTTTATTAGAATCGTCCATGCAGTATTTGACGGTCCTGCCTACTACCGGAGATGAAGAAGATTATGAGTAAGAAACATCACAAACAAACGGGCGAACCGTGCGTGGCAGAAACAGTAGACACAACACAAACTGCGACGGAAAAAACGGTAGTTTCGGAAGAACCGGCCCAGCCGGATTATCACGAACAATATGTGCGTTTGTATGCGGAGTTTGAAAATTTCCGCAAACGCACGGAACGGGAAAAAGTTTCTTTTTTGGCGTATGGAAAGAAACAGTTAGCGGAAAAATTACTTCCGTCTTACGAAATTTTACTTCGCCAGTCGGAAAAATGGAGGAAGCAGGAAGCAACGGGAGAAACAAAAAGTATTTTAGAAGGGATACATATGATTCTGGCGGAAATGCAAAAAGCATTTTCCAGCGAAGGAATCACCCGCATTGAAGCGGTTAATAAACCGTATGATCCGGCCACACAGGAAGCCGTAGGAATGGTGCCTGTGCCGGCGGAACAGGACGGTTTGGTCATCCAAGAAGTACAAATGGGATTTATGTTGGACGGTAACGTCTTGCGCCCGGCGCGGGTGTTAGTGGGCCAACACACAGAAGGAAATTAAATTGGGGTAAATTTTTACACAAAAGGAGACGAAAAGTATGTCAAAAATTATTGGTATTGATTTAGGAACTTCGAACACAGCCGCGGCTGTGATGGAAGGCGGCAGAGGGACGATTATCCCGTCTGCGGAAGGAAGTTCTATCGGGGGAAAAGCGTTCCCGTCTTACGTTGCTTTTACAAAAGACGGACAACGCCTCGTGGGTGAACCGGCCCGCCGTCAGGCAATTGCCAACCCGGAAGGCACCGTAACCGCCTTCAAACGCAAAATGGGCGAAAACTTCAAATACAATTTGCGCGGGCAGGAATTTACGCCGCAACAACTCTCTGCGTTTGTGCTCCAAAAAGTTAAAAAAGATGCCGAAGCCTTTTTAGGCGAAAAGGTAGAAAAAGCCGTTATTACCGTTCCGGCCTACTTTAACGACAACCAACGCCAAGCCACTAAAGACGCCGGCCGTATTGCCGGGTTGGAAGTAGTGCGTCTGGTAAACGAACCGACGGCCGCCGCGCTTGCTTTTGGTATTGATAAAACCGGCAAAGAACAAAAAATCTTAGTGTTTGACCTCGGCGGCGGAACGCTGGATGTAACCATTATGGAAATGGGTAAAGAAGGCACGTTTGACGTGCTCGCCACTTCCGGGGACACGCAACTGGGCGGTACCGATATGGATAACGCCATTATCGCCTGGATGGTAGATGAATTCCGCAAGCAAACGGGAATTGATTTGTCCAAAGACAAACAAGCCGCTCAACGCTTAAAAGATGCGGCCGAAAAAGCCAAAATTGAACTTTCCACCACCATGGAAACGGACATTAACTTGCCGTTTATCTCTGCCGGAGCGGACGGCCCGAAACACTTGGAGTTGCGCTTGTCGCGCGCTAAACTGGAAAGTTTGGTGGATGATATTGTAAAACGCTGCGGTAAATCCGTCAATCAAGCGTTAAGCGATGCCAGCTTATCGGCCAGCCAAATTGACCGCATTATTTTAGTCGGTGGTCCGACCCGTATGCCGATTGTGCAAAAATACGTGGAAGATCTCGTCGGCAAAAAAATTGAACGCGGTATTGACCCGATGGAATGCGTGGCTATTGGAGCCAGCGTACAAGCCGGTATTTTGACCGGGGAAGTCAAAGACGTTTTGTTGTTGGACGTTACCCCGTTGTCTTTGGGTTTGGAAACCTTGGGCGGTGTATGCACACGCTTAATTGAACGCAACACCACCATTCCGGTGCGCAAAACGCAAGTATTTTCCACCGCGTCGGATAATCAGCCGGCCGTAACCATTAACGTCTTGCAAGGGGAACGCCCCATGGCTAAAGACAACGTGCCGCTGGGCAAGTTTGACCTGGACGGCATCCCGCCGGCTCCGCGCGGCGTACCGCAAATTGAAGTAACGTTTGATATTGATGCCAACGGTATTTTAAACGTAACCGCTAAAGACCTCGGCACCAATAAAGAACAACACATCACCATTACTTCTTCCAACAAGTTAAGTGATGCCGAAGTAGATAAGTTTGTAAAAGAAGCCGAAAAGTTTGCGGAAGAAGATAAAAAACAAAAAGAAATTATTGAAGCCAAAAACCAAGGCGACAGCGTGGTATTCCAAACGGAAAAAGCGCTGAAAGACTACGGCGATAAAGTCAGCCAAGAAGACCGCGGCAAGATTGAGCAAGCGTTAAATGACCTGAAAGAAGCCTTAAAAGGTGACGATGCAGCCCGCATGAAATCTGCCACGGATGCGGCTTTGCAAGCCAGCCAAAAATTGGGCGAAGCTATGTACAAAGCCCAACAAGGCGCAGCAGCCGGCGCGCAAGCGGGTGCCCAAGCAGGAGCCCAACAAGCGCAAGGCGCGGCCCAAGGAGCCAAAGACGACGTAGTAGAAGCCGAAGTAGTAGATAAATAATCTATTCGGGGGAAAATCAAAACAGGGGTGCGGTTTTTGCCGCACCCCTGTTTTTAACATAAATGAAAAACTTAGCAACAAACACAATCTTCATCTACGGGAATATTTAATGTTTTTGCTATATCAAAAGAGGGAAAATTTCCGCTACAACTACCTTCTCTGTTATTTGTAACAAATGTTCCATCATCTCTTAGACAAACACAAGCATCATTTTTTTTATCAAGAGTCGCAACTATCGTATTAGAAGTATTGAGAGCGCCCCTATCGATAAAGTAGTTAAAGTTCGTTGTTTCAACACCATATGTACCGAGACGGGTTCCTATAGAAATATCTAAATTTTCTATTTTTTGACAAAACTCATTTGTTCCCATTATTACGTTGCCGTTTTCCAATTCGCAGACTTGTACGGCGTTGGCAAGAGTTTTTGTGTTGGAAAACCCTTCCGCCCATCGGCTTTTAAAAACTGCTTTTTGGTATTGCGGCAACGCCACCGCGGATAATATACCGATAATCAAAACAACCACTAATAATTCAACAAGCGTAAAACCTCTTTTCATATATACTCCTTGTTTTTTCGGGCCCGGAGCAATAAAAACGGCTATTACTCTGGACCTCCGGAAAGATATCCAAAATAACAGCCGTAGTCTGCCGCCCTTGCGAGCGGCAAACATTTGGCACAACACAACCGGGTAATTAGTCCGTTCGTGCTGTGCCTCAACAGCTGTTTTTGGCTTTCCGGAGAACTCTTGCGAGTTATCCCGTATGCAAATCATACGGTTCCAAAAACAGAATCAAATTGTAATTTTTTTGCGCTTGCTTGCGCTTTTTCTTCCTCCAAAATTAAGATAATTTATTATAGCAAAAATAAAAAGTACAATATATCTATGCCGCAATATTTTGCTGATATCAAAGAGACTGAATTTTTTTTGACGGATGAGGAAGCCCATCACGCCGCGGTGGTGGCGCGCCAAAAAGAAGGCGACGAAGTGCGCGTGTTTAACGGCAAAGGCCTTCAGTATGTGGCGCGTATAGATAAAATTCAGAAAAATTTTGTACGCGGAACGCTCCTAAAACAATGCGATGTGCGCCGCGTGCCGCTTAGTTTAACGCTTTGCTTTGTGCCCAATTCGCGCACCGGGCTAGAAGATGTGTTAGACAAAGGCACCCAGCTTGGTGTGGTGGCGTTTTTGCCGCTTGTGTCTGCGCGCAGTGAATATGATGTGCTTAAAAAATTTGACGGTAAAAATGAGCGGTGGCAGCAAATTATGCTTTCCGCTTGCAAACAATGTAACACCCCTTTTATCCCGGAAATTTTGCCGCCTGTTAAATTTAACCAAGCGCTCGCAAGTAATGAGCCCTCGCTAATTGCTTACGAAGCCGAACAAACCCACACGCTTGCGTGGGGAGTAAGTGAACTAAAAAACCCACAAAATTTGCGTGTGTACGTTGGCCCGGCCGGTGGCTGGACGGACGAAGAAATTTCCCTCGCCCGGGCAAACGATGTTTTGCCGGTTACGCTGGGAGTAAACATCTTGCGTGCGGAAACCGCCTGTATTGCGGTGGCTGCTAAATTATTATGAGTACTTTTTTTATTAAAACGTTCGGTTGCCGGGTAAACCAGGTGGAAAGCCAAGCCATTTTGGAGCAATTTTTGCGTGCCGGTTTTGTCCCGGCCGATACGTTTGAAAAAGCCGATATTTGTGTACTTAATACGTGTACGGTTACCCACCAGGCCGATAAAGATGTGGAAAAACTGATCCGTCAAATTTTGCGCCGAAATCCGTCGGCAAGACTCGTGCTGACCGGGTGCTACGCCGCCGCACACGCTAAAGAAGTGCGTACCAAATTTCCGCAAGCGGAAATTGTCGGTAAGTATGATTTAGGGCGTGTACTTTTCCATGCAAACGATATTTGCTGGACAGTTTCCGGCCACGAAGGACATAGCCGCGCCTTTATTAAAATTCAAGACGGGTGCGACTGTTTTTGCTCGTACTGCATTGTGCCGTTTGCGCGCAGTGAAAAACGTTCTAAACCCTTAACGGACGTTTTGCAAGAAATTGAAACTTTAGTTAAAAACGGGTTTGCCGAAGTTGTGCTGACAGGCATCAATATCGGCAATTATTTGTGCCCGCAAACAGGGGCCGATTTAGCCGCGTTATGTGAAAAAATTGCCGAAATGCCCGGCAAATTTCGCGTGCGTTTTTCATCCATAGAACTCCAAACGGTTACGGACGGAATTATCCGCGCTATGGAAAAATATCCGTCGCGGTTTTGCAATTATTTCCATTTGCCGTTGCAGGCCGGGTGTGACCGCGTGCTCAAAAAAATGAACCGCCACTACAATACGCAAGATTACCGCGCCAAGGTGGAAGAACTCCGCCGCCGTGTGCCGGGAATCGGCATTTTTGCAGACGTAATTGCCGGGTTCCCCACGGAAACGGAAGAAGATTTTGAAGAAACATACCGCTTTATTGACACCTTAAAACTTTCGGGCCTACACGTATTTAGTTATTCGCCGCGCCCCGGCACCAAGGCCGCCGCATGGCCGCAACTTGCCCCGGAAGAAATCCGGCGCCGCGCCGAAAAATTGCGCGAATTTGATAAAAAACTTCGTGCCGATTTTGCCACTTCACTCGTTGGTACGGAACAAATTGTTTTTATTGAAGAACACAAAAACGGGGCTATTCACGGGATTACTGCTAACTTTCAAAATGTTATTTTGGAAAATGCCCCGCAAGGATTCCATGGTTTGGTGCGCACTCAAATAGTGCGTACAGACGGCTGTCTTTGTATTGGGAAAATAATCTAAAAATTTTTGTGCAAAATAACGTGCCACAGGTACTCGGTATTGCCGTGCGTACCTTTAATAGGGGATTCAATCACTTCGCCGGAAATTGCACCATATTTTTCCTTTAAATTTTCTTCCAAAAAATTTTGTACGCGCACAATAGCCAATTGACGGTTTTCTTCCGTTTTTACAATGCCGTGAGGCACTTGCTTGGGTGTCAGTTCAAATTGCGGTTTAATTAAAAAAACAATTTCGCTTTCGTTAGCCATTACCTTAAAAAGAGGCTCCATAATCATGGTAAGCGAAATAAAAGACACGTCCACCGCGGCAAACTGCGGCGGCGTATCAAACAGGTCTGCTGTCATATAGCGGGCGTTTGTTTCCGGCTTAAAAATAAAATTTTTATAACGGCGCATTTCATCAGCCAGTTGTCCTTTGCCCACATCCACGCCGTACACGGTTTTTGCTCCGGCCTGAATCATGCAATCGCTAAATCCGCCGGTGGCCACGCCGATATCCACACATACTTTATCTTTAACGGAAATTTGCCAATGTTTTAAGGCCCCGGCCAATTTTAACCCGCCGCGCGACACATACGGGCAAGATTTTTCTTTAAGAGAAATTTTATCTTCCGGCAAAATAGTGCGGTCGGCGCGGGTATCTACCTCGCCGTTTACCAGCACTTCGCCCGCCATAATGGAGGCCTGCGCGCGGTTGCGGCTGGCAAAAAAACCTTGTTCCACAAGGGCCATGTCCAGGCGTAATTTTTTATTCGCCATCTTCGTTTTCCGCCAGTTCGGTATCAAAGGGTTCTGTTAATAATTCGGCCCCTTTCTTTTTTAATTCTTCCACTTTAAATTTAACTGTTTCCAACTTTTGGGAAAGTTCCTTGGAAAGGAGAACGCCTTCTTCAAACAATTTGACGGAAGCGTCTAAATCGGTCTGTTCTTCTTCTAATTTTTCTACAATTTCTTCCAAGCGGGAAAGTTGTTTTTCAAATGTTATTTTTGCTGCCATGGTAGACCTCACTTTACTTCGGTATAAATCATACCGTCTTGTACCTGTACATAAATTGTTTCACCGGGAGCCGTTTGCCCCACGCGACTGATAACGGTGCCGTCTTGCTTGCGCGTGATGCTATATCCGCGTTTTAACACGGATTGCGGCCCAAGAGCCGTTAATTTTTGTGATAACACTTCAAAGCGTTGCGAAAAATCAGTTATTTTTTCGCGTATGGCGTTTTCCAGTCGTATTTGTAAATCGTCTAATTCTTGTTCTTTGGTTTGTGTTAAAAGTTCCGGACGTTTTAGCACCGGATTGCCTACCGCTAAATCATATCGGCGTTTAGCGCGTTCGTAAAATAAACTGACCGATTGCAACAGCCGTTTTTGTAATGCGGCAATATGTTCACGCGTGTTTTGGGAATTTTTTACCACCAGTTCTGCCGCCGCGGAAGGAGTTGGGGCGCGTAAATCGGCCACAAAATCGGCAATGGTATAGTCAATTTCGTGTCCAACGCACGAGATGACGGGAATTTTGCTTTTAAAAATAGCGCGGGCCACCACTTCTTCGTTAAATGCCCACAAATCTTCCATGCTCCCGCCGCCGCGACCTACTAAAATTACATCCGGCTTGGGAGTAAACTTGTTGGCGTCGGCCAACGCTTGGGCAATTTGCCCGGCGGCTTCATCGCCTTGCACTAGGGTAGGAATAATTAAAATTTCCAGATGCGGGCTACGGCGTTTTAAGACGGATAAAATATCCCGCACGGCCGCCCCGGTGGGGGACGTAATCACGGCAATTCGTTGCGGATAAGCGGGAATTTCCTTTTTGTGTTCTTGCGCAAACAGGCCTTCTTGTTCCAATTTCTTTTTTAATTTTTCAAATTCTAAAAACAGATTTCCCTTGGTTAAGGCTTCGGCGGTGCGGGCAATAATTTGGAATTTGCTTTGTTTGGCATAGCACGATAAATCCCCGCCTACGCGCACTTGCATACCCTCTTGCAGTTGGCCGCTGTATTTGCGTGCGTCCCATTTAAACATTACGCCGGAAAGGACGGCCTCGCGGTCTTTTAAATCAAAATAAATATGTCCGCTGGCAGGTTCGCGCAAGTTGCTCACTTCACCTTCCACAAATACACCGCGAAATACGCCTTCGGTCATTTGTTTTAAGGCTAAGTTGATAGCAGAAACCGTAAAAACTTGTCCGCGGAAAGGAGCTTCGGGTTCCATTTATTCTCCTTTAATTTTTTTGAGACGTTCTATTAAAGCCGGCTCTTTGCCTAAATTGCCGGGTTCAAAAAACTTTTTGGGGTGTGGCATGTAAGATTGTTTTACATAATGGTTTGGAAAATCGTGTGCGTATTTGTAGCCGCGGTTTTTGCCGCCGGAACGCAGATGATCCGGCACCGGGCGGTAACGTCCTTCGCGCACTTCCTGCAAGGCCGCATCAATGGCTAAATACGCGGAATTACTTTTAGGGCAACAGGCCACATAAATAGCCGCATGGGCTAGTGGAATGCGCACTTCCGGCATGCCCAGTTCTTCGGCGGCTTGGAAGGCGGCCTGGGCAATCATAATGGCGGCGGGTTCGGCAAGCCCTACATCCTCGCTGGCACAAATTAAAATGCGCCGCGCAATAAAGCGCGGGTCTTCGCCGCTTTCCAACATACGCGCCAACCAATAGGCGGTAGCGTCCGGGTCCGAGCCGCGCATAGATTTAATAAAAGCCGATATAATATCGTAATGTTCGTCGCCTTTTTTATCGTAATTTAAGTGTCTGCGTTGGATACATTCTTTGGCAATTTCCAAATTGATTTTTTTGAGGCCGTCTTTACCTGGTTCGGTGGTTACAAACGCCAGTTCGGCGGCATTTAACATTTTGCGGCTGTCCCCGTTGGCTTGTGTGATAAAATATTCGGCGGCATCGGGGTCAATAACGGCGTGTTCGTTTTCGGAGGCGCGGGTTAAAATTTTAAGTAAATCTTTATCGCCAAGCGCTTTAAATTCAAATACGGAAAAGCGCGATAAAAGGGCGGTGTTAATGTAATAATACGGGTTTTCGGTAGTGATACCGATTAAAATAATATCCCCGCGCTCTACAGAGGGTAAAAGCACGTCTTGCTGGGTTTTATTAAAGTGATGAATTTCGTCTAAAATAACAAGCGTCCGGCGTTGGTCAAAGGTGGGTGTACGGGCACGGTCTTTGGCTTCGGTAAGCACTTTTTTAATGTCGGCTACCCCGGCGGCGGCTGCATTGAGTTCAACGGTATATGCTTGCGTGCGCGAGGCAATATAACGCGCGGTAGCCGTTTTGCCGCAACCGGGCGGACCAAAAAAAACAGCCGATTTGATCATATCTGCTTCCAGCAAACGGCGCAACATTTTGCCCGGGCCCAACAAATGTGGTTGCCCGGCAAAATCTTCCAACTTTTTAGGTGCTTGGCGTGCGGCCAGCGGAACGGTTGTTTCTTCTTCCATATTATTTTTGCGGTGTTTCTAACTCGCCGCGTAATTTTAAGATTAAATCATTTACGCGGGATTCTTCTTCCTGGCGTTTACCGCCTTCATTTTGGTCTTTTACGTAAACTTGGGCGGCAAAGTGCAATGCTGTCATGAGTGCTTGTTTGAGCGTATCGATTTCGTCTAGCGAGCGCATATAATTTTCCACTCGTCCGGCTAAATCGGTCAGTTCCACCACGCCTAAACCTTCATCTTCAATATCTAATGGAATATGTTTAATTTCAACCTGAACGATATTTCTTTTTGCCATAAGATTATTGTATCTTTTTTATAAGCGAAACGAAAATCGGACAACAAAAGAGGGAGGCCGATTCCTCTTTACGAGGCAAACCCTGAAAAATGGGCACAAGTGGCACTCCCTTACTGGTAATATAAGGGAAAGAAAAAAATTTTCAAGACCCAGATTTAAATTTACTAAATTTATATTTTTTGTTATAATAATTAAACAGTAACAATTTTGAGATGTTTTGGTGCGGTGGCCAAGTGGTAAGGCGTCAGTCTGCAAAACTGATATTCGTGGGTTCGATTCCCGCCCGCACCTTTTTTTTGGGGCAAATATAATGCAGCAAAACAAGGATTTCCCTTCTATTTGCGTGATTACAAGCCGTTTTGGAGAAAAATTGCCGCATAATTTTGAATTATGGCTCCATTCTTGTCGTTATAATCCCTCCATTGATTTTTTGTTTTTTACGGATCTGCCTGTCTGTACAAAAAAATTCCCCCCAAATGTACGAATCGTTCCCTTTACCCTAGAGCAAATCCGTCAAAAAGCCAGCGATATTTTAGGGTTTTCCGCGGTTCTTACGGAAGGATACCATTTGTGTAACTACCGGCCCATGTTTGGGGAGATTTTCCATGATTATCTTGTCAACTATGACTATTGGGGGCATTGTGATAACGATATGGTATTAGGCGATATTCGTTCCTTTACGGAGAAATATCACTTGACAGATTATGATAAGTTCTTACCTTTAGGCCATTTATCTTTGTTTCGTAATGTTCCTGCTGTCAATCAAGCGTATCAGTTGGACGGGGCCAGCAGAATGGATGGAACGGCATGTACTTACCGCGAGGTATATTCAACCAATACCTTGAGTTACTTTGACGAGGAATTAGGGATAGTTTCTATTATGCGCAAGCATCATTTTAAGGTTTTTATGAAACGAATTTTTGCGGATATACTCCCATTTTATTACCGTTTTATCCGGGCTCCGCATAATTATAGCTCTTTGGAGCCGCTTCCCAAGAACTATACACGTCAAACTTTTTATTGGGAAAAGGGGAAAGTGTTTGGGGTGCATGAGGAGAAAGGGAAAATATATCAAGAAGAATTTGTATATTTGCATTTTCAAAAAAGGCCGGACAGACCGCTTCCCTTTGATGCCGCTAGTATAAATGCTTTTTATATTACGCCTTCAGGATATTTGGCCAAAACAGGGGAGGTCTCCTTACAGGATATTATCTCCACCAATCCATACTCGTGGCATAAGGAAATTCGGGATTATGCCGCATATCTAAGGAGAAACAAAATTCCACAATGGTTTAACAAATTGCGTTTAGTACACTATATGAGAAAAATGAAAAAGAAATTTATAAAGTAGTTTTTTTGTTGCACCTCCTGCTATAATTTGCTACAATAAATCTATAAGACCCCTACGGGGGTCGTTTTTATCGGGAGAGGCGTAAAGGAAAGGCCTTCCCATGATACATATTTTTTGATATAATAAAGTGTCGTCTTTTGCGGGCGTGGTTCAATGGTAGAACACGAGCCTTCCAAGCTTGGGACGAGGGTTCGATTCCCTTCGCCCGCTTTTGAAAATTTTATCTGTTGCTGGGGTAGCTCAGTCGGTAGAGCATCTCCATGGTAAGGAGAAGGTCGTGGGTTCGATTCCCACTCCCAGCTAACAAAATCGTTTTGAAGTAAGAAGAAGTACTCGAATGCTGGGGTAGCTCAGTCGGTAGAGCATCTCCATGGTAAGGAGAAGGTCGTGGGTTCGATTCCCACTCCCAGCTAATTTTTAAAAATGCAGTAAATTAAATACAGGAGAACTAAACAAATGGCAAAGGAAAAATTTTCCCGCAGCAAACCGCACGTGAACGTCGGTACCATTGGTCACGTAGACCACGGTAAGACCACGCTCACCACCGCTATTACCAAAGTATTAGCAAAAGAAGGTAAAGCCAAAGCCATGGCTTATACCGATATCGCCAAAGGCGGCGTAGTTCGCGATGCTTCCAAAATCGTAACCGTAGCCGTCTCTCACGTAGAATACGAATCCGATAAACGCCACTATGCACACATCGACTGCCCCGGACACGCTGATTATATTAAGAACATGATCACCGGTGCCGCGCAGATGGACGGTGCTATCTTGGTAGTTTCCGCTGTAGACGGCCCGATGCCGCAAACCCGCGAACACGTACTTTTGGCCAAACAGGTCAACGTACCGAAACTCGTCGTATTCTTGAACAAAGTAGACTTAGTCGATGATAAAGATTTATTAGACCTCGTAGAAGAAGAAATTCGCGACTTACTGGGCAAATACGAATTTGATCGTGACAACACTCCGATCATTCGCGGTTCTGCCTTGAAAGCCATTGAAGGCGATCAAAGCGAACTCGGTGAACCCTGCATTAAACGCTTAATGGAAGCGTTGGACAACTGGATTCCCGAACCCAAACGCGATACCGATAAACCGTTCTTGATGGCCGTAGAAGACGTATTCTCTATTACCGGCCGCGGTACGGTAGCCACCGGTAGAATTGAACGCGGTAAGGTTCACGTGGGTGATCCTTTGGAAATCATCGGTTTCCGCGACACCTTGAGCACGGTAGCCACCGGTATCGAAATGTTCCGCAAATTGTTGGACGAAGGTATCGCCGGCGATAACGTAGGTATTTTGCTCCGCGGTATTGACAAGAACCAAGTAGAACGCGGCCAAGTGTTAGCGGCTCCGAAAACTGTCCACCCGCACAAACACTTCATTGGTCAAGTGTACATCTTGAAAAAAGAAGAAGGCGGCCGCCACACTCCGCTTACTCCGGGTTATAAACCGCAATTTTACCTCCGCACCACGGACGTAACCGGCGAATTGTCTTTCAAACAAGACATGATTATGCCCGGTGATAACGCCGAAATCGAAGTAAAATTGATTACCCCGGTCGCTATGGAAGAAGGTTTGCGCTTCGCTATCCGCGAAGGCGGCCACACCGTAGGCGCTGGTGTAGTAACCAAAATTATTGAGTAGTAACCAAAACTGTTTGGTTCACTGTACTGGGGGCGTGTTAAACGCCCCCAGGGATAGTATTCTCTAAACAGATTTGATTTAACCTTTATTATAAGGAACTATTAAAGATGGCAAGTGAAAGAATTACAATCGCGCTGATTTGCACCGAATGCAAAAACAAAAACTATTATCAAGTGCGCGGTAAAAAGAAAGAATATAAGTTGGAGCTCCACAAATTCTGCAAAAAATGCGGAAAGAGCACCACTCACAAAGAAGGCAAAGCCTAAGATTTTTTGTGGGAGCGTCGGTTAACTGGTAAACCACCGGTCTCCAAAACCGGGACTGAAGGTTCGAGTCCTTCCGCTCCTGCCAGGTTTTATAACCAGGGAAACGGACAAGTTATGAATAAAGCGATTAACTTTCTTAAGCAGTCGGTAGGCGAACTTAAGAAATCTACGTGGCTTTCCCGTCAAGAAGTCATTCAGTCTACTATTTTAGTAGCGATTGTGGTGGCTTTAGTGTCGGCTTACGTTGGCATTATTGACTTTGGCCTTACGCGCGTTTTAGGTGCGCTGATTGGAGGACATTAATGGCGGAAGAAAGAGCATGGTACGTCGTGCATACCCAAACGGGGCACGAAGATAAAGTACGGGAAAAAATCAAATTAAACAGTGAAATCCAAGGATTTGGCGACCGCGTTTTTAATGTGCTCGTTCCTACCGAAGAAGTGGTCGAGGTTAAACAAAACAAAAAAATCCTTCGCAAACGCAAATTTTTCCCGGGCTATGTATTAGTAGAAATGAACATGACCAGCGAATCCTATTGGTTTATCAAAGGGATTACTGGCGTAACCGGTTTTTTAGGGGATCCGAATCCGGTTCCTCTGCCCGAAGAAGAAATTGCCGGTATTGTAGAATTGACGGATAATCCGTCCGGCAAACCCAAACATATGGTGGAATTTGAACGGGGCGAAAGCGTCCGTATCACGGAAGGGCCGTTCAAACACTTTATCGGGGTAGTGGAAGAAGTCAACGAACAGAAGAACAAACTCAAAGTAATGGTAACTGTTTTTGACCGTGCAACTCCGGTGGAAGTGGACTTCCTCCAAGTGGAAAAGAACTAGATTTTACCGAAGTACGCAGTAAAAATTAGGGAGTAACAAAAAATGGCAAAAGAGAAAAAAATTAAAGGATACATCAAGTTGCAGATTCCTGCAGGTGCGGCCAACCCGGCTCCGCCAGTAGGTCCGGCCTTGGGCCAACATGGTGTAAACATCATGGAATTCTGCAAACAATTCAACGCCAAAACGGCTAAAATGGAAAAAGGAATTAAGATCCCGGTCATCATCACTGTTTTTGAAGACCGCTCTTTCACCTTTATTACCAAGATGCCGCCTATGGCTACGCTGATTATTAAGGAACTTAAATTAGCAAAAGGTTCCGGTGCACCGCACAAAGATAAAGTCGGCAAGATCACCCAAGCCCAATGTGAAAAAATCGCGGCCCAAAAACTGCCCGATTTGAACACGAAAGACGTAAAACACGCCGCGGAAATGGTAAAGGGTACCTGCCGCAGCATGGGTGTAGACGTAGTAAAATAAATTTAATATAGGGAGGGCGACAACGCCCGCATTACCTAAGGAGTATTTAAGATGGGAAAAAGAATGGAAGCAGCCGTAAAAGCATACGATAAATCCAAAGTATACACGTTGGAAGAAGGTGCTAAAATCGTCAAAGAAAACGCAAAAGCCAAATTTGACGAAACCGTTGAAATCCACGTGAAATTGGGGATCGATACCAAAAAAGCGGATCAACAAGTCCGCACCACCGTTGCTTTGCCGCACGGAACGGGTAAAACCAAACGCATCGCTGTTATCGCCAAAGGTGAACACGCTCAAGAAGCGCAAAAAGCCGGTGCCGACCGCGTAGGTGCGGAAGACATTGTGGAAGAAGTAATTAAAGGCAAAATTGACTTTGACGTACTCGTTGCCACGCCGGACACGATGAAAGATTTAGCCAAAGCCGCTAAAATCTTGGGTCCGCGCGGACTCATGCCGAACCCGAAATCCGGGACGGTTACTTTTGACCTCGCTAACACGATCAAAGCATTAAAAGCCGGACGCATTGAGTTTAAAGCAGATGCGTATGGTATCGTTCACGCGATTATCGGCAAAGCATCTTTTGATGCAGCCAAACTCGCGGAAAATGCAAAAGCGGTTATGGATACAATCCTTCGTGTAAAACCCAGCACCTCTAAAGGCGTCTATGTGAAGAGCATTTCGTTAAGTTCTACCATGGGCCCCGGTGTGTTTGTAACGAACAAATAAGCAATTCTCTTTTGCAAATGAAAACCCCGCTCTTATGAGCGGGGTTTTTTAATTTATCATAAAAACTGGCGATCTCTCCCCGGGGATTCCGGATCTACAAGATAGCCGTGTCCACTCTTTTGCACGTAGCAAAAAAGCAAACAAAATTTAATCACACTTTTATTATCACAAAATAAAATTGATACAATAAGTTATGCGAAAATTATTATTTATTCTTTGGGCCGTTACCAGTGCAATTTCTCTGTGGGCAGAAGTGGGAACCTTTTCGGTTGTCGACGAAGACAAACACTCTAAAAAAGAAGATTTTTATCATACTTTTGAGTATTTTATTGTTGCATCCGGAGAACAATCCGGCAATATCGGTAAATGCCAAGCCACACGAATCACACGAAATTGGTTTGTAACAGCGGCTCATTGTGTAAAATCTCCCTGTAAAAACGGGTGTGAAATCCAACTGGATTTATTGGAATATTCCCCGTCGGCCTTGGCACGTTTTACACATACCGTAAAAAAACCAATCGTATTTGTTCATCCGCAATATAACACCACTATTTTTGCCAAAAATGATTTTGCCCTGTTGTATTTGCCGGTGGACCGTGCTCCGGTTACGTATTATTTACGTCCAACGGCAAAGCAAAATTACCGACAGATTATTCCAGCGGCTCAGTTTAATGCATTTCTAGAGAAAAACCGCCGCGCCAAAGCCGCTTTGGCGCACGTGATGAGCCCTAAACTTCCGCCTCTTTTATATTTTGATGAAGGAAATTTTGAACTGGACAGAAAAATTTCCGTCATTGCGATTTTTGACGGTATACGCGAAGTAAAACAGGACCCGAATCCGGTGTTTTATGTAAAGAATTTGGGTTTTGCACATACAAAAAATTTCGGCATCCGTAAGGGGATGAGCGGCAGCGGCGTGATGAGTAACACCGGCGAACTAATCGGCATGGTAGCCGGCCATTTTGATACATGGTATCAACAGGGTAACGGTCCGCGGAAAGAAGAAAATTACTTTATGTTTCCTGTTTTTAATAAAGGACTGATAGATTTTATGAAGGAAACAATGGGCCGTGATTTTGATAAACTAACTATCAAAGAGGCCAACCCGTATTGTGTTTCTAAAACGCGGAAAGATTTTTCAGTGTTAATAGAAATGGTGAACCGCAGTAACAAACGGTCGCAGACGGGTGGAAAACCTACTCAAACTCCTAAAAAAACCGGGAAGTAATTCCCGGTTTTAGATTATTTTTTCCCTTCGCGGCGAGCCTTTCGTTTGGCAAGACGTTCGGCTTTGGTTTCGCGCCGCTTATAACCGGCGTGTTCGGGCGAAACAGGTGCTTCTTCATCAAAGTCGCCGTTCCATTCAAACTCTTTATCACCCACGATTAACGTATCTCCGTCTTGAACGCCGTATTTTAAGAGGGCTTTTTCCAAGCCGATTTTTTTGAAAATACCTTTAAGCCGCGTGACCGCTTCCGGTTGGGAAAAGTTGGTCATTGCGATAAATTCCACAATTTTTTTACCGGAAATATGGATAATATCATTCTCGTCGCGGTCAATGGTAAAAATAGGTTCTACTTTGTGAACGGGAGTCGATTTTTGTACCGGTTCCAAAATTTCCACCGGAGTAGCCGCTAAAATCTTAACCACTTCGTCCAGCACTTTTTGCACCCCTTCTCCCGTGGCGGCGGACATTTGCATCACTTTGCATTTTTTGTATTTCTTTTGGATCGCTTTATAGACTTGTTCAGCATCCGGTAAATCCATTTTATTAATTACGATAATCCGCGGTTTTGAAAACAGTTTTTTATCAAAGGTTTTCAATTCATTTTCAATCACTTTAATGGATTTTTCCGCACTCATTCCATCAAAGCCGTCCGGATCTACCAGGTGTAGTAATACGCGCGTACGTTCAATATGTTTTAAAAACTGAAAGCCCAGCCCCTTGCCTTCGCTGGCGCCTTCAATAATACCGGGAATGTCGGCGGTAGCAAAACTGAGGCCTTTGTGCAGCGTAATACCTAAGTTTGGGTTAAGGGTGGTAAACGGATAGTCTGCAATGCGCGGGCGTGCGGCCGAAATACGGCTTAAAAAGGTGCTTTTCCCGGCATTTGGGAAACCGACCAGACCTAAATCCGCTAAAATTTTAAGTTCTAAAATCAGGGTAACTTCTTCGCCGGGCTGTCCGTTTTCGGCAATATGGGGGGCTGTGTTATTGCGTGTTTTGAAGGATTGGTTTCCGCGCCCGCCCATGCCGCCTTTGGCAACGGTAAATTGTTGGCCGGGTTTGGTTAAATCGGCAATGACAACGCCGTCTTTTTTAACGAGCGTGCCACAGGGAACGCGGATAATTTTGTCTTCCCCGGCGCGTCCGGTTTTATTATAAGTACCGCCTTTTTCGCCGTTTTGTGCTTCAATGTGCGGATTGTAGGCCAGTTCCAAGAGCGTGGTTAAATTCGGTTCGGCTTGTAAAATTACGTCCCCGCCTTTGCCGCCGCAGCCACCGTTGGGGCCACCAAATTCAATAAATTTTTCGCGGCGGAAGGACAAACATCCGTCGCCGCCTTTGCCGGCAGTGATGTAAATTTTAACGCGGTCTAAAAAACTTCCCGATTGCATAAATTCCTCTTTAAAAACGGCCTTACTTTATTGTAGCACACCCGTTGTGTTTGAACAAAAAAAGCGGCAGGACGGATCCTGCCGCTTTAACTGGCCAAAAGTTTATTTATCCGCTTTTTGGGCTGCCGGTTTTTTAGCAGCTGTTTTTTTAGCGGGAGCCTTGGCAGCTTTGGGGGCAGCGGTTTTCGGCGCGGCCTTTACGGCTTTTTTAGCAGGCTCTTTTTTGGCTTCTTTGGTTTCCGCAACTTTGGGGTACACGGAAATTTGTTTTTTGCCTCTGGTTACCCATTCAAAGGTAACAATGCCGCTTACGCGGGCAAAAAGGCTGTCATCGCTCGCTCTGGAAACGTTGGTACCGGGCAAGAATTTGGTACCGCGTTGGCGGACGATAATTTCCCCAGCGTTTACAAACTGGGAACCATAGCGTTTAATGCCTAAACGTTGGCCGTGGCTGTCTCTTCCGTTAGAGGAAGAACCTTGTGCTTTTGTATGTGCCATTGTTTATCTCCCAATTAGAGCTGGATATCCGTGATTTTAATTTGCGTTAAATCCTGTCTGTGTCCGATGGTTCTTTCGTAACCTTTTTTCGGGCGTTTTTTGAAGACACGGATTTTCGGACCTCTCAAATGTTTAACCACTTGAGCGGTGACCTTGGCTGCTTGCGCAGCTTTGGTATCTGCTGAGGTACCTTCTTCGTCAGCGGCCCAAAGTACTTTTAATTCTACTTTGTCGCCGGCCTTCGCGTCCAGTTTTTCAACCTGCAGATCTTGACCGGGTTTTACCCAGTACTGTTTTCCACCAGTTTCAATAATTGCGTACATAATTTTTCCATCGGGATTTTCCATTATCGGAAAATCCGCTACTCTAATTATAGCATAAATATAGCACAATCATCTTATCGAGTTTTAGAAAACATTTCTTTTAACCAACGGTTGACGGGCGATAACTGACATAGTTTGTGAAGCAGGTGCGGAAAGAAAACAAGCAATAGTGCGAAAGTTTTTCCCGCTATCCCAATAATGGGAGCCGTGGGAAGTTGCAACAGATGTGTTTTGAAAATTTTTCGTGCTTTTCGGATTTGATGCAGTGGAGCAGGTTTTTCTAGCAAGGCTACTAATGCAAAAGCCCCGGCAAAAGAGAATAAAGAGCCTTGCAGTTCCTTTTGCAGGGGAGTATAGTTGTTTTTTTTAAATTCGTTGTATCGGTGCAATCCAAGCCGCATAGCCAGATACCATTGTTGGCTAGAGCCGGTATGTAAAAGCGAAGACGGGCGTTGATAATAAAAATACAACGGACTTTTTACGTGTGCCAAACGGCCTGCTTTTTTTGACATGTGCGATACAAAATACCAATCCTCTGCAATACTGTAACGGGGATCAAAGCGATTGTTTGCTACCCAACTTCGGCGGTATAATTTATTCCAAGCGAAAAAATTTTGCTGCTTAAGTAAAGAAAATAAAAATTGCCCGGGGGGCAAATTAACCGGAAGATTCAAAGGAATAAAGCGTTTTTCTATAATGTGAGAATCAAAAGCATAGTAAAAAGAACTTGTTATCAAATCGGCATTCGTTTTTTGCTGTTCTTGATAAAGAAGTTCTATACAATCTTTTCTGATCCAATCATCTGCATCTACAAAAGTAAAAAAATCCCCTTGCATCAAGTCCATGCCACTGTTACGGGCAGAGGGCAATCCTTTATTTTTTTGATGAATCACTTTGATGCGCGAATCTTTCTGCTCATATTGATCACAAATTTGAGAAGAATAATCCCCGGATCCATCGTCTACGAGAATAATTTCTAAATTTTTGTAACTCTGCCCGATAATACTATCTAAGCAACGCGGTAAATACTCCTCCACGTTATATATGGGAACAATGACGGAAATAAGAGGGAGATTTTTCATGGGTTTATTATAGAAAATAATGATTTATTGGAAAACGGGTACTTTATATCGGGCCAGTCTTTTGGCCACCAAATAATTTAAAAAGGGTCTTATTATCGGCAGACGGCAACAAAAAGTAATCATTTTCGGAAAATGAATATATATATAGATGAAAACTTTTCCCGCACGGCCCATTACGGTACATGACACAATAGAGGCTTTGTGCTTCTGCAGAAAGGTTAAACTTTCCCGCATAAAATCAGTATGGTTGGCCGGATCTTCTTTGTCTACCAGAATCGAAACTGATAAGCCTACGGCTGAGGCTAATAAAAGTTCCGATACGGGGTGTATAATTGTTTGATAGCTGTTTTTTTGGCAAAAATCCAGTATTTGTTGCCAAAGTGTAAAAGTTAAATAGCGCGCCTGGATGGAAGGGTGTGAAGTGGCTGAATCATTGCGTCGGCAATACACATAAATGGGTTCGTTGGTAGATGCGACTTTTGTTACGTGTTTGAGTGCATTCAAGAAAAACAGGATATCTTCTGCCAACGCAAATTTTGTATCAAAACGGAGTTTATTTATAACAGATTTTCTATACAGTTTGGCAGCGGCATTTGCAGGTGTATGGTGAGAAGACCCCAAAAAACTCTGTTCGCTGGAAATACATGCACTATGATATGAACGCGGAGAAAATACGGGGGATTGGTTGTCATATTGTTCAATTAAACAGCCCAACGCAATATCCGTTTGATAGCATTGTATGAGTTCCCATAAACGTTGCACGTAATGTGTTAGCACCCAATCGTCGCTATCTATGAACGTAATAAATTCCCCGGTGGCTTTATCTAACCCTAAATTTCGGGCGGCCGAAACGCCTTGATTTTCTTGATGAAAAATACGGATACGTTTATCTTTTTGTGCATAATTTTGACAAAGTTTTAGAGAATTATCCGTAGATCCGTCATCAATTAAAATAATTTCCAAATTTGTATAAGTTTGTTTTACCACGCTATCTAAGCAACGGGGCAAATATTTTTCCACATTGTAAACGGGAATAATGACGGAAATTAACGGGGAATTTTTGGTTTTTAACATGCTTTTAACACCCTTTTTAAAACAATTTTCTTTAGAGGATATTTAATCACTGGTGTTCGGAAAATACAAGCGGTTAAGCGCGGGAAAAAATAAAACATTCGTATAAAAAGATGACCGAGCATTTGCATGGATTTCAGATGAAAAATATCTCTTTTATTCTTTTTTACCCAACTATAAATTTCTTGTAAATCCGGGTTTTTAAAAGAGGTGTTATCAACAATGAGCAAAACGGCAAGTATGCATCCGTATTCTAATTGAAAAGAGCGAATTAGAGGTTGCGCCTTGATGAAATGTTTTTCCTTACAATAGTTTTCTATCGTTTCGTATAAAATTAAAATTTTTTTGCGTCCGGCTACATCCACGCTACGGAGTAAAGAAGTAGGGTGTTGGTAATAATAGAGCAAGACTGCCTCTGTATAGGCCAGCGATTTGATTTGTTTGCAGAGCCGAAAAAAGAAATCAAGATCTTCGCTTAAAGTATAGTTGGGATCAAATCGAAGCGAAGCGCAAACAGAGGTACGATATAATTTTAACCATGCTGTATGATGATATGTAAAACCAAACCGGAGTATTTCTTCTTCTGTTAAAAAAATTTTGTCTCCGGATTGAGGACAGAAGGAAGGTTTAATATCTTTTTCGTAAGCATAAGTATAATTAGCGGTGGCGACATCTGTTTTTGTATGAGTGATTGTGTTTAGCAATGTTTGGCAATAATCGGGTGTTACCCAATCGTCGCTGTCTATAAACGTGAAAAATTCCCCGTGCATATGGTCCATGCCAGAATTGCGGGCCGCTGGCAAGCCGCTATTGGTTTGATGAATAACAAAAATGCGTTTGTCTTTTTGAGCGTATTTGTCGCAAATTTTTGGGCAAGAATCCGTAGACCCGTCATCTACTAAAATAATTTCCAAATTTGTATAAGTTTGTTTTACCACGCTATCTAAGCAACGGGGCAAATATTTTTCCACATTGTAAACGGGAATAATGACGGAAATGAGCGGTTGATTGGACATAATTTTATTATAGAAAATTAACTGTTAGGAGCAAAGGCACTTTAAATTTAATAAAATATAGATAAGAATTTTTAATTAGATTTTCAGTATGCCCACAACCATGAAAGAAGATTACTATCAAATTTTAGGAATTGAACGGTCGGCTACGGAAGTGGAAATCAAATCCGCCTTCCGCCGTCAGGCCATGAAATATCATCCGGATCGTAACCCCGGGGATAAAAATGCCGAAGAACAATTCAAAAAAGTAAATGAAGCGTTCTCCGTTTTATCGGATCCGCAAAAAAAACAGATGTATGACCAATATGGTCATGACGGGGTAAACGGTGCCGGTGGTTTTGGCGGATTTAACGCGAATGGTTTTGGGGATTTTAGTGATGTGTTTGGCTCCATTTTTGGAGATGTTTTCGGAGGCGGATTTGGCCGTCGCGGCGGAGCACCGCGTGCCCAGCGTGGGGAAGATTTAAAATTAGATATTTCGCTTACGTTAGAGGAAGCCTTTAGCGGCAAAGAAGTGCCGGTAGATTACACGCGGTTAGATAATTGTTCGGCCTGTGACGGCTCCGGAGCAGCCCCGGGCAGTGCAAGAAAGACTTGCCGCTCGTGTAACGGTTCCGGAACGGTTACTTATTCCCAAGGATTTTTTAGTATGCGTCAAGTATGCCCGGATTGCGGCGGTAGAGGGACCGTCGTTGAAAAGCCGTGCCCGGAATGCCGCGGAAGCGGTCACAAGCGCGTAAAAGAACAAATTACCGTAAAGGTTCCTTCCGGCGTGAGAACGGGTGTTACCTTACGTGTTTCAAATGGCGGTGATATTGGTACGAATGGCGGCGGCTTTGGAGACTTATACGTGGAAGTACAAGTCAAAGAACATAAAATTTTCCGCCGGGCCGGGGATGATTTGCTGTTGGATGCGCCCATTACGTTCCCGCAAGCGGTGCTCGGCGGCAGTATCAAAGTACCGACGATTGAAGGTAAAGAAGTGGAAATGACAATTCCCAAAGGTACGCAATTTGGATCTGTGCTTAAAATGCAGGGTAACGGCATGCCGAAACTCGGGAAAAAAGGTTTTGGCGATTTGTTGGTAAATGTAAAGATAGAAGTTCCCAAAAAAACCACTTCCAAACAAAAAGAATTATTGGAAGCACTAGCCGCAGAAATGGGCGGTAAAAAGAAAAGTTTTTTGGAAGATTTATTTGGTAAATAAACATTCTACTATGTTGTTGAAAAGAACAAGTGAAGCAATTTTTAAAAGGGCTTGATTTGTTTTTTGATGCACTTCTTTTGTTATTAAAAATGAAACTCCTTCTGCAAAAGCAGAGGGAGTTTTATAATACGGTAATGTTGCCTGTCCGTTCGTCCGGCTAGGATTCAATCATCCCACCGCCTAGCACAATATCCCCGTTATACATCACGGCACTTTGCCCGGCAGTAATGGAGAGTTGCGGGGCATCAAATACGGCTTCTATTTTTGTACCTTCCAATACGCGAACGTGCGCTTTGGCAGGTAAATGTAAATTACGGATTTTAATTTCGCAATCAAAATTAGGAGCAGGCGGTTCTCCGCTTACCCAACTGACGTTGCAGGCGGTTAAACGGTTTTTGTAGAGGGATTCCTTCGGGCCGATAATGACTTGGTTTTTATCCGCGTTAATATCCACTACATACATGGGAACCGGAAAACCGCTAATGCCAAGTCCCTTGCGTTTGCCGATGGTATATCCCCAAATGCCGTTATGACGCGCAACCACTTTTCCGTCGGTAGTAATAATATCTCCGGGTTTGTTGGGGAAGTTCAAAAGGTCATTGTAATCACCGCAGTAGAAATCTTGACTATCTTCTTTATCAGCCACGGCTAACCCGGCGGCGCGGGCCACTTCGCGAATTTGCGGTTTTGTTTTTTCTCCCAGCGGAAACAGTACGCTTGCTAATTGAACCTGGCCCAAGCGGTGTAGAAAATAACTTTGGTCGCGCGATAAATCAACGGCTTTTTTTAACAGATATTTGCCGGTATTTTCATCAAAACAAACGCGTGCATAGTGTCCGGTTGCAAATTTATCAAACAGGATCCCTTGTGCGCGCGCGGAACTGGGCAGTACGCCAAATTTAATAAAACTATTGCACAGCACACAGGGATTTGGCGTGCGTCCGCACGCATATTCCAGGCGAAAATTATCGAGCACAACTTTGCGGTATTGCTCGCGGCAATCCACTTCAATATGCTCAATACCCAATTTTTGGGCAATTTGTTTAATTTCGGTTAAATCTTCCTTCTCGGGAGATAAACACGCATTTTTTTGGTAAGTTCCTTGCGGAACAGGAAGTGAAGGATCCCATACGAGCATGGTTGCTCCTATAACGCGGTATCCTTGTTCCTTCAGTAATACGGCGGCCGCGGCAGAATCCACGCCGCCGGACAAGCCGACCAGAACAGTCTCTTTTTCCATCATAACCTCGTTAAATAAAAAATTGTACTTAAGGTTGAAAGCCAAAAGGACACTATATTGTAGTATTTTGGGAGCGGTTAGAAAATAAAAATCCCCGGTTGCGCCAGGGATTTAATTAAGGCAATTTGTGGTTAGGTGTGGTAATGGTTTTGGGTTCGTTGTTGGGCTTCGAAGGTGGTTCTGCCGAAGGCTTGTATCTCGGTTGATTTACCGATAAATGTGCATATAATTTACGCACAGAAGGATAAATCTTTTTAAAGGCCTCCACGCAACGCGGATCAAAGGATTGCCCGGATTGTTCCAGAATATACGCATACGCCTCGCTGGTGGGCCATGCTTTTTTATATACACGGAATACACACAAAGCATCAAACACATCCGCCACGGTCAAAATACGTGCTTCCAAGGGGATTTCTTCGCCTTTTAATCCTTTCGGATAACCTTTTCCATTCCATTTTTCGTGGTGGTATAAACTCATTTTATGGGCGGTTTGCAATACTTTAGAATGGGCTCCCTCTAAAATTCGGCCGCCATAGAGCGTGTGAGATTTCATAATTTCAAATTCTTCCGGAGTGAGTTTGCCGGGTTTTAATAAGATATTATCCGCCAAAGCCACTTTGCCGATATCATGAAGCGGACTTGCGTTTTTGATTAAATCGGCTTCCTTTTTGCTTAGCCCCATGGCTAATGCGAGTAAATAAGAAATAATGCTAATGTTTTTTAAATGGGAACGGGTATCCTGTTGGTCGCGGTATTCCGCGGTAACGGCCAGCCGGTAAATAGTTTCTAACTGGGAAACATGAATATCCTGATACAATTTGGCAATTTCAATGGCGCTACCCGCCAGCGTAGCCAGCAGCAGTAAAATGCCTTCATCATGTTTGTCAAACGCAGAGCCGTCCGCCTTATTGGCGACTTGGAAAACACCTAATACTTGGCCGGAATTATTTTTAAGCGGCACCGCCAACATAGAGCGCGTGCGAAAATCTGTTACCATGTCTACGTCCATGGAAAAGCGGGGATCTTCATAGGCGTTTGCCAAATTAATCGTTTGTCCGGTTTGGGCAACTACAGAAATAATACCATTGCCTTTCATGGGAACGCGGATTTCGGTATGTTCTAATCCTTTGCCGCGTGCAATTTTAGACCACAATTCGTGCGACTCGTTATCCGTTAAATAAATGGTGCAACGCCCAACGTCCAACATGGTACTAATTTGCTGTGCAATAATATCCAACAGTTTATCTAAGCGCAATTCACATGAAATACGCGCTCCGAATTCTACCAGCATATTTAGTTTTTCTTCTGCGGTACGTTTGCGGTTTGTCGGACCAAAAGCGTTCATCATATTTTATCTGCTAGGTGCACAATATGTTGCGCTTTGGCGGCGGGGTACAATGTGTTGAACGCCGTATTCAGTTCCAAAGCACACAGCCCGGAAAAAGTGAAGATATGCTTCGTTTGTTTCTGGGCGATTGTTTTTACAAGTTCAAACATAATCTGGCTATTTAGATTTCCCGCTGTGAAAGCATAACCGAAAGCAGGGGTATCAAAATCTGTATACCCACACTCTACAAAATTTTGCTTAAAAAGTGTTTTGAATAATATATGGGCCTGCCGGATAGGGTGGCTTTCCCGGGAAAACAGGGTTCCGTAATCAAGGGAAACCGGGTCCGGAAAAGAAGCCGTAATTTGTGCAGGGAAAAAATCGGTAATGTAGCGTACCTGTGTGGCAAACTGTTCGGCTTGCCGGTGCATTCGCTTATATTTGGCAAACAGTTGAGGGGCTTTCTGTAAAAAATGATACACATCCAAACTGTCAGTAACTAAAGGAACTTGACCATTCTCTATACTTTGGTGTTTGCGGATGAACTTGCGCAACAAGCGCTTGCTTTGCGGTAAGTTCCCGTATACATATTCGAAAAGTCCGCAAGGCGTATTGAGCCAACAGATTGTTTTGCCCTTTTTGGCAATAAGTTTTATAGAAGAAAGGGCAATTTCCGGCATTAAAAATTCCGCTTCAAACGAAGGCACATAAATGAAATTTGGGTTTTTTTTATTTTCGTATATTTTGGCTTGCAGTATTTTTGATAATAGTTTAGGCGTTTGGGTAATGCGTTTGGAGGCTTGTTTTAGCCAATTGAGGCCGGGTATAAACGCGGCTATATTCCAGCAAAACCGAATATGCAATATAAACCGGAAAAGAAGTGCAAATTTCTGTGGGTTGCTCCCGCGCAACGAAAAAAGTTGGTGCAATAATATAGGGAGCCGGGGTTTATCCAACCAACGGTATACTTCAAGTACATGATCGGAGGTTGGTATCTTGCCGGCGCAAGATTGCATACAACGGCCACATAATGTACATCCAGCTAAACTGGTTTGTAAAACAGAGACATCCGGACGTAATTTCCCTTCTAAAATAAGTCTTATGGCTTGGTTCCGTCCGCGGGGGGAATCGATTTCATTTCTGCTTAAATGATAAGAAGGACACACTTGTGCGCAGGTGCCGCAACGGTTGCAAAAAGAAACCGAATCATACAGAGCACGCACTCCGAAAGGTGTTTCCAACACCTCTAAATGTTGGTTTGGTTTTAATTCAGGTTGTTTATTCTTCGGGAAAAGGATCATGCGTTCTCCTGGTTTAAAAGATGGAGCGGATCGAGTTGGTTGGCCAGTTTTTGTGCCCATGCGTTCCAAGGGGATTGCGGAAAAGGTACCGCATCCGGGATTGGCTGGGAGGTAGCAAATACTTTAAAAGTAAGTTGTGTAACCAACCCTAGCCGTCCTTGCGCTCCTGCAAACAGCCGAATTAAATTATATCCTGCCGCGTTTTTGGTTACTTTACCGCCGTATTGTACGCAAGATCCATCCGGGAGCAGCGCAACAATTCCGGTGATTTGGGAATAAAAATGTGGAAATTGACCGGAAGAAAAAGCCCCTCCCAAAGTTCCAGGGCCTGCAGGCAAGGTGTTATATAGATGATGCTCGGTAAGTGTTTTTTGTAAATTACACAAAGAAACACCGGCTTGGGCAGTAACCGTATAATTCTGTAAGTCAATTTCCAGAATACGGTTTAAGGATTTGGTGCTTACTTGTGGGACAAGCCCAGATGGAAAACGGGTATTATGTCCGACGATATGAAAAGGTGTTTTCCGTTGAGCAAAAGATTGTATTTTGTATGAAAAATTTTCATAAGGGTTGGTAGAAGGGCGTACTTTTTCCGCAAAATCCAGTGGGATAATTTTGAGCGGATTTGCTAAATTTTGAGGATCCGTCGCTTGTTTGATTTTTGCAAACAATGCTAAGGTGTTTTGATCATACTGATACGCCATTAATGCCCGTTTCTCTACTCCGATTCCATGTTCTCCGGATACTGTTCCGCCGCAGTCTACACACACTTGTAAAATTTGTCGTAGTACCTGGCTAATACGTTTTGTTTCTGGTTTATTCCGTTCATCAAACATTAAATGCGGATGAAAATTCCCGTCTCCGGCGTGAAATAATAGTCCGGCAAAAACGCCATTTTTATCTAAAATTTTGCGTACGCCGGCTAATGCTTTTGGCAATTCACTGCGCGGTACGGTTCCGTCTCCTACCATTACGTTGGGGGATAAACGTGCCATCGCGGCATAAGCAGCCCTACGGCCTAACCACAAATTTTCCCGTTGTTCGGCGGTTTGAGCCTTGATAAAAGAATGGACTTTGTTTTTGGTGCAAATTTCCTGTAAGAGTTGGAGATCTTGTTGCATTTGCGTTTTTGTTCCTTCTAATTCCAAGATCAGCAAGGCGGCCTGATCCGTCGGGTAACCGGCATGTGCAAAACCTTCCACCGCTTGCGCGGTAATTTGATCCATGGCTTCCACGCAGCGCGGAATAATGCCTTGGGATACTAAATCGGTAACAGATTGAACACAATCTTCTAATGAAGGGAACGTGGCTAATAAGGTTTCTACCTGTTGTGCGAGTGGCAAAATCTTTACTTGTAATTTGGTAATAATGCCCAGCGTTCCCTCACTGCCGCATAGCAAACCAATCAAATCCGGGCCATTATCTTTGCGGGAGAGAAACAATTCATTCCCATTGGGCAGAACAACATTTACTGCTAAAATATGATCAATGGTTCCTCCGTATTTTAAACACCGGGCGCCGCTGGCATTTTGCGCCAAATTCCCTCCCAAGGTGCATACGCGTTCACTGGCCGGATCCGGTGCATAGAAAAACCCTAAGGGCCGTAGTTCTTGTTGCAATTGGGCCGTTACAACGCCGGGTTCTACCCATGCAAATTGGTGTTGGGTATCGATTTGGAGAATCCGGTTCAGTTTTGTCATACTTAAAACAATTCCGCCGCGCATAGGGGCGCAACTTCCGGCGTGATTGGTGGCTGCCGCCCGCGCAACAAATGGGATGTGATGTTTAGAAAGTAAGGTGATAACAGGGGCTATGCAATCGGCCGTTGGGAGTAATACCACCGCATCCGGCCGGGCGCGCGAAAGGGAGCAATCGTATCCGTTTAACAGAAGCGACGTTTCATCCGTTAGCACTTGGCGGTCGCCCACCAAGTCTTTCAGGGCTCTTAATACGTTAGCCGGGATTTTCATAACCGAATCTATTGAATAAGTTTGATATACTATATTATATTATTTGTGTAGCGGATTTATTTATGCAACCACATAAACCTGGAAAACGGCTGATTGTCGTAGGAGATATTCACGGACAGTTAGAACCGTTTGTTAAAATCTTACAGCATGCCCGTTTGATTAACCAGCACTGGGATTGGTGCGGCGGAGAATCGCGGCTGGTTCAAATGGGGGACGTGTATGACCGCGGACCTAAATCCATAGAGGCGGATTTGTTGTTGGATAAATTACAACGCCAAGCAGCAAATTCAACGGGTGAAGTCGTGCGGCTAGTAGGCAATCACGAACTGGAGATTATGCTGGGTAATTTTGTCATTTCGGGGATGGAAGGATTAGAAGCGAAAACCATCCGCGCCAAATTAAACCGCCAAGTGTTAGAAGGCGAACTAAGGGGTGCTTATGCGTATAAAGGATTTCTTTTTACGCATGCCGGCGTAACACAAAAACTACTTCGCATTTTCAAACAACAACTGGAAGATGCCAGCGCGCATAACTTAGCGGTTTTAATCAACCTCATTTTTAAAGAATCTATCCGTCACCAATTTTTCAAACATCCTATTTTTAACATCAGTATCCACCGCAACGGGACAGACCGTTTCGGGGGTATTTTTTGGGAAGATATCACCGATTTAATTAAAAGTTTTCCGACAACTCCTCCGCTTTGGCAAGTGATTGGACATACACAGGTGCAACAAATTGTGATTGATAAACAATCGCAAGTCATTCCGGTAGATGTAGGGATGCACCGGCTTTTGCAATACCTGGTTATTGAAAGCGGAGAAACCGCTCCTAAAATTTGTACCGTAACAGATTCCGCCAGCCCTGGCATGGACTGATGCTTACGGGATAAGTCCAAAAGCACTTGACTCATTTTTTTTTTTTTTTTTACTTCTTTTGTGGTAGACATTAAAACAAAAGGAGTGTATATGAAAAATCGAAAAATAGGCCGATTAGGCTTTACATTAATAGAATTATTAGTAGTGGTACTGATTTTGGGTATTTTATCGGGTATTGCGCTTCCGCAGTATCAAAATTCTATTTTAAGAGCAAAAATTTCTGAAGCGTGGCTGAATGTTCACCAACTCCAAAAAAGTGTGGATTTGTATTATTTAACATACCGAAAATGTCCTAGAGATCTAAAGGAGTTAGAAAATCTTCCAGCCGGGCTTACTGCGAAGGGCCAGGGAGAAATTCTGGAAAACGGTAATTATTCAGTTAGGATGGATTCTCAAAATTGGGAATATAGAGTAGAAGTTAGTTATATGGATACTACCGGTGGTGAAGTGTGTAAAATTCAGGCTGTTCCGGTTGACATCAAAAAAATTCCAAGCATGTCCATACAAATGTATAATTCCAAGGCATTGCGTCGCAACCAAGGACGTAATATACATAATAGGTGTTGTGGAAACGGGGATAGCCGCGTAGCAAAAATATGCCAAAACTTAACGGACGGTTCCAGTACGCCTGATAGAGGAAGTTTTCCAAAAGGGTGTTGGTATTTTTAAAGCAGACCTTTGATAATTTTTTCGGCTTGGCGGTCCATTTCGGCACGGTCTTTCGGGTCGTGATCGTCCATGCCGGACAAATGCAAAGCCCCGTGGGTTACATACATCATCATTTCCTGTAAGAAGGTATGATTAAAGTTTTTTGCATTTTTACGGGCTACCTGATAACATACAAAAATATCGCCAAATGCCCATGGCTCCTCGGTTTCAAACGGAGGACGTTCGTGATTAAAGGAAATGACGTCTGTTACATAGTGATGATCTAAAAATTCTTTATTAATACGCAAAATTTCTTTTTCATCCACAAAAATAACATTCACTTCGATGTTCTGCCGCGCAAACTTTTTCAGTCCTTTGGTAAGGGCTTGTTTAAAAAGTCCGGTTTTACGCAAGTAACGGGGAATGTCTGTTTGATAAAAAATGTGTGAAATCATTTGGATTCCTTGGACGCTTTTTTCTCCCATTTTTCATAGGCGGCTATTACGTTTTTAACCAACGGATGACGGACTACATCTTCTCCGGTAAATTCCACAAAAGCGATTTCTTTTGTTTTGGAGAGCACTTCCCGTGCTTGTGCAAAACCGCTTGGTTGATGCGCTGGTAAATCAATTTGTGATAAGTCCCCGTTTACAATCATTTTAGAACCCACTCCCAGGCGCGTAAGAAACATTTTCATTTGGGCAGGCAGTGTATTTTGCGCTTCATCCAAAATGATGAAGGCTTTTTCCAATGTGCGCCCGCGCATATAAGCAAGAGGTACGATTTCCAGCGTGCGGTTATATTTTAATGCATTAAATTTTTCTATGCCCAGCATACTGTAAAAGGCATCATAAATCGGGCGCAAGTAAGGGTCTACTTTTTCTTCAATATCTCCGGGAAGAAAACCTAATTTTTCCCCGGCTTCCACAATAGGCCGCGTAACGACAATCCGGTCTACCATCCCTAATTCCAAAGCGCGTAAAGCACAGGCACAGGCTAAGAAGGTTTTGCCTGTACCAGCCGGCCCGGAAGCCAAAATTAAATCGTGCGAAAATACGGATTCAATATATTTTTTTTGGTTTTCGCTGCGTGCTTCTACCGGTTTAGTGCGTTCGGGGCGGAAGATAATGTTATCTGCGAAAGGGCGCGTATCTTTTACTAAATCTAACGGTTTGCGCACGGAACCATCAGCCAGATCTTTTTGAATTTTGGCCAGGGCTTTATCTACACGGGAGTTCGTGCCTTTGACAGATAAAAGAGCACCGGCCCCGTCTTCATCATATTTGACAAAAACAACCACTTTGAAAATTTTTTCCAAAGCACGGAGTTTTCGGTCTTGGGTGCCTAAAGCGAGTAAAATTTCATCTTGGTTTTTTAACTGCAGTGTTTTGATCATGAATATTTACTTTTACCGCGCGGAATGACGACAATCCCGGAAGGGTCAATATAATATTTTTGTGCGTCGGCTTCCATATTCAGCCCAATCGTTTGTTTGGCAGGTAACGTGTTAAAACGGTCCATGATTACTTTTTTCATTTTCGCCCCGGCCTTGATTTCGCAATTATCCATAATCACGCATCCTTCCAGTTCGGCGCCTTCCCCAACGATTACGCTATCACTGATCACGCAATTTTTAATTTTGGCTTTGGGGTGGATGATGCATCCGTCCCCGATAATAGAATTGGTTACGGTGCCGCCTAAATATTTGGTAGCCGGAACACGGTGTAACGTCGTGCTGATGGGCCACGCGGGGTTGTTAAGATCCAATTTAGGTTTAGGGCCGAGCAAATCCATATTGGTCTGCCAGAAAGATTCAATGGTACCCACATCCCGCCAATAACCTTGCTCTTCGTACGGTTTTGCGCCGGGAAGAGTTTGACTTTGAAAATTATATGCGTAGGTGCGGTAATCGGTTAAGATTTTGGGTAAAATATGTTTCCCAAAATCCAAGGCAGGTACGTCGCAGAATCTTTTTTGCAATACTTTCAACAACACATCTGTATTGAAAATATAATTACCCATAGAGGCATAAGCCGCTTTGGGATTACCGGGAATGGCTTTCGGATGCGCCGGTTTTTCATCAAATTGGATAATACGACCGTCTTTATCGGTGCCTAAGACACCGAAGGCGGTGGCTTCTTTGATAGAAACGGTGTTAGCGGCTACGGTTACATCTGCTTTATTTTTAAGGTGAAAATCAATCATTTGCCGCACATCCATGCGGTAAATATGATCCGCTCCGAAAATAGCCACTAAATCCGGTGCAAAATCTTTTACTAAATTGATATTTTGACGTACAGAATCTGCAGTTCCCCGATACCAAATTTCTCCCAAGCGCATTTGCGGGGGAACGCAAGTTAAAAAGTGATCCGGAATAATCCCTTCCGATCGCCAGGTTGTGCGTAAATATTCAATGAGACTTTGCGATAAATATTGTACCAACACATAGGAGGAAAAAATTCCCGAATTAACAAAGTTAGAAAGGACAAAATCAACAATGCGGTATTTCCCACCGAACGGAACGGATGGTTTGGAACGGTCTTTGGTCAACGGATACAAACGTTCCCCTTTGCCGCCGGCCATAATCATGCCCAGAACTCTCATAAAACACCCCTTATTTTAGAATTTATTCGGAACCCAACGGCAACTGTTTGTTTAATGCTTCGAATGCTTCCCAGGACCAAGGCATTTTTTCCTTTACGATTTTTGCAATTTCGTCCGCATAGACACGGATTTCTTTTTGTGCGTGCGGATCCATACGTAAACATAAGAAGTTAAATAAACTGCGCGCATTGACGCTCCAGTAAAATTGAGTATATTGGCAGACGGGTAGTACACCGCGTGCCATTTCACGTGCAACACCGGCCTCAATCAGTTTATGATAGGCCGCGTAGGAGGCTTCCACGCTGTCTTCATAAATTTTACGCAAGGTGGGGTTATCGAGTTGAGAATCGGCCACAGAACCCTGTTTGTTTTTAGTGTCTTGACCGCGGAAAGTATCCGGAATATAAAATTCATCTTTCACTTCTGTATAACGGGCGCTTACTTCGTTATAGGAACCCCAGCGGTGACGCATCCATTGGCGCGCTACAAAAATCGGGCAGCAAATATGAAATTGAAAGTAACAGTGTTCAAAAGGCGTGTGGTGTGCATGTTGCATCAAGTATTTAATTAAGCGTTTATCTTGCTCTTCTCCTTTTGAAACAGCACCAAAAGAAACACGGGCCGATTGTACCGCGCGTTGGTCTCCGCCCATAAAATCCACCAAGCGGACAAAGCCTTTATCTAATACATTTATTTTTTCAGTTGTTTGTGACATGGTAAAACTCCTTATAAATCAGTTAAAAATTTCTACGATAGAACTGGATCCGTTGGGCAGCACTTCGGCGGTAAGCAACGTATTTGTTGTGCATGCCGTATCGTATACAACGCCGTCTAATTCCACTGCGTCTTTAATTTGCAGCCGGCCTTTTTCAAGCGATAGAAAATAGATTTTTCCGTTTTGATATTGGCCAAACGTAGACGAAAGCAATCCTAATTTGGATTTGTTTTCCACCCCGGCAATTACCGCATTTCCGGTGGAGCCGAATACTTGTAAGGCCGGATAAAATTTTACAATATTCTGTTTATATTTTACCCGATTTGGAGAGGCGGAAAATAAATCTTTGCTTTCTGCCGTTTTCCCGTTGGAAAGGACGGCCGTAATTTTACCGTTAGAAGCGGTATAGATGAAATTTTCTTCGCCTTCTTTTTCCAGCGGGAACCAAAGGGCACTGGATAGCCAGTTGCGTTGTGTGCCCCAGGAATCTTTTGTAACTACGAACTTGTTATTTTCGTAAACCAGTTGATGTGCGTTGCCGGGGAAACTTCCGGTTACAAAAGTTTTTTGTGCCCACAACGTTTTTTTGGTACCGCAGCCATGTTCTTTTACGTAATACGGTAAAGAAGAAACTTGCTTTAATTGTTGTTCTTCATAGCGAAGAACGTCGGTGAAAATCCGATTTTGGCGTGTATCAAAATAAGTAACAAAAATATCTGCCGTTTCGGGGTGGCTTAGCGGAATTGCAGAGATCGCAAGTGACGAGCGGAAAGGCGGAAGTTGATAGGAAACATTTTCGCGGAGTTTCTCATTGGCGCGTGTCCATACGGTTACCAATCCTTTATCAGAAAGGGTGACAATGTTTTGGGCATGTTCGTGCAGAATCGGTCCTTCGCTGATTCCTACAATCATTTGATCTACCGGGGCATAAACAAGTTTATTTTTAGAGGACAAAACTTCGGGAGTAATAGTTGCAGGGCTTTTTTGTAACAGGGCAGGATTAATTTGGGGTTCTATCACGGCATCTTGCCCGATTTGGGCCGTGACTCCCTGCGGTAGCAAGCCGACGGCATAAAGCGGTTGTACTTCGGTAATTTTCCCTTTTTCGGAATAGTGGTACAGGTCGCCTAAATCTTTCCCCGTTTTGGGGTTTATTAATTTTTCGGTAGAGAGAATAAGTTTAAATAAATCTCCCGGGCGGACTTTTTGGTTCAAAGAAGAAGTATCTAAGTAGACTGTCTGGTCTTGGACCCGGACTACGGTCACTTGGGCCGATACCAAACAGGGAATAAAAATGCTTAAAAGTAAAAGAAGAGTGTAAGATATTTTTATTTTCATATAATAAATGTATAGCATTTTTTTTAAGAAGGGAACAGAGGGAACTCATGAAAAATACATTTTCCGAATTAGTTGAAACCTTTGCCATCTTACGTGGTCCTGACGGATGTCCGTGGGATAAAAAGCAAACGCATGAAAGTTTAATTAAAAATTTACGCGAAGAAAGCGAGGAACTTATTGAGGCTATTGAAAACAAAGATGCCGAAAATATGAAAGAAGAATTGGGGGATGTTCTTCTTCAGGTTTTGTTTCATGCACAACTTGCCAAAGAGGAAGGACTCTTTGATATTGATGACGTTATTCAAGGTTTATATGATAAACTTCACTATCGTCATCCGCACGTATTTGGGGATGTAAAGGCAAAAAGCCCCGAAGAAGCCTTAGCGGTTTGGAAAGAAATGAAACGCAAAAGCCGGGAAAAGTAGAACAGAATTTTGTGTCCGGAAGGCGATACACGGTGCCTGCATTACATGGCACTTTTTACATCTGTTCCCATGGGGGTTGGCATTCCTTGAGCGTTTACACAAACTAAGGTGGTTTTTCCTTTTGTGCATAAACGGCCGTTTTGGTTGGTAATTGTATTTTCAAACACAATTTTAATATCACTTACTTCGGCCACTTTGGTGTCCACGGTAATTTCATCTCCATAGCGCACCGGGAATTTATATTCCACTTCTTGCCGCGCAACTACAAAGTAAAGCCCTCGTTTCATCAGTTCCGCAACGGAATAGCCTTTTTGGGCCATATATAAGGTACGGGCTTCTTCAAAATATTTTAAATAGTTGGCGTAGTAAACTACATTTCCGCAATCGGTATCATGATAAAAAATGGTTTTTTTCATTGTTTTTCTCCGCTTCTACAAACAGATTCAGATTTCATATAATAAATTATACTTGATTTTAATCAAACAAAAATTTTTGGATATTAATTATGAAAAAAAGACTTTCTACCGAAGAAATTATAAAAAGATTGCGTACTCCTGCGCATGCGGTTAATCCATCCAAAGCAAGCCAAAAAACGGAACAGCAGGAATCACAGCCGGGGGAGCCGGCAGAAATGGCTTTGGGCGGACGGATCAAAAAGAAAGATTTACCGCTAGTTGTTATTGGCGGAGTGTGCCTGCTGCTTATTTTGATTACTTTAAGTTTTTATTTAATGGCCAAAAATCGTGCGGAAGACTTGGTGGCGGCTTTAGATCCGGGGCAGTTGCAAGGGTTGCGAGTGGAAGCAAATGAATTTAACCCTAATACCGAGGTTACTTATATTCAAGTACAAGAAGGGCAAGACCGTAACGTAGCAGTAGATAATTTAGGATCCACTTTGCCTATCATTAGCCGTTTTAATTTAAAAACATTTACGGACCGCAATTATCAAACGGTGGGTGCCGCCCCCTGGGCACTTACCACCAACTTTTCAGCAAATATATCGGACCCTGCTTTAATTCGGATTTTATTGGATAATGATCTGATGGATAAAGCCTTTTTGGCCCGTGCGGATGTTGCCCCGTTACTGGAGGATCCGCAAATGCTGCTTGCTTTTGTGCAAGATGAAGCCGGGTTGGCGGAATTTTTTAATAGTGAGGTGGTGCAGCAAGTCCTGAATAATGACCAGTTGTTAAGAATGACGGCCGGGAGTCGTTTTATAAGTTATTTATTAATTAGCCCTGCCGGAAAATATTTTCGTTCCCATCCGCAAGAAGCCGTACCGGTAATTGAGGGAAGCCCTACTTTAAAAGCGTTGCGTAACAATCCGTCAGTTCGTAAGGCGGTGGCTGAAAATCCAAAACTGAGCAGCATTGCTTCTTTGATATTGGGCCCGGAACCCGTGGCTGCCCCGGTTGCTCCAAAAAAACAACCTTCGCCGACAACTAAAAATAAAAAACAATCGCGTAAGAAAAAATAAAGTTGTGTGATTCTTTAAAATTTGTTATAATTTTAGTGTTGAAAATAAAGATTTTGCGGGCGTGGTTCAATGGTAGAACGCGACCTTGCCAAGGTTGAGACGAGAGTTCGATTCTCTTCGCCCGCTCCATTTAAAAGCCTCCGGTAATCCGGAGGTTTTTTAACGAATGTTTACAATAAACCCCGGGTGCCAGTCCGGGGCGTTTTATTTTAGGGCCTAGATTTATCTAGGTCCAAAAAACCTATCCTCTGGGTCCAAAGGCCCTCGTTAAAACACCCTAAAAAATACATACTGTAAATAAGAGGAGCCGAATATGAAAAAAATTCTTTCTATTTTTACAGTGGGTTTAATGGTGGGATGCACCTCTTTTGTGTTTGCTGAAGAGGTTAATATTTCCTCACGCCGGGCCGATTTAGTTGCTCATTATTTAAAAAAGAGTCCAGCCCGCGAACTAGCCGTAGAAGATTTTTTAAAAATGGTGCAAGAGGGGGATGTCGCATCGATTTCTCTCATTCAGAACATCTCCTTATTTTCTGCCAAAGATAAATTTGGTAACAATTGCTTCCACTTGGCTAAAAATGCGGATACCTTGCAAGCATTAGCACGGGTGATTCGGCAGTTGAGCCCGGCAAAAATGAAAGATATTTTTACGCAACTTCGCAATGAACGTAATGAAATGGGCGAAACTCCGTTAATGGCTCACATTAGTTATGGAAAATCCGATACGTTCTTCTTGTTGTATAAAGGGAGTGAATTGGATACGCAAATTAAACAAGTGCTGGCCGTGGATAAAGGCGGTGCTTTGGCGCAAACGGCTCAAATTCGTAAAGGGGTTGTGTTGGCCTTAAGTAAAGATGCCGCTGGCCGTACCGTAGCCCAGACGGCTCTGGTCAATGCGGATAAACCGGGTATGTCGCGTGTGATTAACTTCTTCAAAACTAACGCTTCTTATTTATTCTAATTTTGTGTTGATAAATCCCCGGGTTTTTTCCCGGGGATTTTTTTGTTTAACTGAAAAATTTGATAGAACTTGGTAAGATTACATCTTCCATCACATCCAGCGCATATGAATCTGTCATGCCGGCAATATAATCGGCAATAATCGTATCAAGCAGTGCCGGATCATTGTGATAGACCGCTTGCATGGAACGCATATATTTGGCGAAATTAAAAGCCGTTAATTTGCCTTCTTTTTGATAAGCCTCAAAGTCAAACTGATACCGTGAAAATAATTGACGGAAATAGTCAAATAAATCGTGAATACATTTATCAATGGTTTCTTTACGTTGGCGCATTTGGCTATTGTGGTAAATGCGTTCGTAATTAAAGGTGCGCAATTGCGAAATGAGGGCAAATTTTTCATCAGAAAATCCGATACAATCCTGATCTTTGGAATGGTTGATTAAATCCAGGGTAAGCGTGTTAATGATTTCTCCGTTAGAAGTGCCGATTTCCTCCCGAACCGATACGGGAATGTCTTGGGTAGTGATTAAATCGGCTTTAATCGCATCTTCAATATCTCTGCCTAAATAAGCAATTTTATCTGCCAACCGTACAATACATCCTTCATAAGTGGAGGGCATTTGATTGCGGCCGGTAATTTTTTCCAAATCGTTGGGAACGGCCGCCGGGCGCAACTGGTTGTTTGCAAAATCTTCTCCGCAGTGGCAAATAATTCCGTCTTTTACCGCAAAGGTTAAATTCAGCCCCTCCCCATAGTTGGCTAAATGTTCTACAACCCGGTAACTGTTGACTTCATGTAAAAAACGGTTGGGTCGGATGCAGGCATCAATCGCGCGCTCGCCTTCATGCCCAAAGGGAGCATGGCCTAAATCGTGTCCTAGTCCGATTGCATAAGCAAGGTCTTCGCTTAACTCCCAATTCCCACTTTTTTTAAGTCCCCGGCAAATCGTGGCGGCAATAGTTGCCACATGCAGCACATGTTCAATACGTGTGCAAATGTGATCGTTATTGGGGGCAAAAAAAACCTGTGTTTTGTGTTTTAACCGGCGAAAGGGTAAAGAATGAATGATTTTGGTTTGGTCGCGGAAAAATTCATCCCGCAAATCCGGTTTGTGCGGATGGGTGCGGCGCAAGTAGATTTCATCGGAAAAGGGGTTTTTTATCATATAAATTATGATACCATATATAAAAGGTGATTAACATCACATACTATGCATTAAGGAGAAAGTATGAAGTCGGTCATAGGCTGTTTAATCGGTTTATTGATTTTTGTAACAGTGCCGTTTCCTGCGGCGGCACACATTGTATCGGGGCTACGCGGTATGACCAAGGCCAGTAAAGCGGCTCTTGAGGCAGGGGAACGCGTGTCAGTTCAACTGCCTAAAGTGTCTGTTGCCGGGGTAGGGAATGCAACGAGGGGTGCCTGCCGTAGGTCCTTGAACGGCCAAAAAACCGGGTTCGTGGCCGGAGCAGATACAGAATCGCTAGCGGTTAGTTTACAAAGAAAAGTGAGCCGTGCCGTCCGCCGGGCGGTTCTTCCCCGTCAAGAAATTTTAACGGGAGGGGCAGTTACATCGTTGAAGACAACAGAAACGGGCTCTGGTAGTATACAATTCAATGGGGTCAATAACGGAGGCAAGTTGCAACGTACGCTTGTTTTAATAAAACCCGACGCAATTGAACAGCGTATTAGTGGAGTAATTTTGGACCGGTTGGATAAACTGGGATTGCAACTGGTTGGTTCTAAAGTAGTTTCCGCCACGGAAGAAATCATTCGGGAACATTATAAACATTTGGCGGGCACACCGTTTGTGGACGGAGTCGTTGCGTATATGCTGGGAAAATACAATAATGTGCCCAATCAAAAAATTTATGCATTTGTTTTCCAAGGGGAAAATGCCATCGCAAAAGTGCGTGCGGAAATCGGCGCAACAAACCCGGAAAAAGCAGACCCTAACAGTATTCGCGGGATGTACGGGCATACCGTTAACGGCGTAATTCAAAACTGTGTACACGCTTCGGGTGCACCTGACGAAGCGGAACAAGAAATTGCCTTGTGGTTTAAACCGGGAGAAGTTTTAGATTTTTGAGAATTTTATGAAAAAAACGATTGCATTATATGCCGGGAGTTTTGATCCGGTAACATACGGACATTTGGATATTATTTTTCGAGCGAAGGAATTATGGGGGCCGCTGGTAGTGCTTGTATTGGAAAACGGGGCGAAAAAGGGCCTTTTTTCTTTAGCGGAACGCGTGGATCTTCTTAAACAGGCTTTAGCAGATCATCCGGATATTATCGTAGATACCGCCGCAGGATTGCTGGCAGACTATGCCCAAAAACACCAACTTAAAATTTTGGTGCGGGGCATTCGCGGAGGTGCGGATGTAGAGAGCGAAATGGCTCAAGCGCATTATAACCGGTTATTTAATCCGGCATTAGAGACGGTATTCTTACCCGCCCGTGAACAGGTACAATATATCAGTTCTTCCGCCGTGCGGGAAGTGGCCCGTTGCGGTGGAAATTTAGACACGCTGGTTCCTCCTTGCGTACAACGCGCACTTCGTGAAAAATTTAACTAAATATAAAGAAGGGGTTTTTTCTCGTTCGTTCAAAATTGCTTACCTCCTCTGTGGACATAAATTTCTAATCCAAATCAGTTAGTTGAAAAATAGGTCCTTTATCCGCTTGTTGCTATATTTTAAGTTTGCTAAAATATATATGGAGATGGATAAAAGGAGTCGTTATGTACTGCGTCGGTTTACAACAGGTGCGTCAGTGCAATCCCCAGCGGGTTTTCCCGTGTGCAGAGGGGGGGCGGATTTCTATTTCCCAATCCATACGAAAAAAGTGCAATTTAGTCCCATTTTATAATAGGGCCAAAAACTTAGAAAATCTAGGTCTTTTGGCCCTATTTTTTGTCGTTTTTTTTCCGGATAATATAGGTAAGGAGAATTTATGAAATCGCTTTTGTGCGGTATATTAAGTTTTGCTATTCTGATTAACAGCGCGTCGCCTGCTTTGGCCCAATTGGTTCCTGCAGGACGCGCCGTTTCCCGTGCCGGGGCACAAGCAAGCCGTCTTGCTGCACAAGCGGGTACTCATATGCCGACGTTATTACGCAACGTTGGTGCTAATACAAAACAAATTGCCCATGTAACGGCCCGCACGCAGGCTATTCAAACGCAAACAACCCGGCAAGTGGTCCGGTTGCAACGGCAACTTCCTACGGTTGTTCAATACCAGCCTTGGATTGCTAAAACGGCAATCCCCTCCCTGGCAGTTAATGGAGATTATAGCCGAGTAGCCCAACGCATTTTAGCCACTCCTGTTTTAGAACAGGCTCCACTACTTCGCAATGAATTTGTATTGCTTTCCCTAACCCATCAGGTAACTCCTGCCCAATTAGAGACAGCCTTAGATTTCTTAAGATCTGATTTGCAAAAAAACTTGCCCGCTTTTAAAACCATTTCCGGCCAATCCATGAGAACCGTATTAAGTACAACGGAAGGAGTAAATGCAGCCGAATCCTGCCGGAAAGCCTTATCTGATGCGGCGGCATTGGCGCTTACCGGGACAGCGGCAGATGCGCAAGCGTTAATTTCGTTATATCAGGCTGCTGCAAGTGGACCGTTAGCGGAAGTTGCCACCCGGCTAACCGGACGCGGACTATTACGGTTAGGAGCGTATGACTTATTGAATGAGTGGGCCGCTCCCTTAAAACAAGAAGGTGAATTTTGGTTAGGATTAACAAGTTACGCGCGGGAAAATCACTTGCCGGTTTCTTTAAATCCTTCTGTAGCGGCACAACCGGGTCAACAAGTGACCGGATTAGCGGTTTGGTTGGAAAGCGGCAGTTTAGTAAACGGATTAAATGCTTCCGATTCGTTAGCTGCAACAGAAAAATGGATGGAATTAGGACGGACCGCAAAACCCGCGGCCGAAACTTCTTCTGTTTCCCAGGCCCCTGCTGCATCCGGTGTTGTTGCAGATCTAACAGACATGAATTTATTGGGTACGGCCTCTGGGATGCAATTGGCTCCGTCCGAGTTACCTCAAACAGAATTTCCGGTAAATGTAACCGGGTCTGCCGCAAAGCAACCGGTTGCACGTGCTGGAACTACTACTGCAGTTTCTTCATCTTCTTCCGGAGTGTTATATGGCGGGCTTCCGGTATTTGCTATTTTGAAAACGACAGAAAAAGCCTGGAATTGGTTAAGCCGTTTCTGGCACAAAGAAGAAGATACTCCCACCCGCCAAGCAATACGAGAAGAACCCGGATTGCATGATAATACCGTTCGCCCGGTATATGAACGTTCCCTCGCCCCCAGTGAAAGCATTGAAGCGGAAGATATGCAGGCAATGGCGGAGGCTCCTTCTCATGCAGAAGTGGCAGAAAGCGGGTTTAAATTAACTGTGGAAAACAGCGAAGCCGTTGAAAGTATTTTGCATAATGTGGATGTAACTATTGATACCGGTATTAAAGCGGATGGATATAACCGGGTGGTTTTATCAAAAGATCATATTTTTGAACTCCGTAACTTGACCCAACCGTCCAAACAAATGGCACACTTTTTCTTTAAACTTTCCAGTTCTACAGGGGCTTTGTATCAATTGGCACTTTCTGCAGGGGAAAGTTCCTTTTTACACCGGGAATTACGTGTAAAACTTGAACGCCGTCCAAATGTCCGTTATAAAGCGGTATCATTACCGGCAGTTGATTTTAACAGTGGGAAAAAATTAAATGTTTTGTTTGAAGTAGATGCTAAATTGCTGCCGAAAGGAACCCAAGAAGGCAAAATCCTGCTTGAAAAAAGCGGAAAGATTTATTATGAAGGTCCGGAAGGGAAACAAACCTTATTAGAAGGTTACTATGTCCGGTTACCTAAAGAAGACAGTAAGTATTGGGTGCCGCTGATGCAAAGAAATCCCGGTACAAATTTTTCGTTAGAAATTCATTCTACCCGTAATAAAACCGGTATATTAACACAGGCGGTTCCATTCCTTCAAATTGGTTTAGGTAAAACCACGGCTCCGGAATTAAAAGCCCGTTCTACAATGGGTGAATCTTCTGCGAGTTTAATTATGTTAAGTATTAATAACGTTTTACCGGTGATGATGGGTTTTGTGAATCCCTTACTCAAACGGTATGGAGAAGCAAAAGTGCTCCGCTGGGGACAAGGCCTGTTTGTGGCAGGGGGTGCTACTGCATTGGCCTCCGGATTATATGGTGCCCTTGGAAATAACCTAATGACTTCGTTGCAGTTGGCCGGATTTATTAGTTCAAGTGTAATGATTGCTTTGGGGACCAATATTACACGCTTTGTACAAAATAATTTAATCAGTGCAAACCGCGGAAAAATAGTTCCCAAAAATTCGTTTAGCGAACCAGCCAAAACGGCTTCGCAAGCAGGTCCCGCCGCCCCTACTTACAATTTAAAATATTTAGGACGGCGTTTTGTAGAAGTATTTACCAAAACTCCTGCGGCTGCGCGTGACGTAGTCCTTTTCCAAACAGCCACGATGTTTAAAAATTTAGGAACGATGGCATTCTTGGCCTTTCCCTGGATGACGAATGTGGCCGCGAAATATGCGTTTGGTATTGACTTGGGATTAGATTTCTCCGCTAGTTATATTCCGTACTCGATATTCGGGTTATGGACTGCCATGAAATTGCGCCGGATTGCTTACAAAGATGCTTTCCCTATGAATTTAACAACAGTCAGTAATAATTTCAAAGAGATGTTAGCCACTACAACTACGACGTTAGCCGAACAACCGATTCATTCGTTAGAAGGGAGTGAAATACTTATGCGCGTGGCGAAAGAAATTAAATCCAGTATTGATGATTTGACCCGCGTAGAAATCAGACAATTTAAGACATCTTTAGCCAAGCAAGTTTCTATACATGAAACCGAGAGTATAAATGCCTTGCGTGAAAAATTACTGGCCCGAGGGGCTTCCGCAGAAGAAGCAGAAACCGGTGCTATAGCACTGCAGAAAGCCTTTGACTCATTAGATCATCGGGATGTCAGTTTGTGGAAAGTTTTAATGACACCAAAATTGGCTCCGTCGGTGGCGGCTATGGCGTTGGCAACAATGCACGAATTAAGCGTTTCCAACGGTTTTTCCTTTGCCATGCATAATTTATTGGGCGACGGCGCACAAGCCAATGCTTATACGGCTTTAGCCCTGTACGGTTCTATGTCCGCGGGCCGTATTTTAGGGAATATAATTAGCCGACGTATCAGTGGCGGAAGTATGTATGCTTTATCTTCCCTGTTTTCCTTGGGCGGAACGGCTATGATGGCTGCTTCGGCCGGGAACAATGTGTCTTCTTTGATTGCAGGAGCAATTATTGCAAGTTTCGGGGTAGGGAACTTCTTCTCGCAAATGTATGAATATATGGTAGGCCTGTCGCCAAAACATCGCCGAGAAATTGCCTTATTAATTAACTATACCATGCCAGTAGCGGCCGTGATGTCTTTCCCGATGCGTTGGTTGGTGGGCGCAACCGGATTTAGTGGCATGGATTTAGTGGTCGCGGAAGCTGCTGCTGTCGCAAGCGTGATGTTAACGCCGGGCATGTTAGCCAATTCCAGTTTAGTGAAAGTCGGCAAGAATTTGTGGGCTCAGTCAATCGATAAAATCAAAAACTTGGGCCGCAAAACACCGCCACCCACTTCGTTAGGAGCAGACGGTTGCAGTTCCACCGTAATGCTGGAAGAATAATTTTAGGTACTTAAGCATTAAGGGCTCTGTTGGTTTAAGAGCCCTTTTTCTTTTGGCCGAATTGATTTGACTCATTTCAAAAAAAATACTATCCTTTTACATATAGTTGCTTTGAAAAATTTTGCACCGAAAATTTTGATATAGTTTTTGTGTGTCCGGTCAAAATATATTTTTTCCCGACGAAGAAAAAAATGTTGACAAAAGTTTTTCAAATTGCTATACTAGTTATATAAGGAAACAAAAACGGTTTGTTTCCACAGAAGTTTTCAAGAACCCTTTTTCAAGTTTTTGAAAAAATTAGAAAAATGGGTCTTGACTTTTCTGTCTTTTTTTGATAGACTATTTAAGTAGTCTTAAATTGATCTTTAAAAAGCAACAAAACTTCTTTAATTATAAAGTTTTTATAAAAGTTGTAAACAGAAAACTTTTCAACAGCGAAACACCTCCTTATATTAGAAAAGGCAGCCGGTGGACTGAGCCAAGTTGATCAAGTTAGTTTTACACCACCTATAAAAATAATATTAGTTATTAAGTCTTATTCCCTTCGGTCCATAGCGGCCATGACTTCCTTGAATATACCAAGAAGTACAAAAAGGCTTAATGTTTAATCAGTTAATTAGGTAAAAAGCAAGCCGTTAGACGTAGATCAAGAAAAACTTGACAAAAGTTTAAAAATATGCTTTAATAATAATGTAGTAAGAAATTGACAAGCTGAGTAGTTGAAGCAATAAGCCAAAATAAAAGGCTTGACAAATATTAAATTTTTTGCTATAATAATCTTACAGTAAAGAAGCTGTAAGAAGTTAAAAATTCCATTGCTTTTTTAAAATAAAGAAAAAGCAACGAGGGATTTTCGCTCTATGAAAATTTGACAGCAATGTGCGAATGGGCGATTTGAACCGGAAGAATCCGTAAGGAAGAAACAGTTCAAAGCTCATTAAGTTAAGTCTTATACTTTAAAAATAAGACACCAAGTTAATTCAAAACAAGTAGAGTCAAAAGTCAACAGCTCATCGTTAGCGATTGGTTGCCTTTAGATTGCTTGCAGTTTAAAGGTAATTAATTCTAATGGAGAGTTTGATCCTGGCTCAGAGTTAACGCTGGCATCGTGCATAACACATGCAAGTCGAACGGGACTTTGCTTTGTAGCAATACAGAGTAAAGTTTAGTGGCAGACGGGTGAGTAATGTATAAGAAACCTACCTCTGAGTGGGGAATAACAGTCCGAAAGGATTGCTAATACCCCATAACATTATTAAGTGGCATCACTTGATAATCAAAGATTTATCGCTTGGAGACGGTCTTATATTCTATCAGCTAGTTGGCAGTGTAACGGACTACCAAGGCGACGACGGATAGCCGGCCTGAAAGGGCGACCGGCCACAAGGGCACTGAGACACGGGCCCTACTCCTACGGGAGGCAGCAGTGGGGAATTTTGGACAATGGGCGAAAGCCTGATCCAGCAACGATGCGTGGAGGATGAAGGTTCTCGGATTGTAAACTCCTTTTGTAAGGGAAGAAAAAAATGACGGTACCTTACGAATAAGCCACGGCTAACTACGTGCCAGCAGCCGCGGTAAGACGTAGGTGGCAAGCGTTACTCGGAATTACTAGGCGTAAAGCGCGCGTAGGCGGAATGTTAAGTCTGTTGTGTAATCTCCGGGCTCAACCCGGAAACTGCAACGGAAACTGGCGTTCTTGAGTGAGGCAGAGGAGATCGGAATTCCTAGTGTAGCAGTGAAATGCGTAGATATTAGGAGGAACACCGGTGGCGAAGGCGGATCTCTGGGCCTTTACTGACGCTCAAGTGCGAAAGCTAGGGGAGCAAACGGGATTAGATACCCCGGTAGTCCTAGCCGTAAACGATGATAACTAGGTGTGGGAGGTATCGACCCCTTCCGTGCCGCCGCTAACGCATTAAGTTATCCGCCTGGGGAGTACGGCCGCAAGGTTAAAACTCAAAGGAATTGACGGGGACCCGCACAAGAGGTGGAGTATGTGGTTTAATTCGACGCTACGCGAAAAACCTTACCTGGGCTCGAACGACTGGTGGTAATCTTTATGAAAGTAGAGATGACCCGCAAGGGAGCCAGCCGAGGTGCTGCATGGTTGTCGTCAGCTCGTGTCGTGAGATGTTGGGTTAAGTCCCGCAACGAGCGCAACCCTTATCCTGTGTTGCCTAGCAATAGGATCTCTCAGGAGACCGCCGCGGATAACGTGGAGGAAGGTGGGGATGACGTCAAATCATCATGGCCTTTATGTCCAGGGCTACACACGTACTACAATGGTATAGACAGAGGGTAGCAATACCGTAAGGTGGAGCCAATCCCTAAACTATGCCCCAGTTCAGATTGTGGGCTGCAATTCGCCCACATGAAGCCGGAATCTCTAGTAATCGCAGATCAGCACGCTGCGGTGAATACGTTCCCGGGTCTTGTACACACCGCCCGTCACACCACGAAAGTCAATTGCAACAGAAGTATCCAGGTCGTCTGGGTCCTAAGTTGTGATTGGTGATTGGGGTGAAGTCGTAACAAGGTAGCCGTACCGGAAGGTGCGGCTGGATCACCTCCTTTATTCTATTTTCTTCGGAATTTAGAATAGGTCGGTAGCTTTAATTGGAGTGCTTAGCACTGTCCGTTTCAAGTCGGCCACTCGCACATAGCAAGGTTTTTAGAGTTTATGCTCTTTATTTGAATAGCTTGGGCTCGTAGCTCAGCTGGTTAGAGCGCACGCTTGATAAGCGTGAGGTCGAAGGTTCAATTCCTTCCGGGCCCACAGCAACGTACTAATGGGGCTGTAGCTCAGTTGGGAGAGCGCCTGCTTTGCAAGCAGGAGGTCGTCGGTTCGATCCCGATCAGCTCCACAACTTTTGACCAAAAACCTTAGCAATCCTAATATATGTTGCGTCAGATTTGTAGTTCTTTGAAAATTAGATAACTTATACTCAATCGTCTCTTATAAGTCTCCAGAAGTTGGTTTCTTAATATATTAAAGAAACTGGCGGGTAGCAAAGAGAATGAAAGTATATTTTAGAAAAGCCAAGCGTTTGTATATTTAAATGTGATTAGATATACTTACACTTACACAATGATGCATGAGAGCAATTAACTGAAAAGTTAATGGTTATCATAAACAAAAATATAGATAGCAATATCTAGCATTTGAAATGACCAAAATCTGTAGGATTAAAGAATATGGTCAAGCTACAAGGGTGTATGGTGAATGCCTTGGTGCCAGAAGTCGATGAAAGACGTGATAAGCTGCGATAAGCTACGGGTAGGAGCAAATATCCTGTGATCCGTAGATCTCTGAATGGGGGAACCCTTACAGGTGAGAGCCTGTAAATCATCACTTAAAGGCTAAGCCTTCGGGTTTAGAGGTAGGGTGATAGAAGACAACGTAGGGAAGTGAAACATCTCAGTACCTACAGGAAAAGAAATCAACGAGATTCCCTGAGTAGTGGCGAGCGAAACGGGAACAGCCTAAACCGATCCCCGCACTGTATATATCCAGCCGGGTATATAGAGTGCGTGGGTCGGGGTTGCAGGGCTTGCGATATGGAATGTGCCGACGGTTAGTTGAATGGTCTGGAAAGTCCAACCATAGCGGGTGATAGTCCCTTAAACGAAAACTGAAAGCCTCCTAGCGAGTACCTAAGTACCACTGGTCACGTGCAATCCGGTGGGAATCAGGGGAGACCACTCTCCAAGGCTAAATACTCTCTGGCAACCGATAGTGAACCAGTACCGCGAGGGAAAGGCGAAAAGAACCCCGAGAGGGGAGTGAAATAGAACCTGAAACCGTACATCTACAAGCTATTGTAGCACTATGCCCGCAAGGGAATGTGCGACAGTGTGCCTGTTGAAGAATGATCCAGCGAGTTAATGTGCCGAGCAAGGTTAAGGGCAGCAATGTCCGCAGCCGTAGTGAAAGCGAGCCCGAATAGGGCGATTAGTTCGTCATATTAGACCCGAAGCCAAGTGATCTAACCCTGTCCAGGCTGAAGTTCGCGTAACAGTGAATGGAGGGCCGGAGTGTTAAACGTTGAAAAGTTTCTACATGAGGTGGGGTTAGGGGTGAAAGGCCAATCGAACTTGGTGATAGCTGGTTCTCCCCGAAATAGCTTTAGGGCTAGCGTTGAAATTTAACCCGAGGGGGTAAAGCACTGGTAGATTTAGGGGGAGCGACCCTCCTTCCGATGTCTGTCAAACTCTGAATACCTCGGCGTATATTTCAGCAGTCAGTTCGTGAGGGATAAGCTTCACGTGCGAGAGGGAAACAGCCCAGACCGTCAATTTAGGTCCCAAAATGTATGCTAAGTGGTAAAGGATGTGGATTTACTTAAACAGCTAGGAGGTTGGCTTAGAAGCAGCCATCCTTTGAAGAGTGCGTAATAGCTCACTAGTCGAGTGAATCTGCGCCGAAGATGACTCGGGGCTAAGCATACTACCGAAATTACGGATTGTACATTACTTCGGTTTTGTACAGTGGTAGGGGAGCGTTCTTGGCAGCTGCGAAGGTATACCGTAAGGAGTGCTGGAGCGCCAAGAAGTGAGAATGCTGGAATGAGTAGCGATAAGGAAGGTGAGAATCCTTCCCGCCGAAAATCTAAGGTTTCCTTGAGCAACGTTCGTCGGCTCAGGGTCAGTCGGGCCTAAGCTCAGGCCGAAAGGCGTAGGCGAAGGACATCCGGTTAATATTCCGGAACTATAGTAAGCGCGTCATAACCTAGGGAGGGACGCAGGAGAGTAACCCCGTTGGCTATATGCCAATGAAAAGTCGTAGACATCTTCGGATAGGCAAATCCGTCCGGAGGCTAAGTCGAAAACTGAGACGAGTGATCGCAAGATTACAAAGGGGGCCAATCACGCTGCCTAGAAAAACTTCGTAGGGAGTTCTTACTATAACCGTACCGTAAACCGACACAGGTGGATGGGGTGAAAATCCTAAGGCGCGCGAGATAACCATCGTCAAGGAACTAGGCAAACTAGCTCCGTAACTTCGGAAGAAGGAGTGCCCAAGTACTGGCTAGCAATAGTTGGGAAAGGGTCGCAGTGAATTGGGCTTCGTGACTGTTTAACAAAAACTTAGGGCTCTGCTGAAATCTCAAGATGATGTATAGGGCCTGATGCCTGCCCGGTGCCGGAAGGTCAAGGGGAGTGGTTAGCCGCAAGGCGAAGCTGCGAACTTAAGCCCCGGTAAACGGCGGCGGTAACTATAACCGTCCTAAGGTAGCGAAATTCCTTGTCGGGTAAGTTCCGACCTGCACGAATGGCATAACAAAGAAGCCGCTGTCTCGACGGTGGGCTCGGCGAAATTGTGGTTCAAGTGAAGACGCTTGATGCATGCAACAAGACGAAAAGACCCTATGGAGCTTTACTGTAGCTTGTTATTGACTTACGGTTTACAATACGTAGTATAGCTGGGAGCCTTTGAAACATTCCTTGAGGGGGGTGTGGAGGCAACAGTGAAATACCAGCTTTTGTGGATTGTGATTCTAACCTATTACCCGTGAATCCGGGTTGGGGACAGTGGCAGGTGGGCAGTTTGACTGGGGCGGTCGCCTCCTAAAGAGTAACGGAGGCGTTCTAAGGTTCCTTCAGGCCGTATAGAAATCGGCCATTGAGCGCAAAGGTAGAAAGGAGCTTGACTGTGAGGACGACGGTCCGAACAGGTGCGAAAGCAGGACTTAGTGATCCGGTGGTCCCTCGTGGGAGGGCCATCGCTCAACGGACAAAAGCTACCCTGGGGATAACAGGCTGATCGGGCCCAAGAGTTCACATCGACGGCTCGGTTTGGCACCTCGATGTCGGCTCATCACATCCTCCCGCTGAAGCAGGTGGGAAGGGTTGGGCTGTTCGCCCATTAAAGTGGTACGTGAGCTGGGTTCAGTACGTCGTGAGACAGTACGGTCTCTATCTGTTGTATGCGCAGGAAACTTGAGAGGAGTTGTCCATAGTACGAGAGGGCCTGGATGAACGAACCTCCTGTATATCAGTTGTCTGTAAACAGGCATAGCTGATTAGCGGTGTTCGGTAGGGATAAACGCTGAAAGCATATAAGCGTGAAACCCGCCTCAAGATAAGGTTTCCCTGGTAGATTAACTACCCAGAAGACCCCCGGAAGACTACCGGGTTGATAGGCAGAGTGTGTAAGCACAGTAATGTGTTCAGCTAATCTGTACTAATAGGTCGTGAGGCTTGGCCATATTCTTTAATCCAATAGAATATGTAAGTGAAAACACTTGCGCTTTTCTAAGTTATCTAGCGTTGAAAGGATGTGATGACCCGTCTAGTAAACGGCGAGCAAGATTTCAACGTAAAAGGAATTGTTGCAATACGGTTCCTTTTCAAATTTGTTCTTTTAACATAGAGGCTTTGATGAGACTGATATTAATTCCGACGAGGTCACACCCGTTCCCATTCCGAACACGGCAGTTAAGCTCGTAAGGGTCGATGGTATTGGCGCCCAATTCGGCGCTGAGAGAGTAGATCGATGTCGGTCTCATCAAAGCCTCTGTCCATTAAAGAGGCCCCTTATAAAAAAGGGGCCTTTTTAATGGGGGTTATGTCGCGATTTAACGGTTTCCAAATTTGGCCATCTTTGCACCGATTTCCCCCTTACGTACTTGCAACGCTTTGCGTTGTCTTGCAGACGTACGCTGCGGGGTAACATACGGTGTAAATCTGTCTCAAATTTGAAAACATACCGAAAAGTTTTATTTTGTTGTGCTATTTTTCTCTCCCCATAAGTTCGGTGTTTTATTTTTTGCGCGCGTGCCGCCAGTATACCTTCCTCGTTTGCGCCTAGAACTGTGCGAATTTTGTTTGAAAAAATTATCCGCCCACTAGAATTAACGGAGTCAATGCCTCTCCCCTACAAATCGCGCAATATATTGCAGGTAATTACGCAAAGAAATATCCGGGCATTAAATACATATTGGCATCCAACGAACAAACGGGAGATGGGCTTGTTTCGTATATCATGATAGAGGGAAATATATTGGAATTTAACTTATTTCGCACAACTTCCCAAAAAGGTGTTCCTTTGTCTATACAGTATGTTTATCGGCGCTATTTGCTATCCGCAGACCGTAAAAAAGAAGATATCGTTTCCTTTGGCAAAGAAACGTCGCAACGTAAAGTCAGCTGGATCAATGCGCTGGACGCCATGGCCGTTCCGGACGTGGTGCGAGTTGTTAAACAATAAATTTTAAACGAATTAAAATCCCCCGGTAAAACAACCGGGGGATTTTTAATCTATTTTTTTAGTGGTTTCCCAAGTAACAAATTGGCACCGGGCAATTTTTTAAGTGCGCGTTTTGTTTTATCGTAACAATTACGGGTATGGCGAATTAGCCACACCGGAAGATAAATTTTAGGGCTTAGCCCGCGTACTTTGGCATATTCCAGCACAAAGAATTTAAGCGGCTCATCTTCGTGAAACGGTTGCATCAAATTTTGCACCACTAGCCATAAAGCAATCGGTTTTTCTTGCACGCGGAAGCGGTTAATATCCACAAGCCAAAAATCGTATTTTCCGTTTTCCACGGAATATAAAATGTTTCCGGGAGTATAGTCTTTGTGCATCAAACCTTTTTGGTGCAAATCTGCGGTATACCGGGCCAGCGCACGAATTAAATCTTTATCAAATCCGGCCTCACGAATGGGTTTTTTTCCAAGCACTTGCTGACTGATAAAGTATGAAAAACTAATCATCCAGCCGTTACGTTCAATGATGTAGCCATAGGGTCTTGGCGTTTGAAACCCACGGGCGACGATTTTCTGTGCGTTTAAAAATGTCTTTTTTGCTTTGGGGATGCGCCAGCCCCACGAATATAAGATGCGGTTGACAATAGGCGGAATGCAAAATTTTTTTACGTTTACTTTTTGATTGTTTACGTCGTACACGCGGATTTGATTTCGTGCGTTGTGGATAATTTCTCCCGACGCACTAAACGTCTTTGGCAAACCGGGAATAAAATTTTCCGGCAAGCCGGTGTTGGGGACCGTAAAAATTTCGCGGGTTGTTTTTTGTGTCATATCCATATTGTAGCAAAACAATTTACAAGATAGGAGAAAATATACTAACATAAAAAATCAAAGGGATTTGTGGAGAGATACTATGCTAAAAAAGATTTTTTTATTTATTTTTTGTATGGGTATGATGGCGGGTTCGTCGTCGGCTTGGATTCTGATGCAAGAAACAGAGGATGCTTTGAAAAAAGGTAAAAAAACAAATTTGGAAAAAGTTATCGATGGGGAAACAATTTATTATGCGGCCTGTGTCGACGAGGATGTTGTGGATGGGGAAGCCCAAAAAAAATTATCGAAAAAAGCCAGCGCCCTGTTTTCTTTTGCTTGGGATTCGTGGCGCTTAAAGGCATTGGAATATCTGGACCGACGCCTGGATAAAGACGAATTTGAAGATGTTATTGCGGCGCTGGAACAACCGCTTGAACTGGAAGAAGTTCCATGCCCTTCGTCTAATAAACGTGTGAAAACTCGTTCAAAGGCTCCAAAACCAGATGTTATTTTTCTAGACGGCAAAAAAAAGGTTGAAGATCTGACTTTTTTCTATACGGGCGCTTATAGCCCACTCGACAAAACCATGGTGATTAAATTTAATGATGTCGAAGTGGAAAGGATTATAACTCATGAATTTGGACATTGGTTGGGATTTTCAGACCTTTACCATGGGGGTGCCAAAGAGTGGCTGCATGAGGATAATGGGACGCTGCCGAACGTAAGCTTTAAGTATGGTTCCAGCTGGCCGATGGATAGTATGATGAGCACTGCGCATGAGGTTGGCTGCCGCGATGTGGATGGGCTGATTAATCTTATTGACCTCATCAAACATTATTCACGCGGCGAATCGAGCGGTTGGCAAAGTATGTGTGAGGACGGAGCGTATTATAAAAACGGATTTATGCTTGACCGCCCACCCCTTTTTATACAAATAGAAAAGAAACTTTACATTACCTACTACACGAGGACGGGAGCGATTAAAAGAAAGAAAATATTTGACTTGTTTGACGAGCCGGTTCGTTCCGATTTGCCGGAGTATATTCCATTATTTACTTCGTGGAAGTATAATCAAAAAGGAGAAATTTCCTCCGCGACGGATCAACAAGGGCGAGAATGGCAGTTGTTTTATCAGGGAGATCGTGTATACGGGATAATAGAAGATTTAGCCGGGCATTTAGAAGATTATTTCCAAATAATTTATAAGGGGATTTCCGGAGAAACGCAGGCTTCTTCTCATGTGTATAAAAGGCTAAAAAATGGGCATGACAATCTGGCATCTATGATAGAAGATGCAGAAGGAATGCCGGAAAGTTTTATCCAGGAGAGTTTATTAAAAACTTCCGGCGAAATTCATCGGTTAAACGAGCAGTGGCAATTCGGCCCTGGGCAAACGAATGGAAACGAGTTGTTCTATTCTGCTCCTGGAAAAGAACAGGGTGTAGCCACTATTTACTGGAATGTGATGCAAAATGAAAATGGGGATACGGTCGTGGAACAAAGGATTTCTTTTGCAGAGGGGTTTTCAAGCAGTTGCCGTTACCCGGTTTATTTAAGCTGGAAGATCTCACAACAGGGGGAGCAGTCTGCCTGGGAACCCGACGAGTCGAAAGAAGAAATTCAATTCAAGGATGCGGAGGGGAAACCTTATCTTTTTTCTTTAGTGGTGGCGGAACTCCTTTTTCCTTATCCGTATGAGGTTTCCGCCGAAGTTATCAACGAACGTGTTATGGAATATGATAGAGAAACCGAATCCCTGAGGCGTGAGGAAACAGCGAAGTGTGCAAAAATTGAATTTGAGCTTCTTGAAAAAATGGGTTTGCTGGGAAAGATTCCTTGGCAAGGGATGGATGAACATATAGGATACCCGCTGCTTATGTCGCCTACGCAATTTGAACACTTGGTTAATCGTGCAAAGAAGACGCAGGAAGAGCGAATCCGTTTGGCGCAAAAAGAAGGATACATGAGTTTGGAAAAATACTGGGCACGTCCTCCTTATTGGTGGATATCGGAACACGCGAATGAATGGTACAACTTGTGGCAAATAAAATCCCAGGCGCTAGCCCGCGGTTTTTGGGCAGAAGATCCGCGTTTGCAGACTCTTTTTGAACAGATTGAGAAAAATTTTGCCACCATTTGTTCACATAAAGGCGTTATAGAAGGGGAAAAAAATTGGGAAGAAATGCGGAAAAAAGACTACTCCTTAGGAGAATTAGTCCATTTTTTAGAAGCAGAAAATGCCTCCCTGCAAAAGCAGGTTGAGGCTTTAGGCCCCTTGGAAAGAGATTCCTCTATGGCCATGATGTCTCATGCGGCCTATAAGCGTTACCAAAAAGAACAAGAACAAAAACAAGCCGAAGAATATTTTTCTAATAAGATTTTTAGCCCTGTATCTGTAAAAACGGATAAGAAGAGGACCAAACAAGAACAAGGCAGCCTTGCTAAGCAACCGGACCGGATTGATAATCTATCAGACCTGCTTGATAGACAACCCTTTAACTATTAGTTTGATCTGCTTGCGCGCCAAAACGGATTTTGTTATAATATGTAAGTAATCTGCGGATAGAACGTATGCAAAAAGGGTTGCATTAGGCAGATTAACTTGATAAAATTTAAGTAGTAGTAAAACCCGATTTGAACGAGAACCATGACTCTGCCCGACGGAAAAGATGTTGGGAAGGGGTCTGTGGCTGTCGTTTTCTCTGTCTGTAAAAAGAGAAAAATACACCACAAGTTTTCGTTAAAAAACAGGCAAAAAAATGAACCTGACAAAAGACCAAAAGAAACAAAAGTCGCAAGACTTGGCTTCTGAAATTACCACCGGCGGCACCGTATTTTTCACAGCCTACCAAGGCTTGAAATTTACCGAAATGGAAGCGGTGCGCCAAGCGTTAACTCCCGCGGGAGCAAAATTCCGCGTGGAAAGAAACGCTATTGTGGAACATGCCATCAAACAAGCCAATATTGAAGGAGCGGACGAAAAACTCTTTCAAGGGCCGACGGCAATTGCGGTAGGCGGCGATATTGCTGCCGTTGCAAAAGCCTTGGTGGACTTTCAGAAAAAGAATGCGGCTTTGAAGCTGCGTGCTTGCTATTCGGAAGGTGTCTGGTACGACGAAGCACAAGTGAAACAATTGGCTACCATTGGTACCAAAGAAGAAAACTTGTCCAAGTTGGCCGGTGCATTGTACAACGCCGTTGCACAATCCGCGCAAGTATTGCAAGCTCCGATACGGGATTTTGCCTACGTTATCAAGGCTTTGGAAGACAAGCAAAAATAACGCGTCAGGTTTTCAGTTGGCTTTAGCAGCCAACTGAAAACTGGTAAAATCTAAACCCGCCAAGTGCGGTAGTAGCCCCGAAAGGGATAAAGGTACGGGCTTAACCCGGTTAAGCAGAAGGCCGCTACTCTAGAAATAAAAGGAATAAATAAAATGGCTAAAATGACCAAAGATGAATTAGTAAATGCGATCGCTGAACTCACCGTTTTGGAACTTTCCGAACTCGTGAAAGCGATTGAAGAAAAATTCGGCGTAAAAGCTGCTGCTCCGGCCGTAGCTGTTGCCGCTGCTGCCGCTCCGGCTGCTGCTGCCGCTGAAGAAAAAGATGAATTCAACGTCGTGTTGACCGCTGTAGACGCTGCCAAAAAAATCGGCGTTATTAAAGTAGTTCGCGAAATTACCGGCTTGGGCTTGAAAGAAGCCAAAGACCTCGTGGAAGGTGCTCCGAAAGCCGTGAAAGAAAACGTTGCCAAAGCCGAAGCTGAAGAACTTAAAAAGAAAATTACTGAAGCCGGCGGTACCGTCGAACTCAAATAGTCAACAGACTCTCATTAATCCCAGCCCCCGGTTTCGGGGGTTGGGATTCGCACCCTAGAAGCGTTGGGTGCCACCATTGCTAAAACCAAATGTGCGTTGCGGGGTTAGCATGGCAACTTCAGGAAGAACAGACATGATTGAAAAACAAACAAATTTTGGCAAAATTTCCACCCAACTTCCCTTGCCCGACCTGTTGGATATGCAAAAGCAGTCCTTCGTGGATTTTTTGCAACTCAATGTATCGCCTGCGAAACGGGAACTCAAGGGCTTGCAAGCCGCTTTTGAAGACGTATTTCCGATTGAAGCCCCCGACGGGAGCATGCGCTTAGAATTTTTGAAATATGAACTGGGTTCTCCGCGGTATGCTACCCCGGCAGAAGCCACCGTTCGTGACAGCACCTATTCTGCCCCGCTTAAAGCGTGGATGCGCTTATATGTAAAACAGAAAAACGGTAAAATGAAAGAAGCCTCCGATCAGGATGTAACCCTTTGCGATTTACCTTTAATGACGGATGCAGGTTGTTTCGTATTTAACGGCGCGGAACGTGTGGTTGTTAGCCAGATGCACCGATCTCCGGGTATTATTTTTGAAGAAGACGAAGAAAAGAAACAGTCCACCTTCGGTAAACGCCTCTATGTAGCGCGTATTATTCCGTACCGCGGAGCCTGGATTGAATTCTCGTTTGACTTAATGAACGCCTTGTGGGTCCGCATTGACCGCAAGAAAAAAGTATTAGCATCCACTTTCCTGCGTGCCTGCGGTTTGGAGACCAACGCACAAATTATCCAAACTTTTTATAAATGTGAAGATATTGAAGTTAAACCCAGCAGTCTTGACAATGTAATCGGCCGCTATGCGGCGGATGATATTTACGATCCGGCTACAGGGGAAGTGCTTTGGAACTTAGATGAAAAAGCCGCCTTGCCGATTGATGATAAACTTTTCAAAACGCTTATTGAAAAGAAAGTAAAAACGATTAAAGTAATTTCGGGTAAACCGCGTCAGGATGACCCGGGTATTTTAGCGACGTTGGAACACCGCAAAGATTCCATCCGCACCGCCGCAGAAGCCCAAGCCGAAATTTACAAAAAGATGCGCGGACAAGATTTTGTAGTCAAAGAACAAGCTGAATCCTTCCTGAACAATTTGATTTTTGACAACATCCGCCGCTATGATTTGAGTTTTGTCGGCCGCTACAAAATCAACAAAAAATTTGCGAATATGTTTGATTTGATTAGCAAATTTAAATTCAAAAAATTCCAAAAACCATCTGAAAAACGCCGTACTTTGGCGCCGGAAGATGTGATTGTAACGGTGAAATATTTACTCGCTTTAAACGCCGGTGAAGAGATCCAAAAAGAATATGGAGAAAATTTTTCCTTTAAAGTGGACGATATTGACCACTTAGGAAACCGTCGTGTTCGCGGAATCGGGGAATTGTTGGAAAACCAAATTCGTATCGGTTTATCGCAAATGGCCAAAACGGCGCGTGACCGCATGAACCGCGAACTTACGTCGTTTACGCCGCGTGCCCTTGTCAATGCACAACCGGTACAAGCGATTATCCGCAAATTCTTCGGAACTTCGCAACTTTCCCAATTTATGGATCAAATTAATCCGTTAGGGGAATTGACTCATAAACGCCGTTTGTCTGCCTTAGGTCCCGGTGGACTTAACAGAAAGCGTGCCGGCTTCGAAGTGCGCGACGTACACTATACGCACTACGGCCGTGTCTGCCCGATTGAAACGCCGGAAGGTCCGAACATTGGGTTAATCACTTCGTTGGCCTGCTATTCTAAAGTAAACAAGTACGGCCTTATTGAAACGCCTTATCGTAAAGTAGTCAACGGAAAAGTAACGGACCAAATTGAAAACTTAACCGCAGATGCTGAAGACGACAAACTCGTGGCTCAGGCGAACACTCCCACCACGAAAGACGGTAAATTAGATGCCGACCTGGTGGCTTGCCGTGTCCGCTCCGATTATCCCATGGTTAATCCGAAAAACGTGGACTACATGGACGTTTCTCCGCTTCAGGTAATCAGCGTGTCTGCGGCCTTGATTCCGTTCTTAGAGCACGACGATGCTAACCGCGCTTTGATGGGTTGTAACATGCAACGCCAGGGAGTGCCGCTTCTCATGCCGGAAGCCCCTTATGTGGGCACCGGTATTGAACACGAAGTCGCCCGCGATTCGGGAACTTCCATGGTGGCGCGCCGCGATGGCCGTGTACAATTTGCGGATGCTTCTAAAATTATTATTGAAGCCAAAGACGGTTCGCAAGATGTGTACGAACTGTTAAAATATAAACGCTCTAACAATGATACATGTATCAACCAACATCCGATTGTAAAAGCCGGGGATAATGTAAAAGCCCGTCAGGTTATTGCGGACGGTCCGTCCATGGATAACGGATACCTCGCTTTAGGGCGCAACATGCTCGTTGGCTTTATGTGCTGGGAAGGGTATAACTACGAAGACGCTATTTTGGTGTCCAGCCGTCTGGTAAAAGACGACGTGTTTACCTCTATTCACTTGCACGAATTTACCATGGACGCCCGCAACACCAAATTGGGTGCGGAAGAAATCACCCGCGATATTCCCAATATCGGTGCCGATGCTCTTTCCCACTTGGATAATGATGGGATTGTGTTGCCGGCTACTGTGGTGGAACCGGGAGATATTTTAGTGGGTAAAGTAACCCCGAAAGGCGAACAACAACTCACCCCGGAAGAACGCTTATTAAAAGTCATTTTCGGTAAAAAAGCAGATGACGTGGTGGATGCCTCCTTGCGTGTACCGCCCGGAACGAGCGGAAAAGTAGTAGGCACGCGCGTATTTGTCCGCAAAGAAAAATTAACAAAAGCAGAAGAAAAAGCCCGCTTGAATGCGTTGGAAAGCGAAAAAGATTCCGCTTTGGAACTTTTAAAAGAACAACGCAAACGCGCGTTGGCTTATGCTAAACAAACCATTAAGAAAGAAGCCGACCTCAAGAAGGAAGAAGCCCGGTTGAATGCGCTTTACAAATTGTTAGAAAAGAAAGCGCTGGAACATTACGAACGGGAAATTGAATTCTCCAAACAAGGGGATGAATTAGCCGTAACGGTGAATAAATCGGTCAAAGTGTATATTGCTTCTAAACGCAAATTACACGTAGGAGATAAAATGTCCGGCCGCCACGGAAACAAAGGGGTTGTGGCCCGTATCTTGCCGGAAGAAGATATGCCGTTCTTGCCGGATGGCACACCGCTTGATATTGTGCTTTCGCCGTTAGGTATTCCTTCTCGTATGAACGTGGGCCAGCTGTTGGAAACCATGCTTGGTTGGGCGGCTCACTACTTACATTACAACGCCGCGACGCCTGTGTTTGACGGGCCGAGCGAAGCGGAAGTAGTGGAACAAGTACGCAAAGCAAAAGAAAAAATCTTAGATGATAAAGGTCTTACGGGTAAAGCGCGCGCAGAATATGCCGCCAAATACTTACCGGACGATTACTGCCGTATTACGCTTTACGACGGAAGAACCGGCGAACCGTTTGAAGAAAAAGTAACGATCGGTTACATGTACATGATGAAACTGATCCACTTGGTAGAAGACAAAGTACACTCCCGCTCTACCGGGCCTTACAGCATGATTACGCGCCAACCGTTAGGCGGTAAAGCCCAGTTCGGTGGTCAGCGCTTCGGGGAAATGGAAGTGTGGGCCATGGAAGGGTACGGTGCTACCTATACCTTGCAGGAATTTTTAACGGTCAAGTCTGACGATTTTGTCGGCCGGACCAAGATGTACGAATCCATCGTCAAAGGCGAAACGCCTGCGCAGCCCGGCGTGCCGGAATCTTTCAAAGTACTCGTGAAAGAACTCCAAGCGTTAGGCCTCAGTGTGGACCTGCTTAAAAAAGTAGGCGACGGCGAGAAAGAACCGTCCGCTTCCGAAGAAAAAACGGAAGCCAAACAAGAGGCTGAAGATAAAGCCGGAGCCGCTAAATAAGCCGAGGATTTGAACCATGCAAACGAAAAAAGTTAAACAATTAAACGAATTAAATTTCTTTGACTTTGACGCCATTAAACTTGGCATTGCCAGCCCGGAACAAATTATGGCTTGGTCTTTCGGCGAAGTAAAAAAACCGGAAACCATCAACTACCGCACGCTTAAACCGGAGCGAGACGGGCTGTTCTGTGAACGTATTTTCGGGCCAACGAAAGACTATGAATGTTCCTGCGGTAAATATCGCTGGGTAAAATTCAAAGGTATTAAATGCGACCGCTGTGGCGTAGAAATTACGGAATCTAAAGTCCGCCGTGAACGGATGGGCCATATTGAATTGGCTGTACCGGTAGCCCATGTTTGGTTTTTACGCAAAAATCCGTCCCGTATCGGTATTCTGTTGGATATGCGCACGACGGATTTGGAACGTGTCGTTTACTATGCTGCTTATGTAGTGATTGAAGATTGCGTAGACAGTGTAACCGGCCGTGTGGATTACAAAAAAGGTACCCTTTTATCCGACGTGCAAGTGCGCGAAGCCCGCAAAAAACACGGTTCCCGCTTAAAAGTAGATATTGGGGCTCCGGCCATTAGAACACTTTTGGAAGGCATTGATTTTGATAAAGAAATTCCGGCTTTGCATGAACAATTGCGTAATACGCAAAGCGAAATGGAACGCACCAAACTCGTGCGCCGTATCAAAACCATGGAAGAATTTAAAGAAAGCGGTAACCGCCCGGAATGGATGATCTTAAGCGTATTGCCCGTCATCCCGCCGGACTTGCGCCCGCTCGTCGCGTTAGATGGTGGCCGCTTTGCCGCTTCTGACTTAAACGACTTGTACAGAAGAATCATCAACCGCAACAACCGCTTGAAACACATTGAATCCTTGCGCGCGCCGGAAGTGATGATTTACAACGAAAAACGCCTCTTGCAAGAAGCTGTGGACGCACTCATTGAAAACGGTGCCCGCGGTAAATTCTTCATTGGTGCCGGTGGAAGACCGCTTAAATCTTTGTCCGATAACATCAAAGGTAAACATGGTCGTTTCCGCCAAAACTTACTCGGTAAACGTGTGGACTATTCCGGCCGTTCCGTAATTGTGGTAGGTCCGAACTTGAAACTCCACCAATGCGGTCTGCCCAAACTGATGGCCTTGGAACTTTTCAAACCGTTCATCATTGGTGAACTGATGAAAAAAGAAGGCGTAACCTTAAAGTCCGCCAAAAAAATGTTGGAACGTGTCCGCCCGGAAATTTGGGATATTTTGGAAAAAGTAACCAAATCGCACCCGGTCATGTTAAACCGCGCTCCGACCTTGCACCGCTTGGGTATTCAAGCCTTTGAACCGGTACTGATTGAAGGTAAAGCTATTCAACTTCACCCGTTAACCTGTGCCGCTTTCAACGCTGACTTCGATGGTGACCAGATGGCTGTACACGTACCGCTTTCGTTGGAAGCCCAAATGGAAGCCCGCACGTTGATGTTGGCTTCTAACAACATTTTGTCTCCCGCTTCCGGTAAACCGATTGCCGCTCCGTCTCACGATATGGTGTTAGGTGTCAGTTTCTTAACCAAAATTAAAGACGGCGATATTGGCGAAGGTTCTATCTTCGGTAGCAAAGAAGATGCTTTGGTCGCCTTGGAATATGGCAAACTTTCTTACCACGCCAAAATCAAAGTGCGCGGTATTAACGCTATCCCGGAACCCGGACTCTCGGCTAAAGATGAAAAAGATGCTTCCAAATGGAAAGATTTTACTTCCGTGGGACGCATTATTTTCAACCAAGCCTTGCCGAAAGGTTGGGAATTTATCAATAAAACGGTCGGCAAGAAAGAACTCGGTGCCTTGGTAGACGAATGCTATAAGAGCAAAAAATACGGCCGCTACGAAGCCGTGCAACTCTTGGACAACATCATGAAGATGGGGTATCACTACGCTACCTTGTCCGGCTTGTCCATCTCCATTGCCGATATGACGATTCCGTCCGTCAAACAAAAATATATTGACGACGCGAAAAAACAAGTTAAACAAATTCAAGCGCAAGCCGAAGCCGGTATCATTACCGAAGGCGAACGCTACAACAAAGTTATTGATATTTGGACCCGCGTTACGGATGATGTAGCCAACGAACTCTTCAAAGAAATGAAAAAATTTGAAGAAGCCCCGTACGATCCGAACAACAAAGAACACAGCGGTCAACGCTTTAACTCCGTCTATTTAATGGCGGACTCCGGTGCCCGCGGTTCTCGTCAGCAGGTGCGCCAGCTCGCCGGTATGCGCGGTCTAATGGCTAAACCGCAGAAGAAACTGACCGGCGGTCAGGGTGAAATTATTGAAAGCCCTATTACCGCTAACTTCCGTGAAGGGTTGTCGGTGCTAGAATACTTCATCTCTACGCACGGCGGACGTAAAGGTCTTTCCGATACGGCTTTGAAAACGGCCGACGCCGGTTACTTAACCCGCCGCTTGGTGGACGTTGCTCACAACGTAGTAGTAACGGAAGAAGACTGCGGTACGCACAACGGTATCGTAGTAAAATCTTTAATGAGTGGCGAAGAAATGGTAGAACCCATTGAAGAACGTATTTTGGGCCGCACCGCGTTAGAAGACGTGGTGGTAAAAGTCAAAAAGGCTGACGGTACCGAAGAAGATAAAACCATCATTAAAGAAGGCGATTTAATTACTTTGGAACAAAGCAAACTTGTCAAAAAGTATGGCGTAGAATCTGTTCGTATCCGCTCCGTACTTACCTGCGAAGCCCCGTTTGGTGTTTGTGCCAAATGTTACGGTTTGTCCTTGGCTACTTCGTCCAAGAGCAACCCGGGAGATTCCGTGGGTATTATTGCGGCCCAGTCCATTGGGGAACCGGGTACGCAGTTAACCTTGCGTACGTTCCACATCGGTGGTACGGCCTCCCGCGTGCTCTCTCGCAGTCAGGCGGTGGCCGAAATTGACGGTAAAGTAACGTTCAAAGATGTAAAGATTATTACGAACCGTTACGATAATAAAATTTGTATTTCCAGAAATGGCTCTATCTTTGTGACTGCTGGAAATGGTACAATTAAAGAATACAAGATTCAATACGGTGCCTCTATCTATACCAGTGATAAAGATACCGTGAAAAAAGGTTCTTTGCTTGCTGAATGGGACCCGCACTCCATCCCGGTCTTGGCCGAAGTTTCCGGTACAGTCCGCTTAACGGATGTGGTGGAAGGTATTACCCTGCAAGAAGAACGCAACAAAGTAACCGGCGTTATTGAACGCAAAATTACGGCTAGCCGCATGGGTAAGAAAAACCCGCGCATCAGCATTGAAGGCAAAGGCAAGAAAATTAACTTCCCGTTGCCGATTGATACAATTCTGATGGTAGAAAACGGGGAAGAAGTAGAACCCGGCGACGTGCTTGCTAAAATCGGGCGCGAAGCGGGCGGAACCAAAGATATTACCGGCGGTTTACCGCGTATTGCCGAATTGTTCGAAGCCAGAAGACCGAAAAACCCGGCTATTATTTCCGAGTTTGAAGGGATTGTCAGCCTCGAAACTTCGCCCAAAGGTTTGATTGAAGTTGTCGTGCGGAACGAAGAAACCAACCAGGTTAAGCAGTATAGCATTCCGCAAGGCAAACACTTAGTAGTATACGAAGGTGACCATGTCGGCGTAGGGGAAGCCCTTACCGACGGTGCCATCGACCCCCACGACGTGCTGCGCGTGAAGGGTGAAAAAGAAGCACAAGAGTTCCTGTTAAACGCTATCCAAGAAGTGTACCGCTTGCAGGGCGTAACCATCAATGACCGACATATTGAGGTGATTGTCCGTCAGATGTTAGGGAACGTAAAAATTCTGGATGCTGGAGACACGCATTTCTTAAAAGGCGAAGTGTTAAGCCGCGCAAGCTGGCTTCGCGAAAACGCCAAAATGAAAGCGGCCGGCAAACGGTTGGCTGACGCCGAAACCATTTTACTCGGTATCAGCAAAGCGTCTTTAGCTTCCGAATCATTTATTTCTGCGGCGTCGTTCCAAGAAACAACCAAAGTCTTGACGGATGCTGCCATCACGGGCCAGGTAGATGAACTCGCCGGCTTAAAAGAAAACGTGATTGTAGGCCACTTGATCCCGGCGGGAACTGGTATTTCTGCCCGGAGAGTAGCCAAAGAGTTTGAACAAAAACGCAAAGAAAAATAAACAGGAGAGAAGTAATGCCAACAGTAAATCAATTAGTAAAATACGGACGGGCAAAAGAGTCCAACCGGACCAAATCCCCGGCGTTGCAGTCCTGCCCCCAACGGCGCGGTGTCTGCACCCGTGTTTACACCACAACCCCTAAAAAACCGAACTCTGCTTTGAGAAAGGTCGCCCGTGTGAAGTTGACTTCTAAAGTAGAAGTAACCGCTTACATTCCGGGTGTGGGACACAACTTGCAAGAACACTCTATCGTGCTGGTGCGCGGTGGCCGTGTGAAAGACTTGCCGGGTGTGCGCTACCACATCATCCGCGGCGCGTTAGACGCTTCGGGCGTAGAAAACAGAAAACAAGGCCGTTCTCTTTACGGTGTAAAGAGACCGAAAGCCGGAAAATAATTTTAGGAGTTGAATAAGTATGCCGAGAAAAGGTTTAAGACCCAGAGACAGAAGACCGCAACCCGCGCCGGACTATAAATATAATTCCGTGCTCGTGAGCCGGTTCATTAACAAATTAAATTTTGAAGGAAAAACTACTACTGCCGAACGCATTTTAGATGATGCTATGGCTATTATTGCGGAAAAAACGAAAGAAAATGCATTAGACGTATTCACCAAATGCATTGAAAACGTCCGCCCGCTCGTGGAAGTAAAAGCCCGCCGCGTGGGTGGTGCTAACTACCAAGTACCGACGGAAGTAAAACCGCTTCGCAGCACTTCGCTGGCTATGCGCTGGCTGATTGGTGCCGCGCAAAGCCGCAAAGGTCGCCCGATGGCGGAAAAACTCGCCGAAGAAATTATCTTGGGCTCCAAAAAAGAAGGTACGGCTTTTAAGAAACGCGAAGACGTACACAAAATGGCCGAAGCCAACCGCGCTTTTGCCCATTTCAAATTTTAAGCGGGAATTAAGATATGGCTGAATTTAAAACCTATCCGTTAGAGAAAATCCGCAACATTGGTATTATCGCGCACATTGACGCGGGAAAGACCACCACTTCCGAACGCATCCTTTACTATACGGGTAAAGTGCACAAAATCGGCGAAACGCACGACGGTGCTTCCGTAACCGACTGGATGGAACAGGAAAGAGAAAGAGGTATCACAATCACGTCCGCCGCTATTTACTGCGTGTGGAAAGATTGCCAACTCAACATTATTGACACTCCCGGCCACGTGGACTTTACGGCCGAAGTGGAACGTTCTTTGCGTGTGTTGGACGGTGCTGTATGCTGCTTTGACGGTGTACAGGGTGTAGAACCTCAATCCGAAACCGTGTGGCGTCAAGCGGATAAATACCACGTTCCGCGTATCGCTTACATCAACAAAATGGACCGCATCGGGGCTGACTTTATCCGCTCCGCTAACTCCATTAAGGAAAAATTAGGCGGTAACGCCTGCCCGATTCAATTGCCTATCGGCGCCGAAGATAAATTTGTCGGCGTGATTGACCTGGTCAAAATGAAAGGCATCATTTGGGACGGCGACCACAACGGAGCCACCTTTAACGAAGTAGAAATCCCGGCAGAATCTGTAGAACTCGCCAAAAAATATCGTACGGAAATGATTGAAAAATTGGCCGATTTTGATGAAGCCATCATGGAACGCTACTTAAATGGTGAAACCGAATTTACCGAAAAAGAAATTAAGACGGCTATCCGCAAAGGTACACTGACGGGGAAATTCTTCCCGGTCATCTGCGGTTCGTCCTACAAAAACAAAGGCGTTCAACCCTTACTAGACTGCGTAAACGACTATCTACCCTCTCCTGTAGATGTCCCCGCCGTCAAAGGGACCAACCCCAACACGGGCGAAGAAGAATTTCGCAAACCGTCCAACAGCGAACCGTTCTGCGGACTTATCTTTAAAGTGCAGACCGATCCGTTTGTCGGTAAACTCAGTTTCTTCCGCATTTATTCCGGTACTATTAAAGCCGGGGATGCGGTTTATTTCCCGGGCAAAAATGCCACCGAACGCTTCGGCCGTATGATGCGTATGATGGCTGATAAACGCGAAGAAGTGAAAGAACTCTCCGCCGGTGAAATTGCCGCCACGGTAGCTATTAAAAACTCCCGCGTCGGTCAAACCATCTGCTCGCCGGATGCTCCGATTGTGCTGGAAAGCATTACCTTCCCGGAACCGGTAATCTCTATTGCTGTAGAACCGAAATCTAAAGCTGACGAAGAAAAAATGTCCAACGCCTTGGCGCGCTTAGCCGAAGAAGACCAAACCTTCCGCGTCCGCACCGACGAAGAAACCGCTCAGACCGTCATCAGCGGTATGGGTGAACTTCACTTGGATATTATTGTTGACCGCATGAAACGCGAATTTAACGTGCAGGCCAACGTCGGCGCTCCGCAAGTAGCCTACCGCGAAACCATCACCAAGACGGTGGAACAAGAAACCAAGTTCGTCCGTCAGTCCGGTGGTCGCGGTCAATACGGGCACGTATTCCTCCGCTTGGAACCGCAGGAAAAAGGCAAAGGGTTTGAATTCGTTAACGAAATCACCCAAGGCCGCATTCCGAAAGAATACATCCCTGCTATTGAAAAAGGTTGCCGCGAAGCGTTGGATTCCGGTGCTATAGCCGGATACCCCTTGGTGGATATTAAAGTGGCCGTGTTTGACGGTTCCTTCCACGAAGTGGACTCCTCCGAAATGGCATTTAAAATCGCGGCTTCTATGGCATTGAAAGACGGTGCCAAAAAAGCTAACCCGGTTATCTTGGAACCGATCATGAAAGTAGAAGTGGTCGCTCCGGAAGCTAACTTGGGTGATATTATCGGCGATTTAAGTTCCCGCCGCGGTCAAATCGGCGAAATGGGTGTACGCGGAAACGTCCGCTACGTCCGTGCCGAAGTACCGCTGGCTGAAATGTTCGGTTACGCCACGAACGTACGCTCCTTGTCTCAAGGGCGCGCTTCGTTTACAATGGAACCGAGCCACTACGCCGAAGTACCTGCCAACGTCGCCAAAGCGATTATTGAAAAACGCACGGCGGCCAAAACGGCAGCAGCCGCGTAAGCATAGTTTCAAAGCAACAAAAAAGGCCACCCTGTTGGGTGGCCTTTTTATGTATAATAATCTTATAAGAGGGAGGGAATTTATGAATTTAAAAGTAGCAGGGTTATTAGGAGCGGCGTTCCTCTTTGCGGGATGCGCCTCGCAAGAAATCGGCTATCAGCCTATTAACGTAAAAGCCAAAAACTACACGCAGGCGTTGGAATCGGCCGATAAAGCATGCCAAATTGATGCGGATTGTGCCGTTGTCAGCAAAGGGTGCTGTTTGTGCCAAGGCAAAGAAGTTGTCAACCAGTCGGCGGCGTTGGCCTTGCGTCCGCGCTGGGAAAAAGAATGTGCCAAAGCCGTTTGCACGCTCCAAATGTGCTATACGGATATTGAAACCTGGTGCGAACGTGGTACTTGCAAGAGTAAACCCAAAGCGCGCCCCAATTATTCCGTTAAATAAAAAAGGAAAATTTGGTATTAAAAACGCAGACTTTTTAGGTCTGCGTTTTTTACATGCAAATGGTTTTCGCTTAAAAACCTTCGTCTATATTGGCACGTTTTGCAGCGGCTTGCTCTGCCTGTTGCAATGTTTGGCGCACCTGCTGTAACGTTTGCCGGGTTTGCTGTTGTGTTTTGACGGTTGTTTGTTGGTATTTGGGTAATAGCATTTTCAGCAAAATCACAATCAGTAACAATGCTATCAAAAGTCCCAAGAGGGATATTCCTTTATCTTGCTGTAAAATCATGGGTCTTATAAATTTTCTATTCAAAAATTGTATTTCCTTGCCGGCGCATATCCATAACGGTAACTACTCCATGCCTAACAGCGAGCGGGTCGCTTGCTCATAATTAAATGCGGCCTGCTGTGGAGTAATGGGACCGTTAGGATCCAATGGAAATCCTATTAAACTTTTTTGCACTTTATCGCCGGAAATAAAGTCCACCATCACGTTAGGAGAAGATTTACAGAGACCTTTTTTACAAAAATCTTCCGAACTGTAATAGATGCCTAAATTGGTAACGCCGTTATCTTGTATATTTTTCTTAAAATTTTTTATCCAATCCCAGGTGTTTATTTCTTCCGGGTCATTTTCGGTAAATAAAACAGCAAATTCCGCATCCGTGTTTGCAAAATCTTTAGCCAGTTGTACAAAAAAGGGCGCTTGGGCGTAACAATCTTTGCAGTCGGTGGCATAAATAGCAGCCACGACGGCACGGCTAGAATACGCAGGTGCATTTTGATACTCAGCCCAGTTTTTAAAAATGTTGGATGAAGCCAAGTGTAAGGCAAAATCCGGTTCGGTTTTGTCCAATGCAGGGAACACGTACAAAGGATAGGGGTTATTTGGTTCCGGATCTATCACTCTTTTGCCGGAGGGAGATGTCTCCCCTGACGAATAGGTGCGCACATTGAGGTTTGCAAAATCTTCATCATCGGGTTCACATGCGCACAATACCAATAAACCGATAAAACTTAACGTATATAATAGTCCTTTTTTCATAATTACGCTCCGTGTATAGTGTGTGCGGGGAGCAAATCAAGTAAGTACCTCATTGTGTAAAACTTTGGCGGTTTTGTCAAGCAATTAGTTGTGCAATTTACAGGATGGTTTCTATCGGCAAGTTTTTTAAATCTGCGTTTTGTGCACGTACGGGTGCCAAGGCGGCTACTTGCGTCACATGTAAGGAAAGCACAAGTTCTTTGTTTCTTGCTTGCAACGCGTTGCGTACGGACGCTAACGTTTGCCCGGTCGCCAAAATATCATCCAAGTAAATATAGCGGTTATATTTGGCTAACAATTCGCCGTCCACTTCCATATTGTACGAAGTATATTCGTTGGTAATACGGAAGGGATAAGGGTTGTTGGGAATTTTGCCCTCTTTGCGGATAAGCAGGAGGGGGAGTCCTAGTTTATAAGCCACGGGAGCGGCAAAGATAAACCCGCGCGCTTCCGGGGCAATAACGGCCACGGATTTTAAATCTTCCGCGGACAAACGCCCGGTTATTTTTTCGCATAAGTCATTGATGACGGCAGAAAATTGATCCGGATGGTGCAAAATTGGGTTAATATCAATAAAATTCACACCCGGTTTGGGGTAATCTTTAATAATTTTTAGTTCAAAATCGGTTTTCATAGCGAGGCCTCACAAAAAGCGTACTTTGGCTAGTATAGCAAATTCTTCCCTAACAAGTCATCCTGAACTTGATTCAGGATCTTCAACGATTGTTGTTATCATAAAACGGCATGCGTAGAAGATTCCAAATCAAGTTTGAAATGACTTTTTTTATTTATTTTCTAGCAACCCGGCGATTTCCTCAAACCTTTTTTTGCGCTAGGTCCAGGGCGGTTTTGCCGGCATTATTGGTGCGGGTTTTGTCTATACCGGGTTGTGCCAGGAGCAATATAAAAAATTATTCTAATTTCCCCTCTTTACACAACTTCGCGATTATTATACAATATATCTAAGCGAATTTACGTGTTGTTTGCTTTCCAAGCGCAAAGGTGAACCGCTCTAAAAGAAACAGCACAAACGCCTGCTAATTTGGTATAATAAAATGTACGTAAATTAGCAAGAGAGGCAAAAATTCCTAACCGGCCCGACGGAAAAGACGGACCGGAAAGGGAGTTTCTGCCGATAAATTTTTTGTAAAAAAAGTGAAGGAAAATAAATAAAATGGCAGAAAAAACAGCTAAAAAAGCCAATGTAATTGGCCAAGAAAGAATCCGCATTAAATTGCGTTCTTATGACCATCGCATGTTGGACGCCTCTGTTTCCCGCATCGTGGAAACGGCTCAAAAAACGGGCGCCATCGTGGCCGGTCCTGTATTATTGCCGGTTCGGATTAAAAAGTACACCGTACTTCGCTCTCCCCATACCGACAAAAAAAGCAGAGAACAATTTGAAATGCGCATTCATAAACGCTTGATTGATCTAAAAAGCCCCACCTCTAAAACTGTGGACGAACTCATGAAATTGGATTTGCCCGCCGGTGTAGATGTGGCCATTAAAAGCAACTAATTAGGAAACTGACGAAACTATGACAGAAGAAATCAAAAATGCTGCTGGTGCCCAAGAGGCAACTCCCGTTGCTGAAGCGGCCAAAGCAGAAACTGTCAAAGAAGCGCCCGAAACCTTTCGCTTCGTAATCGGCGAAAAAATCGGGATGACGCAACTCTTTGATGAAAAAGGCAATCTGTACGGCGTGTCCGTTGTAAAAGCGGGTCCGTGCAAGGTTGTGCGTGTCAGAACCCAAGAAAAAGACGGCTACAACGCCGTATGCGTGGGTTTTGGCGAAGTGAAAGAAAGCAAACTCAACAAACCTGAACTTGGATACTTCAAAAAAGCCAATACCACCCCGGTCAAACACATGAAAGAATGCCGTGTTGCCGATGTGAACGGTTTTGAAATTGGTCAAGTCATTTCACTCGAAAAAATCTTTAAACCCGGCGACTATGTAGACGTGCAGGGTAAAATCAAAGGACACGGCTTTGCCGGCGGTATGAAACGCCATGGCTTTGCCGGCCAACCGGATTCGCACGGTCAATCCGACCGCAGCCGCGCTCCGGGTTCTTTGGGTTCCCGCCGCTCTTTGGGTAAAGTGCTTTCCGGCCAACGCATGGCTGGTCATTACGGCACCACCACCCATACGGTTGCTAAAATTGAAGTTATTAAAGTGGACAACGAAAACGGTCTTATCTTCTTAAAAGGTTCCGTTCCGGGTGCCAAGGGCTCCATCGTTTCCGTCTTAGAAACTTCCAAATACAAAAAACACTATGTAGCGCCGCAGCAACACAAAGTGTCTGCTTCTAAGGCCGCTAACAAGAAATAAGGACTTTGACCATGGAAACTAAAGTTTTAGATATAAAAGGTAAAGAAAAAGGGACAATTGCCCTGCCGGATAGTTTATTCGGTGTGAAAGCAAACCCCACTTTCTTGCACGAAGTCGTTACCGCTTTTTTGGCGAACCAAAGACGCGGTACAGCGGACACAAAAACCCGCAGCGAAGTTTCCGGCACTGGTAAAAAACCGTGGAAACAAAAAGGCACCGGCCGCGCCCGCCAGGGTTCGTTACGTGCCGTACAATTCCGCCACGGCGGTATTGCTTTCGGGCCGACTCCGCATTCCTATCGCCAATATTTACCGGTGGCAAAACGCCGCACGGCTTTGGCGATGGCTTTATCGTCTAAACTCGCCGAAGGGAATTTGGTCGTATTAGATTCTTTGAAACTCAAAGAACCCAAAACCAAATCGTTCGCCGAAATTATGGACGTGTTATCTGCCGGGCGCAAACCGCTCGTGATGGATAATTTTGCCGACGAAAATGCCGCTTTGGCTTGCCGCAACGTGGCGGGTCTTACCCACATGGCTGCGCAAGACATCAATGCGTATGTAGTGCTCAACAGCACCAAAGTCATTTTGACGAAAGATGCCGTTGAAAAACTCGTCAGCACTTTTGTGAAGGAGGCCAAATAATGACCACCTATACCACCCTTAAAAAACCTCTTTTAACCGAAAAGAGTTTAATCGAACGCGATACCCATAACCGCTATGGTTTTGTGGTCGCCGCGACGGCCTCTAAGGGCGAAATTAAAACCGCTGTGGAAAAAATCTTCAACGTTACCGTTGTAAAGATTAACACAATTTCCGTAACGGGTAAGACCCACCGCATGGGTCGCTTCGAAGGCAAACGCCCCGATTATAAAAAAGCGTTTGTAACTTTGAAAGAAGGCGATAAAATCGATATGGTGGAAGCCACATCGAAATAGCATAAGGAGAACTGCTTACTATGCCTATTAAGTCATTTAGACCTTATACTCCTTCCCGCAGAACGATCACGGTGTCCGATTATTCCGACATCACGAAAACGACTCCGGAGAAGCGCTTAACGAAAGGTCTTCGCAAAACCGGCGGAAGAAATAACACCGGTATGATTATGGTGCGTCACATTGGCGGAGGCCACCGGCGCGCTTATAGACAAATTGATTTCAGACGTGAAAAATATGGCGTGCCTGCTAAAGTTGTATCTATTGAATACGATCCGAACCGCAGCGCCCGTATCTGTCTGTTAAACTATGCTGACGGTGAGAAGAGATATATCTTGCATCCGCTCGGCGTACAAGTGGGTGATGTGTTAATGTCCGGCCCGGCCGCTGATATTAAAGTGGGTAACTGCCTTGCTCTTAAAAATATTCCTGAAGGTACTTTTATCCATGCCATTGAACTCAAAGTCGGTAAAGGTGCACAACTTGCACGCAGCGCCGGCAGCCAAGCTCAACTTATGGCCAAAGAAGCCGACTACGCCCATATTAAGATGCCGTCCGGCGAAATCCGTTTAGTGCCCAGCGCATGCTGTGCTACGATCGGTCAAGTAGGCAATGTGGACCATTCCAACATTGTCATTGGTAACGCCGGCCGCAACCGCCACCGTGGCGAACGCCCGACGGTACGCGGTAGCGCGATGAACGCGGTAGACCACCCGATGGGCGGTGGCCGCGGTCACGGTAAAGGCGGCAACATTCCGCGCTCTCCGTGGAACCAACAGACCCGCGGTTTAAAGACACGCTCTACCAAAAAAGCGTATAGCTGGATGATTGTCAGCGACAGAAGAAAAAACAAGGTTAAATAAGTATGGGAAGATCAACTAAAAAAGGTCCGTTTGTGGATTTAAACCTGTTGGAAAAAGTTCAAGCCATGAATGCTTCCAACGAAAAGAAACCTATTAAAACGTGGGCAAGAGCCTGCACGATTGTACCGGAATTTGTCGGTCATACATTCCTGGTGCATAACGGGCGGAAATTTCTTCCCATTTACGTATCCGAACGTATGGTAGGATATAAACTCGGTGAATTCTCATTCACCCGTTTGTTCAAAGGCCATGGTGGTATGACGAAAGATTCCACCGCCTTGAAATAAGAGTTGAGGATTTGATATGGAAGCTTGTGCAAAAGCTAAATTTCAACGCTTTGGCAGCCGCAAGGTAAACTTGGTATTGGATCAAATCCGCGGTAAAAACGTGAAGGCGGCGGAAGATGTGTTGCCGTTTGTTGCTAAACGTACCGCAGATTTAGTAGCCAAAACCATTCACAGCGCTGCTGCGAACTTGGAAGTAAAAGCCGGCAAAAAGCTGGATTTTAGCAAAGTATTCATTAAAGAAGCCTTTGCCAATTTAGGTCCCAGCGGACATCTCAAAAGAGTCCAACCGGGTCCGCAAGGCCGCGCCATGCCATACAAAAAGAGCATGTGCCACTTGACTGTTATCGTCACCGACGAAAAGAAGGGAGGTCGCTAATTTATGGGACACAAGATTCATCCCCGGTCTATTAGACTTGGATATATTCAGGATTGGCGTTCCCGCTGGTTTGCTCCGAAGAATATGCCTGCGCTCATCAAGGAAGATTTTGAAATCCGCCAGATGATTGAAGACAAATTCAAAATGGCAGCCGTCAGTTACGTCGGTATTGAAAGAGCCGGTGCGTTCTTGCGCGTAAACGTTCACACTGCCCGCCCGGGTGTGGTGATCGGTAAAAAAGGTGCTGATATTGAAGCCCTTCGCAAAGAATTAGAAGCCATGACCGGCAGCAAAACCTTTGTCAACGTAGTAGAAATTAAAAATCCGGAAACGGATGCCCAACTCGTTGCACAAAATATTGCGATGCAACTGGAAAAACGCGCCCACTACGGTGCGGCTATGAAAAAAGCCATTGAAAAGGCCCTTTCCGGCAAAGCCCTGGGTATTAAAATTATGGTATCCGGTCGTTTAGGCGGTGCCGAAATTGCCCGTACCGAATGGAAACGTGAAGGCCGTGTACCGCTTCACACCTTATGTGCCGATATTGACTACGGTTTTACCGAAGCCAATACCATCAGCGGTAAAATCGGTATTAAAGTGTGGATCTTTAAACGGACTCACTTTGCCAAATCTCCCAAAGAGATTATGAATGAGTTGAAAAAACACCGCGATATGGAAAACGGTGCCACCGAAGGGGTAACGGAAGTTGCCGCCGCGGAAGTGGAAGTTAAATAGAGGAATTTACTTATGTTGATGCCTAAAAGAGTAAAATACCGCAAACCCTTCAGCGCCCCGCGCATTAAAGGCAACGCCAAACGCGGAACCGAAGTGGTCTTTGGTGAATATGGGCTCAAAGCATTGGAACCCAAATGGATCACCGCCCGGCAGATTGAAGCTGCCCGTATTACCTTGTCCCGCTTTATTAAGAAAAAAGGTAAATTGTGGATCCGCATTTTCCCGGATAAAGCCATCACCAAACACCCGGCAGAAACCCGTATGGGTAAAGGAAAAGGCGCACCCGAATATTGGGCCGCAGTGGTGAAACCCGGCAGAATTTTGTTCGAATTGGAAGGCGCTACCTTGGAAGATACCAAACGTGCTATGCGCTTAGCTTCCGACAAACTGCCCATCAAAACGAAACTCGTTAGCAGAAGGTAGTTTATGAAAACGAACGAAAAAGAAGTTTTAAAAAACAAAACGTTGGCCGAACTGAATGAAGCACTCGGCAAAGCCCAAGAAAAGAAATTTAACCTTCTTTTCAAACACAGCACGACTCCGCTCTCTAATCCGATGGAAATCCGTGCTGTAAGACGCGAAATTGCTCTTTTGCAAACGCTGATTAACCAAAAGAAAGAGCAAAAATAGAGGTTTAAACCATGGAAAATAAAGAAACACGTGCCAAAAGAAAAGTGCTGACGGGTGTTGTTGTGTCCGATAAGATGGACAAAACCCGCACCGTCCGCGTAGAACGCTTAGTGCACGATGAACGCTATGGCAAAACGCTCAGAAGAGCGGCTAAATTCCACGCGCATGATGAGGCCAACGAAACCAAAATCGGCGATAAAGTGGAAATTATGAGCACCCGCCCCGTTTCTAAAACGACGAAATGGCGCGTGAGCAAAATTGTAGAAAAAGCGAGAGCTTAAGTTGTAAATACGGAGTTATTAAAGTATGATTCAATTAAGAAGCATCGTCAATGTGGCTGACAATTCCGGCGCCCGTAAAGTGCAATGCTTTAAGGTGCGCGGCGGCCATCATCGGGATATCGCAACTCTGGGAGATGTTATTATGTGCTCCGTTCGGGATGCGATCCCTACCTCCGCCATTAAAAAAGGCGACGTGGTCCGCGCTGTCGTTGTGCGCGTAGCCCGCGAAAAAAGACGTAAAGACGGTTCCTATATCCGCTTTGATGACAATGCAGTTTGCATCATCAACGATAATGGCGAACCCAAAGGCACCCGTGTATTTGGCCCGATTGCCAGAGAGTTACGCGAAAAGAACTTCCTGAAGATTATTTCGCTCGCTCCTGAGGTGGTATAGTATGAACATTAAAACAAAAGATACCGTTTTAGTATTGTCCGGTAAGGACAAAGGCAAGAAGGGTGAAGTGAAATCTGTAAATCCGTCCAAAAATACCGTTGTGGTAACCGGCGTAAATATGATTTCCAAACACGTGAAACCTTCTCAAAATAAACAAGGCGGAATTATCAAGATGGAAGCGCCGTTAAACGCTTCTAATGTGGCCGTTGTTTGCAGCAAATGCAAAAAAGCCATGACGCCTAAAATGCAAATTGCGGCCGACGGTAAAAAAACACGCGTCTGCCGTAAATGCAATGAGCCGATCATTTAATCTAGGTAAGTGAAAATGACTAAGAAAGAAACCAAAAACGTAACGAAAGCGCCCGAAGGCTACCAGCCCCGGTTGCAAACGCTTTACCGTGAAAAAGTGCTTCCGGCGTTACTTAAAGATATGAACGTCAAGAGCCCGATGGCTGTGCCGAGACTGACGAAAATCGTGATCAATATCGGTGTAAAAGATGCCCGCGAAGACATCAAAGCCCTTGAAGTGGCCAAGGAAGATTTAACCGCGATTGCCGGGCAAGCCGCCCAGGTGCGCCGTGCAAAAAAATCCATCTCTAACTTTAAGTTAAGGGAAGGTATGCCGATCGGTGTGCGTGTCACGCTGCGCGGTGCCAAGATGTATGAGTTCATGGAACGCTTCATCTGCATTGCGTGTCCCCGCATCCGCGACTTTCAGGGCTTTAATGCCAGTTTTGACGGCCAAGGCAATTTGAACTTGGGTATTAAAGAACATTATATTTTCCCGGAAATTGATGTTGAAAAATCGCCCAAAGCCCATGGTATGAACATTACGTTCGTTACCACTGCTGCTGATGACAAGAGCGGTCGCATGCTCATGGATTACATGGGTTTGCCGTTCCGCAAAGCAGCTAAATAAGAGGAGCAAAAAACTTTATGGCTACGAAAGCATGGGTTGCAAAAATGGCGAAAGATCAAAAGTTTGCCGTACGCTACCACAACCGCTGCCAAATCTGCGGTCGTGCGCGTGGTTACTATCGCGACTTCGGTCTTTGCCGTATCTGCCTGAGAAAAATGGCACACCAGGGATTAATCCCGGGTCTTAGAAAATCGAGCTGGTAATTTACAGGAGGAGATACCGCTCTCCGGGCCAACTCCGAAAGGAAAGTGGTTTGGGACGGTAACTTAAAACTATGGATCCAATTGCAGATTTCTTAACCAGAATAAGAAATGCCAATATGAAGAAAAAAGAAAAAGTGGATATCCCTTTTTCTAAAATCAAAACCGAAATTGCGCGCGTACTCAAAGAAGAAGGGTATATTG
>CADBIY010000002.1:13659-207249 GCA_902794895.1 Candidatus Avelusimicrobium vaccinum | reverse complement strand
CAATGGAGTCGTCGAATCACAAAAAAACATCGTCTTGTGTATGAGATTCACGACACTGAAATCGTGGTGCTCATACTTACAGCTTATGGACATTATGATGATAAGTGATATCATTCCGCACAACCTCAAGCAGAAGGGCATCCTCTGACATCCTTTTAGAATCCTCCAAGAATCTCAGACTTTTCCCAAGAATCTTGGAGAATCTTACAAGATATCTCTGACATTATGGAAGGGCCACAGCTCAAAAGCAAGCTAAAAAGAATTCAGCCTCCAAACCCATCGCATTTTCGAAGAATTCGAGGAGTATTCTTCGGGCAAACTATCCGTATTCTAGCTTCATGGATTTTACATCTTATTAAGCCCCTACTTGTCACTATAATGGCCCTCTGTATCAATTACTAACACAACCAGCTTATCGTCGTAAATATCATAGATAATACGATCGTGAGCCGTAATATGGCGCGAATAAGTTACGTCATTTCCGCCCTTAAGTGCCTCAGGATGACCAATACCCGTACGTGGATGGTCTGCTAACTCATGAAAAATCTTCTGGTACTTCTTAAATAGCTGTGGGTTTGATTTCTTCCACTTCTTGATAGCGTTGGGCAATAATTTCGTCTAACGCATTATTATGTTGGGCTTGGTTTTGTTCAGCCATATTCTAAAAACCTCACTAATATATTTACTATATTTTAGCAAATTGTATTGAGACTAGCGCAAAGAATGGTACAATACAAAAAAGGAGTGGTTATGAAAGCGTATAGAATTTTTTGGATAATTGTTTTGGGTTTGGGACTTGCTGGCGGATTCTATTATAGATACCGCGCGAATGCTGCAGATGAACGCGGTGCTACGGTGCTGATGCGTTCGTTTGAACAACCCACCGATACGCGCGAAGTGATTCGTTTGATTAAACATACGAAGGATATGAACGAAAAGGATAAAGCCGGACAAACCGCTTTATTTTATGCGGTACGCCATACCCAAGATGTGGAATTGGTGCGCCGCTTGATTGATTCCGGCGCAGATGTAGCCAGCGCGGATAATTCCGGCCGGACGGCGTTAATCCTTTCGGTGCGCCATAATCCGTCTCTAGAAATTTTACAGGAGTTAATTGTGCGCGGGGCACCGGTGGAAGCGGCTGATAAGAACGGGCAAACGGCTTTGTTGGAAGCGGCCCAGTACGGAACGCCGGACATGATGAAACTTTTACTACGGGCGGGAGCCAATCCGGAGGCAGTGAATGCATCCGGTAAAACAGCCGCCCAATTACTGGCGGAAAACGGACATTTTACAGAAGAAGAAAAAGTAAATTACCGTCAAGCCATGATTATCTTATCGATTATCGGGCCGATCCGCGCGATTAATTCTGCTAAATAGAAATTTAGTTGAAAAGCACAAACCCCACGTGATTCTGACACGTGGGGTTTTAAATTTTCCTGCGCCCACCAAGCGGTGTTATACCGACGAGGCGTGTACGAATTTTCTGCCATACTTTTTCCAAATCTGCCAAATACAAACTTTTTCTGCCTTATACAAGTATAACTTCCGTCGGTAGGTTCAAGTTTCTTTAGCGCATTGAATCATATTAAGATGAATTGTATAGCATCCTCCACTACAAATAAGTATAATACTCTTGTGTACTTGTTTTAAGGAGCAAACGCCATGAAGAATGAAGCGGCAAAGGCTATATTTGCGCAACAATTAAAGGAATTTGCGAAAACTTTGGGATCCTTTATTGCAAAAGGCGATAAGTGGACGATTAAGGGATTCATTGATATATTTAAGAATATATACACGATTTCTACTGATACAAAAATCGTATCAAAAGTATTAGAACTTCATTTATTTCCACATTTTTTGGCTTTTGCTGAAAGAATAGGATATACAATTGAATTGGCAACTTATCAAAATTGGTACCCCGATCTAACATTTGTTTCAAAAGCCAATCCTAAAATTAAATTTGCGGTTGACCTTAAGACAACCTATAGAGATGACGAATATATCGGTTTCTGTAATGGCTTTACTCTTGGTTCTCATGGTGAATATTTCATAGAAAGAACAAGTACGAAAAATATACAATACCCCTACAATGATTATTGTGGACATTTTTGCGTTGGAATTATTTATTCAAGGGCTAACATCAACAAAAATGAAGAAATCCATGCATATTCTATTGATGAACTTGAGACTATTCCCTCTGTAATAGAAAATTTTCTTTTTTTTGCGGAGGAAAAATGGAAAATCGCTAGTGATAAAGGGGGAAGCGGAAATACTGCCAACATAGGAAGCATTCAAAAAATAGATGATATATTAAAGGGCAATGGTGTGTTCGCTAAAGCGGGAGAAGATATTTTCGATGATTATTGGGCAAATTTCGGGAAAATTGAAATTCTTGTGGCCGGCAAACGAAAAAAATTGTCATCTTTTGAAGAATATTTGCATTATCGCGGGTTACCGATGAATTTAAATAATCCAAAAGCTGCAAAGAGGAAAAAATGAATGATAAGATTTTCGTTCCACCAATAAAAATACAGGGAATAAAAACGAAACTAGTTCCTCTCATCAAGCAAAATGTTATTATGAGCCAAGGAACCGTGTGGATTGAACCGTTTATGGGTTCTGGAGTGGTTGGTTTTAATATAGAGCCTAAGAGAGCTATTTTTGCTGATACTAATCCGCATATTATATCATTCTATAATCAAATCAAAACCGGAGTTATCACACCATATTCTGTACGCGAGTTTTTGGAACATGAAGGTAAACTACTAGAGCAGAATGATGATAGACATTATTATTTTGTACGCGAGCGTTTTAACAACGAACATAACCCTTTAGATTTTTTGTTTCTAAATCGAGCTTGTTTTAATGGGATGATTAGATTCAATAAGAATTATGATTTTAATGTTCCATATGGACACAAACCTCAACGTTTTTCAAAGGCATACATTACAAAAATTGTAAATCAAGTTGCACATGTTGCGCAATTATTAGATAAGTATAGTTGGGAATTTCTTTGTCAACCGTACGAGATGACGATCGCAAAAGCTTCTGTGGATGATTTTATATACTGTGACCCTCCCTATATTGGACGACATGTTGACTATTATGATAGTTGGGATGAAAAATCAGAAATAGCTCTACATTCCGCATTAGTCCAAAGCAAGGCAAAATTTATGTTATCTACATGGGATCATAATGATTATAGAGTAAATAAATATATTGGAACTTTATGGAATGATTGCAAAAAAATAACCCAAAAACACTTTTACCATGTCGGTGCCAAAGAAGCGAATCGGAATCCAGTTATTGAGGCTTTGCTGATCAACTACAAGACAAATGGCACACAAGATAAATCATCTATAGGAAAACCACAAATTTCATTATTTAACATGGCAACGTCCACCAGATAATCAAATATTACCAAAACACTTAATCAACTCATACTCCCCAAAATCTTTGACTTATTAGAATTTTAATAGCCACAATTCTTCTAATTGTAATTAAGCACTTCCTATGACATTTCCTCTGTCCAAAAGTTCACTGCGCTATTTGTGACATGACTTTTTTGAACTTTGAAAAGAGTTTATAGAATACAAATTTTTTCCGCGGGATTTTTGATATAGTTTTTCTGCCATTTTTCTGCCGAGTACTTTCCCGTTTTTGACATTTTTTGACCACCCTAAAATATGATTTCTCGACGAGAAACCGCAAAAAAGATCCTCTTGCCAAAAAAGAGTGGTTTTTAGGGCCTAAAATTGCGCGGGAAAATGGATTTTGTCGACGAGAAAAATTTAGGCCCCGCGATTGCGAGGCCCAAATTTTACTGCGCCCACCAGGACTTGAACCTGGAACCCACCGATTATGAGTCGGTTGCTCTAACCAATTGAGCTATAGGCGCTAAACCTTCTTTTATTATAACAAATTACGGTTTAGTCCGTTTGAAATTGTGTCCTTAGGGAAAAATGTGCTAAAATGTATATGTTATTCCGGGATGGTGTAATGGTAACACGGGTGCCTCTGGAGCATTAATTCTAGGTTCGAATCCTAGTCCCGGAAAAATTTGAACCTCACGCGAGTGAGGTTTTTTTACGGGAAGAAAGCCAACTGCTTGGCTTTCGGCTAGGATTCGAAGCCCGGAGCGATGTTTTTGTTTGAGGCGGAGCCGAAAGGCAAAAACCGCGAGGGCGGGCCCGGGCGAAATTTCCGTCAGGAAATTTACGTAGGGCGAAAAAAGTCCCGGAGAAATTTGAACCTCACGTAAGCGGGGTTTAATTTTTTTCTAAAAACGTTCGTTATTTATCTATTCGATTTATTTGCTACAATATTTTTATACGGGGCATGGCTCAAGTGGTAGAGCGCCCGCTTTGGGAGCGGGAGGTTCCCGGTTCAAGTCCGGGTGCCCCGATTTTTTGCGTATGGATACGGTTTCTCATCCTAATTCATTTTGTCATCATTACGCGGCAGATGTGCTTTCTTCTGTGGTATCTGCCGACGGTATTCATGCTTTCGCAAGCGACGTTATTATCACTCCTTTTCCTTTTCAATCTTTAATCGTTTCAGTCAATTACACCACGCAACCGGACGCTTTATTGCTTTTGGAAGTCCAAGTTCGCATAAACGGAGTTTGGAGTGAATTTTATAAATTGGGATTATTTTCTAAAGATTTGAAAAGTTGTTTCCCCGATCAACAAGATGCTTTCGGCAAAGTGGAAACAGATGTTTTGTCTTTGTTTTCGGCGGCGGAAGCCTATCGGGTGCGGATTCATTTCAAAGGGACTCTTTCGCTGCAAGGATTTTATGCGTGCGGTTTGCGATTTCCTTTTATCTATGATGAAAAAAAGTCTGCCTGTTTACCGGAAGGTGCTTATCAAACGCAGGTAGCCCCACTGTCGCAAATGCAGGTAAAACACCCGGATCACCGGCGTATTTGCAGCCCTGTGTCGCTTTGTATGGCTTTGCAAACATTAGGATTTGAAGTGTCTTTAAAGGATGTGATGTCGGGAGTTTTGGACCAACGGGCAAATATTTACGGTAACTGGATTTTTAATACGGCTTACGCAAGTGAAGTCGGCGCAGAATCTTATGTGAAACGGTTTTCTGCGTTGGCGGAGTTGAAAGATTATTGCCGCGAGGGATCTTTGGTAATTGCCAGCATTGCTTATGAAAAAAATGACCTCCCGGGTGCCCCCATGGAGCGGACAGATGGACATCTTGTCTTAATTCGCGGCTATGAACCGGGACAGATTTTGGTGGCGGATCCTGCCGCCCCAACGAATGATACGGTCCTTCGTACGTACGAGGCCGTTGCTTTTGCCAAAGCATGGTTGGAACGAAAACAGGGAGTTGCTTATATTGTGAGGAAAAAATGAAAAAAATAATTTATTTATTGATGCTGATTTTAAGTTTCAGTGCTTGCGCAAAGCAAGATTTAAAAGATACGTTGATTGTGGCCCACAAAGGGGAAATGGAATCCATGGATCCGGTATACTCTTATGACGGGGTAACTCATGGCATGTTAATCAATATTTATGATACTCTTTTAAAATTCAAGGGGAGTTCTCTTACCGAATTGCAACCTTCCTTGTCTACGGAAGTTCCCTCTAAAGAAAACGGTCTCATTTCCGCGGACGGCCGGACCTACACGTTCCCGATTCGGGAAGGGGTCAAATTTCATGATGGTTCTGAACTGACACCGGAAGATGTGCGCTATTCTATTTTACGCTTTTTGTTGTCGGATATTGCAGGTGGCCCTTCCAGTTTATTATTGGAACCGATTTTGGGGATTTCTTCTACGCGTGATGCAAATGGTCAAATTGTGGCAGATTTTAAAGAAGCCGCGCAAGCCGTTCGTGTGGAAGGCCATAATATCGTTATTACACTAAAACGTCCGTTTGCCCCGTTTTTATATATTTTGGCACGTTGGGGATATGTGGTAAAAAAAGATTGGGCTGTACAGAAAGGTGCTTGGGACGGTACAGAAGAAACCTGGAAAAAATTTAATAATTTTTCCAAAGAAGATTCTCCTTTATTTCAAGAAACCAACGGAACCGGGCCTTTTAAATTAGGCCGTTGGGATATTGCCGCCAAACGGTTAACTTTACAGGCAAACGAAGATTATTTTGCGGGGGCCCCGGCTTTAAAAACGATTTTGATGATGACGGTAGATGAACCGAGTACCGTCCGTTTAATGTTGGAATCCGGAGATGCGGATGTGGCGGAAATATCGCCGAAATTTACCGCACAATTGAAAGACAATCCCAAGGTGGTTCTCTATGATAATTTGCCGCGTTTACGCACAGATCCGGTGATATTCTTTACATTGGATATTAACATGCAAGCCAATCCGGATGTCGGTTCGGGCAAATTGGACGGACAGGGTATTCCGGCAGATTTCTTTACCGATAAAGATTTACGCAAAGGTTTTGAATATGCTTTTGATTATGAAGCCTTTTTGAGAGACTCTATGGAAGGCCGCGCGGAAGCGGCTATCGGGCCGGCGCCCAAAGGACTAGTGCCACAGGATTCGTCGTTTAAGCGGTATACGTTCGATTTGGAAAAAGCAACGGAACACTTTAAGAAAGCCTGGGGCGGACAGGTTTGGGAAAAAGGTTTTAAATTCACGATTACATATAATACCAGCGGTGAAATGCGCCAAATTGCCAGCGAAATTTTGAAACGTAACGTGGAAAAAATTAATCCAAAATTCCAAATTGATTTGCGCGGCGTTACGTGGCCCTCGTTCTTAGAAAAAACAACCCGTCGTCAGATGCCTATGTGGGCACGCGGCTGGGTGGCTGATTATGCCGATGCGCATAATTTCTATTTCCCGTTCCTGCATAGTCAAGGGCGTTATGCGATTTCGCAAGGATATAAAAATCCGGCCGTGGACACTTTAATTGAACAAGCCGTTACGGAAACTAATCAATCTGTACGCAATGCACTTTATAAAAAAGTGCACCAGTTAATGCACGAAGATGCCATGCAAATCTATACGGTTCATCCAACGGGTCTATGGGCTATGCGGGCGAATGTAAAAGGGTTTGTGGATAACCCGGTATATATGGGCATTTACTTTTATCCCATGTTTAAAAAATAGCAAGAAGATCGTTTGAGATATAGCAAAAAACGCAGACAGAAAAAGTCTGCGTTTTTTTAGATTAATACTTGATAGTTAAGATTCAATTACTGATTTAAAAAACTCTTGCCGTAAGGGAGAGACGGCAGTTTAAAATAATCAGCCACTGTTTGCCCTAAATCGGCATACGTATCCCGCCCGCCGATAAATTGCGGTTTGACGTTTTTGCCGAACAAAATTACCGGCACATGTTCGCGGGTATGGTCTGTTCCGCGGTAGGTGGGATCGCACCCGTGATCGGCAGTAATAAAGGCAATATCGTCCGGTTCCATTTGGGCGGCAAACTCCGCAAGACGTTTATCAAAATATTCTAAGCCTTGTGCATAACCTTCCACGTCGCGGCGATGGCCCCATGTCATATCAAAATCCACGAAGTTGGTAAATACCAAACTAAAGTCCGGCGCGTTTTTTGCTTCTTGTAAAGTAACATTCCACAGTTCTTCTAATCCGGAGGCTTTTACGGCTTTTGTAATACCTTGTTTGGCAAAAATATCGTTGATTTTGCCGACAGAAATTACCTGTCCGCCTGCATTTTTAATACTATCCAATATGGTGGGATTTGGCGGTGGGACCGAATAATCGTGCCGGTTTTTAGTGCGTTTGAATTCGCCCTTGTGTTCTCCTTCAAACGGGCGCGCAATCACGCGGGCAATATGATAAGGGGCCACGTGCTTAAAGGCAATTTCGCAAACCCGATACAAATTGTCTAACCCAAAATGTTGTTCATGCGCGGCAATTTGAAAAACACTGTCTGCCGAGGTATAACAGATGGGTTTCCCGGTCCGGATATGTTCTTCTCCCAGTTCATCAATGATAACCGTACCGGAAGCGGCTTTATTCCCTAAAATCCCGGGGAGTCCTGCTTCTTGGCAAATTTTATCCACGAGTTCTTGTGGAAATGACGGGTAGTCCGGCTTGAAATATCCCCAATTAAACATGACGGGGCATCCCGCCATTTCCCAATGGCCGGACGAAGTATCTTTTCCGTGGCTTATTTCCCGCATAAAACCGTATTTGGAAGGAATTTGTAAGGTTGTGTTCGATAAAGGGCCGACGTTTACTTCGCTTCCGGTAGAGGCTTGGGCGGCTTTTAGCAACCCTAATTGGGTTAAATTAGGTATATTTAAGTGACCGCGTTGAGCGGCAATATGCCCGAGTGTGTCAGCGCCCGGATCGTTAAATTTTTGTGCATCTTCCGCACCGCCGATTCCAAAAGAATCCATCATCAAAATTACGGCTCTGCCTTTTTTCGTCATAAAACACCCCCAAAGTTCTTTTCTTTATTATACCCCAAAAAAAGGAATTCGTCTAATTTGTTTTCGATTAAAATAAAAAGAAAAAAAATGATAATATGTATACGGGGGCTTTGTATGAAAACATCTTATTTAAACATGCGTAATTTTTGGTTAGATGTAACGAATTTGGAAAACCGCAAGGGGGTAATCGAAATCGGTCCGCAAGGAATTTGTGTGGCAGGAATTGAAATGGCCATGCAAGACGGTCCGGATACTAAGCATTTGTTTTTAGCCACCAATTCGCTGGGGGATAGCAGCCTGTATGTGGAAAATAACAGCGCGAGCGGATTGGGCGGTGTTATCGGCGGGCAGGGGCAGCCGGACCTGCAAGAAGCGGCCGCCCATATGTTAGCGTATGCCGGTAAACTGGCCGAACAAATGACGGCTATGCCGACGGGGAATCCTTTGCCGCCTCCGTCAACAGAGGCCTATGTGCGTTTGTTTGCGGTCTCTAAAAAGCAATTGTTTCATGTAGAATTTAAAGAGGAAGATTTGCGAAAACCGGAACATCCGTTTTATCCGTTTTTTGCTTATTCCCAACAAACCTTAGGATATTTCCGGAAACAACAGGCGCAAGCATCTGCGCCGTCCGGTCATGCATAGGAGGGGATTATTTCTCGCATTTCCCGTTTGTCGTTTCGTGTTTTTCTAGTTTGGTTTTTACTGGGCGCCTGTTTATTGGCGGCCGGTGTAGTGTGCTATTGGCAATATGTAGGAAATATATTGGAACGGGAAGTGAGGGTGCAGGTAGAAGTAGCCGGTCGGGACACGGCTGAGGATTTTAACCGCGCGGTTTCGTGGGACCAACAAGTTGTTAATACCATTGCCATTACCGTGCAAAGTGAATATCCGTGGAAAGACAAGCCGGGTTTAGTTAAATTCTTACAATTACAAACCAAGTATAACCATTTTAAAAATTTAGGGGTTATTACTTTAGACGGACAAATTTTTTCTTCTCAAGAAAAGTCGCTGGATCCTAAATGGGTGCAATATATTTTGGGAAATACGTTGGAAAAAGAAATTTTTCTTTCCGACAGACAACCCGATCCGGAAGACGGAAATTCTGTATTAGTAGCCGCTGCTATTTTGCATAGCCAGCAGGAGCCTATCGGGGCTCTGTTTGCTGTTTTACCGCTTGAACGCTATCAAACGATTTTGGAACTTCCGATCGGATCAGAAACCGGTTTTGCTTTTGTAGTGGATGAGAAAGGGGATGTGGAAGTTTCCGGCCAGAAATTATCTTTTGATAATATTTTTACTGCTTTACGGAATGCCCAATTTACAGATTTAAATAGGTTCCGCTTGTTTCAACAAGAGGTTGAAAACGGCCAGGTTTCTTTCCTGCGGTATAATTTTGAAAATCAACGTCGGTTTGCGTATGGGTATCCTTTATCTATGAACCGGTGGTATTTGGTTTCCGTATTGCCGACTGCTGCAGTAGAACGGCAAGCGCGCATGTTAACCTGGGTTTCATTAGGGCTATTTATATTTATTTTCTTTATTTTCTTTTTGTTGGCAGGATATTTATTACGTTTGCGGGCCTATAACAATCAACGCTTATTTACCACGGCCTTTGTAGATACCTTAACCGGGGCTGATAATTTAGCACGCATGAATCAAATTTTTCCGGATTATTTAGAAGAAATGCCGGAGGGCGCGGCCTTAGCCATTTTTGACATTACTAAATTTAAAGTGATTAATGATTTGTACGGTTATGAACGGGGTAACCAAGTGTTGCAACGGGTGGCGGACATAATTCGTGAAAATCTGGCAGAAGGGGAAACTTTCTGCCGTTCTACGGCGGATAATTTTGTGTTACTGCTCAAATGCGAAGAACGCAGTAAATTACGTTCTCGCCTTAATAAAATAGCCACACAAATTCGCCGTGATTGTACCGCAAATGATGCGTGCTTAATGGTGGACTCGGCTTTTGGAGTATATGAAATTACCGAGGATATTCCATTTTTTATTATGCTGGACCGGGCCCATTTGGCCTTAGAATATGCCAAGAACCAATCCGGCGATAAAATCCAGTTTTATGATGAAAAATACCGCCGACAGATTGTGAGCGAGCGCAGAATTGAAAATTCGATGGAATTGGCTTTGGAGCAGGAAGCCTTCTCTGTATTTTTTCAACCTAAATGCGATTTAAAAACCGGTAAAATCCGCGGGGCGGAAGCGTTAGTCCGTTGGAAAGATGACGAACGAGGTTTAGTACGTCCGGACGAGTTTATTCCGTTATTTGAGCGAAACAGATTTATTTTACGGTTGGATATGTTTATTTTGGAACGGGTGGTTCAGCGTTTGGCTAAATGGGAACAAGAAGGGAAAAAGTTGGTTCCGGTTTCCGTTAATTTTTCGCGGCAACACTTAAATGATTCCCGTTATATTCCTCAAATTACCCGCGTGGTAGATAAATACCGTTTACCGCATGATTTAATAGAAGTGGAACTTACGGAAAATATGATTTTGGATAATATTAAACTAGCCCAAAATGTGGTGCGCGGACTTCATAACAAAGGTTTTTCCGTTTCCATGGATGATTTTGGTTCGGGTTATTCATCTTTAAATGTGCTTAAAAATTTGCAGTTTGACAGTATTAAACTGGATAAAGAATTTTTGGCGGGCTTTAATAGTAATGAAAATGCCAAACAAGTAATCAAAGGTACGGTAGAAATGCTTAAATCCTTGAAAATGCTGGTGATTGCCGAAGGAGTGGAAACGGAAGAGCAGGTTCAATTCTTGCGCGATATCGGTTGTGATGTGGCCCAAGGGTATTTTTATGCTAAGCCGCTGGCGGAAGAAAATTTTAAAGGTTGGTTACACTAAAAGGAATAGCAGACAATAAAAACCCGGCCCTAAGAGGCCGGGTTTTTAGGTGCAAATAAATTAGTGGGGAAGCCGCCCGGCTAAAAATTCCGCTACCATGCGGGTGTGTTTAATTTTACTAAATACTATTTTTACAGAGGCCGTAATCGGTACGGATAAGACGGCTCCGGGAACGCCCCAAACAAGTGTCCAAAAAATTAAGGATGCCACCACCGTTACCGGATGCAAATCCATGCCTTCACCTAAGAAACGTGGTTCCAGCAAATTGCCGATAATAAACTCAGCGGCAGATAATAAACCGATAATGATAAAAAATTTCGTACTAAATCCGTATTGTAAAAAGATCACCGGTACAGGCAATAAAACGGCAATCATGGATCCCACGCTTGGAATAAAATTCAGTAAAAATACAAACAGAGCAAATAAAACCGCTAATTTTACTTGGAATCCCAGTAAAATTGCTGCCGCAATACAACCCGTTACCAACGAAGCGGTGAGTTTTACCGATAAATAAATTGATACATTGGAAAGCATTTCCTTGATAGCAGGGTTAGTAATGGGGTGCGCCCGTTTACTGCCCACTAAGAAAAAAGTCATGAACAGAATGATTAGGGTCATGTTGGAAACGAGAGAAAACAATTTTCCGCCCATGTTTTTTAACCAATCAAAAACGGGTAATTCCCGAAAATAACTTTCCAGAAAGTTTTGGTCCAGTTTAATCCCGTACGGAGCGAGCCGTTCCGATAGATCCGAGATGGTAGTGATGATGTTTTGGCGATAAACTTCTGCGCCCTTTAAAAATTGTCCAACGGAACTGGTTGTGAATAAGATGACCGCAGTAAAAAATAAGATCCCCAGTAAAATAGAAACAGTTAAAGCCAACCAGCCCGGAAAATGAAAGCGTTGTTTTAGATGCAGTGTCATTTGGGCTAAAATGGTATACAAAAAAATGGAAATCACAAGCGGAATTAAGAGCGCCTTGGTGTAAACCAAAAACTCGGTAACCATCCCGGCTGCAATAATAGTTAAGCAAATAGCACTTACTTTTAAATAATAATGAACGGATTTATCCGCGAGCATAAGTCCCCCTGTTTCGGCTGGTATAAGTAGCAATTTCGCGCGCCAAAAATAAAATTTTTGATGTCAAATTTTCCATATCGGTCTGGCAAGAAGTCAGCAGAAATACATGTAATTTTGCCGCCGTAAAACTTTTATAGATTTGTACAAAATTGCTGTAAACGGTTGTGAATTCATCATTGGCGCGGGAAAGCATACGTGCTTGGCTGTTAAAGCCCTTGGCGGTTAGTGCCAACTCTGCGTTCCATTGCCCCGGTTTAACGGTGCGTACAAGGGCGCGGGTTTGTGTCCACGCCGGTTCCCAGGCATCTAACTGATGTCGTAAATTGAGGCAAAACGTATTAAAGTCGGTTGCAAATGCCTGATCTCGGATTGCAATGTTTTTACGCAATTGCTGAACAATCTGTTCCAACCGTTGTTGTAACAACCGTAATTCTTGGGTAGCATTGAGTGCCAGTGCCCGTAACGAATCCGATTGATTGGATAAATCCGTCAATATTTGTTCAGTATTCATAGAATCGGGAAATTAACCGTAAAGATAGATCCCAGCCCGCGGTCCGATACCACACTAATAGAGCCGTTGTGCAGTTCAACAATTCGTTGTACCATGGGTAATCCTAACCCCCAGCCGTTAATTTGACCGGTAAAATCATCATCTACTTGGTAAAACGTTTCAAAAATACGGTCTACATCATGGGGGCGGATTCCGGTTCCGTAATCCCGGATGGAAATGGAGATGCAGTCGCCATGATTGGTTCCCTGCACTTTGATATTTTTTTCTAATTTATTGTTGAATTTAATCGCATTGGCAATTAACTCATGTATACAAAGGCGCAACATCTCTTCATTGCAATGTAGGGATAAATGGTCCGGACAATCAATTTCGACAAAGGTCCCTTTTTTGGTGTTTTCCATTCCTACCGGAGAAACAGAAAAAACATCTCCTTCCTGTTCAATGGCTTTGGCCGCACATTCTTTAATTAAAGGTTTTAAAGTAATTTCTTGTTTTTGAAACCCATTTTGTTGTGCCGTTAATACGCGGTTAAATGCTTCTAATTTATCGAGTAGTTTGGAAAGTTGGTCGCCCTGCTGATTGATTTCTTCCAATGCTTTGGCGGTAAAGGGGGAGTATTTTTCCTTGGTTACCTGGGCCAGCATAGCCTCCGTATATCCGGTAATAATAGATAACGGAGTTTTGAATTTATGCGAGATAAGCGACAAGGCTTTTGCATTAATTTCGCTGGCAGTATTTTTTTCTTTTTCCATAAATTCCCTAAAAAGCCATATTTAAGCGGGCTTGCCAAATATCACGCCGGTTATGATTATGTGTATTCATAAGATGGTTATAGGCTAAATCAAGATTAATTTGTTTAGTTACCGGGAAAGAATTGCCTATTAACACAGAATGATCGGAATCGGCTGTATAATATTCCGCAAAACGGTATCCCACATAGAACGAAGACCCGTTATCGGCCCAAACGCGTGCGGCGCGCGCATCCAACGTATACTTGGCTAAATCGTGGACAATTTCTAAGGTTTGTGTATGGGCTAAATCTTGTTGGTCTAAGATGGTACGAATCCCGGATACACCGGTAATTCCGTCCGGGTATTGGAAAGCAGAAACCGCGGCACGGAAATGAAAAGCGCGGTACATTTCTTGTTCGAATCCCAGCGTATAGGCGGCTTGAGAATAATAGCGGTTTTCTTCCGCCCGGTTATCAAAAAACACCGTCCCTTTTTGACGGGCAAAAGCGGCCCCAATAAAAGCGTGTGTATAGATATCATTCACCGTATCTTGATTTAACGCTAATATTAAATTACCTTGCACGCCGTACGCAGAGGCATCTTGATATTCCGGTTGAGAACTCTTATTTTTAAAATAATAAAAAGGACGCAAACGGAATTGGATAAGATCGAAATCCATAAATACGGGAACGGCTACAGAATAGACCGGTTTATTAAACAGGTGATGTTCATTTGCCAAAGTGGCTTCTAAGCCGGCTTGAACATTTAAATTCAAAGCGGCTGCGGCGCTGACATGTACTTTGTCAAAGCGGGAAGATCCGGTGTAGGTGGTTTCTACCTCCACAGTACGGGCATGTACAGTGCAGAGCAATGTACAAAATGCAAAAAGAGAAATAATTTTTTTCATATACATTTATTAAACAAAATTTTATAGGTTTTGGCTATGAGACAGGTTTTACTAAAAGATTTTTGATAGAATAAAAGAGATGAAAAAATTTTTATATGTGTTAGTCTTATTATTTTTACCGGTTATTATCCAAGCGGCTCAGTTGACGCGGGGCCCCTATCTGGAAGATCCGACGCAAACCACCGTGATTTTACGTTGGCAAACCAGCGTTCCTACTCCGGGGTGGTTGGAGTACGGCCCAGCGCCGCGGTGCAATCAAATCATGACGGTTACTCCGGAGGCATATAACCATAAAGCCGTACTTTACGGACTCGTGCCCAATCAGGATTTTTGTTACCGGTTATATGTTTATAACCGTTCGCGTGATGGCGTGCAAGAACCGGTTGAAGGAACTTTTCGTACCTTGTTTTCACCGGAACGGAAAATTGTCCATTTTTTGGCGATAGGTGCTACCGGCGCGGAAGCCGCCGTGGATGAACTAGGTAACGCCTTGCCGGACGAAGCCGCCCAGGCCCGCGAGAATTTAGCCTTGCTGATGCAACAGGAAAAGAGCGATTTTCTGATTCATACGGGAAATTTAACGCATAGCGGGCTTAATGACGAAGCGAATCAAGAATTTTTTACCCCTTTTCAACATGTGCTTCGCCACAATCCGCTTTTTGTGGCATTAGGACCCAATGAGTATGGTCCGGCCCGGGAGAGTCGTGATAGTAAGCCTTTTTTGGCGCAAAACTATACGCGGTATCATACAATGACTTGGAGTAATGCCACTCCCAAATATTATTCATTTGATACGGCTAATGCGCGTTTTGTGTTTTTGGATGCTAATATTACGCAAGGGGCCGTTTGGGGACCGGAAATCGGGGAGGATTCTGCCCAAACAAAATGGTTGAAAACCACGCTGGCAGGAGCCAGTGAAAAATGGAAAATTGTGGTGCTTAATACTCCGGTTTATTCGTCTGGGGTAAAAGGTCCCAACCAAGAAGTATTTTTTAATTGGGTTAAAATTTTTGAAGATTATGGGGTTCGTTTGGTTTTGCAAGGAGGCGATGCGGATTATGAACGCACTTTTCCTATGTTCCGCGGTGAAACGAAATCCCGCGGAGTGACTTATTTAACCTTAGGAACCGCCGCTATCAAGCCTACTAAACGGGAACATCCGGATCCTTCCACCGCGCGTTTTGTTTCTGCGCGGCATTATGCAAGCATCAAAATTGTAGACCGGAAACTCTCTGTCAAAGTGTATAGTGATAAAGGAAAACAATTGGATTCTTTTGATTTGTATTTATAGTGTAAGTGAATATAAAAAAACAGGTACAAAGATTATCTTTGTACCTGTTTTTTAGTAACGGACTAAAGAACAATTAAGCGGACTGCCATAATAATCAAAATAATTCCGGCGACCAACTCTACTTTTTTGCTGGCAATTGTTTTGGAATTTTGATCGCCCAAATGGAAGCCCAACAACGTTAAAGCAAACGTGATAATGAATAAAAATACTAACTGCGGAAAACAAGAAGTATCCATGGTTTCCACGGCGTACCCTACTAAAAACGCATTCAGCCCCATCAAAAAAGATACCTTAAATAATTTTTTTGTGTCATCCACATCAACGGTATTAAAACTGGGGGATTTTTCGATCGATTCCAACATGAATTTAATACCCAGCAATAACAGGAATGCAAAAGCCACCCAGTTATGTGCTAAGTAAATCCAATCCCGGAAGAAAATAATGCTAATTAAATAACCCAGTCCAAAAAGCAATGCATTAAAAATAGCAAAAAAGAGCGCTACTTTAATGGAAAAAACACTTTTTTGTTCCGGATTCATTTTCATAGCGGACATATTGGCACAGACTACGTTGTCCACGCAGATACAAATGAAAATAATAATTACCGATATAATACCCATGGGATACCTCGCTATTAGGATGTCCTCATTCTAGCAAATGCCTAGCCCTTGTAGCAACCATTTTACACCCATTAAAATTAAAATAATTCCACCGGTTGCTTCAGCGGTTTTACCGATTTGTCTACCGAGCCATGCTCCAATTCGAAACCCGCCGTAACTGGTGATCAGTACACATCCGCTTAAGGTGAGTACGGTGGTCCAAAAAGAAATTTGTGTAAAGGATAGGCCAAGCCCCATGAGCCAAGCATCCAGGCTTGTTGCAATAGCCAATAGGAATCGGGTATGAAAAGTATGCAAAGAACGAAATTTCTCCGGGGGTTGTGTCGAAAAGGTTTCTTGAATCATACGGATTCCGATAAAAATGAAAACAGAACTGGCAATCCAATAGTTAAATGTATAAATCCAACGTCCTACTCCGCTTCCTAGTAACCAACCTCCGCTAAACATCATAAAATGTGCGGCGGCAAATAAAAACGAAACGCGCCAAACGGTTTTGCCCGGAAAAGAAATCCGTGTAGCACCGGCGGCTAATGTAACGGCGAAATTGTCCATGGATAAACTGGCAGCGATTAAAAAAACAGATAGTATATTCATTTTATTTATGATAACATTTTTATATCTTCGGTCTTAAGGGTAAAATTATGGAATCTTTAAAAGAGTTATATAAGATAGGAATGGGGCCTTCCAGCAGTCACACCATGGGCCCGCGAAAAGCGGCAGAGGCTTTTAATTTGGCGTATCCGGGTGCCGTTTCTTTTCGGTGCGTTTTATATGGTTCCTTGGCGGCAACCGGCAAAGGACATTTAACCGATTTTACTATTAAGGAAGCATTTTACCCAAAACCGATTGAAATTGAATTTGATACCGTTACCCTTATGCACAAACATCCCAATGCGCTTCGTTTGCAAGCGTTGGACCAAGCCGGCCATATCATAGGCGAACAGGTGGTATACAGTATTGGCGGAGGGGCCATCCGTACGGATGAGAATTTTGGCCAAAAAATAAACAATATTTATCCGCATACCTCGATGGAAGAAATTTTGGAATATACCGCCGAAAAGCGGATGCTGCTATGGGAATATGTGGAAGAATTTGAAGGTCCTGAAATTTGGGATTATTTGACGCTCGTTTGGAAAACGATGCAGGATACTATGAAACGCGGATTGGACCGGAAAGGCGTTTTGCCCGGGTCGCTTAATTTGGACCGCAAGGCGCGGCGTTATTTGCATAAAGCGGAAAATTCTCCGCGCTACGTGCGCCGGATGAATAATTTGTTTGCGTATGCTTTGGCCTGCGCCGAAGAAAATGCAGCCGGCGGTCAGGTGGTTACTGCGCCGACGTGCGGTTCTTGTGGTGTAGTTCCCTCCGTGTGTCGGTTAATTAAAGAAATTTATGAATTTGAAGACAGCACGATTATCCACGCTTTAGCCACAGCCAGTTTATTTGGCAATATGGCCAAAGCCAATGCTTCCATTTCCGGTGCGGAAGTGGGGTGCCAAGGGGAAGTGGGGGTGGCTTGTGCGATGGCCGCCGCGGCCGTATGCCAACTGGAAGGCGGAGATAACCGCCGGATTGCGTATGCGGCTGAAATGGGGCTGGAACACCATTTGGGTTTAACGTGTGACCCGGTGGACGGCCTTGTTCAAATCCCGTGTATTGAGCGAAATGCGTTGGCGGCTTCGCGTGCGCTGGATTGTGCCACCTATGCACTCATGTCTGACGGAGACAACCGCGTTTCTTACGATGATGTATTAGCCACGATGATGCAAACTGGGCTGGATATGAATAACGATTATCGCGAAACTTCCCGCGGCGGGCTGGCGCGGTTTTTCAAAGAGAAATTGCTACATTTAAAAGATCGTAAAAAGAGTTGAACGGACAAGAACAAACCATGGGGCGGTTTGCAAAGCCTTCTTGGAATTTGTTAAAATATAATACCGCTTTATGGTGGATGTAGCTCAGCTGGTTAGAGCGCCGGTCTGTGGAACCGGAGGTCGCGGGTTCAAATCTCGTCATCCACCCTTCTCTATATTTTTCCCTGTTTTTTGCTGAAAAATGCTTAAAAAATAGGGATTTTTTATGGGTTTGACTAAATTCTCCTTAAATGTAAAACCAGCTGGCATTATCAAACCCTGTAAACGTTGCTTAAAGTTTAAGTCGCCCTGCTCCCAAGCCTTATCTAGTTGTAGTAATACATTCTTTGCAAAATCCCAACATGCTTGTACATCCGGACCATTAGCTAGCTCTTGTAACATTAGTTCCTTTTCTTGAATTTGCATTTTAATTTTATCCATCTCTTTTTTAATATCTTCTTCATCAAAGATTTTACGTAAGGATAGCTGGATTAAATCGCTCTTATTGCTTTCTAAATTTTCAATTTCACGTTCAATATGTCGTTTTTGTAGAGTTATATCGTGTGTTTTTTCATTAAATTTAGTAATAACACATTTTTCAAACAAGTCTATGATGGGTAAAGGAATTGTTAGATTGTGTAAATACTCCTTAAAAGCATTTTCCAATACCTTTTTTTGAACTCTGGCCGCATTGCAGTGCGGTTTCTTACAATGATAATAGTAAAAGTGTTTGGTATGGCCTTTTGAACGGCTAGCAGTCATTTTTGTATTGCAATCGTAACAATACACATATCCACGCAAAGGATAATCGGGATTATTACGTTTTCTAGGTACAATATTTGGCCTTCTACCATCTAAAATCGCTTGTACCTTGAAAAATTGTTCTTCGCTAATCAACGGTTCGTGAATACCCTTAATATATTCTCCCCCATTTTTATTATATTTATCAGGCAATAATCCACAATATACCGTATTACGTAAGAGCATGCTTAATGCTTGCTTGGAAATTTTAAAACCCTCTCTTTCCATTTGTCTACGGATTTCATCTTGCGAATATACTCCTTTTTCCGCTAAATCAAAAATCTTTTTAACAAAAGGAGCATCCTCATTTTGAAAAAGTTGCTTTTTTCCTTCTACATTCTTTTGAAAACTATATCCTCGTAAGGGCCTAGTCCAACGGCCTTTAGATAATGCTTCCGCAAGCCCCGCAATCGTCCTTTCGCTATTTACATTACTTTCAAATTCTGCAATAACGTTATTCATTCCACGTACGAATTTACCGCTAGCTGTTTGTTCATTGTTACCCGATGTAAATAAAAGACGAATGCCCATTTTAAACAGCATGTACTCTGTAGCTGTGGCATCTTTAGCATTACGTGCAAATCGGTCTTCTTTTAAACAAATGACAGCTCCTACTTCGTTTCGTTTATCACTGCAACAGGTTAATAATTTTTGAAGTTGCGTTCGGTTGATATTCCTCCCGCTTTCTCCTTTTTCTATAAATTTACCTATAACCTCATATCCGTTTCTTTCTGCAAATTCTTTGCATTTACGTTCTTGGCTGGCCAAGCTTTCACCTTCTTTAGCTTGTTCTTCCGTTGATACACGGCAATATATTACGGCTTTTTTCTTCTCAGAAAACAATCCTTTGTTCATGCTTTTCCCGCTCCTGTTTTTTAGTTTCAGCATGTTGTTTTAAAAATTCGTTCACTAATACTTCTGCAAATTGCATTAGCTCCGATTCAATAATTTTTTTATCTTCCGAATTTAATTTAAATTTACCTTCTTCCATTTACTACTTCATCCTTTGGTAGGATATAGACTTTTGATCTATTCAAAAATCATAAATGAAAGAAAAATCGTTTTTCCCAGATTTACGTCATAAAAAATATTTTGCACTCAATTGATACATATATATTATAAAATTTATTTATGCGAGATAAAACCACCCCCAAAAAACCTTATACGATTATTTTAGATACCTCGGAACGTGAAGAGGTGGTAGAATTTGCTAGAAATAATACCTGGAAGGCGGCTTTAACGAAGTACGGCATTTCAATTGCCACGTTAAAGCGTTGGAGTTCTATTTACAATCAACCTATTCAGACTTTAGAACGTAAATACGGACATCAAAGACGGCATGAAAAATATCCAGTTCCTTGTATGTTTTTTAGACGTTTTTTGTATGACCACGAAAATAACAGTAATAAATATGGTTTTTTAACTTGCAACAAGGCAAAGGTAATTAAAATGGCTCGTCAGTATATGAGTAAAAAGACATCTCCTTCTACCGTTTATCGGTTATTCCAATACGTGGAAGACAGGAAAGACGATTTCAATCAATACTTACTTTAAAGAAAGCTTTTTAATAATTTTCTTTTTCTTTGTTTTCTTAGTATTTTTTTTGTTTGGGAAAATGAATAGAATACCCCTAATAAAAAATGCTTATTAGGGGCTATATATAATGCAAGCAGTAATTATTTTACAGGACACGTTTCGTTGTAATATGAACGGATAATAACAGGAGCAGTGTTACCACTATACCCAATCCATCCAAGATAAGCCCTCGAATTAAGCCACTCCTCAAGCATTTGACAATAATGTTGTTTGCTTGTGGCTGCTTGCCATCTTTCGAGAAGTTCTTTCCCCACTGTATGGCGACAAGTATCATACTCTCTTTGAGCAGCCGCCCTTTTATTCTCGTATTCCTGTTGTGCAAATAATTCTTCTACTTCACGTTTTTCTTCTATCATTTTTTTTCGTACCCGTTGGCGTTCTTGTTGTGAATATTTGCGTTTTTTCACAAATTTCATAGACAAAGTAGTAACCGTTAATCCCCCTGTCGTAGTATATTGATATACTTTTTCATCTTCATTCATACATATATCTTCTCGTAGGGGATAAATTGTATTGGTCATCAAATCGCCCAATGCATAGGGGAATTTAATATGATATGGTTGTTGGCGTCCATAGGGATCATAATGGCCATTACATCTCAAACCAAGACATACGTAAGCCAATATTTCCCTATTATTGAGCTTTTGAAGAGGGAGAAAACCTGTAAAATTAATTGACAAACAATCATAAGTAGGCACCTCATCTAATGGAACCGAAACTTCAACAACAGGACGTTCTACTTTTGGCAATTCACATTTTTGTTCAAGCTCGGGTCTGCTAACTTCTTGCTCGAAGAGTTGTCTTTTTTGTCTTAAACGTTCTTCCTTTTGTTCCGGTGTTAACGTTGTACATGCTCCTAAAATTAAACAACTCATTAATGAACTTAGTAGTTTTTTCATTTTTTTATTCTCCTTTTTGAATACTGTTATATGCTTTGTCAAATTCTTCTTCATTCATACAGGCAATCCGTATAAACCGAACAATGGCACAAATCGCCCACACAAATAGGAAAAATGGATATAATCCTATAACTAAGGTAATACCTCCAACAATGAGGGTAGTAATCCCCATTCCAAGGTTGCCCAAGTAGAAAAATTCTCCACCTACCCACCATAAAAAGAACGTAAGCAACAGAGCAACGGTTTTACTTTTTCTTTCGGCTCTTGGCTTTAAACCCATTGCTTTTTCCTTTGCACGTGTAGGGTTATATCCACAATTCGGACAAGCATCAGCCATGTCCGAAAATTCTTTACCACATTCTTTACATTTTATTAACGCCATTTTTTATCTCCTTAAAATTAAATATCTACAAAATTTTATGCTCTTGAATTATTCGGGATCAATAGCAAATTTGTCCGAGTCCCATTTCGGTTTTTTGATATCGGGATTATTATGACCTCTATAAGCCAATGATATGTTGTTAAGATATTTTTTAAAATCGGAATTAACTTGTGCAATCCTATCCATCATATTCCAATCCAATGCTGTTTTGGGTGCTTGAATAATAATTTCGCTTTCCTCGGGTTCTTTTCGATTTAATTTAATAAATCCTATTTTAAAACTTTCACATAGTAATTGAAGTTCTTCTTTAGTAGCATCGTTTATTTCTTCAGCGACTAAATAGGAAAAATTAGCCCAAGATGAATTTGAGACCGCTTGGAAGAAATATCGTCTCAAATTGCCCTTATCAATTATGCCATCCTTAACTTCAAAAGAATATAACAAACTGCGTTCACACGAATATTCAATCATACATCCCTTGGTATCTACATTTTGAAATTTGTTTACCAAATCTTCAAACCCTACAATATCGGCATGTAACCAATCATTTCTTTTTTCAGCTAATCTAGTAGAAGTTTTTTCATTCAGCCGAAGAGTATCAATATTTAATACTCGTTTACAGAATTGCATAAGAATGGGATATAAATCTTTCTCGTTTTCCTTTCTTCTTGGGGTATCTGCTCGTAATTCAGTGGAAGCCAAATTATCATAATAAAAACGTCTTGGTCTTTCTGATGTGGCTGAAATATGCAAGGGCTGTAACGATTTCTGACAATATAAACTTGTAATATTTCTTTGAAGAAATTGCTTAACACTATCTAAATCTTCTTCTGGCGCTTTTTCTTTCAACAATTGTTCCACATACTCATATTCATTGGCTTGTTCTAACATGCGTTGAGCAATCTCGGCTGCTGTTAAATATTCATTGTTATTTTTGATAATTTGTGCCACTATTTGTTTTACGGGCATAGATTTTGATGTTTTATTCATATTTTCTCCTTAATTTTTGTTTTCTTCTCTTGTCCCACTAGTATCTTCTATTTTTACTTCTTCCTTGTAATTTTTTACCAATAAAAAAGACGACTGCTATTTGTGAGATTAGGACTACACAAATAAACAGCCGCCTACCCATTACCGATTACAAATCAGATAACAGGATTACTCACCAACAGATGCGGGTTATAAGGCCGCTTCCATTGGCAATAGCGACTGTTTTGGTTCCTAATCTCTGTGGATCGTACCACAGTAGGGTTTAGCAAAACACTAAACCACCAAAAACAGTACTAATTGTAATCAAGCCACATTTAAGGCTTGGGTTAAATTATTACTCCTTCCAAATCAATATATTCTTACTTTATCAATTTTTTACTTATTTGGCTATTTCGTCAACAATCTATCTTAAAATAATCTAAGATGACTTTCATTCGGTCTTGCGCCGATAAACAAGTATCACGTAAGCGTTCGTGGTTTTGTGGCCATTCTTTTAGTCCCTTGTAATAGAAATATTTTATGTCATCTGTAATTATAAATGGCACAATCCCATTTTTTAAGCATTCTTTAAATAGCACTAATCGACCGATACGTCCATTACCATCTTGAAAAGGGTGTATAGCTTCAAATTGATAATGAAAATCAAGCAACTCTTCAAGCGTATGCTTTTCTTTTTTAAGATATTGGGCTAAGAGCGCCTTCATCTGGGTCGCTACTTGTTCGGGTGGCGTAGTCGGGTTATTACCCACTTCATTAGGGCGTTTTTTATAATCTCCCACCGCAAACCACGCTTTTCGGCTATCTGAAGTGCCATTTTTAAGCACGCGGTGTAATTCTTTGAGAAAATGCTCGCTTAATTTATAGTTGGCATTTTCAATCACCATATCAATACACTTAAAGTGATTAGCCGTTTCTACAATATCATCCACTTTAACCGATTCTTTCTCCACACCGATTGTGTTTGTTTCAAAGATATAGCGCGTTTGGTCATGCGTAAGACGGCTGCCCTCTATGTGATTAGAGTTATAGGTCAAATCAATTTGTATTTTATGGTAAAACCCACCATGTTGCTTGGAGGCCTGCTCTGCCTTTAATACATTAAGCACATCATTCTTGGTTTCTATGGGTTTTTTCTTACGGGAGGGTTTAATGGCATCGCTAGGAATATTCCATGTTTTGCCAGTTAAAAAAGCTCCCTCTATGCGCCCTTGTGTGCAATAATTACGCACACTTCTTTCCGAAATATTCCATTTTTTAGCAGCTTTTGCAACCGATATATATTCCATAAAATCCTCCTATATGAATAGTATAATTATTTATCGGCAATAAATCAATAAACAAATTAAAATAAATGCTAAATTTATTGCCGATAACGGCAAAATATGGAATATAGAAACAAATCCCCTATAACTAAATTCTAGGGGATTATTTTTACCTATTGAGGTAATACGCGAATAAAAGCATGTTTTTTATTAAGTTTAATCCTTAAATGCTTTATCTTTTTCGGTTTTACTTTGGTTCTTACGTGTAATAAACGAATTAAATGCATATTTATCTCCTTTGGAATATATAAATATAAATGGACATAGTTTTCCCGACTTTTTATAGTTTTAAATCGCTTGCTAAAAATTTTCGCTTGCAGAGAAATTATTTTTTATGTACAATATATTTGTTCGGTTGAAAGGTCTAACTCTCCCACAACGTCGTGAGCTGATGTCCAGCTCGGCTCTTTGAAAAGGAGCGACCATTCCGAGCGCACAAATGCCATATTGTTGTATGCTCGTATGTCCATACGCATAAGCGTTAGTAAGACAGCGAGTAAAACAAACGGATGGCAGAAACAACAACACTGCGCTTGGACTACCCGTAGATGGTTAGATTATTAATTTATATTTATCTGTTTATGGGGAGAACACTTTAGGATATTGCGTTGAATTTACATAGGACCTAAACTCTCATGGGGAGAACAACCACGCATCTTGCAAAGCGAGATAAAATTATGTGGTCAAGGAGAGTTGTATGTCTAAAAAAAAGACATTATCAAAACTGAATAAGTATGTAAAGGCTATTTTAAGTGACCCCGCCGTTTGGCGCATAACAATAAGAGTTATATTAACGTTTATTGAATGGTGTTACAAAAAATAGACAACGTAATATCCTAGATTATTTTTATTATGAACAAATTAAACCAAGCCTTACGGCTTATCCGCGTTTTTAACGATATGACGCTTTCGGAATTATCTGAACAGACGAAGATATCTATTGGTTATCTTTCCGAAATTGAGTCTGGAAAGAAAAACCCCTCATTAGACGTAATTCATAAGTATGCTGTAGCTTTCAAAACAACAGAATCAGCTATTTTGTTCTTCTCGGAAAACATTCAAACAGATAGCAAAACAAAAGCTGCGTTGCGTAACAACATCTTAAAATTTTTAAAAACGTTAGAGAGCTTTAAAACAGCTAAATGACCCCTAAACCTATTGCTTATTCTCCGTTTTTCTGCTTGCAGGCTAAAAAAACCTTAGCAAAACTGTTGGGTTTATCTATTGCTGAAATTAAAGCTATGGTTGCAACTCTTAAAAAACACCCGGACGAATATTATCATGTATTTATGCTTAACCAAAAAGGTAAGCGTCGCCAAGTTGAGGAACCTACAAAAATATTAAAGGTGCTACATGGACGAATTAAGAACTTGTTTATGCGTACAGAAGTTCCAACTTGGTTAATATCGGGTCAAAAAGGTAAAAATATAACGGATAATGCACGACCTCATGTTGATGCTGATTTCGTCAGTTGCGTAGATATTGAAAAATTTTATAAACATGTTGCGCGTGAGCGTGTATATCAAATGTTCTTATATACGTTTAACACATCGGAAGATGTGGCTTATCTTTTGACAGAACTTATAATGTATAACGATATAAAAACAGGACGATATTTTAACCAACTGGTTCGCCATGCAGCCAAATAGTGGCTTTTTGGGCATACTATCAGACCTTTAATAATATTTCCGATTATGTTACGCAAATGGGAATGACCATGACCTTATATGTGGACGATTTGACACTTTCTTTTAACCGTCCTATTCCTTCCAGAATAATTAATAACATTAACAACCGCCTTAAAAGTGTTGGACTTTCGCTTAAATTATCGAAAATCAAACATTACGGTCCTCAACATTATAAGGTCGTTACTGGAAACTGTATCACACCCAAACACCAACTAGCTCCGACTAATAAACTTCGGCGAGATATCAGTAATATGGTGAATAATAAAAAATTGGCTTCTTTTACCCTACATCAATTACGTGCCCTAAATGGGAAAATAGCCGCGACTCATTTACAATCCCCCGATACTTTCCTTCCATTACGCGGTAAAGTCAAAAAGATATTAAAAAATAAGTTGCTAGTAAGAAAGAATAGTAAACAGGATTTACTTATTAAGTAATTTTATTAACTTTAATATTTGCCTTTTGTTAGCATCTTGGATATTACTATCTTATTTTTTAAATATTTATATACTTATATGCTAAATATAAGTTAAATCTAAATTTTATTTTCTCCCCTTGAAATCAAGGTGGGGAGATAAATACTACGTATTTTCTCCTATACAAAATACTCTTTTCCAGCTAAATATACCTCTTTCATTGTTTGCAGCTCGTTCCAAAAGCCATTTACAATAAAAACGGTATTCTTATCGGTAGATTCTTTATTTTTATCGCCGAAGAATAAATTTTTCCAATGCTTGCGTAGGATTTGGTAATCTGTTTTTGGAGATTTTACGGGCGATTTAGTTTGAATTAAAATTGAAGACCGACCCCATATCTGATCCCCAGAACTTTTCAGTTCTGGGGATTTTCTTCCTCTAGTTTCTTCACGAAATCTTCTAGCGGGAGTGGACGTGAATATAGAAAACCTTGTGCGGTATCACAGCCAATATCCCGCAGAAATTTTGCCTGGTTCTCCGTTTCTACGCCTTCGGCTACAATTTTACTTCCTAACTCTTTAATCATTTTTACGAGCCCTGAAATCACTTGGCGCATGCGGGGATTTGCTTCTCCGCGGGCTAAGAATTCCTTGTCCAGTTTCACGCAATCAAAATCTAAATCCTTTAGCACATTGAGCGAAGAATATCCGGCTCCAAAATCGTCCATAGCAACAGAAAATCCGTGAGCGTGTAATCCCCCGAGAACTTGTTGCATTCGCTTTGTATTTCCAAACACGACACTTTCGGTCAATTCCACTTCTAACCATTTGGTTTCTACCCCGGCATTTCGGGCGGCGGCGGAAATCGATTCTATAAATTGAGGGTCGTCTAAATGTAGCCTGGAAAAGTTTACGCCTATAGGTACCACGTGCCGTCCCTGTTCTTGACGTTTTTTTAAGAAAGCCACTACTTCTTTCCAAATATAATGATCCAATTTTAAAATAAATCCATTTTTTTCAAACACGGGAATAAACCAATCCGGACGAATCATTCCTTGTGTCGGATGAATCCAACGAACGAGTGCTTCTGCCCCTACCATGCGACCGGTTTGAAAACTGTACTTCGGTTGTAAGAACACCTTGAATTGTTTGTCTGCCAAAGCCGTTTCCATACTGCTTTCTATACGTTTTTCAGTTACAATTTTTTGCAAATATTCACGATCATAGAAGGCATAGCGTGTGCCAGCGCGTTGTTTAGCCGTATCTAATGCTAATTTAGTACGGTCCATCATAATGTAAAACGGAGTTTCTTCTTCAATTACATAAATTCCACAGGAGAGGGAGAGCGGCAATATTTCTTGGCCAAGTTGGCAACTTTTTTCCAATTTTGTAACAAGTTGCTCAACACGCTCTGCCAATTCTTCGCGGTTGGAACAGACCAATAATAACAGAAAGCGGTCTGCTCCGCTTCGGCAAAGTAATTCCCCAGCGTGCAGTTCTCCCTTTAAGTTGTTTGCCATTTGGACGAGCACCTGATCGCCCTGTTCAAATCCGTAGATATCATTTAATGCTTTAAAGCGGTTAATATTCACAAGCAGCATAGCAGCCAACTGTTGTTTTGCTCGAAGAGAGGAGAGGAGTGTTGGAAGTTTTAACTGAAAAGCGCTGAGGTTGTCATTTTCGGTCAGAGAATCGATAAAACCCATTTTATACAACGCTTTTGAGTTTTGGTGTTGCATACGTAAAATAAATACCAGCAGTAAACTAAATGCTACAATAATGGCTAAACATAATACAAAAGAAAGAAATACGAGCGATTTGATTTCTTTTGCTATAGAAATTGCCGGTAAAATGGCTACCGCATACCATTGATTATATCCCACGGGATAGTAAGACAAAAAGCGTTGTTTCCCTTGGAAATAATAACTAAAAATCCCTTCTTTGCCTTGATGAATGTTGTGACGCATTTTTTCCACCGGGAACATTTTATCCGGCTGGGCTTGTGCAATCACTTGAAACATATTCGGTTCTGCGCCTTGCGGATGGGAAACAATCACATTGCCTTGTTGATCAATCAGTAACGATAAACTAATATCGGTAAGCACTAAATCCCCTAAGGCTTGTTGGTAGGAAGAAATTGGTTGTAATGCAAATACAACGCCCCAAGGTTGATGTTTATTCCAAACAGAGGTTGCCAACAGAAAATATTGTTGTCCGGCTTCAAAAGGATGATGGGTTTGATGCACCAGCAGTAGGGGCGTTTTCTTAATCGTTTCTACGAGTTGGGGGGATAGAAAAAAATCTTGCTTTTCTCCATTGGAGAAAACAGTTCGGCCATCTTCAAATTGATATCCGGTTAACGCAAAGGAACTATGTCCGTTTTGATCGGCCAAATACGAAGATAATTGTTTAGAATCTTGAAGGATTGGATCATCTTTTAAAGAAACTGCTAAGGTGGTTAAGATGCGCTGTTGCGTAGTTAGAACTCTATTAATATTGCCGGCCAGTTCTTTCCCGGCGGCATCTAAAATTACGCGAACGTCCTCCCGTAATCGGTGACTAACTTCCCACCAGTAAATAAGGGAACCTCCTGCCAGTAGTAATACGGTGGTTAAGATACAAATAAATGTTCGTTTAAATTCCTTTTTTTTATAGTCGATCATACGATATGTCCCTTTGAGATAGTGTATAAAATAAGTATAACTTTCCTAAAGTGACCTATGCAAGGGATTCTAAAAGTTTACTGCACAGACCCGGAGAAAAAGCCGTACTGTATGGATTCGGTACAAGGTAATTTTCTATAATATTTTTATGGAAAAAAATGCGGATGTAATTGTTGCTAAATGTGCCGGATTTTGTCCCGGTGTCAAACGGGCGATTGACCGCGTGCTTGAATTAGAAGCTGACGGAAAAAAGCCGGTCTATACGATCGGGCCGTTAATTCATAATAAGCAAGTAACGGATATGTTGGCCGCAAAGCAAATTACCGCTATTGATACCCCGGATCATGCATCAGACAAATCCGGCGTATTGGTGATTCGTGCTCACGGGATTACACCGGATTTTCAAAAGCAAATCCAATCATATGGAATGGAAGTGGTGGATGCCACTTGCCCATTGGTAAAACATGCCCAAAATATTATTGAACAGTTTGCAAGCCAGGGATACCATACGGTTATTGTGGGAGAGGGGGATCATGCGGAAGTGATTGGTTTGATGGGGTATACCCATGGGAAAGGCACGGTGGTGTCCGGCCCGGAAGAAGCAGAAAAATTGCCCTATTTTGATAAAGTCAACGTAGTGTCCCAAACCACACAGAAAGAAAGTGTGTTTTACGCCACAGCAGAGACTATTCAAAAACGCGCAGGGGTATGCCAAATTTCCAACACCATTTGCCAACCGACTAAAGACCGCCAAAAAGAAACAATTGAACAGGCGCAACATGCGGATTTAGTGATTGTGGTGGGGGGAAAACACAGTGCAAACACTACGAGGCTGGCTCTGTTATGCAAAGGGCTTGCGCCGTCCGTTCAGCATGTGGAAACGGAAGCAGAACTGAACGAAGACTTGATCAAACAATCTCCGCGTATTTTTATTACAGCCGGAGCATCTACCCCGGATTGGGTAATCGAAAGGGTGGCGGCCCGGGTGAAGCAGTTACGCGCCCAACCAAACGAAGGAGAAACCAATGAGTATTAAGAAAATCGGAATTTTAACAGCGGGCGGTGATTGCCCAGGCCTCAATGCGGTGGTACGTGCCGTCAGCAAAAATGCCTTACAGCGTGGGATTGAAGTGTTAGGCTTTAAAAATGGTTTTGACGGACTTGTCCGCAATGAATTTATTCAAATTACACCGCAGACGGTATCCGGTATTTTAACGTTGGGAGGAACTATTTTAGGTTCCAGTAATATAGCCAATCCCTTTAAATATACATTGGCTCCGTTCGGTACGCCGGACAATCCGCGAGACTTATCGAGTGTTGCTTTGCATAATTTTAAGGAAAACCAGTTGGATACTTTAATTACCATCGGCGGAGACGGAACGTTGCATATGTCACAGCAGTTTGTTGAATTAGGTATGCCGATCGTGGCGGTTCCCAAAACGATTGATAACGATTTATCCGCCACGGACCAAACATTCGGCTTTGATTCGGCTTTGTCCATTGCTACCGAGGCCATTGACCGTTTGCACACTACGGCCCAAAGTCATCACCGGGTGATGATTGTAGAAACCATGGGCCGGTATGCCGGGTGGATCGCATTACGCGCTGCGATTGCCGGCGGCGGAGATATTGTGCTAATCCCCGAAATTCCCTACAATGATGATGTGATTGTGAACTATATTTTAAACCGTAAAAGCAAAGGAAAAACATTTAGCATTGTGGTGGCGGCGGAAGGTGCCCAAAATGAACAAGGCGAACAAGCCATTGCCCGCACGGTTGCCGGAAGCACGGATGCAATCCGTCTGGGCGGGATTGCCAATAAATTAAGTGCTATGATTGAAAGTAAAACCGGGATAGAATCCCGTGCGTGTGTGTTAGGTCATACCCAACGCGGCGGAACGCCGACCGCTTTTGACCGTTGGTTATCTACTTTATACGGTGCGAAAGCATTGGATATGGTGCTGGAGGAAAAATTTGGATTTATGGCGGCGTTCCGCGATTTTAAAATGGCTGAAGTTAAAATTGCCGATGCGATTGCAAATTTAAAACGAGTGGATCCCCACGGAGCCGAAGTGAAAAGTGCACTGGAAGTAGGTATGAGTTTTGGCTCTTCCGTAATTGGATAAGGAGTTCGTATGAATGAAAATTTAGATATGATTTACGGGATTCACCCCGTCCAAGAAGCACTTCGCAGTAAAAAAAGAAACGTTACCCAGTTGTTTGTATCGGACAGTAAGGCCGGGCACCGTGCGGTGGAAGAAATCATCCGTTTGGCCAAACGTGCCAATGTTAAAATTGACCGCATTGATAATAAAACATTAGACCGCTTAACCCGTCAGGCAAATCATCAGGGAGTTATGGCTAAAATTCAGCCTATTAAACTGATGAAACTTTCCAACGCTATTTATGAAGCCGACGGCAGAAAAAACGAACTGTGGCTTGCCGTAGATGAGATGACCGACCCTCAAAATTTAGGGGCCATCATCCGCAGTGCGGCCTGTTTAGGCTTTTCCACGATTATTTTGCCGCACCGCCGGACCGTGGGCATTACTCCGGCTGTTTATAAGGTGGCCTGCGGGGCTATTGAGAATATTAACATTGTAGAAGTGGCCAATTTGTCCGCGGCATTAAATGATTTAAAAGAAGAAGGATTCTGGATTTACGGTGCGGATATGGCCGGAAAACCCATTACCCAAATGACGTATGCCGCTCCGGCGGTACTGGTAATTGGGTCGGAAGGTTTTGGAATCCGCGAAAAAACAGCAGAAAATTGTGATGAAATTATTTCTATTCCGCAAAAACAAAACGGAATTGACAGTTTAAATGCTTCTGCTGCGGCCAGTATTATTATGTATGATATGGCGGCCAAAACACTGTGGAAATAAGTAGATTTTCGTTTGGATACTTTCCCTGTTTATCCTATTTGCGGTTTGCTGTGAAAGAGTTTGGCAGGTAATCGTCAGTCGCGTTCTGCGGAAACCGGAGAGGGTCTTGACTTGTTTTTTTTTTTTTGATACACTACGCTTGTTGTTACCATTTAAAAACAAGGAGTGTGTATGAAAAATCAAAATACAGGCCGGTTAGCCCAAGTATGTCGTCATCCCAAACTTGATTTGGGATCTTGCTGTTTAACAGCGGAGAGATTCCGTATCAAGTACGGAAGGACTTTATGTAATAACCATGCGGCATTTACGCTCATTGAATTATTAGTGGTCGTGTTGATTATTGGAATTTTAGCAAGTGTTGCCTTGCCGCAATATCAAAAAGCAGTCATCAAATCCCGGTTTACACAACTTGAACTTGATGCAGATAATATTTTAAAGGCTCAAGAGATTTATTTTTTAGAAAATAATGTTTATGCGAACGACCTAAGCGATTTGGATATTGAAGTTTTGACAGATCAATATCATTATTGTCAGTTAACAGCGCCGATAAATTCGCAGGGGAAACCCGTTGCTGAAAATCGCAAAGGGGTATCTTGTTCCCTTACTTGGAAAGGGCAAGCGCAACAAGGGGCCTTTGTAGTATTACAAGAATGGTATGCAGACCGAAAGGAAACATGTTGTTCGTATGCGAACAGCAATTATGAGGGAGATTTTTTATGCGAGCAACGGATAGGAAACGATAATTGGATCCCCGGTTGTAACGGAAGTTGCCGTTGTCTAACACGCTACAGATAATCCATTGAATTAAAATCGGCAGAAAAGATAAGGGCCTTGACTCGTTTTCTTAATACACTGCTTATATTGTTACAAATAAAACTCCCCCTGCACACGCAGGGGGAGTTTTATTCGTAACTTAATTTATTTAACTAATTGTTTCCAAGCGGCTTTTTCTTCTTTAAATGCTTTATTGGCATCTTTTGCCGCTTGTTTTACTTCAGCCTTTTTGGCTTTGGCTTCAGCCTTTTTGGCCGCAGCATTTGCTTTCGCATCTGCTTTTGCTTGTTTTAAAGCTGCTTTTTGGGCTTTGGCTTGGGCTTTAGCCTCTTCTTTTTTGGCTTTGGCATCGGCTTTGGCTTGGGCAGCACGTTCTTTTGCGGCTTGCTTTTGGGCCTTGGCTTGGGCTTTAGCATCGGCCTTGGCTTGTTTGGCATTTTCTTTAGCCTCTTCTTTTTTGGCTTTAGCCACCGCTTTGGCATCCGCTTTAGCCTGGGCTACTTTGGCTTTTGCTTCATCGGCTACCGAGGTGTCTTGAGAAGATTGTTTTGCCGCGGCTGCTTTGGCTTTCGCATTTTTTACGCGGGAAGAAGCGTTCGCTTTTTGGGTTTCAATATTTTTGCGCAACGTGCTGATTTTAGATAATGTGCAGTTATTTACACAAGTTACATCCATGGCTGCGCAGCCGCAATCTTCAGCGGCATTGGCCAAGCTGGGCAAAGCCGCCAGGCCGAGGGCAAATGCAAATGCAAGTACTTTTTTCATGTTTTTCTCCTTATAATTTCAAACTTCTTACTTCTTTATTTTACAATATTTGTCTCACAAACCGTTTAAAAATTTAATCAGTTGCAAAAAGCCAAGCGCGTATGTTTTTTTGTAAAATAAATAAATATGGAAGACCTTGTATTTACATCTACTCCCTGGTGGATCAATGTGCTATTAGGAATTATCGGCCTCAATTTACTGGTGTGGCCGCTAGTTTCGCGCTGGGTAGAGAGCCATTTGGAAATTTTCCTTTTAATGATAGGCGTTGCGGCCGTTACAGTGAGCGGCGGTTGGAGTGTAGACTTTATTTACCAAACATTGCAATATCCGGTAAATGTGGCTTTTATTGTATTGGTAGTCAGTTTGATTTTTAATAATTATTCACGGTATATTTTCCGTATTTTATTTGCGTTTTTTAAGCAATTTGAACCGAGGTATAGTTTTGCGATTTTGATTTTTATATTAGGGATGACTTCCTCTTTAGTAAGCGTTACCGTTTCGGCATTGTTACTGGCGGAGGTGTTAAAAGTTGTAAATTTAGAAAAAGAATCCACTTTGCGCATTACAGTATTTGCCTGCTATGCAATTGGGCTGGGGGCAGTACTCTCTCCGCTGGCGGAACCTATGGGCTTGGTAATAAACAGTGCGTTAGCCGGTCCGCCGCATAATGCCGATTTCTTTTTCTTGTTGCGGAATTTCTTTTGGTGGATTGCCCCGGCTATTACGCTTTTGGCCCTGGCGGCCGGTTACACCGCACGGAATGCGGGATCAACGGTTTCTATGCAAATCCAAGAAGATAAAGAAACATATGCTTCTATGATGCGCCGTACCTGGCATATTTATATGTTCGTTGCTGCCTTAAATTTAATCAGCACCGGGTTGCGGCCTTTGGCCCAAAGTACGATTACGCATCTGGGCGGGAAAGTGTTATTTTTGGCCAATGCAGTTTCTGTGATTATCGATAATGCTACCCTGGCGGCTATTGAAATCGTTCCCACTATTTCCCACCGCGATCTTATTTATATGGTAATCGGCCTGGCGGCTTTTGGAAGTATGCTCGTGCAAGGAAATCTTCCTAACATCGTAGCCGCGGAAAAATTGGGCATTAAAAGCCGTGAATGGGCGCGGATTGCGGTTCCCACCGGCCTGGTGTTGATGACGGGATATTTTTTATTGTTAATGATTTTGCTATAGGCTAAAGGACCCGGATACTTTTAGGCCTTTTGTTCCTTGTGTCTTGTTTTTCGGGTTGCTACAATAAATATAGATGCGATTCATTTTAGTACTCAGTTTTTTGTTTGGTGTGTCCAATACAATGGCGCAGGGGCTTCAAACTTTGTTGCGTGGTGCGCCTAAAAAGGTTTCTGTGGGTGGAATGTCGGTGCGTGTGGTGCAGGGAAAAATGTTGCCTTCCCCGATAAAAATGGTGTCCTATAATTCCCAAACGGAACAGATTCGTAGATTGCTGGTTCGCCAAATTCAAGCAAATACGTGGAATCATTTACCCTATACAAATCCCCATGTTTCTATCGTCGGTATAAAAACCGGGCTAAAACTTTACCGGGAGACACTTGCTAATTTTGAAAATTTGCGTAAAGAACTAAACCCGGTTTTACTGTATCAAAGCAACCCAAGAGAACGCCGTGTGTTGACTGCTCATGAAAAACGGGAAATTTTGGAAAAGATAAACCGGGTGCACGGGAACTTAAAACAAGTTAGTGCCTATATATCACTAACGGAGCCAAATCTGCAAATAGTGCGGGAATATGTGGAAGAGGCCCGGTGTTTCCTGGTGCCTGAAGTAGGCAAGATGCCCTTCACAAAGCCTCTACCCCGGACTGACCGGGTTTTTCAAGTGGACGAATTCTTTTTGCGTGATCCGAAAATTTCCACCTTAAAGAAGATGTCCCAATGGATTACGCCCACTAAAAATTTGGCTTCGTTACGATTGGCGGTACTTAATGATGAACATGAAATTACGTTCGCGTTAAGGAATGCCCACCAACACAGGTTGTTTGTTCCAGATGGACAATTATTCTTATATTCAGATCCAGAAAAATTTGTTGAAGATATACAATCCGGTCGATGTAAACCTAATTTTATTCTTACCGATCTTTCTCTCCCCCGTTCCAGCGGATATTTGGTAACGGAACAGTTGCGCAAAGCCGGCTATACGGGGCCCATAGTGGGATTTGCTGCCTTCCAAGAACATACTGAACTTGCCCGGGAAATGTTTGATTATGGGTTGGATGGAATGATTTCTGCCTCAAAAATTTTTTACCAAAAGCCTTTTTGGCAAGACAGAATCCACCATAAAATTTCTAATTATATCTATTATCAACAACTGCATCATTGGGAGCATTCATACACGGAAAAATTTGAATCTGAGCCTTGACACGCCTCCTTGCGCAAAGATATAATTTTGAAGAAGCAGTGTATTTTATTGCGGCTACAGTAAAATATATTCCGTTCTGTTTTTTTGTAATTTTTTTACAATTTGTATAGGAGAAATTCATGAACGACCGATTCAAACCTGCCATGCAGATCCTCAAGGATCACGGCTATGACAGCGCTAAGCTGATCCCCATCTTGCAAAAAGTACAAGATGCTTATACGTATTTACCCGAAGATATTATGCGTTTTATTGCTAATGAGTTGGAAATTTCGCCCGCTAAAGTTTTTGGCGTGGCGACTTTTTTTGCCCATTTTGCTACTTCCCCAAAAGGAAAACATATTATCAAAGTATGTAACGGAACGGCTTGTCACGTAAAAGGATCTGCGGCGGTTATTAATACCGTACGGGAAAAATTGAAACTAAAAGACGGACAAGACACTACAGAAGATGCCATGTTCACGCTGGAATGTGTGTCCTGCTTGGGGGCTTGCGGTTTAGCCCCGGTTATGGTGGTAGATGATGTGGTACACGGCCAAATTACTCCTGCTAAAGCGGCTGAATATATTGATGAAGTGGTAAAGGCGGAGGCAGCACATGGCAACTAAAGATATTGAAAAAATTGCAACAGATTTTAATAAAGCATATAAAAATATTACCAAACGTATTGTAATTTGCGGGGGTACCGGTTGTATAGCCGGAGGCTCGTTGAAAGTTTACGAGACTTTTCAAAAGGAAATGGCAGCCCGCAAACTGACTTGCAGTTTAAAAATTAGCGAAGGATGCCGGGAAAACTATTTAAGTTTAAGCGGTTGCCGCGGTTTTTGCGCGCAAGGCCCGTTGGTGAGTGTGGGTGATATTTTCTATACGAAAGTAAAACCGGAAGACGTCGCCGAAATTATTGAAAAAACGTTACTTAAAGGCGAAGTGATTGACCGTTTGCTTTATCATAATCCGGCCAACAATCAAAAAGCCAAAACGGTAGAGGAAATTCCATTTTACGCCAAACAAGAACGCATTTTGTTACATGATTGCGGGCGCATTAACCCGGAAGATATTAATGAATATATTGCGCATGGCGGTTATGCACAAGCCAAACGTGCGTACACGGAAATGACTCCGGAACAGATTTGCAAAGAAATGACGGAATCCGGCTTGCGCGGTCGCGGCGGAGCAGGCTTCCCGACCGGTAAAAAATGGGAATTTGCCCGTATTGAACCCGAAGGTAAAAAATACGTAATTTGTAACGCGGACGAAGGGGATCCGGGAGCGTTTATGGATCGTTCCGTTATGGAAGGAAACCCCAATGCCGTTTTGGAAGGGATGATGATTGCGGCGCGTGCCATTGGTGCAGATGAAGGGTACGTATATGTTCGTATGGAATATCCGCTGGCTATTGAACGTATCCGCAAAGCCATTAAGCAAGCCGAAGAATTGGGAATTTTAGGCGAAAATATTTTTGGCTCCGGACTTAATTTTAAAATCAATGTAATGGAAGGAGCCGGCGCATTTGTGTGCGGGGAAGAAACCGCTTTGATCGCGTCTGTGGAAGGGAAACGCGGTATGCCGAAAGTCAAACCGCCGTTCCCGGCTCATAGCGGTCTATTCGGTAAGCCCACCGTTATCAATAACGTGGAAACGTTGGCCACGGTTGCCAAGGTATTCGAAATGGGTGCCAAAGAATTTAAAAAAATCGGTACGCTTTCCAGCCCCGGTACCAAAACATTTGCTGTTACCGGCCACATTGCCAATACCGGGTTGGTGGAAGTTCCCATGGGAACCACGCTGCGCCAAGTTATTAATGATGTTGCCGGTGGTACAACCAATGATGACGGTACGGTGAATCCGTCCGCTTTTAAAGCGGCACAAATCGGGGGACCTTCCGGCGGTTGTTTAACCAAGGAACATTTAGATTTGCCGCTTGATTACGATTCTTTAAAAGCAGCCGGTGCTATGGTAGGTTCCGGCGGACTTGTAGTCATGAACGACAAAACCTGTATGGTCAACGTGGCGCGTTTCTTCTTGGAGTTTACCAAACGGGAATCGTGCGGGAAATGTGTTCCTTGCCGCGAAGGTACCGAACAAATGCTGACGATGTTAAATGATATTGTGGAAGGACGCGGAACGTTGCAAACGTTGGAAAATTTGGAAGATTTAGCCAAAGCCGTGCAAAAGGCTTCCTTATGTGCTTTGGGTAAAACGGCTCCGAATCCGGTGCTTTCCACGTTGAAGCATTTTAAAGATGAATATTTAGCACACGTTGTTGAAAAACGCTGTCCGGCTGGGGTTTGCAAGGCTTTGGCACGCTACGAAATTGATGCAACCAAGTGCAAAGGCTGCGGTATGTGCAAACGCGCATGCCCGGTGCAAGCAATCAGCGGTACGGTTGGAAAACCGCATCAAATTGATCCTAAAAAATGTATCAAATGCGGCGGCTGTAAAGCCACCTGTAAATTTGGTGCAGTGGCGGTAAAGGCCTAATCACGGGGAGCGTATATGGAAAACGAAAATTTTGTTACGATTGAAGGAAAAAGAGTTGCAATTGAAGGAGAACGTAATTTATTAGAACTCATCCGGAAGGCAAATTTTAATATTGTTACGTTTTGCTATCACCCGGAACTGGCCGTTTATGGTGCTTGCCGGTTGTGTTTGGTAGAAGTGGAAGGAATGGGGATTGTAGCATCTTGTACGGTGGCTCCCCGGCCGGGAATGAAAGTGCGCGTAAATAGCGACGAAATTCGCAAATTACGCCGCATTAACTTAGAATTACTGCTTTCCTCCGGTAACCATAACTGTACATTGTGTTCTAAATCCGGCAACTGTAAACTCCAGAAGTTGGCCAAGGATATGGATGTAACGGAAATCCGCTTTAAATCCAAAAAACTTGATAGCCATAAAGATGCAACTTCCGCAGCCTTGGTGCGCGACCATAGCAAATGTATTTTGTGCGGCAACTGCGTACGGATTTGCAACGAAGTGCAGGGAATTGGTGCCATTGATTTTGCATTCCGCGGTTTCCGTGCTAAAATTGCTACCGCTTTCAATAAAGAATTAGGGGAAAGCCACGAATGTGTTTCCTGCGGACAATGCGCCCGCGTATGTCCGACCGGTGCTTTAATGCCCAATTCTTCCGAAATTGAAGAAGTTTTTAAAGCGATCAATAACCCCAAGAAAAAAGTGGCCGTACATATTGCTCCTGCGGTACGGGTAGGTTTAGGTGAAATATTCGGCTTGCCGCAAGGTAAAAACATTGACGGAAAAATTGCTGCAGCCTTGCGTATGCTTGGTTTTGATTATGTGTATGATACGGCCTTCGCGGCGGACTTAACGATTGTAGAAGAAGCCACCGAATTTTTGGAACGTTTCAAAAAAGGGGTTAATTTACCGCAACTTACCAGTTGTTGCCCGGCTTGGGTGAATTATGTGGAAAAATTTACTCCGGAATTTATTCCGAATTTGTCTACGGCCCGATCCCCCATGCAAATGATGGGACCGGTTATTAAGGCCGATTATGTAGAACGCGGCGGTAAACGGGAAGATTTAGTTGTAGTAGCCGTAATGCCGTGCTCGGCTAAAAAATCCGAATGTAAACGCGAAGAATTCTATGTGGACGGAAACCCGGATACGGACTATGTGGTTACTACCGTCGGTTTAGCCCGCATGATCAAAGAAGCCGGTATTGATTTGGCGAACTTGGAAAATGAATGGTTTGATATGCCGTTTGGTACCAAGACGGGGGCCGGCGTTATTTTCGGTGCATCCGGCGGTGTGATGGAAGCAGCCTTGCGTTATGCGTTGGCAGAATTAGATCCGGAAGGTGCACGTAGTGTTAAATTTACCAGTTTGCGCGAAAACAGTACGTTTAAAGAAAAGGAAATTACCGTGGGCGACATTAAAATCCGCGTGGCGGTAGTGAGCGGACTTAAAAATGCGCGCAAGTTGTTAGATGATATTAAAGCCGGAAAGAATAAATACGACTTTATTGAGGTCATGTCTTGCCAAGGCGGTTGTGTTGCCGGTGCCGGACAACCGCAATTTGAGGGCTGGAGTGCGCGTAAAAAACGTGCGGAAGGCTTGTACCAGGAAGATACCGAACTAGCCTACAAATCGCAAGATAACAGCGGCGTGATGGCCTTGTATGGACGTGTGTTAGATAAGATTGGCGGTAAGAAAGCGCACCAATTATTACATACGCACTATACGGACCGGAAGGACCGTACCGGTAAATAAGAAAGCAACGGTTGTTAACCTTCGTTATTCACAGAAAAGCGACAATTTTTGGTTGTCGCTTTTCTTGTTAACTCATGTCTGCAAATGGTTAACAGCTGTCTATCCATGTTATGGCATGAGGTATGTATCATCGGTGGAGTATCGGGGTTTTTATGCGCAATAAAGGAATTATTTGCTAAAATTCAAAAAGAAAATATTTCAAGACAGAGGAACCCAATGAAAAAAATTTTTTTAGTGATCCTTGGGATCGGCATATTACATGGTTGTACCAGCCCGGACCAAAACCAACAAATCCGGCAGTTTTGGATGAAGCAAACACAAAACGTCCAACGGTGGCTTTTTCAAAAGAAAATGCTTGCTCCTAAATTGCCGCCGGAATTAATGTCTGCGGCGGGTTTACCAACAGTTTCAGGAGGCCCTTCTGCGTTAGGTGCGGTCCCTGTTAAAGGCAACGCTCGTAAGCAGACAACATCAGCAGAGCCCATACCGGCGAAATTATTCTTATCGGATACATGCGGATGGTGCAAAAAATTAAAACAGAGCGGATTTCCGGAAAAATTTAGAAATAAATATGTGGGCGAAGTAGAACTAACCGTGTATGAAGTTCATTCTACGCAGGGAAATCAGGAATTTGCCAAAGCCATTAAAAAGTATCAGTTGCGAGGAGGGGTTCCGTTACTGATTATTGGTGATTCTGTAATTTCCGGATATTCGGATCAAATGATGGCACTGGCTGATGAAAAAGTACGCCTGGAACTAAAAAAACGCGGTACTGCACCGGATGTAGGGCCGTCTATGACATCAATTGCTATGGATGATGAAGAAATACAAGGTCCTGCTTCGGCGGCGGATAAGGAAAAAATGAGAGCCTATATGGTTCGTGTTCGCGAAAATAACGAGGCTACGTTAAATTCAATGCGACAGATGTTTTCCAAATCTGTTTGGAATCAAACATTAGGGTATGTGATGACAACGGAAGAACAAATCAAGAAAGCGGCTAATCAAAGCGCCACCTACGAGGAGTTTGTTGCAAAAGCCCATATGTTGGAAAATACACAGCAACAACAAATTGATCATTTAGCGAAACAAAACCGGGCGAAGATTAAATAATTTTGCTATGCGTATCGGCACGCTTTTACTTATTTCGATTTTATTTGTCATGGCTCTGGTGAGTGCCGTATTATGGCGTTGGCCTGCCTATCAACGCAATCAACAACAAAAATCCGGTTTTCAAGCGGCCGAATTAGGGGCACATCTATCTTATTTAGAAAACAGATATAGACATTTTCACGGAACTTTTACAGAAGACTTTTCACAATTACAACCTTATGCAGATGAAAAAATGCCCTGCGCATTAACCTCAAGCCCTTATCTTTGCGGGGGATATGCTTATACATTAGAGGGGCATTGGTTGGTGATGGCCTCGCAATTGAATCCGGAAGATTATCTGGCCTTTGAACTGTTGCAAGGAGGCGTAGACTGTTCTCATGCTCCAGAAGGTTTAGAAAAAACACCTATCTGTTCCTCTTTGCAGTAAAATTTGATAGGATAAAAGTAACTTTTAGTTTAAGGAGATTCCATATGAAAAAAGCAATGCTTGGTTTATTGTTAGTTCCGTTTGTGTTTGCTTGTTCTCCCAGTGTGAAACGGGTAGAAACGAATTTGGTAAAGGATGTCGGCGGCGGGTGGAATGACACGGATGCCCAAATGGTAGCCCAAGACATGATTACCGATTGCTTAAATGGCGGTTGGTATAATAAATACGTTACCCGCAATGGTAAAGAACCGGTAGTCATTGTAGGTACTGTGGTGAATAACTCCATGGAACACATTAATACCGGCGTTTTTGTGGAAGAAATGCAACGGGCTTTAATTAATTCCGGGAAAGTGGAATTTGTGGCATCTTCTGCGGAACGAGGCGAAGTGCGCACCGAACGTTTGGAACAAGATGAATTTGCATCCGAAGAAACCCGTAAAGCCTTTGGAAAAGAAGTCGGTGCAGACTTTATGTTAAGCGGGGTATTAAATTCTGTAGTAGATAAATCCGGCTCAAAAGCCTTGGTGTTCTACCAAACGAATTTAAAATTAATTAATATTGAAACCAACCAAATCGTTTGGAACGGACAAAAACAAATAAAAAAATACGTAAAACGCAGTAAAGTTTCTTTTTAAGGTGTAACTTATGAAGGCGCGCGTATACTTGTTGGGGCTGGTCTGTTTGTGCTCCGCGTGTGCGGCGCCTTCTTTGCGTTATAAAACGGAAGTAAATAAATTAACGGCGGCAGGTAAATTTGCGGAAGCAGATGCATTGGTCGCGGCTAAACAGCGAAAAATGTATGCAAAACAAGATGATGTGCTGGTTTGCTTGGACCGGGCCACTTTACTTCATGATGCACAAAAGCCTGTAGAGAGCGACCGCCTGTTAGCACATGCGCAAGAGCGCATGGAAGAATTGTATACCAAAAGTGCTACCAAAGCAGCCGGGCAAATGATCATTAACGATCTGACGGCCCCTTATGAAGTAGGGGCCTACGAAAAAGCCCTTACTTTTTTTTACCGTTCTATGAATTTTTTGCAACGACACAACATCATAGAGGCGGCGGTGGAAGCACGCAAAGCCGTGTTCTTTTTAGACCAATTACGTGCCAGTAAAAAAAACGGATACAATGATGATCCGTTTGTCCAATATTTTTCCAGTTTAATTTTTGAATCGGTCGGGCAACGTTCGGATGCCCGTATTGCACGCCAAAATGCGCTGAATGCATATGCCAATTTAGGGGGGCTGTTAAAAGTAAGGGCCCCGGAATTCTCTGTCCCGGCCAATGCACAAGATTTTGGGGAAGTGATTGTATTGCATTATAACGGACTTCTTCCGCTAAAGAAGAATGCGACCATCCAAGTCGCCTGGGACCGAATTATGGCGATCGTTTCTACCCAACAGGAAAATCGTTATTCCGTATCACCGGAAGTATCGAATGCGATTGATGCCGGTTGGATGGGGCATGCAGTTACTTTGTCTTATCCGGTATTGGAGCCACAACGCTATCTGGTAGCCTCTTCTTTAGTACAAGCCGGCGGTCAAACTTATGTGACCCAAAAAGTGGCCGATTTGGCCGCGGCCGCTAAATTGGATTTAGAAGAACGCATGCCCGGAATTTGGTTCCGCACGGCATCCCGGGCCGTTGCCAAACAAATTGCTTCCGAACAAGCGCGCCAAGCCGCCCGTTCCGCTACTAAGGAAGAAACCTGGGGAGATTTAGCAGGTCTGGTGGTGAGCATTTTCGGTGCGGCTGTGGAAAAAGCCGATACGCGTCAATGGTTTACGTTGCCGGCTGAAATCCGTATGACACGTTTATTTTTAACTCCCGGTACGCAAAATATCCGGCTACTTTTGCGTGATAGAAATGGTAATATAGTAGGGGAACATGTTTTTGAAAATGTAGTAGTAGAACGCGGCGGCCGTGTGTTTTTACACGCACGTACAGCCCGCTAGGAGGATAAATTATGAAAAAGTTAATGATAGTAGTGGTTGCGGCAGGATTATGCGCCTGTTCCGGGCTTAATAAAAACACGGTGTCATACCATATGAATAAATATGACAACGCCAAGTATTATGTAGTAGCCGGAGAGGGCCGTACGAAGAAAGAGGCCTCCCAAAATGCGCAAGAGAATTTGCGCCGGGAAATCGTTCAAAATGTGCCCGGAGCGGAAGCACAAGGAATTGTAAATGATTTAGTAGCCAATAGCGAAGTAGATAAAGTATGGCGCGATAAAGATGCTTCACAAAAACATTATTATGCCTTGGCGGTACTTCGCCGCGAGAATACCCATAAAATTTTAGCCCCCCAAATGGATCAGGCGGATGCTTTGCTTGCGGGGCTTGCTTCCCAATTTGCTACCCCGGCGGAACCGTTGGATGATTTACGCATTGCCTACCGGATGCAGCCGCTGGTTACACGCCGTACGGTGTTGGATGATACGTATCAGTTCCTGTCGGCAGACCGTACTAATTATAAACCGGAAACCTTTGCTCCTTATAAAAATATGTTAAAAGAAAAATTAGCCGCTGTATTAGTAGGGGTAGATGTCCAAGGAAAAGAAAGCAATGTAATGGTTAGTTATGTAGTGGATGCCCTTAATAAAATGGGGTTGGGAGTTGTTAATATGAGTGACCCGGATAAAGTGCTGACCGTGGAAATTCAAACGGACGTGGACGGTTATAATTCCCAGAAAGTAAAAGGACTGATTTGGGTATCCAGCAGTGCAGCAGTCAGTTTAATTGATGCCACCCGCGGGGTTACTTTCTCGCGCTTTAATGTATATGAACGGGCCGGCACTACGCGTTCGGTTGATTCCTTGCGCCGCAGTATGCAAGGGGCAGGAGAACAAGCGGCGAAACAAATTACGACCCGTTTAGAAGCCTACTTAAATACAAAATAGGAGCCCTTTAATTTATGAAAAAAATAAGTATATTTGCTTTATTATTGTTGCCCATTTTATTAAACGCACAGGATGTTGTCCAACCGGCCCAACCGCAAGAAACTTCCCAAACCGCCCAGCAAGATCCTGCGGAACGCAATAAAATGCTTTATTCGCTCGGTTTTTTATTAGGGGATAATTTGAAGCGGCAACTCGTGTTGGATAATGAAGATGACTATAAAGCCCTTTCTCAAGGGATGCGGGATAGTTTGCTGAATAAAAAAGCCCAAACAGATGTGGACAAATATAAACCGCAGATCATACAAAAATATCAAGAAGATGCCCGAAAAATTTCTGAAAAACGGGAAGCCGCGCAACAAGAGTTTTTAACGAATTTCCAAAAAGAAAAAGGGGTCAAAACTTTGGATAATGGTGCGATGATTAAACTGTCCCGTCCCGGAAAAGGTAAAAATCCAAAAGCGGACAGCACTGTAAAAGTACATTATACGGGTACGTTAATTGACGGTACTAAATTTGATAGTTCCCGGGATCGCGGAGAGGCGTTTCAAGCCCGTCTTACGGATGTAATTTCATGTTGGACAAAAGCGGTGCAGCAAATGAAACCGGGTGCCCGTGCCCAAGTAGTTTGTCCTCCGGATACCGCATATGGAAACCGCCCTGTGGGGCAAATTCCGCCTAACTCGGCCTTAATTTTTGATGTGGAATTGGTGGAAATTGAACAATAATGTCCAAGGTTAGTTATTTTCTAATTGCTCTGATTATAACCGCGCTCTTATTTATGGGCGCGGTTCGCGGTTATCAGTTTTATGAAAAAAAGGCTGCCCAACTGGAAGCGGAACGGGCAGCTAACCAACAAACATTTTCCTTCCAAAATGTACCGCTTCAATTAGCCCCGGAAGGGCCGGAACCGGTATCGAGGCCTGTTTTGTTTTCGGATCGGAAACAAGATATTTTTTTAGAAGAAGCCCCTTTAAATAATCAGCAAGAAGTTCAACAGGCGCAAGATACCATTGAATCTATTTTGGCGGATTTCCGGGAAGACCCCAATTTGCAAGCATTTAATAAGGATCTTAAAGATGCTACTGATGGAAATGCCGTGGATTTGCGGGGACTAAGTCATGGAAATTTAAGCGAAATTTTGCAACAAAATCCGGAAATTAGTGCAGTGGTTACCAAGCATATGCAAAACCCGGACTTTGCCAAAACCATTGAGCAGATTTTTTCCAATCCTCAATTTGTAGAAAGTATTCAAGCCTTGCAACGCCAGCAGTTATCGGAAGATGCAAAAAAATCTGCTAAATAACGGGAAATTTTGTATTCTATAAAAAACGGAGGAGCGATATGCTTAAAATTTTAATTAAAGCAGCTATTTTAGTTTTTATTATCTTAAGTGTTTATTTTATTGTAAACCCGTCGGCATGTTCTAACTTGATGCTGGGCCGGGTGGTCAATTCTACCGATAAAGAACCGGTTATTACGGAGCCTGCACGGAATCATGGGGAATTATTTGTTCCGGCAGGAGACCGCACCCCGCATGCTGCGGATGCCAACAAAGAAGAATCTGCCCAAGAAAATCCTCAACAAACGCAAGGACAGACAGACGGTGACACTCCGGTTATTATTGATACCAATACATTAACAGCGCAAGAATCCGGGGAACAGATACCGTCCTATTCGCAGGAAGATATTGATTATGCCATTGCCAGCCGCTATGTGGAATTGGAAAATGAATATGCGAAGAAAAATAAAATCAATAAGGATTCTGCCAAAGAAATTTCCTACCAAGTCATGGATGATTTTGAATTGACCCCGCAGGAGTGGGAATCTTTTCTGCAACGTGCTACACAGACGAATTTATTTAATCAGATTCGGGCAGAAATGGTAACTGAAAAATAAACGATTCCAATTGGAAAATCATACGCGGAGCAGAAGAAAATCTGTTCCGCGTTTTTTCTATTTAAGAGATTGTGTTATCTTCCTACCAAATTATGTAAGGCAAACCACGATAGAAACGAAATTCCGATAAAGAGAAATGCAAGTACTAAAAAGCCAATCAAATGCCAAGGAGTATTGGAAGAGTTGGAAGAAACAGACCGGGCCGCCGCAAAAGATTGCAGGACCCTTTCTGCTCGCTGCCGGTTGGCAGAAGTGGTTTTGTCTTGCTCCTGCGGATTTTGCTTTTGTTGTAATGCTACTTCAAAAGCACTTAGAATTTTAAGTGCGCGAAAGCGGAAACTTTCCAATTGCTGGGGTGCCCAAAGCGTATGTTCATGATAAATGAGTGCCAAATCATTGGTTTCTAAATAAATTGTTTGGTTTTCTTGTAAGAGTTGTAGCAACTCCGGTAATAAAAGAGTAAGGGCAGAATTATCTGCATAAATCCGATACTGTGTATCAATAGGAGCAATATGGGTTTTAATTGGTTGGTGTTCGGAAGGGGATACCGGAGAAGAAACGGGCGCAATTTTAAGAAACGGAAATTGGGTGTTTCGCATTTCTGCTGAGAACAGAGAAACAGGAATCGGTTTTGTTTTAGGGTTATCATCCTGAAAAATTAAATCATCTGTTAACCGCATAAATGATGTTGCGGTGCTGAAAGTAAGCACATTATGAAACTGATGAAAATAGTGCGTAAATAATTCCAGTTTTCCTGCCGAAAGTGCGGTGGTAACCGTATCTTTTTGACGTTCAAAACTGTAACCAGAGTTTTGTGCCAGCCGCGCCAGTACGGCCCGCCGCGAGCAAAACACCATGCTTCCAGTAACAACAGCTCCACACATCAGCGCAATCAATAATATTTCCATATAGACATCATAGCAAAAACCCTACACAGAACGTGTAGGGTTTTTGTCTGTAATAACGTTAGGACTATTTATTTAAGTCTTGCGCGGGTTTTTTGCTGGATAAAATAGCCCAACTTAATACGGCTAGTAAGGCTATTACAACCACCCAGCCGATTTTGTTAAGCGGTGTATAATCGTTATGATAGTTTACAATAATCGGGGCAACAATTACCGCGACCATATTGACCACTTTGATAAGCGGGTTGACAGCCGGCCCGGCGGTATCTTTTAATGGATCGCCGACTGTATCGCCTACCACACTGGCTTTATGACGTTCGGAACCTTTTCCGGTGTTTGCGGCAATGTCGGAAGGTTCGTCTTCCACGACTTTTTTGGCATTATCCCAACTTCCGCCGGCGTTGGACATAAACACCGCAAGTAGTTGTCCGGAGACGATAATTCCGGCCAAAAATCCGCCCAGCGCTTCTACCCCAAAAGTTAAGCCTACAATAATGGGGGAAATAATACCCAGTAAAGCCAAGATCACCAATTCTTTTTGGGCTGCGATGGTGGAAATACCTACAGCACGGGTATAATCCGGTTTTGTTTTTCCTTCCAATACACCGCTCTTAAATTGACGGCGTACCTCATGCACAATCAAAGCAGCCGCGCGGCTGACGGCGTTAATAGCAAACGACGAGAATAGCCACGGCAACGCACCGCCGATTAACATCCCCACAAACACAACCGGGTTGGAAACCACAATTCCTATATCGGTCAGTAATTGTAATACTTTTTCTTGTCCGGCGGCGGCCCAAGTGTCGTTGAGCAGCCGCTGTACATTACTTACGTCTACCATGTATGAGGCAAATAACGAAACAGCCGCAATCACGGCAGACCCGATAGCCACCCCTTTTGTAATGGCTTTGGTGGTGTTTCCCACGCCATCCAAATCGGCCATAATTTGGCGGGCTTTTTGCGTGTTTTGGTCTGTTTGTCCGTGCCAACTCATTTCTCCGATACCGTTTGCGTTATCGGCAATCGGTCCGAAGGAATCCATGGCTACGTTATTACCGGTCAAAGTGAGCATACCAATACCGGTCATGGCGACTCCATAGAGAATGAAGTTGAACTTTTGGGCCGGTGTTAACCCGTCAATAGTGCCAAAAATAACTACGGACAGAAAAATCGCTCCGGCAATTACCAAGGTTGTCCAAACTGCCGATTCAAATCCAACGGCAATACCGGATAAAATGGTTGTTGCGGAACCGGTGGCGGTTGATTTTTTAATTTCCTGCACGGGTTTATTTTCCGTGCCGGTAAAATATTCAGTTAAGCGGTCAATCGTAATAGCCAGTAAAATACCGATGGTGGTTGCCGCAAACGGACGCCACCAGCCTCCCGGAACAGTGTTCATATAGAAATAAGCCAGCACGCCGAAAATGGCTACGGAAATTGCCGCAGAAATAGAATATCCTTTAAAAATAGCCTTCATGGCGTTTCCGGCAGAGCGCTTGGAATCTTTCACGGCGTATGTGCCGATAATAGAGCATAAAACGCCAATTCCACGTACCAAAAGCGGATAGACGATCCATTCATAATGCCCGGTAATGCGCCAAAGGCCAATTCCTAAAATAAGGCCGGACACAATGGTTACTTCATAAGATTCAAAAATATCAGCGGCCATACCGGCGCAGTCGCCCACGTTATCGCCTACGAGATCGGCTACAACAGCCGGGTTACGCGGATCATCTTCCGGAATACCCGCTTCCACTTTCCCTACTAAATCGGCTCCCACGTCAGCAGCTTTTGTATAAATACCGCCGCCTACGCGCATAAATAAAGCAAGTAATGTGCCGCCGAATCCAAACCCTAATAAAGCATCCGGTGCGGCAATCCCGAAAATAATGAAAATGAGTGTTCCTCCTAATAAACCTAAGCCGTCCGTTAACATACCGGTCACAGTTCCGGCCCGGTATGCAATACGTAACGCATCCCCAAAACTGCGTTTAGAGGCTGCGGCGACACGTACGTTGGCCTCTACGGCAATACGCATGCCCAGTTGCCCAACCAGCAACGAAAAAACAGCCCCTAAAATAAAGGCCCCGGCCCTACCGAAAGCGGCAATTAGTTTAACGGTTTCATCCGATAACCCGGCAAAGCGTTCTAATGAATCTTGGGAAACCGGAACAATATATACCGATAAAAATAAACAAATAGTTAGTAATCCAATCAAAGGCAGAATCGTTTTGAGTTGCCGTTTAAGGTAAGCATTGGCTCCTTCCCGAATGGCACCCCATACTTGGCGCATTTGCGCGGTTCCGCAATCTTCATCCATCACCTGTCTTCGAAGAAACAAAGCATACAAAAGTCCTAGAACTGCAATCAATAATACGCCAAATAGTGCGTACTGTTCAAAAGGCCGCAGAGCGGTAATTCCATACCACATACATTCCTCCTAAATAAAAAGTGACTGCTGCCTTTATTATATCAAAGTAATTTTAAAAAGCACGTTTTGTTTTAGGTCTTTTTGGTACACCGGGTAGGTCTTTTGGCCCTTGCAGTGTAAATAAGGTGTTTATTATACTTCTGATATGCGATTATTGAAAAATCTTTTATTGAGTGTGTTTCTGTTGTTACCGTGCGGTTATTTGCAGGCAGAAGAATCGGCTGTTAGTTTTCATACTCCTTTCTCGAAAAATTTAGAAAATCAGATGCAGAAGAATGGCCAGGTTCGAGCCAACCCGGGCATGGGGAGATTTGCCTTTATGCGATTTTATTTTCCGACAAACACCGTGCGTGAGGAGCCGGGCGTTTGGGCAAAATTGAAAGGATGTGAGACGGATACATTGGTGCGTGCACAAGCGATCTATTTATTTAATATGTATGTCAGTACGGCTGCCTACAAAGAAGATGTTCCGGGTTCATTAACGGTAGATTATGTAGGGGTATTGGACGGATTTCACCGGTGTGCCAATGGGTTTGCGGTAAAAGATGCTGTTTCTTTTTATCAAAAACATCAGCGTGAAATACAGGCCCTTCTTAAGCAATTTTTTGATCGGAGAGGCCTATCCGGTTATGAAATGAACCGGTTGGATAATCAAGCACGGGAAAAGGCTTTTTTGAAGGTATTAGTTAATTCTGTTGTGGCCGATAAGAAATATCCGGGATATCGTGCCAGCGGAGCCAGCCGTTTAACCGGAGCCAATAATGGGGTAGAAGTAAATATTTTGAAAGATTTTTTGCAACGGGCCTTAAGAAACGGAAGTAACAAATTTGTATTTTTTGAGCAACGCGAAGTGTTTGGCCCGGAATTTGATACGCCAATTGCGCATCAAAAAGTGCAAACACATACCATTTGCCGGGGAGCCAATGAAGAATGTGCGGCATGTAGTTATTTATTGGGTCGGGAAATGTGTGCGGAAATTACCGCCAAACATCGCAATTGGGGGCTTATGCGGATTTATCGGATTACGGCCAAACCTATGCGCGGAGGATTAAAGGCTGCGGACAGAAGCGGTCGTTTTACGCTGGCAAATGGAAAAAAATCAGTTCCCTGGGACTATCACGTTGCAACGTTAGTTTTGATGAATTTAGATGGTAAATATACTCCGTATGTGATAGATAAGTTTTTAGCGGGTTTTAACCCAATATCCCCCAATGCTTGGTTTAGCAAGTTTGCCTTATCGGAAACATTTTTTTTAATAACGCCATTTGAACGTACGGAGCAAATGGAAGAAAGATTTTATCGCAAAGATAGTAAGGGCCGGGATGTTCGTGCTTTTTAAAAAGAGATACAAAAAAGGCCCCGTTCGGGGCCTTTTTTATTTGTTGCAACTGCAATTTATTTCCGATAAAGGAAGTGCGATCTGAAAGTCTCGCGCTAAATCTTCCAAATCCTGTTCGTGTTCTACTTCTTCTTCCAAGATTTGGCGGATTAGGTGTGCGGTGATAAGATCTTTATCTTTTACTAAAAATAATAATTTATTATACACTTCAATGGCGCAACGCTCACCCTGTACATTTTGTTTGAGCAGCATGTCGGCTTCCGCATGTTCCGGCGCCATAAACCCGCAAGTACTTTTTTGGTACCATTCTTCCGGACTAAGCACCGGCGTTCCCCCAAGTTCAATAATACGTTTTGCTAATTTTTTAGCATGTTCTAATTCCTCATTGGCATGTTCTTCCAATTCCGGAATTAACGTGGATGCCATCATTCCGCTGGCTACTTGCGCTCCTACCCAGTATTGATAATAGGCAAGCCATTCGTCACTATATGCTTTATTTAATAGTTCGATCAGTTCGTCTACATTCAATCCTGCTTTTGTGACGATTTTTCGTCCAATCATTCCCATAGAATACCCCCTGCAAGATGTATATGGTGCCTCATTTAAGAAGAGGCACACGTGATTAGTATATAAATTCGCACACCATTGGGCAGAGGCTAAAAAGGGTTATTTAAACTTAAATTTGCAAAAATCCCCGTCGGGAATTTACCTTAACGGGGATTTATGCTTAAAATTAAACACTAAAATACGGTATGCGTAGTTTGAGTAGCACGGTGCTATTTATAATTCATCATTCGGTTAATTGTCCAATCCCCAGCACGATAAATAGCAATCCCGATACCATAATGAACCATAAAATTATAATGGAAAAAGTGGAATAAATGCGTACATCTTGAATATCATTTGGATTGACCCCCACCTTACATAAAGTACCGATTTTAGGTTTAAATGAAGAGGTTGAACGGGGGGTAAATTGACGTGTTTGCCCGTTAAATTCAAAGGAAATTACCTTGCGATATAAGGTGCATTTGCAGCCTTCACTGTCTGTACGTTCAAAACTGCTGTGTCCAGTAATGATACCACGAACAATAATAGCTTGTTTAAAGAATTGCCGGTGTGATAAAAAGAATAAAAGACCAAGTACAAAAAACAAACAACCAAATAGGATACTTGCCATATTTTCTCCGAATAATACAATAATAATATAATAAGTGTATAAAATTTAATACACGCTAGAAAGGAAGATTAGGTAATGCGCCACTTCCTACCTACTCTTGTCAGCATAAAACGAGAACATTTGTCAAAACGCGCACAAACTTGCCAAAATTTCCATGCTATGAGTGGTGCATAAAAAAATCCCCGTCGGAGTTAAACTCTAACGGGGATTTATGCTAATAATCAAAAACTAAAATACGGAGTCGACGAGTGTTCGTCCTGCATAAATTTCCTGACGGAAGAAATCCCTGCGGGATTCTTCCGCCTTCGGCGTTCTTATTGATACGCCCGCAAGGTTTTGCGGGCTTTGGCCCGGAACCGCCCTCGCGGTATTCGCCTTTGCCTACGGCAAAACTCATACAACGCTGTGGGCTGGGGTTGGCAAGGTGCTCTTTTTGCCTTTGCGCCGCTGGACTTTTTAGGTTAGCGCGTAGTTTGTTTTGCGCGTGCCTAGTGAACTAGGTGCGCGCAAAAAAAGAAGTGATAGCCAAAAAGGACGCGGCCCGCAGGGTTTAGCCGTTTTTGCTATCCGGCGTTGTTAAAAAAGCTCGTCTATGATTACATAGACTTCACTTTTTTGCCTAGCCGTTCTACGCAAAAATGGCTAAACGCAATAGAGCAAACAGAACACCTTGCCAACCCAAAATCTCGACGCGGCATAAAGCAGTTTATGCCGCTCGATACTCCACAAAAATTAAAACCCCCATAAAGGGGGTTCAAATTTTTACGGAGGGTGTAGTTTCCCTAGCACTATGCTGAATATTTTTTTATCAAAGCGGCAATGAAGCGGCAAAAAGTGCCACTTTTTTTGTTTTGACAAAGCGGCAGAAAAGCGGTTGAAAATAGCATTTTTTAATAAATTTGAAGCGGGGAGAAAGCGGCGAGAATGCTAACTCCCAAAGCGACGATAAAGCGAGGAAAATAGCTTTTAAACAGGGGACAAACAGGCGAGAATTTGAATTTTTATTCCCTGCTAAACAGGGAAAATACAGGGAAAAACAAGGAATTTCTTTTAAATTATAAAGGTTTTTCGTACTAACACTCCATATAAATTTACCCAATTTCCTAAAATCCGGAACAGGGAACAAGCAGGGAATTTATTTGTTTAATTTGTATTTCCTTGCTTTTTTGGAGGGATCTGCTACCACCACAAACCCCTGTCGTGCCCACTTTTGGAGTAATTGACGTGCAGTCCTGCCTGCAAAGTGGAATAGTTCTTCCACATCTTTTGACGTTATAAATTCGTTCTTCTCAAAGAGCACAAGTGCTTGTTTTTGGCGCGCATCTAGCGCGTTAATGGCTTTGCTTTGGTCCTTTTCGGTATTTTGTAACTGTAAATGTTTTTGCACACTTTGGAACGAATAGAGCATACCGGACACAAAGAATTCAATCCAACCCGTTATATCGGCCTCGGCCCGGCCCATGTAATAGTTATGAGAGGGCCCCACGGCTAGGGCATTATAGTAATCTTGGATATGCTGATAATAATACTCTTCCAAATTGTAAATACCTTTCAAGTCATACCCACCTTGGTGTAAAATAAGTGTAGTCAAAATACGGGCCGTACGTCCATTGCCGTCATAATACGGGTGTATAGTAACAAATTGATAATGGGCAATAGCCGCTACAATGGGGATAGGCAGTGTATGGGTGCTTTCGTTAATCCACTCTATAAGCCCGGTCATTAGTGGGCCTACATCTTTGGCTTCCGGTGGCATATATACAATCGTACCTGTTTGGGCATCCACTACCGAGTTTTGCTCCGTGCGGTACGAGGTAGGTGTATTCTTGCCCATAATCAGGCCATGTAAAGTTTGAATGTTCGTTTCAGTAACAATATGCTTTTTAGCCAGTACAGCCACTTCATCCAAGGCCCTAAAATACCCTTTGACTTCCTTTTCATCCCGTTCCCGGCCTTGAATGGCTTGCCCTTTTAATACTTCACGCACTTCTCGCTCGGTTAAGCGGTTGCCCTCAATAACAGTGGAATAGTGCGTGGTGATAATGCGGGAGGTTTCCTTAAGCCCGGCTAGTACACGCGGCGTTAATGGCATATCCTTTACTTGCTCTTTGATTTGGTCTATTTTATAGAGTTTTTCAAGGACAGACTGCGTAATTTGATAGTTCGGATGAAATGTTATTGGCATATATATTGGCGCTCCTATATGCCATTATTATGCCATTAAATAGATAAGGATGTCAAGGACAAGTTTATATATTTTTCAAATTGTAGATGTGCCTTTCAATAGGACAAAAATATAATGAAGCGTTCTATAATTCTCTTACAAAAAGGTTAATTGTACGCCCAAAAGTGTCCTAAAATTGTCCTAAAAATGTCGTATGCAACAAAGGACTGATATGATACAATGAGTTTCCTCTACAAGAGAGTAAATTGTAATAAGTAAGGAGTAATATATGCCGTACAATGTAATTGATATAGGGCTAAGGTATGCATCTTGCGTCAAGCAAGCCAAACTTTTAGCTGATATATTTGAGTCTCGTTGCCCACAAGAAAGCATTTATATCTTAGGTCGGTATCTACAAGATGAGGCGGTAATGTTTGTCTTGAAAAAAGTGATACTGTCCAATCTTCGTGGTGTTTAGTGGTTAGATAGAACTTTGATGTTTTGCTTGGGAAAAAGACTTTTTTGTACCACCCTCATAGGGGATGGCATGGCCGGCTTTGAGGAGTTCTTCGCCTAAACTTTGGCCGTTAACCTCCACATCACAAAGTAGCCGGAAATACTTATCTCGTCCACAATTGTACAATAGAATTTTACCGCTTTTAAGGAAGCGTTCACTATATTCCTTGGCTTGCTTGGCTCGGGCTTTCGTTTTTGCCGTTCCACCTTTCATTTCAGGGCAATCTACTCCCTTGACGCGAACGGAAATATGTTTGCAGAAAACATCCATATCGCAAGAGGGGATATCTACGTAAAACGTATCTCCATCATATACGGATATCAAGGATACGTTGTCAAAATTTGCCATATCTTTTTGCTGGCTTGCGCTTATATGTGCACAGCTGGCTAAGAACAGTACGCAGGTTAGCATAAGTGATATTTTATATATAGCCATAAGGCCTCCTCAAAGCCGTATCATTTCTAAACATATTGAAAATCTGGCATTTTTTGACATTTTGCATTGGAAATAAGATACAATGAAATTATTATGAATTTAGCCATACCCACAAAACGAGATTTTCAAGAAAATCGCAAACAAGCAGAATATGCTCTGTTAGAGTATGTTGCATTGGTGGTCTTTCCATGCAATAAGGAGAGCGATGAAAGGGCTTCCCGGTTTTGTGAATTATGGCAAAGTGGCTCTATCGACTTGCATGAATTTTGGGGTAAATACGGCGAAATTAGCGAACATGAAAGAGAGTTTGCGGATTTTTGTGTATCCAAGGTCGGAAAAGGCGAAGACTGGGAACAAGGACCGCAAGTATGGGGCGATTCGGAACTTTCTGCCAACGTAGAAACTAATGGAACTCAGGATGAATTACCGCTCGAATCGTCACAAGAGCCGACACAGATAAATGATTTTGTGGCCCAGCTAAAGCAATTTATAATGGGCTTGCCGCAGGATGTGTCCAACAAGTTTTTAGTATTTTTTCTATCTACGAAGAATTTTATTGCGGTCAATGCAGCCAAAGCCCCTTCCGATATGCCAAAAGAAGTCCGAGAGGATATGCCGGATTATAACGGACATTTGGCGTATGAGAAAAAAAGAGAATACCTAGAGCGCTTTTATCCCTTTTGGGCTTGTTTTGATCGGATTTTAGGTAATAAATACATTTTGTCTGATCAAAAAATCCAGCAACAACAATACGGGAGACTGTACAAGGCGGCTCATATTACCAATTCAAGTCGTGAGAAGAAAAAACTGGTACAAATTATAAGTTCTTTTTTTGATAAGTTTCCCGGTCAATTCGTAGAGTTACAAGAGCCAATTATACAGTCCATTATGCGTGCGCCGTTGCAAACAAGACTGCAGGATTTGCCCAAACAGGCAATAAGCCGCAGAGATCAAATGCATATCATCTTGCCGGAAGTATTTAAGGGATGTTTTCAATACGACAGAGAGCGACTACTCCTGATAAGAAATGAGTTTATTAAAACCGAAAAAGCGCCCATAAATGATGCTTATTTAGAACATAGACGAACTTGTGCCAAGTGTAAGCACGCCGAAGAATCCATGCGTGAAGTGATGGAATACCGCTATGGTCGCTTGCAAGAAATAATGAATAAGCCAATTTATCCTGTCCATAAACCCAATAACGGACAAATAAGCGCTACAACTCCCCAAGAATTAGTGCAATATTACGAAGAACGCTATAAGAAGATTCCCTGCGAATTACACAAATATTATTTGACGTTAGCATGCAAACGAAATAGCGAAATTGAAAAAGCTAATGCTTTGCTGATGTCTAATGAAATTATTGCCCCTTCTACAAATCCAACTATGGGAACTGTCCTTTCTGTATATTGTGCATGTGGCAAAGAAAATGAATATCATTTGAATGCGTTGCGGTCCCCTAAAATCGCTATTGGGCGGTTAGATGAAGAAGACCCTTTGGATATTCCGCAGATTAATGTGTGCCAACCGGATGGTCTGGCTATGTCACGCGACATGTTAACGTTTGAATATCAAGCAAACAGGCAAGATTGGTTGGTGCATTCCAAAAAAGAACAAGAAGGAAATTTGTGGTTTTTATCTCAAGATAAGTTGTTTAATTTATTAGACAGGCAAATTGGCACTGCCGGAGAGCTGGATATTGATTATGCGGAAAGTTTTGAACTGCTAACGCGGGATGTTTGGCTGTCAGATATTGCCGGGATTGGAGTATTTTGGGAAGGCTCAGTATTGTTTGAAGGGCAATTGTTAAAAGGAGCAAAGCACCCCTTATTAGGGCTGCTGCCGATAGGGTGGTACATAGAAGTAAAAGCACAACGCCGCAGCAAAACTATTATGAAGAGCTTTGCCGAAAAATCATTTGTAGAGTAAATTATGCCTAAAACTCAGTATATACAACAAAAAGAAAAATCACAGCCCTTGTTTATGAAGCGCGGGGATATCTTGTCTGAATTTTTTGAAATATCGGATAAGGCCCGCGAAGGTGGCATGGGGGATGTGTTCTTCTGCCGTGATAGAAGGGATAATAAGTTTTACGTGTTGAAGACTTCTTCCAAGGCATCTGGTACGGATGAACAGTTATTTACAAAAGAGTGCAAGTTTGTACTTCACTTATGGAAAAACCCTTATGTGGCTTATGCAAAGACAGTACTTTCCGATGCCGAGCATTTGTATATTGTCATGGAATTCGTTGGGAAACAGCCCTATAACTTGCAAGAAGCCGTGCAGGGAGAGACATTGGCCCGCGTGATGAATAAAACTCAAATTGAGCCCAAACAAGCGCTCATTTGGGCTATTCAGTTTTGCCAAGGAATGCAATTTTTAAACAATGCCGGGATGGAAGCCCATAAAGATATTAAGCCGGATAATATCCTTGTTACGTCAAAAAATGACATAAAAATTACTGATTTCGGCCTTGCAAGCACAGAGAAAAAAGGCGGTACTATCGGCTATCGCTCTCCGGAATACTTTGCGAAAGACGGTCGTTTAACAATCGCAAGTGATATTTATTCGTTTGGGCTTGTCCTTTATCAAATGTTAAATGGTGGAAAAGTTTTGCCTAATGCCACAGTATGGAATGAGAATATCAAAGAATATGAAAAAATTGATTCCGCCACTATCAAAAGCGAATATTGTGAAGACATTTTAAAGAAATGTTTAGCGGAGAATCCACAACAACGTTATCAATCATTTGCAGAATTAGAACAGGCGCTTACAAATACATTAAAAGAACGCTGGCCGGAATATAAATTCCCAAAAAACATTGCTGAGAAAATGACTGCCAATGATTATTTTTTAAAAGGTCTTGGGTATTATCAGTTAAAAGAAAATTTATGGGCATTCCTGCTATTTTCTTTGGCCATTTTTGAAGATCCTAAAATGGCGGAAGCATATTATTATAGATCTAAGATTTCGCTTTTGCCTGTATCAATCCGTATTTCACTTATAGCATTATTGATGTGTTTGTTTTTAACGATTCCTCTATGGATATACGTCGCAATGAACCATCCATTTTCATCATTTTGGTGGAATTCGTTATTGACTTTGGGTATATATTGGATAATCGGATTTGTATGGTTGATGTATCAATTTTCAAAAACTTTTGGATGGAAGATTTGGAATGGGTTATTGTTTCTAGGAAAGAATATATTGTCTGTTATACTTGGGCGAGATTATATTAAGGCTTGTAAACTCAATCCATCATACCGATCTCATTAATTCAGGAATGTAAGCCTACCCCATAAAATTAAAGGAAGCGCAAAAAAGACTAATGCGGCAATGATAGTAATGCTATATTTGATTTGACGCAAAGGGCGGTGGATGCTTGGCACGTTTTCTCCGTTTTTTACTACTATGCAGTCACATAAGAAATCATACAAACACTGTTTCTGTGGAGAAAAGAAATACATAAATGCTCCCCAAGGACAAAATAATAATAAACTTCCTCTATAACATGCTCTCCAAAAAGACAATGTATTTCCACACACGTCCAATACCTTAATTCGTAATAATTTTTGTCCAATAGATGCTTGCCAATGGGAAGATTGTAGAAATGGAAAATTAAAAATAGTCCATATGGTAAAGATGGTATAACTCAACAATTGGGCTAAGTATAAACTATCAATAAGAGGCGACAGCAAGAACAGCGCTCCTATTAATATGGCTTTACCTAGAACGATGTCAATGATAAAAGAAAAAATCCTTTTTTGATAAGAGATATACATACTGTCATTTTACCTTTAATTTAAAATTATGATAATCTAGTAATATCTTTAATGTCAGAGGATCATCAAATTTTTCACTTAATTCTAGGGCATAATCCCAGGAATTCTTCCCTTCACTATTCCTATGATTAGGATTAGCTCCCGCCTCTAATAATTTAGCTACCAGCTGATGATGCCCAACCAAACTGGAGGCAAGAAGAAGCGGAGACTCATTGTTTTTATCATATATTTCCACTTCTGCGCCTTCTTTAAGCAAAAGATTCAAGATATCAATGTGCGCTTGCAGATCCTCTTTTTTCCAATGTTCATGCCACAAAAGATTGCTAGCTCTAAATAATGCGGTTTGTCCCTCTCTATTTCTTAAATCCACATTAGCATGGAATTTAAGCAGTTCTTGTACGTTTTCTTTTTTACCTGATGTAGCCGCTAATATTAAAGCAGTATCTCCTTGTTCTGATTGCGCATTTACATTGGCTCCTGCTTTCAATAAAGCAGATACGATGAGTGAGGAATCATTAATGGCTGCATACATTAAAGGAGTAAATCCATGTGCTCCGGCAAGGTTAATATCGAAACCTGCGGATATCAATTTATTAACATTTTCTAAATTGTTTTCCATAATAGGGAGAAACATAGTATTTCCTCCTATTCCGCCTTGCATGTTTTGTTTAAGAATCACGCCAGAATATCGATGCTTGTTTTGCGCCGCATTTATAGTTGAACGTAATAAATCGACAGATAAATCTTTTGGAGGTTTATTACCGGATTGTAATAAAACTTGAGCAATATCATACTGTTTAGCCAAGGCGGCATGTGTTATTGCTGTACCGGATAAACTGTCTTTCAAATTGGGATTAGCCCCTTTTTGTAAAAGGAGTTTTACTGATTTAGAAAACCCATTAGCAGCAGCAAGCATTAATGCTGTAAATCCAGCATTGCTAGTGTGGTTAATATTTGCATGCATCTCCAATAACAATTTTACAGTTTCAGGGGAATCCTTATATCCACTAACGGAGTAAAGAAGAGCAGTATATCCGCTAGTATCTTGCTTTTGGATGTCTGCGCCTAATTGGATAAGCAATTTGATTGCCTCATTGCTGGCATTATAGCCCGCTGACATTAAAGGAGTTATTCCAGAATGGGTTGTTATATTAGGATTTATCCCAGCATGAATTATCTTTTGTATTAAATTGGTATTGTTCCACATTGCTGCCCAATGAAGCAAAGTATAACCTTTGTTATCTGTTTTATTTAATTCAACGGAAGACATATCTATCAAGGGAATTATTATGTTCGGAGATCTCATAAGAACAGTATGCCCTCCTTGATCTGACAAATTTATATCGGCTCCTTTTAGTAACAACAGCCGAGCGACTCTTGTATTTTTAAATCCCGCAGCAACCATTAAAGGCGTTTGCATATCACGATCTTGGATATTAATATCTGCAGAGGCATTTAGTAAGAGGTTGACGATTTGCTCATTTCCGGAACTTGCTGCGAAATGAAGCACCGAAGTCCCATTTTTATCAAGTATATCGTTAGGATTGGCTCCGTATTTTAATAGTATTTCGATAGATTCTGGTGGAGCGGAAATTAAAATTGCGTAAATAAGGGCAGTCCATCCTTTATCATCTTGGGCATTAATATTTGAAGCATCTTTTTTCAATAACATTTCTAGAATATTCGGGTACTTAACAGCCATCATGACTAAGGTTTCGTGTGTTTTCGGATGGATTTCAAGGATATCTGCCCCCTGTCTAAGTAATTTTTTAACTCGGGCTTCGTTTCCGGTAGAAACGGCTTTCATGAGAGGCGTTTTTACGGTGTTTTCCTCACTTGAACATGCCACTAAACAAATTGTGCAAAAGCAAAAAAGGCACAAAATAAATCGTCGGATCATATCTTTATTGTAACTTTTTTAATTATAAAAATTTGAAATATCCTTCTTTTTAGTACTGTTCAATATAATTCTCCCACAATACAATGTCAAAAAATACTAGAAAGCCCCTTTAAACGAGGGGCTTTACTATTTTATGGCAAAATTTCCTAAATGTTTCTTTTGTATAGGCAAATGTCATAAAATGCCAGTTTTGTTTATGGTATAGATACTAATTCAAGGAGAAAATTATGATAGCAGATGTCTTTAGAAACTTTTTCAATTGGAATGGGCGCATTTGCCGCAGGCAATTCTTGGTCTTATTTATCTTAGCTGTTGTGGTAGGCACGCTTTTAACTGCCATGATAGGTAATGGCGGGCAAAGCGTCGCGTTTTTGTTGCAACTTTTTCTTATCCCCAGTTATATGAAACGGTTGCATGATATCGGGTGGTCCGGCGGCCTTATCTTTTTGTCACTCATTCCTTTTGTAGGGGCAATTTTATTTCTTTTGATGCTAGTAGTTGGCGGCACCAAAGGACCTAATAAATACGGACCGGATCCGCGCACACAGTCCTATTCTTCCACAGAATCCGTTTCGGTTGATGAGAGAACACCAGTTCCGCCGACTGACAAATGGCAAGAATTGGGAGATGCGCTGGGCACATTTATTTTAATGATTACCGAGCAAGATAAATCATTAAAAACTTTACAGGAAAAATTAGAAATGCGCTATTTGGTCTTGCTGGAAGCCGACCATCTAATATTTGCCAATTTCCGCGCACACCGAGAACGTATTACGGACAGGATGTTAGCGCGCGTTATAGTGGGCGGAGTACGTGATGAGAAGATTTCACGTCACGCCTTGCAAGAATACAACGAGCGTATCCCCGTCTATATGGCTTGCAAGGAACTCATCAGTAAAAGCGGTGCTACGGTAGGCACACGATCCTTTGCTCTAAGCCATTTCTTGCAGAAAGCCCGTGGAAAAGCTAGCGGGAAAGATATGATCGATGTAATAACAGGTAAAAAAGAGCTGGATGCAGGAGATATGGATGAGTTTTTGAACTTTTTTGAGAGCATGCCGCTTGTCATGGAACTGACTCAAACAATAATTGGTATCAAGCGCATTATTGATAAATTTAAGGAGTTTTAGGAGAATATCATGGCTTTTCTACTATTTATCGGCATTTTATTAGCCATATGGTTTATCTATACATCTCGTGTTGCTTATTGCAACATGAAACTACTTGATTATGCATTGTCTGGAGATGAATATAAAGTGCGCGAGTTATTGCGCACCAATGCAGATGTAAATATGCACGAGCCAAATGGCCTTACCCCTTTAATGGTGGCAGCCCAAAGAGGTCATATCCGGATTGTGAAATTGTTATTGGATGCCGGTGCAAATCCACGTTTAACGGACAACAAAGGATTTAATGCCCAATACCACGCCATATGGTATGGGCACCCGGAAATAGCGGCTTTGATTGATCAGTATATGTAGAAAGGAAGCGCAGTGGAAGGCAAGAGATAGGGCTTTTGCTCAATATGCGTTTCGTAGTAAGTTACTAGGCAACGGTTGCTCCAAGGTTCGTTGCACCAAGGGCGGTCCGTTACAGAAGGGCGACTTGAAAATGTCCCTGCTTATTATCCCTAGTTGGGTATTTGTAGTTATGCGGTATCTTCATATTTAGTGAGTAAGAAGACTAACCGGATGTGTAATTAACTTTCTGCTGGGAAAGGAAACTCTGAGTTTGTTAACTGCCCCGAAGTTTCAGTTAACAGCGGGTTTTACGGAACCTGTCATATTGAGTATACAACCGTTTAATCGGAAGCCTAAAATTCCTGATTATATGCGTGTAATTGCAAAGAGAGGATGACCCGTAATAAGAGCCGGAAGCTGTGCTATAAAGGGCTCCGGTAGGGCTCCGGCCAAGCATATTTTATTCCACTGCTTGGTGTCTAGTAGGTAGATTTTACGAATACAATGTCAGAAAATGCCAGATTTATGCCTATAGTGTAGGGGGCCACACCCGGTAGGGAGTAATCCCATAGTTGGCATATCTTACGTACCACCTTTACCCAAGGGGTACAACTAAGGAGATGTATATGACAAGTCTTATCATTGATGGATCCAATGTCGTTCGTTCGGTCTATGGCCTGCAAGGTAAACCAAATTTTGATCTAGAAGCCCGGCTGTCAGATCAATTGGTTGACTATGTGTCCAGTTTTAATACGGACTCTTCCAGAGAAATTGAATGTTATTTTGATGGTTACAAACGCGCCATTTCCCGTCCGCATGGGATGAGTGTGTTCTTCTCGGCTCACCATAAAGCAGATAAACTCATCATCAATTCTATTTATGAGCATACCCAACAATATGGCCGCGATGTTTGCGTGGTTACGGCAGATAATGAAATTATCCAAGTAGCACGCGCTTGTGGTGCCGATGTGCAATACACATATTCTTTTTTAAAGGGTTTTTGGCCCTATATCAATTTCTAAGGAGATTATTATGACACAGCAAATTATTTCTTCCGAATTGGAAATGACACCTGAAATTAAAAACGCCATTTATCACATTAACCATGGAGACAATGTGTTTATCCATGGACGTCCTGGAACTGGGAAATCCACTTTTTTGAAAGGACTTCGTTCGCACTTAAATGTAAAAAGCAAAAATGCGATGTTTGTAGCTCCTACGGGCATTGCGGCTTTGAATATTCACGGGCAGACAATTCATTCTTTCTTTCATATTAACCCGCAAGATATGCATGCCCCGCTTGATTATGCTAACCGCAATGCTTTAAAAACTGCCTGGCGTAACCTAGATATTTTAGTCATTGACGAAATATCCATGGTGCGCGCGGATATTTTTGACAAGATGAACGAGCGCCTACAAGAAGTTTTGGAAGATGAGAGGCCTTTTGCCCACAAACAAGTTATCGTAGTAGGGGACTTAAATCAACTGGCTCCGGTGCTTAATGAGAAGTCCAACCTACAACAGGATAAATTGTGTAAAGAGAATTATAACACCTCCTACGTATTTGAAGCAAAATGCTGGAAAGAAATGAATTTTAAGCATATTTTCTTTACCAAGATTTTCCGCCAAACCGATAAAGAATTTACAAGCCACCTGGCTGCTTTGGAATCAGCGCAAGGCACAAACTTTAGCAAAGCCCTTGATTATTTTAATAAACGTGTAACGGATAAACGGCCACAAGAAGCCGTGTGTTTGTGTGCGCGTAAAATTGACGCTCAGCACATTAACCAGGCAGAACTGGACAAATTACCACAACCGACTTATCGTATCCCGGCATATCAGAGTAGTCGTTACGATAACGATTGGAAAGAGGCTAATTGCCCTGCTCCCAAGGTGTTATATCTTAAAATCGGTGCTAAAGTGATGTTCGTACGCAATGACGAAGAAAAACAATTTGTGAACGGTATGATAGGACGAGTAAAAAGCATCAATTGTGTTAAGGAGCGTGCGATTAAAAGCATTACGGTTGAAATTGCACCCGGGCGTGATGTGGAAGTACGTTGCTGTACATGGTATAAGATGGTGCTTAATAAAAAAACCGGACGGCAAGAAGCTGACTTGGAAAATTACTTTTGCCAGTTCCCTTTACAATTGGCATGGGCAACCACTATCCACAAAGCCCAGGGTATGACTTTTGACTCTGCTTATGTGGACATGGGTGAAAAAGGAGCATTTAGTATCGGGCAAACTTATGTGGCTTTGAGCCGTGTACGCACCATAGAAGGATTGTGGCTTAAAAAACCGCTCAAAGAAACGGATATTTTGTCTAATCCAGCCGTAGAAAAGTTTTATCAAGAGATTAGGAATAAATGACATGAGAAAATCTACTACCGGCATCCCAGGCCTGGCTTTTTCTTGGCGGCGAGCTATTGGAATCAGCAAAATGAAACAAAAGATCTCTCGCAAAACGGGAATCCCCATGACCAAAAATGGGTTGGAACGCAAGTTGGGGCGTTTTGTTATCAATTTAATTATAAAGAAAAAATAAATGTTAAGGAGAATGGTATGTATAAGAAACTTTTTGTAGTTCTGTTAAGTAGTTTATTTTTTGCCTGTGGGCCCAAATTGCCTACGGTCAATAATAGTAGTCCAAGTGTCTATAGAGAATCCTTCAAGCAAGTAGAGAAATCCGTTCCACTGGAGGAAAAAGATGCGTTTAATTTATCCCTGAACATGCTGGCAATGGAAAATATGAAGGCATATTTAGGCCATGGTGCAATTATTATGAATGATGAGGAAGAGGAAAAAGTTAAAAAGCAGTTTCATAAGAATCTGCATGGCAAAAATTATAAACAGATTATGAGTGAAGCTGATAAAATGATGCTTTCTAAAATGGAAAATGCCCAAAAACAGTATGTTGAGGTACTGCAAGAAGAGGGTAACAATTTACTCTCTTTTGGCACTGAGCCACAATTTCAAGAATTGATTATTTCTCAGAATTCTTTAACAAAGAAACAAGCCTCTTTAACGGTAAAGAACGTATCCAAAACGGAGATTGCAGCATTTATGTTGGGAGCAATAGATATGAGTGAAACGATTCCTTTTGTCGCTGTGACGGGCATAGAACTCGAGCAGCCATTACAGCCTCATGAGAGCCGGGAGATTACGCTGGAGTTAGATCCGAGTCTTGGTTGGGATAAATTTATTACTGGCAAACAGCAAGTTTCGTCGGCCAAGTGGGTTGTGGTTGGCATTGATTATGCAAATGGAAAGGAACTGATAAATGAGAAATTTTTAACGAGCTTGGATGTGTTCCTGCAATTGCGCAGAAATTATGAATCTTTACTGGAAAGCAAGAAAGATTGGCGTTCTGCTTTTAATGTGGACAATGTAGCCAAAGGATTTTTCCCGCTATAAGGGACAATACATAAATGGAGGTGGAAATATGGAAGTACAAATGACTTTAGATATTCCGGGTGCATATAATGCGACAGGTGTTCATTTAATGGAATGTGCCAAAAAGAATAATTACTTATGTCCACAAGATTTTTCTTTCAGAAAGACACGTCCGGCTACTTTCTCCTATTTTGATATGGCTATTCGGTATAAAAATCGCTTTTATGCCATACTTATGGATATTCGTCATAATGATTTAAGCATAATTCCGGATTTTTCGGAACGAAAAGAAAAACTTATCAAATTTTGCCAAGGGAACAATCTGGTGCCTTGTATGTTTCCGCTAGACATGTCTTTAGGTAAACAAAACGGGCCTCACGGGTATGGAACATATTTTGGTGGTGGGTATGGTATATCACAAATATTTACTCCACACAATAAAGAGAATTGGAATTTGTTTCATGCCGAAACAAGTAAACTTATAAATCCTAGTGAGGGAGCCACAGACGAACTAACGCCCATGTCCGAATATGAGAAATATTATTTTGCTACGGATGTTGCCAAGAAAATCGTTGAGGAAAAATATGGGAAAATTGTGGAGTGGTATGATGTGCTGCCCGGGAATGATCCGCAACTGGTATACATAAATAAACATCATAATGTAGAGGAATGGTGTTGCGTTCGGGTTGTAAACAAACCGATTAGTGAACTCACGGAAAGTGAGTTGGCACAAGCCACGAAGGATATGCATATTTTCAATCCCATATTTAGCCACAATGGTCTTTTCTTCTTAATTTATATTGAGAAAAGCAATGACAGAACGGCTCTGGGATATCACTACAAATACAAGATTAAGGAATCTTTCCGTACCTCCTACGAAATTATAGATTGATTGTAAATTTTTATGCTGCGACATAGTGTTGTCGCACGGGTTTATTATCCTATAGGTGTAGTAAAAACTAGATAGGAGAACAACTATGGCTGAACAAAAATACGAATGTAGCAAATGCCGTCAGATGTTTACGTTTACCTTTCCGCCTGCCGGGATGAAATGCCCGTCTTGCGGAGGGCCTCTGTATCGCAGAGGGTAGTTCTATAGGCCCCGCTCCTAACCGGGGCGGGGTTGAGAGTAGTTATGTTTTGGAAATATATAGAAAAAATTAATTGGAAAAAAGATATTCAGCATATTTTTTTATTAAAAAATAAGCAGTTATGTATCTCTATTACTTACGAGGGATATTTCTGGGAATGTGGGTTGAAAGGGACTAAAGAATTCGGATTTTGTCCGCATGGATGGCGTGTTGAATTTACAATTTTGGGTATTTTGTTTGATTTTTTGTTTTATGACAAACGGTGGTATAACGAAAACGAAGGCCGTTTCTATTTAGAAGATGAGCCACGGTGGAATGAATGTTTTAAGCCGGATTATTTGGATCTGGTAAAAACTTTTATGCAGAAACATCCGGAGTTAAAAGAGGGGTATTATGAACGGGTTGTGGTACAAATGAGTGAAGACCAAAAAGAGTTTGGCGAAGAAGAAACACTGAAAAGAAAAAAAGAAAATCAAAGATGGAAACGAGGAAGGCAACAACAAAAAAAGAAGATGAAAGAGTTCATTTCTAAATTGCCGGATTCCTTTGATGTGCACAAGGTATCCAAAGCCATATGGAGTAAAAAGGAGCAATCCCTAATATGCGATCGGTTTAAAAAATGTTTCAGCATTGCCAAAGAATATTTTGCTGTGGGTTTTGGCCTAGCGAAGGTTTATACCGCCAAATGGGACGGCGGGAATATGGTTTTAGGTCTATTTAATGAGGAAATCGGAGGAATGCTTTCCGGACCATATTTCTTGCCAGAAATTATCGCCGAGTACGATTTTTATGATAAAGAAGGTAATTTGATTAGTAAAGCGGATGATTACAAGAAACATGAAATATATTCCCCGAGTGGAATGCGGTGGTATTTAAGTGATAAATATGGGAATGTACTTTATGAACATATTGGGAACATCATCTACTTTTGAAGAAATATAATCGACCACGCAAACGATTACATAAAGGAGTTTTATGTTTTGGAAATATATTGAAAAAATCTACTTTTCTAAGCAAATACAACATATTCCATTTTGGAAAAATAAACAAATCGATATAGATATCCTCTACAAAGGATATGTGTGGGAATTGGGGATTGAGTTATGTAAGCAAGATTATTATTTTGATAGATATGGATGGCGTTTGCGTTTTACTATATTGGGTATTTTGTTTGTATTTTATCTATATGACAAACAGTGGTACAACAAAAGGCAGTATTGTCCCTCTTGGGAAGATTCAGCGTATTGGGCATTTCTAAGGACCGGAGATTTGGAACTATTGGGAAGGTTGACGTCAAAAAAGGAAACGAAAGGTAAAGAAAAAAAATTAAAACGGAAAATAAAGCTGCTACGAAATTTTAAAGCAAAATTGCCACCATCATTTAAATTGGAAGATGTGTATAAGGCGGTATGGGGGACACATGATAAATGCTCTTGGTGGCATCGATTCAAGAAAAGATTCAAAGGGAACTGCTTTAATAGAAAATGTATCCGTATCATTGTAGGCCCCATAATGACCTACGCTGTAAAATGGAGTGACGAGGATGGAGAATTTATATTTAAGGCATTTTATCCTATGTTCATAACCTTTCCTTATGGATCTGATGTACACCATGATATGGCTTCCGTCATTAAATATTATGATTTGTATGATAAAAAAGGCAATTTGATTTCTCGTGCTATTCATCCCTGTCAGTTATATAAGAGAGGTAATTTAATCATTTGAGGTGTAAGGAGGATTAATATGAAATTTGAATCTATTAGAGGAAATATGCAACGTTTTTTGGACCTTATGCATGCGCATGGAGGGCCGGAAGGAATGATTCAAAATGGTATCCCATGGGAAAAAGTTGTGTGGGGACGAATGTGGGATAATGATGATTTTTACTTTGAAATCCGTCAGCAAAAGGATGAAAAAGGGAAATTGCACTTTTTCATAAAAGACGAAGATAATAAGTGGAAGGAATGGACCAAAAAAGATTTGGCCTATTCTTGTGATTTATACGATAAAGATGGCAAATTACTCAGTATTTTGTTTTTTGCCTTTTAGAAGTAGTAAGATTAGTTAAGAGGTACGTATGAATTTATCCAAATCACAATACACAAAATACCGCAGTTGCCCTAAACGCTTGTGGCTGTACCGCAATAAAAAAGAAGTGCTTACGCCGCCAAGTCCTGCTTTGCAAAAAATATTTGATAGAGGACACCAAATCGGCGAACTGGCTTGGAAACGCTTCCCAAGTGGGGTACTGGTTAAAGATGGCTACCAAAACCCACAAGAAGCCATTAAACGCACGCAGGAACTCATGGCGCAAGGTGTTCCGGCTATCTACGAGGCCGCTTTTGACTATAATGGTATTTTGGTATTTGTGGATATTTTGGAAAAAACACCTACCGGGTGGAATTTAGTGGAAGTAAAAAGTAGCGGGCGCGAAATTGATCCCATTTATGTGGACGACATCTCTATCCAACGCTATGTGCTTACGCATTGTGGGGTTACGCCGGAGCATTGTTATTTAATGCACATCAATAGCGACTATTTTATGGAAACGGATGAGCCGGACCTGCAACAACTTTTCCTTTTAACACCCATGGATAGCGAGCTTTCCTCGGATGAGGATATTGAAGAAAATTTAGAGGATATTAAGAAATTGCTAGTGGGTCCCGAACCGACGGTCGAACTGGACAAAAGCGGGTGTGCGGATTGTGAGTGCCACGACTATTGCTGGAAAGATATTCCGCAAGATTCCGTGTTTGCCTTGTTACGCGGCAACCGAGCGCGCAAGTTTATGGCGCAGGGAATTGTGCGTGTGGCCGATTTGCCGCCGAATAGTTTTGATAATGAAAAATATAACCGTTGGGTAGAGGTATTACGCACGGGTAAGACCTATATTGACCATGCGGCGGTGGCCGCGTGGCTTAATAAACTGGAGTACCCGCTTTATTATTTGGATTTTGAGACGACGCAACCCGTTGTCCCCTTGTGGAAATATTCGCGCCCCTATCAGCAAATCCCGTTCCAATTCTCGCTTCATGTGCAACATGAGCCAAACGGCAAGTTTGAGCATTATGAGTATCTTTCTACGGGAAAAGAGGATCCGCGCTATGGTTGCGTAGATGCCTTACTTAAATATATCGGCAATAGTGGCACTATATTGGCCCACAATGCGGCTTTTGAAAAGACACGCATGAAAGAAATGGCGCACGATTTGCCTATGCCGGGTAGTGATGCTAAACGCCTTTTGGACATGACGGAACGCTTTATGGACACCGGCGACCCGTTTAAGCAGGATTTCTTGCACCCTAAAATGCATTGTAGTTGGTCTATCAAGAAGGTCTTACCCGCCCTCGTTCCCAATATGACTTACGAAGGCATGGCTGTTGCCAACGGCGGCGATGCCATGGATGCCTTTGATGTGTTATACTCGGAAAAATTACCGCCCGCCGAGTTAGAGCAACTACGCAAAGATTTGCTTAAATATTGCGAACAAGATACCTGGGCCATGGTAAAACTAGTGGACGCGCTACGGGATAGCGTACAATAAAGGAGATAAATTATGAAAACAAAGAAAGACTTTTCTAAATTGCCTAAAAAGGCAACAAAGCAGAAAAATGAGGACGTGAAAAAGGGGCTCTCGCGCCTGATTAAACTGATGATTGACTTAAATCAGGGTGTGCTAAATTTGGATCACGCCGCTAAGGAATGTGGCGTAAGCCGCCGCACCATTCAGCGCGATATAGAAACCCTAGAGCAGGCTGGGCTAACGCTGTATAAGCCCAATCCGCAAAATGTAAATTACCGTGTGCGGGATGATTTTGAGTGGGCTAAATTTAACATCACTAAAGAAAATGCGCTGGATTTTGTGGATGCACTAGATGCGCTTACCGAAGGACTAGGCAAACCCAGTAAATGGGTGCTGCCTATTCAAAAAGAGGTTGAAAAGGCTGGGCGCAAGGAGCAGAAAAAACGTAAAGAAGCCGCGGGGAAGTGGGAGCCGATGAATGCTAGCAAGGAAAACGTCTTATCTATCTTTTTAGATGACGGGAGTTTAAATCGTGCCCCTTTGCAAATTTTACTGACACTTGCAGAATTTAATAAGGTTGCTGATGATAAAGGTTTTAGGAATAGTGCCTATCGCAAGTGGCAAGAGCGTGAACTTCAAAAAATTATGATTCGTTTCCATTGGTTGGGGCAACAACACCGCGAGGCCTTAAAAGAGTGTGCCAAACTTATTAAGGATGACCCAAAAGATGTATGGCCTTATAAACAAGCGGCCCTAATTTGCTATACCCAAAAAGATTATAAAGGTGCTTTGAAATATGCCTTGGATGGGTTTGAACAAGATAAACTGGATTCTACGCTTCTTACGTACTGCATTTATTTTGCCATATTAAATAAGCAGCATGAAAGCGCAATCCGGCTATTTAACGCGGGTATTAACAACAAGGCCATGCAAACCCATTTTGCGGCTTTGATGTATGCGTATGAGGGGCAATTTGATAAGGCGTTAGAGGTGGTGGCCCAGGCCCAAAAAACCGACCCCAAGAATCCCAAAGCCTACGAGTATATCAAAGGGCAAGTATTAGACCTTAAGACTAAGAAACAGTAAAAACAGCTCTGACGGACAAACAAAACGGGTGACAATATGTTGTCGCCCGCTTTTGTTATCCTAAATACAAGAAGTATTTAGGAGAAAATATGGAAATTGTAGGCATAGTGCTTGTAGTCCTTGTATTTGGATTTATTTTGGGATTTATAATTGACAAGTTAAGCCGTATAGAATAATTGTGTGAGGGGGAGTATATGGAAATTTTGCTAATGATTATTGTGGGCATTATTGGGTTTTGGTTGGACTCAGCCACCCGGTAACGCTAGGAATATACGGAAAGGAGTAGTTATGAGCGTTTTAGGTGTTATTGTATTAGGTGTGGCCATGTTTATTTTTCTAATGGCTATAGCCCAAATAGATTTTTAGAAAAGAATTTAAAAATCCCCCGGCATTACCGGGGGAGTTGCAAAATTATAAATGAGAATTATCTAATATCCCTCTAATTTTTGAAATTAATCTATTTCTCATAATTTCAAAATTGTACTCTGCTGAAGTTTTTGAATGTAATTCTAAAGCCTCTATAAATTCACGTGCATAATTGGTATGCAACATTCTGCCAGCATTACTAAAATAAAAATTATGTATTTGGCTATATTTGATAAGGGAATAATGCTTTCCAGATTCGTAATCTTCTAAATTAATGAGATTATAATTAGGCGAAAAGATAAAACAATGCAATTTCTTGCCATTTTCATTGGCTTCTTTTTGTGCATTTTTATAATATTTGCTTAGTTGACTTTGATTTTTTTTATTATAAATATCGTATTTCGCTCCGTTAATTTTTGACTTAATTTTATTTTCAATAATTATAATGGAGCTATCATCTTCTATCCATAAGTCAATGTTGTCTTTTTCTCTATATACAGTAAATTTATTGCTGAATTTAATATTGAGAACTTTTTTTGCAAATTCCATAAATAGAATTTTATTTTGTTCAAAAAGATATGCCATTATATTGGAAAAAACAAGTTCGTCATCTTCTTTTTTTATTATTGAAAGGAAGTTATGAGATTGTCGCATTAAATTTCCATTATTTATATCTAACTGTTTTGTAGTATTGTTGCCTTGCCATAATGTATTGTTTTCTAAAGTTTCTTTTAAAATTTTATAATCTTTCGGTAGCTCTTTTTCCGAATAATAAATTTTCAAACTTTGGGATGAAAAATGGGGCTCGGGCAAGAAAATATATTTTTGTTTTTTATACATGTCTAATTTTGTTTTATCTTGTATTAAGTATAAGGGTTCTTTGACTTTTCTTAATTTATTGGTTTTGAATGTGATACATATTTTTTCAGCCTTTTTTTCTCCATATACCTTGTGCAAAAGAACACCACCGTATTTAATATCATGGCTTTCTATAAATTTAATTTGTCGACTACTTTCCTCGTCAATATTGTTAGTTTTATATAAGACTTGTTCTAAATCTTCTGCTTTGGCGAGGATTTCCATTACGCCCTTTTCAACCCAACTAACAAGAAAAATCGCATGCACATTGTCGTTAAATTGGGGCGTAATTTTCCCGTCTTCATTTATATAAATGTAATTTTTCCCTTTATCGTCTCTAAATAGGTTAATAATTTCATGACCAATATTATTTTTAAGATATTCACCTGCATACATTCTTGTTAGAATAATAGCTTTGTTCATTTCATTGTCTCCCTTTCTTCTTTCTGGCCTTTTAATTATGTGCGTCAATACCTTATTTCCTCAAACAAAACATGCTGTGGCTGGTGGATTCCACAAAGCACTCCGTATCGCCTAAATCATAGCGGGAAATGGGGGCTCCGGCATATTGGGTAATCGTTTTAACTTGTTCCATTTTGATTTGTATTTGCGCCGCACCATATCCCACTCCGGCGGCCACCAGTAAAGCCAAAATTAAGTAAATTTTCTTCATTTTACACTCCTTTTTCACAGAATGGACTTTTGATCTGTTTAATTCTTTCTACATTTCTAATGAGGTTATTTAATTTTTTATCTAACTTTTCTTCTTTCAAAATAGTGTAATATTTATAGATAAAAAATCCTGAAAAAGTATTAAATTTCCTATTTGTTTTATGTAACTTAGAATCTTTAATTCCATCTTTATAACCACATTCTTTTAACCATTTTATTAATATTTTTTCATTTGGAGATTCCTTTTTGTTTTTACTTTCGATAAAATAACGTAATTGTCGATTTTGAACTTGTATTCCACATAGATTATTTTTGTCATATTCCCATTTCCATGAAAATAGTGGAGTTCCGCGCGAGAATCCTATTTCAATAAAAGGAGCATTGGGCAGCTTAAGCTCAAATTTTTTGATATATTTTTGAACTAATGTTTTAGTAATTAAAGCATATACTTTTTCTTCTGTTAACATTTTGATAAACTCATCTCTATCAGGTTGTTGATTTTCTCCCCATAATAAGCAGTAGTCACAACATTCAGAAGACAAAGATGCAATTTCTTTAATTTGCAACAATAAATTTAAAAAATTATCATACACTTCACCAGTCAGTTTGTGTTTCAGTTTATATTTTTGGATGTTATTGCGTATTTTTTGATATGAAAGCCAAGTAGTGTTAGGTTGTTTAAACTCCTTTTCTCCATTAGGAGTAATGAGGAAAAATTTGCTAAGGCGATATTTCTTCTGATAATCTTCAATTTGTTTTTTACTTGCAAGAGATTTGACCTTGTTTTCTATTATAATTTCAGGGGTTCCCTCTCCATTAAAATAAATTTGTATGTCCATGTGATCATGTTCTCTAATCACCTTAGATATCTTTTTATTATATTTGGGTCCTAATATAATTTCAGCACTCCCTGTCAGTTCTATTAAGTATGCCCAAAAATTTGAAATTGCATTTTCTGTATTAGAACGACATAAATGCCATAAAGGATTTCTATTTATTTGAGTGCACAGTTTTTTCAAATTCTTGCTTATCTTTTCTTTCATTTTACGCTCCTTAAATAGTCGTTTAATACGTCTTTTACACGCGTGTGTAAAGTGGCGGGGGAAAGTACCTTAATATGTGGTAGCCAATGCAAAATGGTGGGCAAAATTTCTTCTTCTTTGGCGGCTTTGCACGAGATAACAATGCGCCCGTCTTTGAGTTCTTTTTCCAACTTTTGTAGCGGAAAATAGTTTTTTTGCTTAAAGAAATGCGCGCACTCGGCCGATACTTCCAACTGCACCGCCAAAGGGCGTTCTTTTTCAAACCATACGTTCGTGCTTTCTTTGAGAGTTTTGTCTATATTTTTGTCGTACTTAAAAAACTTGCCCATTTCTTTGGCGGAGGAAATCTTTTCCAGGCGGAATTTTAACAGTTTGTCATCATCCGTCAGCGAAAGTAAATACCAAAAACCCTCACTCCACAACAGTTTCAAAGGCCGTACCGCATAGCATGCTTGTTTGCCGCCTTTGTAGCATACGGTCACCCACTCGCGTGCACGGATAGAATCTTCCAACGTGCGTGTAATGGGTGTTTGCTTGTATTGCTCACCTGGCGTCATTTTAATAAAAAATGGATTGTTTTGTGTGCCTTCGGTCAGACGTAATTTAAGCGCTTCAAACGACTGCCCAAAATTGCCACCCAAGGATGAGGCAATATCACTCATCACCACCAAGATAGACGCCTCCGCGCTGGATAACTGCATGCGCTCCAAGGAAAACCCTTCTATAAACGCATACACTCCCGGCTCGGGGTTCCACAGCGGGAAGTTGGCATCCTCAATTTCGTTCATGTCGCGTTGGAGGGTGCGTACGGCAACCCCCACTTCTTCTGCCATATCTTTTAGGCGGATAGCCCCCTTATCCAGGGCGTTCAATTCATACAAAAGGCGTGTTAGTTTGTTTTGCATTTCTTTTTGCATAGTTCCCTCTTACAAAAAGTATAGCACATAGGGGCGACAAGGTGTTGTCGCAAGAGTTTGTTATCCTAGTCCTATGACAAATAAGGAAATGGAGTTCATTATGACGTTTAGTCTGTTTAAGTATTTCGACGCTATTTTGGACGGCGTGGAACAAGACGGTCTTGCGGCGCTGGAACAACCGGAGGTAAAAAAAGCGCTTGCGGAACTGGACAGTTTTTTGCCGCCCCTGTCCAATGTAGCCAAACTGGTGTTTAGTTATTACTATGTATACCAGTTAAAGCCACAACCGTTGTTCATTTCGCAGCTGGAAAAGGATCTCAATGTGCCAACGCTATATTTGAAACATGAGGAAGCGTGGCAAGAGCTTGTTGATTTGGATTTACTGGTACGGGTAATGGGGAGTGGATACCTCATGCCGCGTAGCGTAATAGATGCGGTGGCCGTAATTGATATGGAGTATTACTGGCCCAATCATCACAGCATAATCCCAGCCGAGCATAAAAAAGAAGTGTTTTGGAGGTGGATACATGACGAAAAATGAAGTGATTTGTGTGGCTAAACCCACTTGGTACACGGAGCAGACATACCCCGGACACACGAAATTTTATGAGCATTTTGTGTCGCAGTTGAGAGAATATCACGAAGTGCGTTCATTGGAACTACCCGATATTTGGGTACGCGACTTTCTGCCCGTGCAAAACGTGCAAACCGGAGAGTTATATCAGCAATTTTTTGATCCGCGCTATGCTAATTACACGCCTAAATTTACGGATGCTATCCGTATGCTGGTACGGAGCGCTTTTCCTCATGCTAAACTATGTGACGTGCGTATAGACGGGGGTAATATCGTGCTGTCCCCTGACAAAAAACAGGCATTTTGCTTGGAAAAACAAACAATTTTCCGTAAATCAAACCCCGAGCAAAAGGAACATGTGGAGCAAGAATTAAAGCGTGCGCTCGGTGTGCAGGAAATAGTATGGCTACCGCAGCAAAAAGGCGATAAAATTGGTCATATAGACGGATATATACAGTTTTTGGGCGGTTTTTTGATGGAAGGAACGGTAGAGTTATATGGCGGCCTTACAACCGGATCTTTGCTTAACGATAGAGCAACATCCTTGCTACGCGGCTATGCTCAACGAGAAAATTGGGATAGGGTGCCTCTCTTATGCAAGTTAGATGAGGAGAATTGGCTAAGTGCTAACGGACTTTATGTAAATTTTTTGGAGACTTCCCGTGCGGTTTTTGTGCCCCAGTTTGATTTACCCGAGGATGACAAAGTTATTAGTATAATGAAAGAGTATACCAATAAACCGCTGGTGCAGGTAGATTGTAGTAAAATAGCGCCTTATGGCGGTGCCGTACATTGTTTGACGAGGGAATATGATAGATTTATATAACAAAATTAATTTAACGTTATCTCCGGCAGAGAGGTTTACAGATTTAGCGAAGTATTTGTTTTTTAATTGCTATTTGAAGGCTAGAGCTAAAGAATTTTATTTTACCGAGTTGGAATTTTATTGTGATGATAACGCACAACACCAAGATAAATTTATTTACAAAAAAGATAAACAACGCGAAAATGGAAAATTATGTTTTCATCAATCGGGTATGGATATTACTTTTGGTAATGGAGATAAAATATATGGCGGTGTTTTAGTCCGTGGAATCAAATATCAATTTCAAGGTAAATGGAAATATATTTATGGGCCAATCAATATTTTAAATAAAGGCATATTGCCCGCACTAAAAATCAGTAATAAAACATATAGAGACACTGATAAAGAATTAGTAAAAGAGTTAGAAGGGAAAATAGAATTTAAAAATAATTTGAATCAACGGCCTTCTAACATTAGTTTGTATAGAGGGCCAAGATATAACTTGAAACATTGGCATGATAAAAACACAACTCATCGTTCTGATTTTATGTTTGCTCCGTACCGCTATATCATTGATCTTACGCAATATCGTACAAGTAGGGGAAAGGAAGGATTTGTGTTTGAGGGGACAATCAAAGATATAGAAAAATTAGAGTATGCCGCTACCTTACTAGGGGATTTGGTTAATAAAGAAAAATTTGAGGAAATGGCTAAGAGACGGATGGAATCGTCAGCTGAAGAAGCTGAAAAATGGGAAAATCTGGTGAAATATTATAAACAATTAAATTAGCATTTTGTTGATTTGTACCGCTACTTTCCTCAAAAGACCTAGCATTTTAACTAGGTCTTTTTTGTGGCTTTGGTGCGACATAGTGCTGTCGCATACCTTTTCTACACTATACATAATCTAACGATAAAAGGAGAACAAAATTATGAAATGCACCTATCAAGAATATCAAACTGTTTATTATTTGCACGAATTATTGCCCGTATTAGAACAATGGCGTGAATGCAAAGAAAATTTGTGTAGAATCAATCTCATGAAACCGGGTGGCCTTTTTTTGCACAAAGCTGTAAAAGAAGTCAAAAAAGAAGCCCTTGTGTGTGCCATGGCAAAAATGAGTACTCAATACCTCAAACAAAAACATTCTTTTCAAGAGGAAAATGTTGTTTATTTGGAGAAATTATTCCAATTAAAACCGGAAGAAGTGCGTATCCTTAAATTTTTAGTGGCGGTGCTCAATAATGATTTATTGCGCCGGACATTAGGTTGGTTTTCGCACGATTTGATAGAAAAAGAAGAAGTTTTAGAAGTCATTGCCGGGTTGCCTTGTGGGGCGGGGTGTAGTGTTTTAAAAGAAAGTGCCCCTCTTATTAAATTAGGAATTTTATCCCATCTACGTTTCAATTCAGGGTACCAGTTGACCGGATGGGCACGAGAATTTATCAATACGATACATAAAGATGATGAAGCCCGTTATAAAGCACTTATCGGTGCCCCTTTGGACGCTAACGACGAATTTACGGCAAAGGATTTTTCGTACGTAGAGGCTGCAAATTTAGCATTGCGGCTTATGAAACGTGCCAAACACACTAAGGGATTTAATATCCTCTTATATGGAGTGCCCGGTACCGGAAAAACCAGTTTTGCCAAGGTGCTGGCGCAATCGGCCAAGTTGGACTTATACCCCGTGGGTGTTTGTAATGAAGGGGAAGCCGAGAAAAACTATCGCTTGCAACAGTTCTACCGCAACCAATTTTTGCTTAAAAATGTTAAAAACGCGTGTGTCCTCTTTGACGAAGGCGAAGATATGTTTTCCAGCCTAGAAACCCGTACTAGCAAAATGGAAATAAATAACCTGTTGGAAAATAACGAAGTTCCCGTCATTTGGACGACCAATAAAATCCACCGCATGGACCCGGCTTTTATCCGTCGTTTTACGTTGGCGGTGTGTTTTAATAAGCCGCCCATGGAGGTGCGCCAAAAAATTTGGAATAAATATCTAACAGAGAACAAAATTTCGTGCGGCAAGGAAGATACATTAAAACTTGCCAAAAAGTACGAAGTGCCGCCTTCCATGATTGCCGGTGCGGCGCAGGCGGCCCATATGGCTAAAGGAGATTTAAATACCGTAAAAGAGCACTTGTCTTTTATGACGCAAGCCCTTAACGGTGGCTACAAAAAACCGGAGGAAAATACAGAGGCTGCCGAATTTGAGACTGCCCTTATCAATGCGGATATGAATTTAGATTTGCTTACTCAGCAGATTAAACGTTTAGGGCGGCTTAATTTTTCACTTTGCTTATATGGGGCCAGCGGTACGGGCAAATCGGCCTATGCACGGTATTTAGCGCAAGAATTGGGCTTAGATGTGCTACACCGTAGGGCATCAGATTTGCTGTCCAAATGGGTTGGTGGAACAGAACAAAATATCGCCGAGGCCTTTGCGCAGGCCAAAGAGAATAAATCGCTCTTAATTTTTGATGAGGCCGATAGTTTCTTGCGGGACCGTGCCACGGCTTCTCACTCATGGGAAATATCCGGTGTAAACGAAATGTTGACTTGGATGGAATCGCACCCGTATCCGTTTATTTGCACCACCAACCTCATGGACACGCTAGACCCGGCCAGTTTGCGGCGGTTTAGTTTTAAAATTAAGTATGATTTTTTGACTCCTCAGCAAGTGGTATGTGCCTTTATGTTCTTCTTCCATGTAATGATTGACGAAAAAGATGTGGTTGGCCTAAATAAACTAACGCCCGGAGACTTTGCCCTTGTGAAAAATAAGGCAGAAATATTGGGCCACGCGCATGATTTTTATGCGCTAAAAGAAATGCTGGAAACTGAGCAAAAATTAAAGCAAAATCGATCGGGAGGGCGAATTGGTTTTACAATGTAGTTAAAAAAGGGAGAGTGATTACTCTCCCTCTTTTACGCCGTGTACGTATAGCCAATGGCGAGTGGTTTTATCCAGGCGGGAGCCATGTTGCAAAATGTTGTGTCCGTGTTTGTCCTGTGCGTGCAAATCAATGCCATATTTGAAAAGTAACTTAAACCTAGTCAGTACCTCTTGCCATGGGCACATGCCCGCCACTACGTAAAACAAGGCGTTATGCCCTTCCCCATCACGCGCATTGACGTCTGCCCCGTGCTCAAGCAGCATTTTCATAATAGAAATATCGGCAAAATAAGCTGCGGTCATAAGTGGCGTTTCACCGTCGTGCACTTTTCCGCGTTGATTTACATCTGCACCATATTCCAAAAAAATAGCCACCACACGTTGAACATTTTTAAAAATTGCCTCGTGAAATACTGGACGTAAGGCATTGGTGGGTAAATTCGGGTCTGCCCCCGCACGCAATAATCGTCGTAAGACTGCCCTATTAGCGGGACGGTCATAGGGATAAGGTTTTTTTGATATTTTTGTAATTTTGCGTTCGAGCGGAGTAACGCGTCTGTAACTCCAAATAAAACTCTCTAAAATACTTTGTCCGCAGTCCGGGTCGCGCCCATTCGGGTTGGCTCCATGTTTTAGCAAATACTTAATCATAGGGATATTTTCATTAAAACACGCTTCCCGCAACGGCACAAGACCATCCTCGGATACATTGGGATCTGCGCCAGCTTCAATAAGTTGGCGTACAATGCGCATAGAATTTTGATATGCGGCCTCGCCAAGTGTCATTTTAGGCATAATTTACTCCTGTATATCTTTTACATATAGAATACAAAACCCCTGCGACAACAGGTTGTCGCAGGGGTTTTCTATACTAACTAAGGGAGGAATGTATGGTAGAAGAATATAAGATGTTCCAAGCGTGGAAACGCTCGGAGGAAGATGAAGACCAACAATTGGAAGCGCTATTTGATGCGTTGTACGCGACTGGCCGGGTAACGGAGCATGAAGTGTTATTCCACCAGCAGAAAATACATCAAGGGTACTTGTACCCCAAACGGCAAGCCGTACGGAAGTTTTTGCGGCATCATAATACGTATGAAGGAGACGCTTTTTGGGATAAATTTGCCTGTTATAATCATAGCCCCATAGAACTGGCTAATCTTATTGTCTTTCGCACGCAGCAAGCACTAAAATGGGCTAATGAAGGAACGGTAACGTATGTGCGTACAGGGGCGCCTGCCGTTAGCGGCCGAATTGTTTGTATGGGTCAAATGATGTGCGGGCATTACATTACCAATCCTGTAAAAGGGGCTCCGCGGCAATTAATAGAGCATTTTACCGCGCAAGATGTTCTACTGTTTTTAGGGAAATATAGCCAATGGCTTAAGGATCCACTCCTCATGCTTGGTTTGTGGCGGACTTATACCAAAAACGATTATGGGCCTTGGATTATGTGTTTATGCCATCATTTGGGAGCAGGCCAGCGTGAAGACTACTACGAGTACGGTTTTGACGCCGGATTAAACGCTATTGACTATATTGGCACTACGTTTTAACTTGACTTCTAGGCCCAGAAGAAGCGGTAATGTGTATAGGAGAAAACATGCAAAACTATACACATTTAACCGCGCGGGAATTAGAGCTAAAATGGCTAGAAGTAATAGGCCGACCTATTCCACCAATTGGGCGAAGTTTAGTTATTAAATACCTGTTATGGTATGAACAAGCCAAGCGTGAGAAGATTTCTCCACTTGGCTTTTTTCATGAAGTAAAGCAAGCTGCCAAAAACGCATATTCCCATTCCAAAGCCACATTGGAAGTGGGCTCCAAAATGGTCCGTTCCTATCAAGGTACCAAATACGAAGTAGAAATTACCCCGCAGGGCTATTTGTATAGGCACAAAACCTATAAAAGTTTATCCGGTGTAGCCAAGGCCATTACAGGTAAGAGTTGGAACGGAAATGTATTCTTTGGAGTGAAAAAATGAGTGATAAGAAAATACGTTGTGCCATCTACACTAGAAAATCAACCGAAGAAGGATTAGAACAAGAGTTTAATAGTCTGCAGGCTCAACGAGAAGCATGTGAGGCCTACATCAAAAGTCAAAAGCATGAGTATTGGCAGTTATTGCCCACGGAGTATGATGACGGCGGGTATTCAGGTGGTAACATGGAACGCCCAGCCTTAAAACGTCTACTCGCAGATGTTCAAAACGGACTTATAGATATTATCGTAGTATACAAGATAGACCGCTTAACACGCAGTTTAATGGACTTTAGCAAAATAGTAGAAGTGTTAGATAAGCATAATGCCTCGTTTGTATCTATCACGCAACACTTTAATACCACCACCAGTATGGGGCGGCTCACATTAAATATGCTACTCTCATTTGCACAATTTGAGCGGGAAGTAACCGGGGAGCGTATAAGAGATAAAATCAGCGCGAGTAAAAAGAAGGGCATGTGGATGGGTGGCAAACCGCCACTAGGGTATTACCGTAAGGATAAGAAGATATACCCGGATGAGGAAAAACTACCGTTACTACTCGCCATTTTTGAAAAGTATATTAAACTCAAAAGCACCACACTCCTAAAAGAGTGGTTAAATAAACAAGGGCATAATATATCCGTAGGTAACTTGAACTGTATCCTACGTAATAAAGCATATATTGGTTTAGTAGGGCATAAAGGCACATGGTATCCGGGGGAACACCAAGGCATAATCCCAACTGAACTATTTGAACAGGTCCAAGCCGTAATGGCAGATAATCGTATCAACCGCCAACATTATGATCCTAAAAAGAGCCTTTTATCCGGCAAACTATATGACGATAAAGATAACGCTATGAGCCCCAGTTGGAGTACAGGTAGTAGTGGTAAAAAGTATCGCTATTATGTCAGCCAAGCACTTATCCGCAAAGAGCCGGGCAAGGTGGGGAAAGTCAGTAAGGTTTCACTTCCTAACTTAGAACAGTTTATAGATAATTGGTTCAGTGAATTTTTGAAGGACAAAAGCAAGATATACCCGTATATCCAACAGTTTGGCGTAAGCAAACAAAAGGAAATTATCAAACGGCTACCATCATATCCGATAACGCGGAATATAGAAAAAGAACTAATCAAACGCGTGAAATTAAATCCAAACAAGATAGAAGTCACGTTATATCAAGAACGAGTAACTGAACTATTAAATGCCATTTATGAAAACCGGGAAATGCACCAACTCAAACCCGAAGAATTGAAGAATGAAAATACTTACACGGAACCGTACCATATCGGTACAATAGCCAACGGAGAAAAGATAATCGTGGGGCAATTTGTAGAGCCGAAGAAACGACCTAATGCTGAACTTATCAAAATCTTAAACCAATCCTATGCTTGGCATCAAGATATATTAGACGGTAAGACTACCCAAGAAATAGCCAATAGAGAGAAGGTATGTGTGCAATATGTGCGCCGGATCCTCAATTTGAGTTTTTTATCACCCAGAATCGTGCGCTCTGTCCTAAATGGCACCCAGCCTGCCGATTGTACGCTCAAAAAATTGCTTTCTATCCGCGCCTCGGATTGGGGAGAACAAGAACACATTTTCAAAATGTAATTTAACTAGGGCTCAAATTGTTCTCTTTCTTTTTCTATATTTAGAATATCACTCAATTTCCTTTCAGTAATTTCGTTAATGATATCCAATCGATTGGCGGTCGCTAATTTAATTTTTTGCCGAGCAATATTGAGACGTTTGAGCATTGGGAAGATAATGTCTTTATTATGAGAGATATAATCCTGTACTTGCTTCAAGGTAGTTGCCAATCGATATCCTTTTGCTGTTCCGGAAATAATGATTCCGTAATCACGCAATTGTGGTAATATCTTTCTCGAAATATCATTTTCTGAAACATCAATATTTTGAAGAGATAATTTTTGTTGGAGATTTTGCGCTGTAATAACCTTATCATCTTCATATAACTTATTAAACAATAAAATTCGTAATACTTTTAGTAAAGCTACATCATCTGTGGTCATATGCTCCTTTCGCATGTTCGTTTCTAGATTAATGGCATTATTGATTACTAAACTATAAATTTGCTCGTCAAAAGAATTATCAGGAACTGGAGTAGTCTTGTCTTGTTGACGCAGAGGCCAAAAATCAATATCCGTTTCCTTGTTCTGTAACAAGTGACGAAATTGGAGGGAATATTCTGACTTTCGTTGAGGTTCAAAACAGTAACTTAGTGTTCCAGCAATAAAGTCAGCTAATTGAATTAATGGATAATTTTCATCTTTAACAAAACGATGGGTAAAGTTCGTAAATAAATTGGGTAGCCCTTTACGTTTCAAATATTCTTTAAAAGTTTCTTGAAAGTCTGGTCCCCCTAATTCGTCCATATAAATTTCCAAATCACAAATTGATGTACCTAGTGTACGATAAATTTTTTGACTAATAAATTTATAAAAGGAACGCTTATATGCTAATCCAGAGTCTTCATAAATGGCTGTTTTATCTACTACACAAGCGTAATAACCAAAAGGAACATCTTGGATTTTTTGAAGGATTTGTAGTCGTCGCGAGTGATTGGCTCGAATATTATTACTTTTGAGATGCCCTCCAGCCACTTTGTTGATTATTTCTTGCATCTGCTCATTGATTTGCGGATATGTTTCCTCCGGCACTAAAATAGCGACAGAGATAAATAAATCCAAGTTCCCATCTTTTTGCGTTTTGAGATCGTTAGTTCCACATTCGTCAATAAAGGCTTTAATAGTATTCATAAGATATCTTAAATATAATACAAAATAATTAAGAAACAACTCGAACAATTATTTATTATCTATAGCTTAGTGCTTCAAGAATGATGACAAGTGTTTCGTTTTTGATTATGCGCGACTTCCAACCTGCTCTTGTCAGCATAAAAAGAGAATATTTCCAAAAAAGCAAAGAAACCCGCCAAAAAGCGTATGCTATCAGTTTCCCACAAAAAAATCCCCGTCGGAGTTAAACTCTAACGGGGATTTATGCTAAAAATCAAAAACTAAAATACGGAGTCGACGAGATTCGAACTCGCGGTCTCTGCCTTGACAGGGCAGCGTGTTAACCAGGCTACACCACGACTCCAAACAACTCAAATTCTTTCGTACTTATATTGTATCTTAAAACAGCGTGTTTCGTCAAGGACTTGTTTTTTAGTGGTTAGAATCGTTAAATTCTCCCCATAAAATTTGCTCTAATTCCAATTCCACCCCATGTTTTTCCTTTACTTTTTGCCGTACTTGGTCTATCAAAGTTTTGATATCTTCGGGAGTAGCATGATTAAAATTGATGATGAATCCGGCATGTTTTTCGGATACTTTGGCTCCCCCAACAGAAAGCCCGCGCAAGCCTGTGTCATCAATCAAACGGGAGGCATAGTCATTTGCCGGGCGTTTAAAAACACTTCCGGCGGAGGGATATTCCAAGGGTTGTTTTTCTAATCGCTTGTGGAGAATGGTATTACGTGTTTCTACTAGTGGGGCAAAAGAGGTTTTTTGCAACTTAAAACTGGCCGAAAGAATAATGTAGTTTTCAATTCCTTCCACGTGACGGTAAGCATATTTCATCTCTTCTTTTAAAAAAGTAACCGGCCGTCCTTCCCAATCAATGGCATCAAAATATTCCAAACAATCAAAGGTTTCTTGCCCGAACGCACCGGCATTCATATAAACAGCCCCGCCGATACTTCCCGGAATGCCGGATAATTTTTCCATGCCGGCTAATCCGGATTGGCAAGCCATTTCGCATACTTTATCCAGCGCGGTTCCGGCTTCGGCCTTGATATGTTCACCGTCCATATGCAATCCGTTCATATGTTTCGTAGAACAAACAATACCATCAATTCCGCGTCTGCCCACCAAGATATTAGAACCAAATCCAATAATGTGCAGCGGAATATTAAAGGAGCGTGCCAGTTTTAAAACAAAACTCCAATCTTCCCGGGTTTTGGGGTATACGTAGACTTCCGCCGGGCCACCGGTCCGGTAAGTGGTATGGCGGGACATGGGTTCTTCCCATAGGCAATTTTCCCCAAAAAAGGTTTTCAGTTCTTGTTTATAATCCATAGCACATTGCGAAGTTAAAAACTAAATCCTACGCCTCCGTTGATGCTTCCGTCCCCTTGTGTTTTAGTATAGGCCGCAAAGACGTAAATAAACGGAAGGACTTTGGCATTGACCCCGACCGTATAACGCATAGAACCGTCTTTTGAACTGCGGTCTAAGGAACCGAATTTACGGGTAGAAATGTCGCCATAATCGTAACCAATTCCTGCGTAGGGGGTAAAAATCAATAACGACGTGGAAGCCGTGACGGATACAGAATAGTGATTTAGTGAATAATAATCCGTGCGGGCATGATCATAGAAAGCACCGGCTGATACATTTAAAAATTCCAACACATTTGTATGATAGGTTAAACCACCGCCAATGGATTCTAATCCATTAAAATAGGTCCCGCGTACCACAGCGCCTAAACCAATGACCGGGATCCGCGTTGAGGCAGATACAAAACCGGCCATTAAATAATCTTCGGAAGAAATGTTGTTGCTGCTCGAAGGTTTAATAGCATTAAAGGTAACTCCTAGATCAAAACCGGGGAAGGCCGGCGCACTGCCGCTATGAAAATCGGCCATGCCGATTAAATTGCTAATATCTTTGTTATAAGCAGATAAATTGGAATTAGGACCGAAGTGTTTTCCGAAATCATCTCCTAAATCCGTATCGGCGATAGCCGGAAGAATGGCAGATACAATAAAAAGAAGGACTAATACAATTTTCTTCATACGTTCTCCTTGATAAGAATTCAAATATATAATATCATAGAAAAAGATGGGTGCTTGTGCAACCTATTTTTAGCATGTAATACATTCAATCGGTGAGGAAATTTATGGTAAGTGAATTAGCCGGAACTTTAACCAAACAACGCATTGATGTGGGTGCATTACGCGAAGCATTCTTCCATCCGCAAGGACAACCTGCCGCTGTAAAATTCGGAACTTCGGGTCATCGGGGCACTTTGGGAACTGGTTTTTGTGCTGCGCATGCACGTGCAATTGCACAAGCAGTGGCCGATATTCACAAACAAGATAAAATTGAAGGCCCTATTTTAGTGGGGGGCGATACACGGCTGATGTCGCACGATACAGCAGTTTTATGTGCGGAAGTATTAGCCGGAAACGGTATTGAAGTGATCTTTTCTGACATTGCGTTACCCACTCCTGTTTTTTCATTTGAAATTATTAGCGGGCGCGTTTGTGCTTCGTTAAACGGAACCGCCAGTCACAATCCGCCGCAGGATATGGGACTTAAATATAATCCTTCCCACGGAGGCCCTGCCGGTAGTGAATTAACGGGTCGTATTGAAAAAATTGCCAATGAATATATGGCACAACCGGATACTATTAAATCGATCGCATTTGAACAAGCCCGCGAAAAAGGTCTCATTAAAAGTACCGATTTGATTACACCTTACATTGAAGCATTGGGAAAAATAGTTGATTTTGCCAAAATTGCGAATTCAAAATTGCGTTTTGCAATTCATCCGTTAGGCGGGGCAAGTTTGAATTTTTACCGTGCGATTAAGGAAAAATACCATTTAAAAAATGTGGAGTTGGTTAGCGAAGAACAGGATCCTACTTTCTATTTTATTCCCATTGATCATGACGGAAAAATCCGTATGGATCCGTCGTCTCCCTATCCCATGAAACCGTTAATTGAATTGGTAAAAAGCGGGTCTTATGACTTTGCCGGCGCAAGTGACCCGGATGCAGATCGCTTCGGCTGTGCCACGCGGGAGGGCGGGCTAATTCCGCCCAACCATGCGCTTTGTGTGTTGGCCGATTATTTAATTAAACATGAAAAGATCAAGGCGCCTATGATTGGACGTACTTTGGGAACTACTTCGTTGCTGGACCGGATTGCCAAAGCCAACGGCCTGACGATAGATGAAGTAAACGTCGGTTTCAAATATTTTGTAGACGGTATTGTTCATCATAAATATGTGTTGGCCGGCGAAGAAAGTGCCGGTATGTCCGTCAGCGGTTGGACGCCGGAAAAAGACGGTATGTTGGCGGTGTGCTTACTCATGGAAGTAAATGCCGTGCAAGGGGATATTGCAAGCAAGTATCACCAATTAACCGAACAATTCGGAACCCCGTATTATACCCGCGTGGATGTACCCACTGATGAAGCGACGAAAACGCGTGTCAAATCGTTAAAAGCAACGGATTTTACGGGTCTTACCGAGGTGGCTGGCGAAAAGGTTACCCGTGTGCGGGATACCGATGGAATTAAGGTGTATCTGGAAAATTCGTGGTTTTTAGCACGTCCGTCCGGTACGGAAAATATCTTGAAATTTTACGCGGAAACATTCCAAGATGCCTCGCATTTGGAGGAACTGATTGCGTCCGCCCAAAAAGTATTGATGAATTAACTTTGGATCATTCGTTTTCTAACTGAAAAAAGGAACCCTTTTCTTTGGATTTCATATTAAAGTAGCAGCGGAATCGTAAGAGAAAAGGGTTTTTATAACAGAAACAACAGAGGTCCTTTTTTAAAAAAATCCGGAGAACAATGGATCCTCCGGATTTTAGAGCAAACTAAATCAAACTAACTTCTGCGGTCCATTACATAATAACTGCCGACTGGATGTTTTTTTGCCAAACATTTTAACTCTGTCCCAATATTGCTGACTTGGGCAAACGAGGTAAGCGGTTTTTTTGTATTATGGACAACTCCAATTCCAATGGCTAGCAAACTAAACTGTTCCGGTTCCCCTTTACGGTTGATAGAAAGCATATATCCGCGCTCGCGGTCCTGTTCATTATAAAAAGAGGGGGATAAACGGTCTGTTTCCTGCACAATTTGGCGGGCGATAGGTTCGGCTTTATCAAAGGCACTTACGACAATAAAATCATCTCCGCCAATATGGCCAACAAATGAAGTAGGATCTTGTGCGGCGGCTTTAACAATAATATCTGCCTCTGTTTTTAATACTTGATCTCCCGCTTCAAATCCATATTTATCATTGAAGGATTTAAAATTGTTTAAATCACAATATAAGACGGCAAATTTTCGGCCGGAAGCAATTTCCGCTTCTATTCGGGTTTGAATGGAAGGATTCCCGGGCAAACGGGTTAACGGGTTAGAATCCATTTTTTGTTTATTGCGTTTTAAAAGAAGTTTTACACGCGCGACGATTTCATCTTCGTCAGCCGGTTTAGTTAAATAGTCATCAATGTCTAAACCGAGCCCTTCCAACTTTGTTTCTTTATCAGTTACGGCCGTAAAAATAATAATAGGTGTATGTAAATACCCGGTGTGACTGCGTACTTCGCGCACTACTTCAAATCCGGTTTTTTTCGGCATTTCATAGTCTAAAATCAGTAAATCGGGATTTTCCTTATACGTTTTTTCAATCGCTTCTTGTCCGTCTTCGGCCTGAATAACTTCAAATCCGGCAGAGGTTAATATCTCGGATACCAAAAAACGAATGGCATGCGAATCGTCAGCGAGTAAAATTTTAGCAGTATGTTCCATAGAGTTTATTGTATGTAAATCGCAAGAGTTGATGCAAGTAATTTTAAGGGCGGTAAATAAAAGACAACAGATTTTGGCGGATGTGATCCCGCCGCCAGGAGAAGAAATTTTCTTTATCGCCACAGGTACAATAATAAGGCGTTTTGATTTGGGAAATATCCAAGCCGGCCTCTTGCAATTGCTGTAAAATTTCGGTATTTAAATTGATAAAAATTTTTCCGTTTTTATGCAGCACGCTTTTGGGAATAAATAAATCGGCTACTTCCTGCTGCACTTCAAAACAACAACTTTGGATATGCGGCCCCAGCCATCCTTGAATATGTTTTGCTCCTGTTTGAAGTAATGCCTTTGCTGTTAAAAAAGGTAATTTTTTAACAATACCTCTCCATCCGCAATGTGATAAGGCAAAGGCTTTGCTTTGGGTATCCCATAAAAAAAGAGGTACACAGTCTGCCGTTAAGATGGCGGCTCCGCAACCAGAAGTAGTCACTAACCAACCGTCGGCATCTTGTAACGGGGTTACCGGAGGCAAATTTTTATGATCAGAAATTGTGATAATACGGTCACTATGCGTTTGATGGAAATGAGCCATTTTTTGCGGAGGAATTTCTAATTGTTCATAAATTGTATTTTGTGCGGACAAATCACACATGTTGCCGCTATGGCGAGAGAGTGTTCCTCCTATAAACCCGGCAGAAAGCAAGCGGTTATCGGTATATATTTTCATACGTTTAATTTTTTTAAATGAACTTTTGAAATGGGGCTTCCCAATAAAAGGCTGGCCAACCGTTTGAATCGGGCCGGGTCGTCACTGGCGTAAACTGTTAATTTGCCCTTGTGGCCCGGATGGTGTGCCGGTTCTAAAAACCGGGCCACGGCTTGGGCAGTAATTTGGGCAGGATCCACTAAGGCAACTTGTTTGCCCATAATTTGGCCGATTAATGATTTTAAAATGGGATAATGGGTGCATCCGAGAATTAAGGTGTCTGCACGGTGTCGTTTGATGGGAGCCAAGTAAGTTTGTGCAATCAGCCGGGCCGCGGGAGTGTGAGTCCAATTTTCTTCTACTAAAGGTACAAAAAGCGGACACGGTTGTTGTAAAATTTTGGCATTTGGTAATTTTTTAAGCACGGCTTTGGCATAGGCATTACTCCGTACAGTTGCTTCGGTACCCAGGACGGCAATCCGGCGGTTACGGGTAGCATTAGCGGCGGCAATAGCCCCGGGCTCAATAACCCCTAATACAGGCACCTTGCATTGGCGGCGCAGTTCGGCTAATGCCAGCGCGGAAGCCGTATTACAGGCAACTACAATTAACTTCACCTGTTGCGCTTCCAAAAAATGAGCAATGGCGGTGGCAAAACGGGTAACGGTTTGTTTCGATTTTGCACCGTAAGGAACATTGGCCGTATCGCCAAAATAAATAAAATCTTCGTGGGGAAGTTGTTGGCGCAATGCTTTTAAAATAGTTAAGCCGCCTAGTCCGGAATCAAAAATGCCAATGGCTTGTTTGTTCATAATTCTATTATATGAATTATTAGGGATCTGTGAAAATAACCGAAAAAGTCCACCTTTTCTTTTTTCTTTGTGCTAGAATATCTATATGCTGAAACGGTGTATATTGGGAATGTTGGTATTGTTATGGGGCGCTTTTGCTGTGTATGCCGCTGAAGAAAAAGCCGCTGTGCCATTATTGGTGGGCGGAAATTTTTCTGCCCAGACCAATGTATCTGCCAAAACAAAAGCATTTGATCAAAAAGCCCGTAATGCAGAAGTGGCTTCGTTAAATGAAAAATTAAAAAACCAACAATTTGAAGATGTCGTTAAACGCATTAACGAATTAACCGCCAAAAATTTTTTAGATAACCGTTTCCCGCTTTTACTTGCGATTGCATACGACGGATTAGAAAAATATGATGATGTTATTTATTCTGCGGGGCAGGCCATCGCGTTGGCTCCGCAAGATTCCCGCCCTTATATTTTGCGTGCAGGGGCTTATTTGCAACAAGAACAATACGAACGTTGCCAAATTGATTTGGAAACGGCTTTAAAATTAAATCCTTCTTCCCGCTTAGCCAAAGATTTGCAAGACGAACTGCGGGAAAAAATGTCTCTGCCCAAGCCGAAAGAAGAAAAGCCGGTTACCACGCAATCTACAAAATCATCTTCGTGGCTGATTTTGTATTTTCTGGCTGTATTGGCGGCCATTCTATTATATGTTTATTGGCGTTATGAAGATGTATTCCGCCGTCCCAAAAACGCATTTTCCCGCCGGGAAGTTGAAATTAAGGAACAATATGATTTTATTCGGCAGATCGGGGAAGGCGGCATGGGAACCGTGTATGAGGCCTATGATAAAGTGCTTAAACGCAAGGTGGCTATTAAGCGTGTGCGGCCAGAACTGGTACGCAGCGCATACGTGCGGGAGCAATTTTTAGCCGAAGCACGGTTGGTGGCTTTACTGCGACATCCGTGTATTGTGGAAATTTACACGGTCATTGAATCGGAAAGTGCCTTATATTTAGTGTTTGAATACGTAGACGGACAAACGCTGGAAACCCGGCTTGATATTGACGGGCGTTTGCCTTTTTCAAAAGCAAAGCAGATTTTTGAGTATGTTTGCCGCGGTCTCCATTATGCCCATGCCCAAGATATTATTCATTGCGATTTAAAACCGGGCAATATTATGATTTACGGAGATGATAAAGCCAAAGTTATGGATTTTGGAGTAGCCAAAAAACTAGCCGATAACGATACCGGTGCGCGCACCGTGGCGGGAACACCGGCTTATATGGCGCCCGAACAGCAAAAGGGATTTATGCGTAAGCAATCGGATATTTATTCGTTAGCACTTTGTTTGTATGAAGCCCTTGTCGGGCAGGTTCCATGGACAGTGAAGGGATTTGATATTGCAAATAAAAAAATTGTACCTCCCTCTAAACTGGCTCCTTTCATCCCGGCTGAAGTAGACGGTCTCTTAGCAGATGCCTTGAAGGAAGATCCGAAAGAACGCATCCAAAATATTGATGAGTTCTGGAGCCGTTTGCAGGCCATTGAGCCCTTGCAAGAAGATTTAGAAAAAACGCATTATTAATTAGGGAAACGGCTGCTTGTAAATGGGGCCGTTTTGTGTGTATAGGATGACAGTGTTTTTGGAACAATTTACTAACTACGTAGTTCGGTTTAACTCCTTTTTATGGGGGGGGCCGATGCTGGCCCTTATTTTGGGATTCAGCATTTATTTTACCGTTAAATTGAAATTCATTCAACGGCATCTGCTTGCATCCGTTTCTTTGTCTATCAAAAAAAGTGCTTCTGCCGGAGTTATCAGCAGTTTCGGGGCGTTGGTATTGGCTTTAGCCGCCATGGTGGGTACGGGAAACATTGTAGGGGTAGCGGCTGCTATATCTACCGGAGGCCCGGGTGCCTTGTTTTGGATGATTTTTTCTGCTTTCTTTGCCATGGCTACCAAATATGCCGAGTCCGTACTGGCGGTAAAATACCGCGAAAAAAATGAAAAAGGTGAGTATGTCGGCGGGCCCATGTATGTTCTGCAAAACGGTTTAAAAATGAAAAAGTGGGCCTTTACATTTGCCGCTGCTACCGCTTTAATGGGATTTGCAGATGCACTTATCCAGACCAATTCGCTGGCGGCGATTTACGCTTCGGTACTACAGGTACCGTCTTATTGGACGACGGCAGGATTAGTCTTTTTAACGGCTTTAGTTATTTTGGGCGGCGTGCAAAAAATAGCGGCCGTATGCAAGTGGTTAGTTCCTTTTATGGCTATTTTGTATATTGGGCTATGTTGCGTAGTTATTTTTATTCATTTGCCTAAACTGCCTTGGGCAATTGCCTGTATTTTTAAAAGTGCTTTTAGCGGTACAGCCCTTTTGGGGGGAGCCGTAGGGATTACCTTTAAAGAAGCCATCCGTTACGGGGTGTCGCGCGGGGTGCTTTCTAACGAAGCGGGTAGTGGTAGCGGTGCGATCGCCGCGGCGGCTGCACAAACACCGAATCCGGTCCGTCAAGGGCTTGTATCTGCAACGACTGTGTTTTGGGATACACTGGTAATTTGTTTGCTTTCCGGGGTGGCAGTGGTGATTGCCGGAGACTGGCAAAGCGGTCAATTTTTTGGGGCGGATTTGGCGCAACAAGCATTCGGTACGCTACGGGCCGGCCCTTTATTATTACTTCTTTCCTTATCGTTATTTGCATTTAGCACGTTAGTAGGATGGAGTTTTTATACGGCTAAATCGGTACAGTTTTGCATCCATAAATCCATCGAGAAACCGGTATATGTGGTGTGGTTGTCGGTTATGTGTATCGGTGGTTTTTTGAGTCCGAAACTAGTTTGGGAACTGGCCGATACAGCCATTGCGGTGATGTGTATTCCTAATCTGTTAGGCTTGTGGTTGCTTCGCCGGGAAGTAGTGAGCGAGACCCACCAATATTTGGCTAAAGAATTAGCCCAAGCCAAGTGTAAAAATAACTAAAAAATCTTTACAACCCACCCTAACAGGTGGTATCATAAAAAGAAACGAAACAAATGTTTTCGGAAGAGACGGCTATGTTGAAGAAATACATTATTTCAAATAAAAAACTGGTAGAAGTAAACGGAGAAAATGCGCAGGTATATGTGTATACGAACCCTGATGCACAAGAACAGCGCTTTTTGGTAGATCAGTATCAAATTGATGAGCATACGTTGGCTTCTGCGTTAGACCCGGATGAACTTCCACGGCTTGAGTTTGAACCGGAACATATTGTAATGATTTATAAACGCCCAAAGAATTATTCCGGTAAAGACCAGTTGGAATTTAAAGTTGCTTCCGTAGGCATGTTCCTGTTTGAACAAAAATTGGTGATTGTGCTTGCCGAGGATATTCCGCTTTTTGTAGGGAAGCGCTTCCAAAGTGTTTCTTCGATTAAAGAGATTTTTTTAAAATTGGTTTATAATTCTATTTCGCATTACGTGGAACACTTGCGTATTATCCATATGATTTCGGAAGAAATTGAAGATAAAACCACCGAGGCAATGGATAATACCTATCTGCAAAATTTATTTAGTTTGGAAAAAAGTTTGGTGTATTATGCCGAAGCCATTACTTCAAACGGATTTGTGTTTGAAAAAATGCGTAACTTGTCCGCCCGTATCGGTTTTGAAGAAAAAGACGAAGAAATGTTAGATGATATGATTGTAGAAAATATGCAGTGCAAAACACAGGCGGATATTTATTCCAACATTTTGGCCCAACTGCTAGGGGCACGCGCATCGATTGTCAGCAATAATTTGAATTTACTAATCAAAAAATTAAATGTTATTACCATTTGGATGATGGTACCCACCTTAGTTGTTAGTGTATACGGTATGAACGTTGCCCTGCCGCTGGCGGACCACCCGGATGCATTTTGGATGCTGATGGGGGTTTGTTTAATTTTAGTGTGGTTGGTGATGATGTTCTGGCGGCACAAAAATTGGTAGTAAGTGATGAATTTTGGGCGTAAAGGCCCAGAGCCAATGTAGGCCGGTTTTCCCTTGTTTTGCTGTAAAATCTAAGTATAATAGGAAGTACAGAGGTGTTTATGCGAATACTTTTAAGCTTAATATTAAGTGTATTGTTAACTTTTCCGGCCCCGTTGTGGGCAGAATCCCTAAAGGCGGGGAATCTATCTTCCCGTATTGAAAAGTCTGTAAATGAACAATTAGCGCAGAAAAACGAGTGTACCTTTGAAGAGATGACCAAGCGTATTGATAACAATAGCGTTACGTGGTCTTGCGTGGAAAGTGCTGTGACGTGGCTGGAAGGACAGCGTCAAGAAATACGTCATTCCTGCCGGATGTCTAATGAACAAACAGAAAAACTAGCTCAAAAAATCCAATCTTGGAAACGCAGTTATGCCATTGTGGACTATATTAATTATTTGAACGGTACTCTAACTCAAGTAATGCCGCAATATGTCAGTGGGGAACGCTATTTTTGTAATGATTTGTCGCTACAAGAGCGGATAAGGAATAGGAGACATAACCCTTCCTGTTTTCGGTTTGCACTTCTGTATTTTCAAGGAAATCGCAATGCATTTAACGAGGAAATGATGCAGTTGGCTTTAGAGGGAAAAGCCGAATTTGAAAAATTGATCGCCGAGTTGTCACCGGAACAACAAACTGCCCAGAAATGGACGATTCGTTGGGAGCAGAGGTTGTATGATCAGTTAAGTTTGTTTATAAAAGGAGGACAACCTGGAGGATATTCGGATGAATCTGGCGGCTCACGTGCCATCCCAACGGCCCCACTATTGCCGGGTTGGCCCCGTGCCTTGCAAGAAAGCCAGGGTAAAAAATCCAATGCGCAGTTGAGAGCCTTATTAGAAAAATTGCTAAAAACTTATGAGCAAGGAGCAGATTTAACGGCATATATAGAAGAACTTGTAAAAGGGAGCGCTAATCCAAGCGATTCAAATTATGTATCTGCTTATTTATTAAATTTCAGCTTTGTATTGTACGCGAAATCGATTGCGGCCAATGAAAAAGAACGAATTTTTAAATTTATTAGGGGGAACTATCCGCTTCGTGTAAAGTGGGCAGCTGCCCAAGCTATTGTTGGGGTGGAAAGTGGTAAATTTTCTCTTTCGGATGCTGATAAGACACAATTGCTTACCGTGTTTGCGGGAGTAAATAAAAATTTATCAAAGGAAAATCGAGAAGATTTAGCCGTCTATCAAGTACTACTTTACCTAACAAGTAGATTATACGATTCTCCGGCCGAAAAACTTCGTCAAGCTACGGAATCGATCGCATCATCCGGGTCGGGATTTGAAGCAGGTATGGTTGTCGTAGCGGTATTACCCAGCACGGAACTGGCAACTGCTTTAGAGGGGGCAGCTCTTTCAGAAGCAGCGTTAGTGGTTGGGGCGATTATTGTAGTTGGTATTGCTTTTAAGCAGGCGCTTAGCCCGATGGCGCAGCGAGCCTTTAATAATTTACTACGGCATAATTTGGAAACGGAAGACGGCGAAGTGGAGGAATTATTTGCGGGAGCAACGGCAAGTGTAATAAGAGATGGCCTAAACAATAATGGTGAATGGATTATTACAAAGCAACTGACCAATGCGTTAGGGGATGTTGTGACCATAGAAGTCGTTTTGGAATCCGAAGCATTACGAGAGAATATGGTTATGCTGTCTTCCGTGGCGGGCGCAACATCTGTTGACACTGCCCAAGCATTTCAAACGGCGCTACGGCAAAGTTGTAACAATTTCCGCAGAAGTACTCCCAACAGGAACAAGCATGCCCGCAACTTTGAGGATATATTCAACAAAGGAGATGAAGCAACCCAAAATGCTCTTAAAAACTTGACGCAGCAAGAAAAGAATATCATACAAACGCTCAAGCAACAATATAACAATGGCGGCGGGGAGCTTACACAGGAGTTTTGGCAAGAATTAGCCAAGAAGAAGAATTTCCCCAATCTTGAACGAATCGGAAAGATTGGTGTGATGCGTTCCAATTATGACGGGTTCTTAAGGGCTGTGTATAGAAAGGGGCAGTGGATGCCTGAACTCGAGACTACTATAGATGTGGTGGGGACTCAGTTAAAAGACCTTGTCGGCAGAGACTTGATTTCCCAGCTTGTGACATGTGGAATGAGAGGGCTCAATTTCTTCGATACTACGGGCATGCCTTTTCTGTCATTACCGAATAACGCTATGCTGCGCTATGTTGCTCATGAGCAGGTCAACGGCCATTTCCATTATGAGTTTTTTGAAACATTGGATGATGGAATGAAAATTTTATGCAATAAATCTGTTAATTTTGGGAAAGGAAAGAGGGCCCGAGATTTGTTTTTAGACGGGTTGAAATATCTCTGCCAGTAGAGTGTAATTTTACAAAAAGTTTTTTCGAAGGAAGAAAACACGAATTAAAGCGAAGAAATTGAAATGCTCTCGATCCGTTTCATTTCCATTGGCAGGAATTGCAGTATTACGATGCAAAAAAACCAAGATGTATTTATGCAATCACTCTATAGAGTATAGTTTAAATAAACTACCGCAATAAAAAAATCTCCGGAACTAAAATTCCGGAGATTTTTTGTATAGTGTTAAATTTATTTTTCTACTTTAATTTTGCCAAATGCACGAAACAATACCGCTAACAGCCCAAATAAAACATAAAGGCTAAACACAATAAAAATTACATCTTGCGGAAAACGGATGAGCATAACCACCAAAAATACAATCAGTAGTAATGTCCAAACGCCCATGCGTTTTTCGCGTTTGTTTTTAAAGGCTGCATACGGAATGTTAGACACCATTAAAAGTGACAAAACTAACATGGCAAACCACACAAAATTATATAAGTGCGGCAGATAGACCGTTAATAAACGGATATTATGCCCGCCCATGTTCCCTTCCATAATACTGTACGAAATGGCAAATGACGCCAAGATAGCCGCTGCAGCCGGGGTGGGCAAACCGGAAAAATACTTTTTGGAGCCTTCTCCGGCCAAAGCCATGGCGTTAAATTTTGCTAAACGTAAAACCCCGAAACAGGCATATACACACGCAATGGGAGCCCCCCAAACGGGTTGCGTATTCAGTACAAAGAAATACATCAGCATTGCCGGGGCCGTACAGAAAGATACTGCATCGGCCAAAGAATCCATTTCTACGCCAAATTCGCTTTCTGTGCCCAAAAGCCGAGCCATACGCCCGTCAAACATATCAAAAACCATGGCAAATAAAATAAGCCATCCGGCTTGTGCAAAATTACCCTTGGCGGAAGCCAAAATCGAAAAGAAACCGCAGGCTAAATTCCCTAATGTGAAAAGCGAAGGTACCGTAACGGCACCGGTGTGTTTTAACTTAGCAACTACTTTTTTTTCTATATTTTCTTCGGCCATATTATCCTCTTATTTCCAAAGAGCCAGGACTGTCAGTCCGCCCTGTACTTTTTGGCCTTCTTTCACTACCACGCGTACTTTTTCTTTAGGCAAATAAACCGCCACTTGCGAACCAAAACGCACCAGTCCAATACGTTCCCCGATTTTTACTTCCATTCCCGGGTGACGCCACGATTCAATACGCCGTGCAATGGCCCCGGTAATTTGCTCCACATGGGCAAAGCAGGCCGGGTCGCCGTTTTTGAAAATTTGAATCAAATTGCGTTCGTTTTTATTTGCATCCGGATGATCGGCAAATAAAAAGGTACCTTTATTGTAAAAAATTTCGCCGATTTTTCCATTCACGGTAGCCCGTTGGACGTGTACATCAAAAATAGATAAGAAAATGCGAACGACGACGGAGTTCGGGTCGTCCTCGGTTTTAATGGAAAGGACGGTCCCGTCGGCCGGACAGGCAATTTCATCATCCGTAAAATTAGCCTTACGTTCCGGATCGCGGAAAAAATAAGCACAGAAAATAGCCACGGCCAGAAAAAACAATCCAACCGTTTTCATACCAAATAACAGAAAGATGACGCAAACAATAACGCCAATTCCAAAAAATTTTAACCCTAAAGGAAGTACCGTAGAAACCCAACCGAAACTTTTAGCCAAAGTACGCTGAATGTCTTGAATCATACTTTTCACTACTGGTGGGATAAATTAAATGGCAGGATTAAAAGAGTGGGCAGGGGGGGACTTGAACCCCCACGACCTTGCGGTCAACAGATTTTAAGTCTGTCGCGTCTGCCATTCCGCCACCAGCCCTCTGTAATTATTTTAACAAAAAATAAAGCGTTTTGCACGAATTTTTATAACAGTAGGCAAAAACTATTTTTCACTGCGTTTTAAGCCATTATAAAATTTACGGCAAAATTGCGTTTTTACACCGATACTTTTCAAATCTTCCTGTAACGCGCGGTCATCCGTAACGGCTATTACCCGCTGGCCGGTTTGGGCCAAATAACCGGCGCGCTCGTAAATAATTTGGTCGGCAGAATCGCCCTCGGTAAATGAAATATGTACACCGCCCCGGTATAAAGGCCCTACCGGGCGGAACGAGCCGTCAAAAATAACTTCGTACGTGTGCATCAGGTATTTTTCATCTTGGGAAATATCCGCCAAAAAATCTAAAAAATCAGCGGTTACTTCTTCTTCTGTGCGAGAAAACTCGTATAAAAAACTGCGCACGAGGTTAAGCCCGTCTATTAAATAAATGGTTGGTTTGGTTGTTAAATACATACCCGGGTTGCCTTTGTATGCAAAAATTGTTATAAGAAAATGATACAATATAATACCATTTTAAATGTAGTTCTTTGACAATTTCCGTATTTCGGGGGTGTAATAGATTCGACGGGTATCTGTTGCCGCCCGGGAGCAAGTGCCGGTTGGCCAGGCCGGCTAAAATAGGGCCACAAAAATAAGCAACAACCATCAAGTTGCCTGGGCTAACGCTTAGTCCACGGTGCCTTTTGTGTTTTCCATGCGCGAAAGGAACACCGTCAAACCATGGAATGCTGTCAAGCGGGCGCGGTTCGTCTTGCTTGGCCTAAGACCTACGAACTAAACCGCCGGCGTGCTGTCCTGCGCTTTAGACGGCGGTTACTCAGCAGGACTAAACTTGTAGTGCCCGAGAGGAAAAGATGTTCGGACGGGGGTGCGAATCCCCCCACCTCCACTTTTTACTTTTTCTGGAAACAGAAAAAGTAACAAAAAGATTTGCCGCTACGCACCATAAAAATCAGACAAATCGGGAAAATTTATAAACTCGCTTTGCTCAAACATATAAATTTTCTATTCCGATTTGACGCTTTTTATAGACGGTGCTATTGCGGCCTTAAAACGGCGAAAGAGGAAATACCTTTATATACGGAAATTGGGACGGATTTACCTTTTTATCAGGAGTGTATATGGCAACAGAAATTAAATTTGGTACAGACGGTTGGAGAGGAGTCATTGCGTGGGATTTTACATTTGAAAATGTTCGCCGCGTGGCACAGGCACTTGCAGATTATATCAGCGAAAACGCTCCTAGTGACGAGAACGGAAAACTCCCCAAAGTGTTTGTGGGTTACGACCGCCGGTTTATGTCGGATTTATTTGCGGCTACGATTGCCAGTATTTTCCGTTCCAATAAAATTGATGTTACCCTATCCAGTTGCCCGATTTCCAGCCCGGTAGCCTCTTGCTTAAGTATCAGCAAATTCTGGTTGTGCGTTGTTGTTACCGCCAGCCATAACCCGGCCCAATATAACGGACTAAAAATTAAAATTTCCGGCGGAGCGGCTTCTTCCCGCGTTACCAAGGAAGTAGAAGAGTTTATTGATAAAAATTCTGTGCTTTCTTTATATGGACAAAAGGCCGAACGAAAGGACTTGACGGAAATCTATTTTAAATATGTGTCTTCGCATGTAAATCTTAAAAAACTCAAAAATTTTAAAGGGAAGGTTGTGGTCGATTATATGTATGGGGCCGCAGCCGGTTATTTGGAAAAAATCATTTCGCCTAAACAGGTGATTGCATTGCGGGCCGAACATGATCCGACTTTTGGCGGAGAGCAACCGGAACCTGTCGAGAAAAATCTTCCGGCGCTGAAAAAAGAAGTGGTTGCTAAAAAAGCGGCGCTCGGGGTTGGTTTTGACGGCGACGGAGACAGGGTGGCTCTCATTGATGAAAAAGGTATCTATTTAACGCCGTGTATAATTTCGGCCGTACTGTGCGACTATTTAATTAAACATAAAAAATTAAAAGGCAAAATTGTTCAAACCGCTTCCATGGGCTATTTGCTAAAACGGATTGCGCGTGAACATCAGATGTTATTTGAAGAAGTCCCGGTTGGTTTTAAACATGTAGCCGAACGGATGGCTTTGGAAGATGTTGCCTTCGGAGTGGAAGAATCAGGCGGTTTTGCCTGGAAGGGTAATCTGCCGGACAGGGACGGTTTAACCGTAGCGCTTGCTTTTTTGGAAGTGATGGCGGCTACCGGTAAAAAAGCCAGTGAATTGTGTGTGGATATTGCACAACAATATGGGGCATCTGTTTACTTGCGTAAAGATATACCGATTTCCAAACCAATCGATAAAACCCAACTAACGGAAAAAATTCGCAAGAAATTACCCAAAAAAATCAATAACCGCAAAGTGGCGGAAATTACCACCTTTGACGGACTCAAAATTTGGTTTGATAATGACGAATGGGTGTTAGTACGTCCTTCCGGCACGGAGCCGGTAGTACGGATTTATGCGGAAACCGCACTTAAAAAAGATACGCAAGCGTTGCTTGATTTTGGCGAAAAATTGGTTTCCCCACATTTGAAATAATATGATAAAAATTGCACTTGCCGACGATTCAGGTATTTTGCGCTCGGCGTTGAAAAACGTATTGGAATCTTCCGGCTTTCAAGTTGTGTTAGAAGCGGAAAACGGAAAAGAATTGTTTAACGGCCTGGAAAAAACGCCGGCAGATTTAATTTTGCTGGACGTCTTTTTCCCGGGGGAAAGCGGACTTGATATGTTGGAAAACATCAAGAAAAAATATCCGCGGACGAAAGTATTGGTGGTTACCGGGCTTCGTCAAGATAATGTGCTTGCCGAAGCGCAAAAGCGCGGGGCGGACGGTGTGCTGTATAAACCGTTTGATACGGGGGAACTAATTGCCGCCGTAGAGCGTGTTATTTAAAACATAAAAGGCAGTCATTTCTATTATTGAAAGGGCGATCCCGTTGCTGGGTACGTCCTTTTTATTTTTATCGCTTGGTTAACTGATTATATCGGGTTCTACAGCGTGTTCGGGCAGTAAAATGAGATTTTCCAAATAATCCAATTGTGCGCGGTAAGAACGTAACGCCTGAAACGTTGCCTGCGGTACGTGTTCATAATCGGGAAGCAGTTTATCAACGGTATTTAATTGTAGTTCCGCGGATTGAATTTGATATTTTAAAAGCGCAATAATCTTCAGCGCACGTAGCGACGGATCTTCTTTTACTGGTTTGGTTGTTTTCATAACATTTTATTCGGTTTGTTTTGGGTCCGGGGATAATAAAAACGGCCATTATATCCGGGCCAACCAAGTTACCCAAATAAAATAGCCGTGGTTTATCGTGATACGATAAACACTCGGTACAAAATAAATGGGTAATTACTCCATTTACTTTGTACCTCAAACGACTATATTTGACCTGGTTGAAATTTGTATCAAACAATCCGTATTTAAATACGGATCAAATATAGTAGAAATTGTATTTTCACGCGCTTGCGCGGTACTGCAACTCCTCCTGTTTTTAACAGTATAATAAAAAATCTACAACCGCAACCACTTAAATTCAAAAAATACAACCACGCCAAAAATCAGTACCGGCCCCCAACCCGCTAAATACGGGTTAATGTATCCGTTTTCACCCATAGAGGTGCACATTGACATCAGCCACCAGAAGGTAAACGCAATAACCATGGAAGTTAAAATATTGACAATTTTACTTTTGCGGCGCGTGCTAATGGCAAACGGCATCCCAAGCAAACACATAATAATCGTAGCGAACGGAGTGGCTAATTTCGATTGGCGCATGGTTTCCGCAGAGTAAGAGGCAATCCCCGTTTGTTTATGGAAGCGGATGCGTTTGGTTAAATCACGAATGCCCATTAAATTTTCATACACACGTCCGATAGACATTTCTTCCGGCCGGATCGTAAAAGGAGATTCTGCCGATTCAAAACGCTCTTCTTGCGTATCCATGTTCCCCACAAAAGTGCGGCGGATTCCGTCCGCGAATAACCAACTTTGCTTGTCTTTGTTCCACACCATTTGTTCAGCGACAATTTGGTTGGCAATATCCCAACTGTCATTATAAGTATCCACCGAAACTTTCGTCATCGTACCAGCGGTAAGATCGACCGTTTTTGCATACAGCATTTGAGTAGGAGAAATTTTAATCAGCACGTCGTTTTCTAAATATTGGTTATAGTTGGGGCGCGGTTTCATGCGGGTGTAGTAAATATAATTGGCTTTTACGTTAAGCGGCGGAACGACAAATTCCTGCAGTAACATCGTTGCCCCGGCTACTACTAAAATACACGCAATAATCGGTTTAAATAATTGCTTGGGAGAAAATCCGCCGGCCACGCAGGCCGTCCACTCGCCGTTTGCCACCATTTCGGAAATAACGGAAATGGCCCCTAATAAACAGGCAACCGGCATAATGGTGGCTAACCAATTGGGGAAAGTAGCCAACGCATACGAAAAAATATCCCACATGGTGGTAATCCCGTTGCCGAGATTTTTCATTTTTTCAAACATATCCCCCAATACGACAAGCGCCGCAAAAACGCCCATGGCAAAGAAGAACGGGACCCAAAATTTTTTGGCAATATAGGTATTAATTAACCGCGGATGCATTAGATGTTTAACCTCTTTTTCCAAAGCCAGCGGGCTACAAATATCCCTAAAAATACCGGCAACCACGGCCCCGGATACGATAGCCATACATATTTTTTACCCAGGGATAATCCCAGGGTCATCAATAGGTAGAACGTAAAAATAATTACTACACTCCACAACATGCCCCATCCTTTATTGGTCCGCTTGCCGATAGAAAACCCAATCGGGCAACTGACAAACAGTAAAATAAGGGGGGATAATGCCAATACGTTGCGCATGCTGATACCGGTTCGGTATTCGTTAGCGGTTTTAGTATCCAGCGGTTCTTTACGCAGTTTGCGTAAAAGTTTGGTCGTTGTCATTTCGCCTACTTTCAAGCGTCGGGAACGTTCTTTTAAGAGCGAAATACTCATGGTGTAATTATCAAAATTAGCCGCAATTATCGAAGAAGGATCCTTTTCGGATACGCGCTGCATTTGTCCGTCTTTGAGTTGCAAACCAATGGCCGTATCGCTTAAAATAATCCGGCCGGAGGAAGCATTTACTTTTGTACTGAGGGCTCCGTTATCGTTTTTACGGATGAGATGAATTTGTTGTGCCGTATTGGAAGAGGGATCCAAATCTTCCACATACAAATCCCAATCCCCCAGGTCCATAAATGTACGGGGCTCCAAGGTAACTTTGGTAATTTTACGGTAGGCTTCTTCTTTGCGGTCTAAAAATTTTTTATAACTTTTGGGTGTCAGCCAGTTACCCATGATCACGAGTAACGCGGAAAGTGCAATGGCACATACCAATAACGGGCGTACAATTTCCTGGAACGAAAATCCTGCCGCGCGTAAGGCAATCAATTCGCCTTGTTCGCTCATATTCGTTAAGGTAAGCAGGACCGCAATTTGGAATGCCATTGGTGCACTTAAACAGAATACGTCTGGTAAAATACTCAGCAGCGAAGCGATAATCCACCCGATTCCGGTACCATATTCCATGGCAATGCCCACCACTTTAATAAAGTGGTTCATAAAAATAACAAAGGTCAGCACGCCTACTATACCTGCAAAAAAGGTCAGTAAACTTTTGGCGATATACCGGGTAAAAATGGAAACACGCATATCTTTTATTCTAGCAAATAAAGAAAGCGTATTGGACAATTGCATGAAAATAATGATTGACGGTTGCATAAATTTTATAGAATGAAATGATGAGGTATTTTTCCGTCTTATGAAAATGCTGCGGTTGCTTGTTGCGCTTGCGGTATTTATCCAATGTATTCCGACTCCGGCCTGGGGGACGGATGATTTGCCATATCAATTAGTAGATAAAAACAAATATGCCATTTTTGAAGAAGAACAAGCCGCCGCACGGGACCGGGAACTTACGCTGGAAGAACCGCCGGATGATGCCCAACTGCTCAAATATACAGATGCCTTTTGGCGTCAGGCAGTCACTTCGGTAGACGGAGCCTATGCGCTAGACAAAGAGCCGGAACCGATTCCCGACTTAACCTTGTTAAATCCCACCTTATCCCTGCCTTTGTACGGAACCAGTATTGCGCTAACCGGGCGCTATGTGCTGGGAATGAAAATGGCGGCCAAAAAATACAAACAAGATGCAAATAATAATGTTACTGCCCGCAACCAGCACACCACCGAAATGGCCCAAGAACTGCAACTCAAAATGCAAGGAAAAATTATGGACCGGGTGTTTGTGGATATTGACTATGATGACCAGCGGGAAGAAGAAAAAACACTCTCAGTCGCATACCGCGGTAAACCGGGAGAGTTGGTGCAATCAGCAGAATTTGGGGATATTAATTTGGCTTTGCCACAGACTGAATTTATTGCGTACGAAAAGCAATTATTCGGAGCCAAAATGCACCTGCAACATAAAAATGCTAACTTGTATCTAATCGGTTCCCAAACGAAAGGTTCCAGCAAGCAAAAGCAGTTCGTAGGCGGAAGTGTGTCGGAAATTGTATCGGTGGCAGACACTTCTTATATCCGCCGTACGTATTACGATTTAACCTTCGGCGGAAATATCCACCCTATGGCGGATACAACGGCGTATAGTGATTGGTACAACAATGTAGGAAATATTTCCCCGGGTAGTGAAGAAATTTATTTATATAGTAATACCTCTTCAATAGGCGATTATGTGCCGGTAACCAAAGATGCGACCGATTATAAAGGTACGCAACGTTATAGTGCCCAATGGCAACTTCTCACCCGCGGGGTGGATTATACAGTAGACTATGCACGCGGGATTATTGAATTTAAACGTTCCATTACCGCGGCTAGTGTTTTGGCCGTGGATTACCGCAATACCAAAGGGGAGTATTTGAGTGCGTTTGGGGATACTCCAGGTACTATTAAACTTATTAAAACCGAAAATGAAAAAATATGGGAAGATTTATCTGGTGCGGAAACGGCTAATAAGATGGAAATTAAGCGGTTTTATAATATCGGGGCGCAAAAAATTACGCAAGATAACGGGAAAGGCAATTTTATTTTACGCTTGCTGGACGCAAACGGACAGGAAGTGGGTGCATCCGCTGCTCCGGTTCAAGTATATCCTACGACTATTGAAGTAGATTTTGATAAAGGGGTATTTGAATTGGACAGCCGCATGACGGATGATTTGGGGCTTTATAACCCCACTCCCACTTCTTCGCGTAACCGCACCTTCAAAGTCCAATATGAAAGTACCGTTAAAACGTATTTTGTAGAAGCGGACATGGTAATTCATTCAGAAGTGGTTAAACTTAATGGCCGCCAACTTACCCGTAACAACGATTATTATATTGATTATACGTCCGGCTTTATCACTTTTTACAAAGGCGATATGGTAACGGAAAATTCCGTCATTGATATTACGTATGATACTGTCAACGGAAGCAGTGCCAACAGTTCCGTACTGGGCGGGCGGTTGGATTATAAATTATTTGACAAAATCGTCATGGGCGCCACTATGCTGCGCGAAGGGGGCGAAAAACCAAATACGGTTCCGCAAATCGGTGCATACAGTAAGGAGTTAACCGTTTACGGAGCCGACATCAACGGACGTGATATTAAAATTGCGGATCCGGTCTCCGTAGATTTTAGTGCGGAAGTGGCCCGCAGTGAGAAAAAACAAAATATGTTCGGTTATGCCATGATTGATAGCATGAACGAAGCGACAGAACAGGTGTCGGGCTCGCGCGTATTTTACGATTGGATTTTTGCCTCCAACCCCAATGATAAACCGAACTTTTTAGATGCCATTCGTTGGGATACGCAAGAACTTCCCTCTTTAGAAATTAATCCGCATGCGATTGCCAACCGGGACGACAAACAACAGGTTCTCGTGATTGATTACGACTTTAGCCGCAGCACCGGTGCGTATGCGGATCTCAACGAAGTATCTATCGTTTATCCGCTTAGCACCAGTGGGTTGGATTTGTCATCCAAAAATTCTTTTAATTTAACGATGCTTGGCGAAGAAGGTGGACCGGACGTGAACATTACCTTTGGAAACATTAAAGAAGATTCCGATAATTCCAACGGGATGACGACCCAATGCGGAACCAATGCTCCGAAGACGGAAGATATTCGCTGTTTAAATACCTTGGCGCCCAATGAAGATATCGGCTGGTTGTATGTCAATCCGGATGGTACCGAACAACGTTATAATCCGTTTGTGAATAACGTTTTTAACCCGGAATCACAACCCAACGGACGTATTGATACACAAGATTTGAACGGTAACGGAAAATTGGATAGTACAGATTCACTAGCCAGTTGGGGCGGTGCAGGAAACTTTGGCTATGCCGGAACGGAAATTCAGCATGTTGGGCAGCCGGAACCGGGTAAAAATACTACCTGGCAAACGTATTCCCAACCGGTTGTTATTGCCAACAGAAGCGAATGGACCGCAGTCCGTCATGTGCGTATTACCCTTCGCAAAGGGGCGGGAACCAAGGAAAAAGGGCAAATTAAAATTGCCAATGTAGGTTTATCCGGCACTTCGTGGCAGACGGAAGCGGATTCGTCTCAATTTTCTATTTCCGGAATTAATAACGTGGATGATTCGCGTTATGAACCGATCTTTAACGACCGTTCCGGAGACGGTTTGCGGGTATTTAATTATCTGTACGGCTCTATTAACAACTATCGCAGCACTATGGATAGTGCTAATGCGATGGATCAGGCTTTGCAGTTATCCTTAACTGCCGGTTGTACGGAAAATATTTGTTCCACGAGCCGTAATTTTAAGAGTATGGACTTTTCCCAACACCGCGAATTCCGGTTCTTGTTATATAATGATGGCACGGAAAACGGAAACTTCTTTCTTAAAGTGGGTACTGAAAAAAATTACGATAAAATTAAAGTTCCGTTAACAGCGGATTTTGATGGTTGGCGGTTAATTTCGGTCAAAATGATAGATGGCAACGGCGATGGCATTGTTGATTCCTTTGTCAATGTGTCCGATCCGTCCTACGGAGTGACCGTGGAAAATGTCCGCGTTCCAAACGGTCTGCTTAATTTCCGGGAAGTCAGTTTAATTATGGCCGGTGCGGAAAATACCACAACTGCCAGTAAAGTGTGGCTCAACGTTATTCATTTGGCGGAAGCCATTACCCTCAAAGGGGATGCTTACAAAGGGGATGTGGTGGTCAAATGGGACGGTTGGGGAAGTGCCGGCGCAAAATATAAGCACCAAGATGGAAATTTTGAAACGCCGCTTACCGTTTCCAAACAGCAGGAAACGACCCAGGAAGAATATTTTGTGAAAGTGGACCGGGTAAAACATTTTCCTATGCAAGCCAACTTATCACGCAGCACGGTAAAAACGCCGCTTATTACAGATACTACCGAATACAACACTATTAGTTTATTGGATAAAGGGCGCGTAGAACGTACCAATGCGGTGGTGCGCGGAGATTTTATTAAAGAAAACCTTCCTAAAATCGGGTTGGAATATACGTTAGACCAAGTTGATTACGATTTAATGAAACGCAAAGATGAGGCACGCACCTATGGGACTACGATCTCCCATAATACGGCATCTTTCAAAAATATTTCAGCCGGATATTATTTTACAAAATCCTCGGTGGAATATGATGCTTCCCGTCATACTGATTCTACGTATAATACGGATGAAGATACACATAAAATGAATGTAAAAATTACCTATCAACCAACCCAATCGTTCTCTATTACGCCGTCTTACAGTTTGCGGAAAAGTACCGAAGACCGTACCCGTTACGAAACGTTGTCCACTGAAAAACTTCACTATGATAAAGCCATGACCCAAAACACCGGTTTTAATTCTACTTGGAAAATTGCCAAATGGTTTGCTCCTGCCGCCAGTTATACTATCAACACCGTAGAAAGTAATAATTTAACTGCCAAAGCCAGTATCAATGCCGGGGTTGGGCAAGTAAAAACGGTTAACCGCAGTGCAGACGGCGGGGTTTCATTTACCTTAAACGGGAATGATTTAATGCCCAAAAGTAAATTGTTTAGTACTTTTGTAATTTCTTCGGGATACCGTTTGCAGGACGCAGATGCCTGGGCAGATGTGGACAGTGGTTTTGATTCCCGCAAGGAGTTATGGATCCGCCATTCCTTGAAAGGGGTGGGCAGCCACGGTTATCTAAAAACGCGTACGTTGCGTGATACCTTTACCACTACCCAGCGTTGGAATCCGTTTTCGAAGTATGAATTGACTGGAATGGCCGCTCCGTTGCAAACAGTCTCGGTCATTAATAACATTAGCAAAACATTCCAAACCAATAATCAAACCGGTACAGAATATGATTCCACCAACACCACGCTTCCGGATTTAACATTTTCCATTTCTGATTTGGAAAAATTTATTTACGCCGGCAGTTGGTTGAGTGCTTCCAACTTAAAATTACGTTATAGCCGCATTGAACAGGAAAATAAAGGGACAGATGACCAACTTACTACCCAATATGGGGGCGATTTGCGGTTTATGCTGTTTAATTATTTTGATACGGTGCTTAATTACACCCGCAAAAATTCAGATAAAAATGATTTGCGCCGTCACACCAGTTTGGAGCGTATTGCGGAAAGCAGTTTTTCTGCCCAGACTTCTTTTTACATTAAATCCTTACGTGTAACTCCCAAAATTACGCACAATTCGTTTGATAAATGGCTCGTGTATGGAAAACTGAGCGAGAGTTCTACGGAAACAATACCGAGTTTAAACTTGCGGTGGGACTTTAATTTACCGCATGGTATTAAACTTCCGTTTATGAACCGGATCTATTCCGCTACCAACCGTGTTATTTGGAATACGACGTTTAGTTACAAGGATAAAAAATCGCCGGTAGAAGTGAAAGAAAACTATAAAATGTTTGATGCTACTACTTCATTAGATTATGAATTTTCCCGTAATTTGCGCTTTACACTATCCGGCGGCTTGACGGTATTGGACCATGCGTATGTAAAAACGGAAGATTATACTGCCTACAATGTAGCGGCTAATGTAACCGTACAATTCTAGCCCTATGCAAACAAGAAAAATTCTTGGACAAAGTGTTCAGTATCTTTTACATCTTCTATTTCCGCGAACCTGTTTTGCCTGCGGATGCGATTTATCCGCCCAAGAAAACGGTCCTTTATGCCCCCTTTGTACACATCAACTTAAGAAGCCGGGCCCGTATATTTGTAAACGCTGCGGGGTGGTGCTTAAAAGTGGCGGGGCTTCCTGTTATGCCTGCCGCGGCAGCAAGGCGAAAAAGTATACCTGCAAAATGATTCGATCCGCATTTATTTTTAATACTTCTTCGCGTGCTTTAGTGCATGGGCTAAAATATAAACAGGCCGATTATCTAGCCGCATTTATGGGTGAAAGCATGTTCAAACAATTTGCCCAATATCCGGAATTGGCAGAAGTGAATTTGATTGTTCCCGTTCCGCTTCACCCGCGCAAATTGCGTAAACGCGGTTACAACCAAAGTGAATTGCTCGCACGTTCGTTTTCGTTGCAACTTGGTTTGGAAAGCAACGCTACCTGTTTAGTCCGTACGCGCGATACCGCCAGCCAAACAAAATTAAACCGGCAAGGGCGGTTGGCCAATATGTCCGGCGCGTTTGCGTGTATTGCACCGGGCGTGGTAAAAGGGAAAACCATTTTGCTGATAGATGATGTTGCCACAACCGGGGCTACGTTGGAAGGATGTGCGCGTGCATTGCGGCAAGCCGGTGCTAAAAAGGTGCTGGCATACACCTTTGCACGGGAATAAAATTATAACATCCGGTGTTCGCGAAAACTAAACATTTTCCCTTTGCCTACAATAATATGGTCGGATACACCGACTCCCATAAAATAAGCCGCTTGTACTAAATTGTTTGTAAACGTGATATCTTCCGGGGAGGGTTCCGGATCTCCGGAGGGATGATTGTGTACAATAATAATATGGGCTGCTTTAGCCGCCAAGGCATCTCCGATTATATCGCGCGGTGCCACTTCAATTTTATCCCGGTGTCCGGTAGAAATAATTTTAGAGCCGATAATGGTGTGACGGGTAGATAAAAATAGAATTTGAAGAAATTCTTCTTTTTTATCCGATAGGGAAGCCTTGCAATAATTCATGATGGCTTCCGGTGTGGTACCGCCGGGGCGGCTTTTTACTTCACTTAGTGCGTAACGTTTTAGAAGAGCACGTGTGAACGGAATTAACGCGGCGGTTTGTGGCCCGATGCCGTCTACGCGCATTAAATCTTGTGCGGTTGCATCCAACACATTGGACAGGGAACCGAAACTTTTCAGTAATTTCCAAGCAATGGGTTTTGTATCTTTACGGGGAATGGAATAAGTAAGCAGTAATTCCAATACTTCATGATCCAAAAAAGAATCCATTCCTGCAGTGAGAAATTTTTTTCGAAGCCGGTCCCGATGTCCGGCCTGCAAAGGTTTAGTTGTATTTTGCATAGTTTTATCTATTTCTTTATTATACTGTTTTTAATGGTAAAATAAATAGAGTTAACAGTGGGGGAAAAATATATGAAAAAAATAGTTGTTATTGGTGGAGGCCCGGCAGGTTATCCGGCTGCATTACAAGCGGCCCGTTTAGGGGCGCAGGTTACTTTAATTGAAAAACATAAATTAGGCGGCGTATGTTTGAACTATGGCTGCATTCCTTCCAAATCGCTTTTGGATATAGCGCACCGTTTGGAACAAGTGCGCGTTTTGGGTGCTTTAGGCACTGACGGTGCGGCTGAAACCGTAGAAAAATTAATAGCCTCCCGGGATTGGCAGAAAATACAGGCACGCCAACAAAAGGCAACCGCAAAATTAGTACAAGGCATTGCTTTTTTGCTTAAAAAGGCCGGGGTCACTGTCTTACAGGGAACAGCCAGTTTTATAGATGAACATCAAGTAGCCGTTCAAACTGAAGCGGGCCAACAGATCCTGCAGGCAGACGGTATTATTATCGCGGTTGGGACGGAAGCGTTTTATCCGGCGCCATTTGATCAATTACGCGGTGAAATTCTGGATAACTCGACCATTTTCTCTATGAAAGAACTGCCCCATTCTTTAGCCATTGTCGGCGGTGGGGTAATCGGCTGTGAAATGGCGGATCTAATGCATACATTGGGGGTAGAAGTACATATTATAGAAATGCAACCGCGGATTTTACCGCTGGAAGATGAAAATGCGGCCCGTATCTTAATGCAACAGTTTGCTAAAAAAGGAATTGGGTTGCATACCGGAGTGAGCGCAGTGTCTGCTCATAAAACCGACACCGGATTTGAACTTGTTTTATCCAACCAGGAAAAAATTCAAACGCAAGCCGTATTAGCCGCGATTGGCCGTTGTGCAAATTTGGCGGAATTAAAGTTAGAAAATATCGGTGTAACATGGGATCGTAAAGGGGTAAAAGTAGATCCGCAAACGTTACAACTTAAAAACAATATTTATGCTGCCGGGGATGTTACCGGACTGATGCTTTTGGCTCATGCGGCCACGCGGCAAGGGGAAGTGGCGGCTTCCAACTTATGCGGTGTTCCTGCCGTGTATGATAATACCCGTGTTCCGCGCGCTATTTATACCTCTCCGGAAATTGCGGCAGTAGGAATTTCCCGTGTTCAGGCACAAGCGCAACATATTCCGCTAAAAGTACATAAATCATTTTTCCTGGCCAACGGGCGTGCCGTTGCACAAGAAATGACCGACGGTTATGTCGAGTGGTTTAGCAACGCTGAAACCGGTCAACTGCTGGGAGCGAGTTTTGTAGGGGCGCAATCAACGGAATTAATTGCGGTGGCCGGGGTTGCCTTACAAGCAGGCATGACGGTGGAACAACTGAAAAAAGTTATTTTTGCCCATCCCACCCTGGCAGAATCCTTGGGGGAGGCCTTAGCCCGATGAAGCACACGTTTTGTATCGTTCTCGTTCGCCCGCGTGATCCCAATAATATCGGGGCGGCGGCGCGGGCCATGGCCAATTTCGGTTTGTCCGACTTACGCGTGGTTGAGCCGTTTGCGGTTGCCTGGCGGGAAGCCGTTAGTGCCGTAGGCGCAGAAGATATTATGCAATCGGCTCATCAGTTTTCAAGTTTAGAAGAAGCCCTTGCGGATACGGTGTATTCCCTGGCCGCAACGGCCTTGCGAAACCGCCATTTGGAGCAGCCGATTGTTACCTCTCCGCATCTTAACGCTTATCTACATACCTTGCCGGAAGGCAAAATTGCCCTTGTTTTCGGAAACGAAAAAACCGGGTTAAGCGGAGAAGATATAGAACGGTGCCGGGCTGTATTAAATATTCCCACCGTTTCCAAACAACCTTCTATTAATTTAGCCCAAGCGGTTATTTTAACGTGTTATGAACTTTCCCAACAAGCCGGTTTTACGCCGCTTCGTTCAATAGAAAAACAATCGCTCAAAGCCCCGACAGATTCTCAAAAAGAAATTTTAGTGGAACGGGTGTACCGTTTGTGTGAACAAGCGGATTTACGCCCGGATTTGACACCTCAGCAACGTAAAGCCTTTTTACGTCGGTTGATTGGGGATTTACCGATTAGCGAAATTCAACTTTTCTTTTTAAAATCGTTAGCGGAACGGTTAAGCCAACGCGTGCGGTAAAAAGACTGCGAAAACCATAGATATTTGTTAGAATATAACTATGACACCAAAGACGCGTACGGATTTTAATATTTTGGTCATTAATCCGGGGTCTACTTCGGACGATATCGGTTACTATCGCGGCAATAAACCGGTATTTGAGGTAACTATGCGTTATTCTATGACCGATTTAGAACCCTATGAAGGCCAAAATGTTACCGCACAAATTCCGCTCCGCCGCAAGTTAATTCTCGACTATTTATTGGATCATAAAATTCCGCTTAAAGAAATAGATGCCGTTATTGGCCGCGGGGGATTGTTGCACGCGTTGGAAGGGGGGGTTTATGCCGTCAATGAACCCATGATCAAAGATTTATCTACCGGTAAATACGGAAGCCATGCCAGTAATTTAGGCGGAATTTTAGCCCGCGATATTGCCAAATATGCCGGTTGTCCAAGTTTTATTGCCAATCCGGTAATTGTAGACGAATTGGAACCGGTGGCGCGTTATTCCGGCATGCCGGAAAACCCGCGTATATCCATTTTCCATGCACTCAGCCAAAAACGGGTGGCCCGTTTAATTGCAGGCAAACGCGGAAAACTCTATGAGGATGTAAATTGTATCGTTTGCCATGGTGGGGGCGGGGTATCTGTTGGCGCGCACCGCAAGGGGCGTGTGATTGACGTAACAAACGGTTTTGAAGGGGATGGCCCCATGACGCCGCAACGCAGCGGAAGCACCCCTGGCTCCAAATTAGTACAGATGTGTTTTTCCGGTCAATATACCGAACGTGAAATCCGTTTTAAAATGCGTGGCAAAGGCGGTTTAGTGGCCTATACAGGCACTTCCGACGTCAAAGAATTAGAAGAATTTATTGCCCATGGCAAAAAACGGCCGGGCAGTTTAATTGCTTGTTCCCGCGAAGAAGCCAAATTGGCATTGGAAGCATTGATTTATCAATTATCCAAAGCCATTGGGGAAATGGCGGTTGTTTTGGAAGGAAAAGTGGAATTTATTGCCTTAACCGGCGGACTTATGTTCAGTAAGTATATTCCGCAGCGTATCAGTCAATATACGGGTTGGATTGCCCCGGTGTATGTGTTCCCCGGCAGTGAGGAAAAAGATGCTTTGCGGGCTGCGGCCAAACGTGCGCTAGAGAACTCGCATATTGTAAAGCAATATAACTGATTTAAATGAATTATTTATAAGGAGAATAATGTATGAAATTTAATAGTTTTGCGGATTTAATTTCGCAAGTGAAAGGAAAATCGAACCGTGTGGTGGTACCGGGTGCCAATAATAAAGAGGCCCTTCAAGCGATTAAAATGGCAGATGATAACGGGCTTATTTCCCATGGTATTTTAATCGGACCGATTACCGCAGTAAAGGAAATGGTAGCCGCCGCCGGACTCAACGAAAGTAAATTTGAATTTATTGATTGCGAAGATGTTCCGACCATGTGTAAATTGGCTGTAGACCAAATTTTAGCCGGAAAAGGGGACTTTTTGATTAAAGGTTTAGTAGATACGAAATATTACATGAAAGCCATTTTAAATAAAGAAGCCCATTTAGTGCCGGAAGGAGCCTTGCTTTCCCACTTTGTTCTTTTCAGCACGCCGAAATACAAAAAACCGTTTGCAGTTACCGATTCGGCTGTTGTGATTGCTCCTACCTTGGAACAAAAAGTAAAAATTATTCAAAATGCGGTAGATACCATGCATAAACTTGGGCTGGAAAATCCAAAAGTGGCCTGCGTGTGTCCGGTGGAAAAAGTAAATGAAAAAATCCCCAGCACCGTAGATGCTGCGGCCTTGGCTCAAATGAATGCGGAAGGAAAAATTACCGGGTGCAAAGTGGAAGGTCCGTATGATTTGTACATTTCCTTATCGCCTGAAAAAGCAGCCGAAAAAGGAATTAAAGGCGCTAGCGTAGCCGGAGATGCGGATATTTTAATGTTGCCGGATTTAGATGCGGCGAACCCGCTTTATAAAGCATTGGCCTTTTTTGGCGACCATATGGAAGCGGCGGCTGTACTCGTCGGCCCAAAAATTCCGGTTATCTTGCCGTCCCGCGCGGATGATCCGAAAGTAAAACTCAATGCTATCGCGCTTTGTTCGTTCTTAAAAGATCAAAAATAAAACCTGAAGGGGGCAGTAAAACTGCCCCCGCTTTTTGGAAACATGAAAATAGGCAAATTTACATTTTTAACCACTCATTACCGTCGGTATCAAGATTTTTTATTTTACGGAATTACCTTGGGGATTATTGTTTTGTCTACTTGGGTTGCCGTACAAGTTACCAGACAAAAAAAACAGCAAGAACAAGAAATTTTATTTACCCGTGAAATTCCGGTGCAGGAATATACCGTAGGGGAAAAACCGATTTATGTGGCCTTATCGGATGCCGGTATTGATAAACAGCAAGTGGCACGCATTGTGGATAAATTATCCGGTGTAGTTAATTTACGCCGCTTACAAAAAAAAGATGCTTATTCCGTTTCGGTGGAAAACGGACAATTAGTGATGTTGTTATTAAGCCAAGGTTTTAAACGATATTTTGTAGCCAATGTGGATGGTGGTTTGGTGGCCGGGGTTAGTGATGTGGAATTAAAAACCCGTGTGAAAACAGCAGCCGGGAGCGTGCATAATTCGTTGTTTAATTCCATGTTATCCCAAGGATTAAAACAACCGTTAATTATGGATTTTACAGATGCGTTTTCCTGGACGATTGATTTTAATACCGATACACGTAATGGAGATGAATATGCGGCCTTATGGGAAGAAAACTTTTCGCCGGAAGGTGAAATTGTCAGCCAGGATTTATTAGCGGCCTCTTATAAACGGGCCGGCTCGGGTGATACCACCTATGCATTTTATTTTGAAGATGAGTTTTATGATGAAACCGGTAAAATTAGCAAAAAAATGTTTTTAAGATCCCCCATCAGTTTTCGTAATTACCGTATTTCTTCCCATTTTTCGTATGGACGCTTACACCCGATTTTGAACATTCGCCGTCCGCACTTGGGGATTGATTACGCCGCCCCGGTGGGGACACCCGTACAAGCAGTGGCAGATGGCACTATTAAATTTGCCGGGCGCAAGGGGGGATTTGGTAATTTGGTGGAAATCAAACATGCCAATAATTTTACGACCATGTATGCTCATTTAAAAAGTTACGGGAAAGGCATTAAGGCCGGGGCACGTGTTAAACAAGGCCAAACGGTCGGCTATGTGGGAAGCACCGGTTTATCCACGGGCCCACACTTGGATTTCCGTATTAAAGAGGGAAATAAATTTTTGGATTTTCTGAAGATGAAAAACCGCAATTCGGCGGTGCGGGATGTGCCGGCCGAAAAACGGAAAGAATTTGATGAATTAAAAGTGTTATACTTAAAAGAACTGAATGCGGCGCAAGCCGGAAAACAAAAGGCATCCGCTGCGGAGGAACCCCATGAAGCGTAAAAAAATAGCGTTAACAGGCGGCCCCAATAGTGGGAAGACGACGGCTTTATCCGTCTTAAAAGAAACATTTGGCCCTCAAGTGGAACTGGTAAAAGAAGCGGCCACCCTAATTTTTAGCGGCGGATTTCCGCGTAAAGATAATAGCCGGGTGCATATTGAGGCAGCCCAGCGCATTATTTATTATGCCACCCAACAAATGGAATGGTTAGCAGAAAATTCGTCGGATGCGTCGCTGATTGTATGTGACCGCGGGACTGTTGATGCAGCCGTCTATTGGCCTGCCGGAGTGGAAGATTTTTTCAAACAAATGAACACTTCACTTGAAGCAGAGTTGGCACGTTATGATGCGGTATTGCATTTATCGCCGCCGAAAAATCCGGCTTTTTACCAGTCTACCCAAGTGCGTACGGAAAGTTTGGATGAAGCATTTGCTATTGATGAACGCATTTTGAAAATTTGGGAAAAACATCCCAACCGCATGATTATTGGCGGAACAGAGCACTTTTTTGAAAAAGCGGAAGCAATTAAAAATTTTGTAGAAAAAATTATTAAAGGATAACGTTATGAAAAAAATTGTATTAACCGGCGGTCCCAGCGGCGGAAAAACAACGGCGCTTTCGTTATTACAGGAAACTTTCGGCGCAGATGTAGCGATTGTTCCGGAAGCGGCTACCTTAATTTATAGCGGCGGATTTCCGCGTAAAGATAACAGCCCGATCCATATTGAACACGCGCAAAATATCATTTTTTATACGGTGCATCAGTTGGAGCGCTTGGCCGAGCGTACTTCCAATGCTAAAGTGATTATTTGCGACCGGGGTTCTATTGATGGGGCCGTGTATTGGCCGTACGGACCGGAAGATTTTTTTAAGGCGATGAATACGACCTTGGAGGCGGAATTGGCTCGTTATGATGCGGTATTACACTTATCGCCGCCGCCCCATAAAGATTTTTACGAATCGACTCATGTGCGTACGGAAAGTTTGGAACAGGCCTTTGAAATTGACGAAAAAATCAAAAAGATTTGGGAAAAACATCCCAATCGTACGGTGATTGGCGGTAAAGAACATTTTTTTGAAAAAGCCGAACTAATCAAAAATTTTGTAGAAGCATTGTTAAAGTAAGGAGTTACTATGATTTGGAATCCGTTTAAGAAAAAACAGGAAGCCGGTGTCGCTGCGCCTGCCGCAGAGAAAACGGAAAAGAAAAAAGAGTCTATTGAAGAGCGTATCGAGCGGGAAATTGATGCCTTGCCCAGTATGCTGAAAGGAAAGTTGAAAGATCCGGAAATAAAAAAACGCTTTGTTGATATTGCCAAGCGTATGGAAAAGGACGGAGTCGACTTTAAAAGCATTCGCCAGATGAAAAAATGGATGAAACAACACGAAGCGGAACTCCGCGCCGAACAAGGGGGGGCAACGGCTAAAGTGGAAACGGTGGTGCATGAAGGTCCGCGTATTGGACGTAATGATCCGTGCCCATGCGGAAGCGGTAAAAAGTATAAGAAATGTTGTGGTAAAGATCTGTAAACACAGCTAATATTCTTAATTAAAAAACCCGAACTTTTTAGTTCGGGTTTTTTACCTAAACATATCTTATTTACTTAATTTGGCAATACGGCCTTGGGCTTTGTTGGCATATTTATCGGCGGGGTATTTTAACACGAGTTGTTTGTAAGAGGCTAAGGCCTGCGTGTTTTTTCCTTGTTTTTCATACGAGGAGGCCAACTCATACATCAGTTTCGGTGCTTGCGAATTAGCCGGATAGACTAATAATACTTTTTCTAACGATTGGGTATAGCGGGCCGAGTCGCGTAACCGTTTGGCGGCTATTTCCGCGGCTTTTTCATATGCATTTGCCGCTTGTTGGGGAAAAGCCGCATATAATTTACCGGTCCGTGTAAATTGCTGATATGCATTTTCGTAGTCTTTATTTTTTTCCATTACTTCGGCCTTGCCCAGGTACGCTTCGTAGGCTTCGAGAGAAGTTCCCAGTTTTTCAATGGCCTTATCGTAATTAATAAGCGCGCTTTCGTATTGTTTATTGTTTTCATCCAAAATAGCCATGTGTTTATAAACAATTCCAATTTCAGATGAGTTCGGGAACTCATGTAACACGCGGGAATACATTTCCATGGCGGCGGCAGTATCTTTTAGATTATCTGCGTAAATATCACCCGCTAGACGCAAACTGGCGGCTTTATAAGTGTTTTCTTCGTACAGGTCCCCGGCTTTTCTATATTGAAAAATGGCCGCTAAGTAATTGCCGTTCATACGGTGCAAGTCTCCATACCATAATTCTACTTCATTGTTTTTTTCGTAGGTAGGATATTGCACGAAAAAATTTTCAAAGGCACTTTGCGCAGGCTCATAAAATGTTTTCCCGGATAACTTGGAAAGTTGATATAAGGCATCTGCCTGGCGTGCGGTTGCCGCGGTTTCTGCGGTAGGAAGCGCGGAAGAAAATAATTGAATCGCTTTCGTTTGGGAATCTTTATCCAATCCTTGTTGCACGGCTTCTGTTAGGATCGGTTTGAGTGCTTGGGCACTAACCGTTGGAAATTCGCGGCGTAATTTAAAAAGGGCTACTACCGCGGCTCCCGGTTTCTGTGCACGCAAATACAAGCGGGCCTGCATTAATAAAGCATCTTGCACGGCTGCATTTGTAGGGTTTCTGCGAATCCAACCGTCCAGATCTGCCGCTAAGGATTGGGCAAAAGCGCGGTGTTCGCGGGTATTTTCAACCGGGAAAGCGTTAAGTTCTTTTTTATAGAAATCAAGTTCGGCTTGGGCAGAAAAAGCGAGTACCCAAGCGGGGAAAGAAAACATCATTAATAAAAATGCGATAATTTTTTTCATAGATTTTTACCGGTAATTGGTGAATTGGAGTTCCACCCCGTAATCTCCATTACGGAGAAGTGCCATGGTGTTTTGTAATTCGTCTTTAGATTTAGAAGATACCCGAAGTTGGTCCCCTTGAATAGAGGCCGAAACTTTTAATTTAGCATCTTTAATGGCTTTGGAAATCTGTTTGGCTTTTTCGGCAGGGATGCCTTGTTGGATTTTGACCGCTTGTTTGGCAGTGCCGCCCAAAGCCGCTTCTATTTTTTGGGGTTGCATATTTTTTAGCGGGATACCGCGTTTGGCGATACGGGTGAAAATAATATCGCGCAGGGTATTTACTTTATATTCGTCGCTGGAGGAAAGTTTCAATTCGTTATCTTTTTGATTGAGTTCAATCGAAGAATTAGTGCCTTTAAAATCGTAGCGGTTGGTAATTTCCTTATTAGCGGCGCTGACGGCTTCCGCAATGACGTTCAAATCCACCTTAGAAACCACATCAAAACTGTAATCTGCCATGTTGGACCTCCTGGGACAATTCCTGTCCGGTTTGATTTCCTATATTATATCTTTTTTTGTACAATGGTTTTAACGGCGGTTTGTCCGCTGAATTTACGGAGGTTAGCAAGTTGTGCGTGCGGGATCCCACTCCCGGTTGAGAAATATATGAATATCAAAATTCGCTTAACAATTATGAATTTCCTCCAGTTTGCTGTCTGGGGTGCATACCTGACGTCTATGGGTATTTTCCTGGCCGGGGCTGGATTTGCCGGTAATATTGGTTGGTTCTATGCGACACAAGGTTTTGTGTCTCTTTTTATGCCGGCGGTTATCGGTATCGTGGCAGACCGTTGGATCCCTGCCCAAAAAATGTTAGGGCTATGCCATTTAATAGCGGCGGTCTGTATTGCGGGATCTGCCTATATGGGTGCACAGCCTACGATTAATTTTGCGGCACTGTTTACCCTTTATACGTTAAGCGTTGCTTTCTATATGCCGACGTTGGCTTTATCCAACTCGGTCGCATATACGGCTTTGCGCCAACAGGGATTAGATACCGTCAAAGTATTTCCGCCGATCCGCGTTTTTGGAACGGTCGGTTTTATTTGCGCCATGTGGACGACCAACTTTGCCGGTTTCCAAACCAGTTATACCCAATGGTATTTCTCTGCTATTTTGGGGATTCTCTTGGGGCTTTATTCCTTCACACTTCCGGCTTGCCCGGTCAGTACCGAAAAAGCGAAAAGTTTATCCGAAGCATTGGGTTTAAAAGCATTTGCATTATTCAAAGAAAAGAAAATGGCTGTTTTCTTTATCTTCTCCATGCTTTTAGGGATGTCTTTACAAATCACGAACGGATTTGCCGGACCTTTTATTACCGGATTTAACGCGTTGGAAGGTTATACGGGCTCTTGGGGTGCCAATAATGCCACGGCCCTTGTTTCTCTTTCCCAAATTTCAGAAACGTTATGTATTTTGCTGATTCCGTTCTTCTTAAAACGCTTTGGTATTAAGAAAGTGATGTTAATCAGTATGTTTGCCTGGGTATTGCGCTTTGGTTTGTTGGGGGTTGGCAATCCGACTACTTTTGTAGGTGTGGTATTTTTAGTAGCGTCTATGATTGTGTATGGGGTGGCCTTTGACTTCTTTAACGTTTCCGGTTCTTTGTATGTAGACCAAGAAACGGATCCCTCTATCCGCTCTAGCGCACAGGGCGTATTTATGTTGATGACCAACGGCTTTGGGGCGGCGATAGGTTCGTTAGCGGCTCAAAAAGTGATTAACACGCTCGTCAATTCGCACATGAATCCGGCCGATATGATTAACGGGGTTTACCCGGCGGCGATTTCCCAACAGATTATGAGCGGGTGGAGCCACTCGTGGTTTATCTTTGCGGGATTCTCACTGGTGGTGGCGATCTTGTTTGCGATTTGTTTTAAATACAAACATACCCCGCAGAATTAATCAACAGTTTGATTTAAAAAGCCCCGGACGGTTTTTGACTGTCCGGGCTTTTTGTTCCCTTTTTATCGGTAAAAAAGTAAAAGTTATCTGTCTTTTATGGTAAAAAACGGAGGTATAATCGTTTGCCCTGCGATCTGCCCGTGCGGCAAGCATTCCTGTGTTGAGCCTTATTTGCGCTATTCGCGGTCTATTGTGAAAAAGAATCAAGTAATCGTTCGCCGCGATCTGCCCGTGTGGCAAGCATTCCTGCGTTGAACCTTATTTGCGCTATTCGCGGTCTATTGTGAAAAAGAATCAAGTAATCGTTCGCCGCGATCTGCCCGTGTGGCAAGCACTTGACTCGTTTTTTTTTTTTGATACACTGCTAATGTTGTTACTATTATAAAACACAAGGAGTGTGTATGAAAAAACAAAATTTAAGCCGGTCAGGCTTCACATTGGTAGAATTATTAGTAGTGGTACTAATTGTGGGTATTTTATCGTCAGCGGCGTGGCCTAGTTTTGAAATGGCTATTTGGCGGGCACGTGCCTCGGAAGGATGGATTACCATTAATGAAATTCGTAAAAGTATGGAAGTGTATCAGTTGACTTACCGAAAAAACCTTCTTCCTTTTTAGAATTGGAAAACTTGCCTGCCGATTTCAAAAAAAACAACAATAAAGTTACTTCCGGCAAATGGGAATATACGTTAGAATATTCGTCGGGATATACAAATTCAAGTGGTAATTATATTCCTTCGTCTGTTTCGGTATTGGGAACACTAAGCAATAGTAAGAATAGAGCGGTCTTAGCATTACGCGTGTGGTCCCGTAAAGATATTGAACGTAAAAGAGGAAGTAATATGTGTTGTGCTTATCAAGAAAAACGGTTTGGTAGTATTTGTAAATCGCTCACGCAATCGAATTCCACGGGTAAAGAAAGTTGTGGAGGGGCCTGTACCTGTTGGTATTTCTAAAAACGATTAGTGGATTGGTTCATTCATTTCGAATCAAGTGTTACTTATTTTTAATCGCAGTCCCGTCCGGCGGGGTCTTTGCCGTCTAATAAGCCTTCCTGTTTTTCGTGCCCGTGCAGTTCGGCTTTATTACGCAATTTGCGGTGGTAGGTAATAGCAAAGCGGTGCACCTCGTCGCGGATTTCCATGAGCAAATTTAAGGCCGGGTCTCCGATAGGGAGTTTAATACTTTCTTCCGCACCGGGTAAATAAATCCCTTCGTGCGTTTCGGCCAGCGCAATAAACGGAATAAAAATTCCCGCCCGGTCAAAGGCGTTCATGGCGGCGGTAATCTGGCTTTTGCCGCCGTCTAACAAAATCAAATCGGGCGTTTGGGCCGGGTCGCGCTTGATTTGGCGCAATCGGCGGAAAACACTCTCTTCCATCATGGTAAAATCGCTTCCGCCGCGTTCCGGCAGTTTGGAGCGGATTTTAAAGCGTCGGTAATGTTCGTGGTTTTTTTCGCCGTTAATGTAGCACACCATACAGCCCACTGCTTCGCGTCCGAATAAATGGGAGTTATCAAATGCTTCAATGTGTGCCGGCAGTTTGTGCATGCCAATGACTTCGGCCAAGCGTTTTAGTTTATCGGTATTTTGCATGGCGGTGGTGATTTGTTCGTCCTTAAAACGTCCTACCAGCACACGCTCTTGCATGTGTTGCATGGCTTGCAAAAAGTTGCGGTAAACGGCGGCTTGTTCATATTCCATTTTTGCGGAACACGCTTGCATAAGCGCAGTAATTTTTTCAGCTACGGTTCCAAAATTGCCGTCTAAAAAATCAGCCATACGCTGGGCATTTTGGCGGTAATCTTCATACGAAATTTTGCCCGCGCACGGGGACGGGCATTGGCCGGTGTGGTAATAAATACAGGTGTTGATTTTTTGGGCGGCTAATTCTTTTTCGCGCGAAAAACTCCATTTGCACGGGCGTAAAGGCGCATATTTGCTCTTCCATAAAAACCGCATCAAACTTTTAACAATGCTGGATTTAGGATACGGCCCGTAGTAGAGGTCTTTCCCTTTTACCACGCGGCGCGTAATATGTAAACGCGGATAATCTTCGCCCATAGTCAGTTTTAAATAGGGATAACTTTTCCCGTCTTTACCCATGGAATTAAAAAACGGTTGGTATTGTTTGATGAGTTTTTCTTCCAGCACCAATGCATCGCGCTCGCTGGCGCATGTAACGTAATCAATTTTGGCAATCAGGGGTAGTAGCGAAGGAAGTTTCCAGCCGCGTGAATATAGGTTTGATTCTTGGAAATATTGTTTTACGCGGTCGGATAAATTTTTGGCCTTGCCCACATAAATAATGGTCCCCACGCGGTCGCGCATGATATACACGCCGGGTTTATTTGGTAAAATATCAATACGGGGATCCATACAGTTATTGTAGCATTTCGCAACTATACAAAAAATGGTTGACCGTTCCCCTCACAATAAGATAAAATAAGAATAACCCGATTTTTCTATATAGAGGAATAAATTAAATGGCAAAATTAAAAACTGGTAGACATACAAGCGCCATCAAAGCGCAACGCCAAGCCGAAAAACGGACTTCCGCCAATAAAGGCTTAACCAAAAAGATCCGCTTGGCCACCAAAACTGTGAACGCTTCCGCCAAAGCGAAAGCCGCCACGCTCAAAGAAGACTTGAAAAAAGCCGAATCTTGCATTGACAAGGCCGCTAAAAAGAAAGTAATTCACTGGAAAACAGCAGCCCGCAAGAAATCTCGCTTGGCAAAAGCCGCTAACAAGGCTTCCAAATAAGTTTTTATAACTGAAAAACCCCCGGTCATTAGGCCGGGGGTTTTTAGTGGAAAACTAAATTATTTTTCTTCCTTTTTAAATAACTCGCGTAAGAATTCTTCAATAATAGTTTTGGATCCCAAGCCTACTCCAATCGCAAACGCGAGCCCCAGGGAAGCCAGTACAATAATTACCACGTTATTAACCAGGTAGTTGGCAAATCCTAAATTTTCTATCGCTACTAATGTACAGAAAAATACGATAAACGCGTTCACTATGCGGGAAATAAAGAATCCGCCTTTTAAATTATTGGCTTTCGCGGAGTTATCGATAATGTTTCCCACCAATTTACCAAGCAGTAAGCCGGCAAACAAAATAAGTAGCGATACAAATGCCGTAGGAATAAATTCCAAAAACCGGGTGAACAAATTGCGGATCACTATTAAATGCAAGGCCTCTGCTGCCAGTACAATGGAATAGAAAATTACCGCCCACGCCAGCACAAATGCAATAATATAGGTGGGGGATTTGCCTAACCCAAAGCGTACGCATAATTCGTTAATACCCAATTTGGAAGTTTTGTTGTCAAAGCCAATTTTCCCCAGAAATTTTTTGGTAAAAGATCCTACCCAACGGGAAATATATAATCCCAATACTAAAATTAAAACAGCAATTAAAAGAGAACCCAATACTTTTAAACTGTTTTGACCCAACTGCAAAAAGTGGGTACTGATCTGTTGTGAAATTGTTTCTAAATTCATTTTTGGTTGCCTCCTTTTTTCTAATTGTACCATTTATTGGTAAAATAAAAGTAGACCTTATGCCCAACACAACTCATATTCAATATTTAAAAGGGATCGGCCCCGCTAAGGCAAAACTATTTGATAAATTGGGAATTGCCACGGTGGAAGATTTACTGCATTATTATCCGCGTACGTATCAGGACCGGCGGTTGGGCTCTACCCCCAATGAATATAATTCGGATAGTTTAGTAGTTTTTAAAGGCCGCGTACTGCGCACACAGGAAATTCCCGCCCGCAGTGTGCTTATTTTTAAGGCATTTTTGGAAGATGAAAAAGGAAACCAAATAGAGTGTACCTGGTTTAAAAAACGGATGTATCGCGGCTTTCGATTTGACCCGTTCGGCGCGCTGAAAAAAGATTTTCATATTAATAATGAAGTGTGGGTAATCGGCCGGCGGGAAAACAAAAATAATTTTTTCGGCAATAAAGTAACCGTGGAAGAAGCGTACGCGGTAGAGGACGTGTTAACCCAACTGCACGCCGGGCGCCTTACACCCATTTACGCGCTGACAGAGGGGCTTACCAACAAGCAATTTCGTTTGTTTATGCACGAGGCCTTGCAAACCGATTCATTAAGCAGTGAGCCGGAAATTTTGCCCCCCTCGCTACTTACAAAACGGAAATTATTAAGTGCGCCGCAGGCCTTAAAAGCCATTCATTTTCCGAATTCGCAAGCCGAATTAGATAGTGCGCGCCGTCGCCTTGCTTACGAGGAATTTTTACTGTTGGCTACTGCGTGGGGAATTAAACGCACGCAAACAAAAATTTTAGCCAAAGATTATCATTATGAAATCAAAAAAAATTTACTTACTCCGTTTCGCGAACAGTTAGGATTTAATTTTACAAATAGTCAAAAAAAAGTAATCAATGAAATTTTTAACGATTTGTGTTCTGTCCGCCCTATGAACCGGCTTTTACAGGGGGATGTGGGCTCGGGCAAAACCGTGGTGGCGTTGTGTGCTATGCTCCTGGCGGTTGAAAACGGTTATCAAGCCGCTTTAATGGCCCCGACGGAAATTTTAGCCGAGCAACATTTTTTAACCTTTAAGCGTATTTTAAAAGATTTACCCGTCAATGTAGCGGTGTTAACTTCCAGCACGAAAGCCGCGGCCAAGAAAAAAATTCTCAAGGAACTGGCGGAAGGAAAGATACACATTTTGGTGGGGACGCATTCGGTCATTCAAGATGACGTAAAATTTAAGGAGTTGCGTTTAGCGGTCATTGACGAACAGCACCGCTTCGGTGTAAAACAACGCAGTAAACTCAAAGAAAAAACTTCTAAATTGGATTTACTGACTATGACGGCCACCCCCATTCCGCGCACGCTCGCGCTGGCATTCTACGGCGATTTGGAAGTATCCACTTTAAACGAATTACCCCCGGGCCGTCAGCCGATTCAAACGGAAACAGCCACTTCTAAACTCGCCTATGATTTGGTGCGCCGGGAAGTGCAAAACGGGCGGCAGGCCTATATCGTGTTTCCGCTGATTGAAGAAAGTGAAAAAGTTTCTGCCAAGGCGGTAACGGAAGAATTTGAAAAATTAAAAAAAGTATTTCCTCAGTTCCGTTTAGCCATGCTACACGGGCAAATGAATCAAGCAGAAAAAGAAAATATAATGGCAGATTTCGCTGTGCATCATACGGATATTTTAGTTGCTACACCTGTTATAGAAGTAGGTATTGATGTGCCCAATGCGACGGTGATGGTGATTGAAAATGCCGAGCGGTTTGGACTAGCCAGTTTGCACCAGTTGCGCGGACGCGTCGGTCGTGGATCGCATGAAAGTTATTGTGTGTTAGTGCCCCAGCACGCGGGCAGTGTAGCCAAAGAACGGGTGGATATTATTTGCTCCACGCGCGACGGCTTTAAAATTGGCGAGCGCGATATGCAACTGCGCGGGCCGGGGGAAATTTTGGGCACGCGCCAAAGCGGGGAACTGGAATTTAAGGCCGGGGATATTTTTAAAGATAAAGATATTTTGTATCAGGCCATTGAGGACCGCGATGAATTATTAAGCGCAGACCCGGAACTTACCCAGCCCGAACACGCACTTTTCCGGCGGAAACTGAGGGAACTTTACCAACAAAACTGGCACTTAATTGATTTAAGTTAACTAGAAAAGGCTTCCTTGCGGAAGCCTTTTAATATTTTATTTCTTTTCTTCCAGCCGCGGAAAAAGCGGCGGATATTTTTCAATCTTTCCGGCTTGCAGACGCTTTTGCATTTCTTGGGCAACCGTCGGCATAAACGGTTCCAGCCATAACGCTACTTTGCGCAGACACGCTACCAGTTCAAGTAAAATTTCGTTGGCTTTTGCCGGGTCCGTTTTGGCAAGTTCCCACGGTTTCGTGTCATTGACTAATTTATTCAGTTCGCTTGCGTACCCGTAAATATGTTCCAGTACTTTATCAAACGCCAATTCATTATAGGCATTGTCAATCGCTTTTTCCACTTCGGCCGATTTCGCCAGCAGCGGATAATTGCCTTCTATTTTTTCCGGTAATTCTCCGATATTTTTGGCCGCCATATTAAGCGTGCGCGATAGTAAGTTTCCAATGTTGTTAGCCAAATCGGAATTATAGCGGTTTTTAAAACTTTCCATAGAAAAATCGCCGTCTTGCCCAAAGGGAACTTCGCGGAACAAAAACGCGCGTACCGGGTCCACGCCGTATTTAGCGGCTACTTCAGCCGGATCGACAATGTTGCCGCGCGATTTGGACATTTTTTCACCTTCTACCGTCCACCAACCGTGTGCAAACACTTTTTTGGGTAGCGGCAAATTTAAGGCCATCAATACCGCCGGCCAAATGACCGAGTGAAAGCGGAAAATTTCCTTGCCGACCATGTGTAAATCCGCCGGCCATAAATCGTCAAATTTTTCAGCGCGGATTTGTTTTAATTGCGCTTCGTGTTCGGCTTTATCTTCACATAAAAGAGTGCCCACTCCGGCGGCGGAAATATAGTTGATGAGCGCATCAAACCATACGTAAATCGTGTGTTTGGGGTTGCTGGGAACCGGAATGCCCCACGCGACTTTCGTGCGTGTAACGGACAAATCTTGCAGACCGCTTTTGACAAAATTGATGATTTCGTTTGCGCGGTATTTGGGACTTAAAAATTCCGGGTTTTCCTCATAAAATTTAAGGAGCGGCTTTTCGTAGCGCGAGAGTTTAAAGAAGTACGTTTCTTCGTGTACTTCGGTTAAAGGTTTTTTGTGTATCGGACAAAGGTTGCCTTCCAAAATTTCACTTTCGTTATAGTATTGCTCGCACGATAAGCAATATTTGCCCGAATAAGAACCTAAATAAATATCGCCGCTTTTGAGTAGTTTTTCAAAAATGGCTTGCACGACATGTTCGTGCTTGGCATCTGTGGTGCGGATAAAATCATCATAGGAGATGTTGAGCGTTTTCCACATTTCTTTATATTTAGCGGAAACTTCGTCTGTCCACGCTTTGGGGGATACGCCTTTAGCCGCAGCAGATTTTTCAATATTTGCCCCGTGTTCATCCGTGCCGGTTAAAAACCGAACGTCAAAACCTTGTTGGCGTTTGTAGCGGGCTAAAATATCTAGTGCAATGGTCGTATACGCATGCCCAATATGCGGTACGGAATTTACGTAATAAATAGGGGTGGTAATATAGAATTTTTTGCTCATGTTAATCTCCTAAAAAACGGACACCTTTAAGCCGTCCAAACTCATTAGCGCTGTTTCAACTACTAAAGCCGGGGAAACATTGCGCGTGAGACTGCGTTTATAATTTTGAAATCGTATCAACGTTTGCTGGTATTGTTGTTTGTGCGTATCAGTTGTGGCATTGAGCCAAGCATGATGTAGGGCTTGTGTTAATACATCCAGAATCGCACCGGCTTCCTGCCGGGATGAAACAAGCGTGCGGGAAAGTCCTGCCGAGACGGCACTCGGCCCGGCGGCATCTGCCCCGTTTGGGCCAAATTCAGCCGCCGATAAAAGGGTTAATGCTTGATCGGCCTTTAATGCGCCCGAAACCGACCCTCCGCTGTACCGGGCACATAAATCCGGATATTCAACGGGGGTATCGGTCTGTTGTAAAATCTGCAGCACTTGCTGATCCTGCAAAGGGGCAAAGCCGAGCGGTTGGCAACGCGATAAAATGGTTTTAAGCATAGCCGTTCGTTTATTGGTAATTAAAATCCAAACCGTTTTTTGCGGCGGTTCTTCAATAAATTTGAGTAGCGCATTTGCGGCGGCTGTTTGCATGGTTTGGGCTTGGTCAATAATCAGCACTTTCCAACCGGTCCCTACCGGTTTTTGTTGGGATTTCGCCGTAATTTCACGAATCGTGTCTACGTTAATATGCTGTTGCTTGGCAATTTCTTTTTCCAATTCTTCTTGGTATCCTTTGCTGGAAAAATCTTTTTTTACTTCTAACCGCGCTTGATAAATAAAGTCAGCAAACGTAACATCCGGATGCGTACCTTGTTCAATGGCTTTGCAGGAGGCGCACACCCCGCAACTATCTCCTTGTTGGCGGGACAACGGATCTTGGCAATTCAGCGCTTTGGCAAATTCCAGCGCCGTTTTTGCTTTCCCAACGCCGTCCGGCCCGTAAAATAAAAACGCCCCCGGAACCTGCTGGGTACGGGCTAGCATCTTTAAATAAGTATGGGCCTTAGATTGCCCTAAAATTGCATCAAAAGGCATAACTAAATAATCCGGTGTTTTGTGATTAAGGATAAAACTTCTTCTTGAATCATTTGGATATTTTTGTCTGCGTCAATTAAATAGGCATTGGGAGTGCGGGTAAGCATTTCCAAATAACCCTTACGCATTTTTTCGCGGAAGGCGCGGTCTTCCTGTTCCAAACGGTCATCAAAAAGATATTCGCCGCGTTCAATAAAATATTTATCGGACATTAAAAAAACGAGAGTTAAATCCGGCGTGGTGCCCAGTGTGGCAATTTTGTTTAAGGTATCAATAATTTTCAAATCAATACCGCGTCCGTAGCCTTGGTAGGCACATGTGGACATGGTATAACGCTCACAAATGACAATTTTACCTTGTTCCAAGGCCGGAATAATTTTTTCCTGCGTGTGTTGGGCACGGGAAGATTCGTATAAAAGCAGTTCCGTCATGGGGCGTATATCTAACCCCGGTTCCAAAACAATCTGCCGGATTTTTTCGGCTGTATCGGTTCCGCCCGGCTCCCGGGTTAAAATCACATCTTTTCCCTGTGCAATCAAATGATTGACCAGCATTTTTGCTTGGGTAGATTTGCCGCAACGGTCCGGCCCTTCCAATACAATAAATTTGCCTTTTTTCATGCGTTACGCCAGCCCTTCCTGAGAAGTTACAATTTTCATTTCGGGTTTGCTTTCAAAATTCCAGCCCCCGGCCATATTTTCCGTAAGCGGAGTTAATTTACCCTGAGCATCTAAAATAAAATCAATAATTTCGCGGTAAGCCCCTTGCCCACCTTTACGTTGGGTAATATAATGCGCAGCGGCCTTGACCGAAGGTACAGCATCGGCTACCGTCGCGGCAAAACCCACTTGTTTCAGTAACGGTAAATCGGTAATATCGTCGCCGATATAAGCAACTTCTTCAGCGGTTAAATTTTCACGTTTTAAAATATCGTTTAATGGCCCCAGTTTGGTGAGAAAACCTTGATACATATAGGTATATCCCAAAATTTCCGCGCGTCTGACGGTAGTAGGGTGTCGGCGGCCGGTAATAATTCCTAAAATAAGGCCGGCTTTGCGGCACAAAAGCGCGGCTACACCGTCCTGTGTATGAAAAGATTTAAATTCATCTATTTTACCTTCTTGCGTGAGGAAGAAATTAACTTTTCCATCGGTTAAAATGCCGTCTACATCTGTTAAAATGGCCTTAATTTTTTGGGCTCGTTGTTTTGCGTTTTCCATATATAGTATTATACCAAAAACCTTTCTGCGTGTACGTGCCTATGCATAGGCCACTCAAACGGGTGTTATTTTTATATAATGGAGGTAATCGTTTATTAAGGGGTTTTTGGATTTTTATGGCTAAAAGATTTACCGAAAATGCGCAAAAAATTATTTTGATTGCGCAGGAAGAAGCAAAACGTTTAAATCACGATTACGTTGGTACGGAACATATTTTATTGGGACTCAGTGCTATTGATGGCACGGTTTCTCACAAAATTTTAACGCAACTGGGCGTTTCGTTCCGCAAAGTGCGCCAGGAAATTGAAAAAATGGTGGGTATTGGCGATACCATCATGCTACTAGGCGAAATTCCGTTTACACCACGCGCCAAAAAAGTATTGGAATTTTCCGTAGAAGAATCCCAAATGCTTGGTACCGAACATATCGGTACGGAGCATATTTTGCTGGGCTTGGTGCATGAAGAAGAAGGCATGGCTAGTAAAATTTTGGAAAATTTAGGGCTTAATTTAGACATGGTCCGCGATACGGTGCTGAATTTTTTGGGAGATGCCGATGAAGATGATTTAAAAGAAACCGGCTTGCCAGAAAATACGGAAATCAATTTAAATCCCGCATTTACAAAGCCGGAAAAAACACCCGAAACCAGCAAAAAAAGTAAAACCCCGACGCTGGATGAATATACCCGCGATTTAACCAAACTCGCGGCCCAACATAAACTGGACCCGGTTATCGGGCGCGAAGAAGAAATTGAACGGGTGGTGCAAATTTTGGCACGACGTACCAAAAACAACCCGGTACTGATTGGGGAGCCCGGCGTTGGTAAAACGGCTATTGTAGAAGGGCTTGCCCAAAAAATTGCCCGCGGAGAAATTTCGGATGTGTTATCCGGAAAGCGGCTTTTGGCGCTAGATATGGCTTCTGTGATTGCCGGTACCAAATACCGGGGAGAATTTGAACAGCGGCTTAAGAATATTATTGATGAAATGGCGGCTTCGCAAGATGCCATTATTTTTATTGATGAACTGCACACTATTATCGGTGCAGGGGCTGCGGAAGGCTCTATTGATGCTTCCAATATGTTAAAGCCGGCGCTTGCCCGGGGGGAAGTACAATGTATCGGGGCGACGACGTTTGACGAATACCGTAAATATATTGAAGCGGATACTGCCTTGGAGCGCCGTTTCCAACCGGTGGTTACCGATCCGCCGGATGTGGAACAAACAATCACCATTTTAAAAGGGGTGCGCGGTAAATATGAACAACATCATAAAGTAACGTATACGGATGGGGCGATCCGCGCAGCAGCCACCATTGCGGACCGTTATATTACGGACCGTGCTTTGCCGGATAAAGCATTGGATTTATTTGATGAAGCCGGTGCCCGGGCACGGTTGAAAAATGCAGTGCTCCCGGCAGAAATTAAGCAAAAACAAGCCGAATATAACCAAGCCGTTCAAGAAAAAGAAGATTTCCTGGCTAAGAAAGAATTTGAAAAAGCGGCTGCCGCCAAAGATACGGAAAACCGTCTTAAAGAATTTATTGATGCGCAAAAACAAAAATGGCAGGAAGAGCGCGCCAAACATATTCCGGAAGTGACGGAAGAAGATATTGCGTTAGTGGCTTCTAAATGGACGGGAATTCCGGTTACCCGGCTCACCCAAAGCGAAACCGATAAAATTTTGCATATGGAAAAACTCCTCCATGAGCGAATTATCGGGCAAGAGGATGCGGTGCGGGTAGTTTCACAAGCCATTCGGCGTAACCGGACCGGATTAGGAAATCCAAACCGTCCGATAGGTGGATTTTTGTTCTTAGGACCTACCGGCGTTGGTAAAACGGAACTAGCGAAAAGTTTAGCCATGTTTCTATTTGGGGATGAAGATGCGATGATCCGGTTGGATATGTCGGAATATATGGAGAAATTTGCTGTTTCGCGCTTAATCGGCGCGCCGCCCGGATATGTAGGTTACGAAGAAGGGGGGCAACTAACCGAAGCGGTCCGCCGGCGTCCGTATAGCGTAGTCGTGTTGGATGAATTGGAAAAAGCCCACCCGGATATTTACAACATTTTATTACAGGTGTTGGACGAAGGAGCCCTGTCGGATAATTTAGGTCATAAAGTAAGTTTCAAAAACTGTGTGGTGATTATGACTTCTAACGTGGGTGCCCGGGAAATTACCAACAAGGGAAACCAATTGGGTTTTGCCGCTAAACAGTCAGAAGAAGAAGAGTATAAGGATATGCGTCAAAACGTGATGGAAGAGGTTAAAAAGACCTTTAATCCGGAATTTATTAACCGTATTGATGAAATTGTAGTGTTCCACGCACTTAGCAAAGAACATATCCGCCAAATTTTGGACTTATCCTTGGCAGAAGTGGATGACAAGTTGGCCGAAAAAGAACTTTCCCTGGAATTGACGGACGCGGCGAAAGACTTTTTAATAGAAAAAGGATTTGATGCAAAATTCGGGGCACGCCCGCTCTTGCGTACGCTGCAACGCGAACTAGAGGATCCTTTGGCTGAAAGTATGCTTAGGAATCACTACGAAGCCGGAACCAAAATTAAAGTGGATTTAAATAAAGAAACAGAAAAATTAACTTTTTCGGGCATTGGCGCTAAGGAACCGGCGCAAGTTTAATATTTTATTGGAGGAAATTTATGGACGCAAATAAACAAAAAGCATTTGGTAAAGAAGCCATTTGCAAACTCGGCAGTGGTTCGGTGCAAAAAGTAGAGGCAATCCCCACGGGCGCCCTGTCATTGGATTTAGCATTAGGTGTGGGTGGGCTTCCCCGCGGACGTGTGATTGAAATTTACGGGCCGGAAGCCGGCGGTAAAACGACGTTATCATTGCACGTAGCCGCGCAAACGCAAAAAATGGGCGGAACAGTGGCTTTTATTGATGCTGAACACGCATTGGATCCGGTTTATGCAGCCAATTTAGGGGTAAATGTAGATGAACTGCTCGTTTCCCAGCCGGATTCCGGCGAACAGGCGTTGGAAATTGCCGAAAAACTCGTTCGTTCGGGAGCGATTGACTTAATTGTAGTGGATTCGGTGGCTGCCCTGGTGCCACAAGCCGAAATTGAAGGAGAAATGGGGGATTCCCACGTGGGTTTACAAGCCCGGCTTATGAGCCAGGCTTTACGCAAACTGACCAGTTTACTCAATAAAACCAAAACAAGCATCATTTTTATTAACCAGTTGCGTCAAAAAATCGGCGTGATGTTTGGCAACCCGGAAACAACCCCCGGTGGGTTGGCTCTTAAATTTTATGCATCCGTGCGTATTGATGTGCGCCGCATTGAAAATTTGAAAAAAGGCGATGAAGTAATCGGTACGCGGGTACGTGCGAAAGTGACGAAAAACAAAGTGGCCCCGCCTTACCGTCAAGCCGAATTTACCATGATTTTGGGCCAGGGAATTTCGCGCGAAGCATGTATTTTAGATAAAGGGGTAGAATCCGGCATTTTGGAAAAAAGCGGCAGTTGGTTCCTCTATGGCGACGAAAAACTGGGCCAAGGAGCCGAAAATGCGCGCCAGTATTTAAAAGACAATCCGGAATTGGCGGCCGAAATTGAAGATAAATTGTATGTAAAATATCTCGGTCATCACTATGACGGAAAACCTGTGGAAGCGGAAACTCCGGCGGATAAAAAAACAACCAAGAAGTAATTTATAGAAACAGACAAAAAGGCGGACTGAAAAGTCCGCTTTTTTTGGAGCCATCTTTGTGGTTATTCTGCCGCATGAATATGGGCTGAAAATATATGATTGGTAGCAGAAGAATCATATGGTTGTTCTTCGGCGGTTAATTCCTGGCAGGCAAAATCTCCTTTAAAGTTGTCCTCACTAGACGTGTAGCAATCCAGCCTGCTTTGATTGAGATAGTGGTGCAGTTCGATATAGGGAGAGTCCAACACGCATTTGGCGCGCGGCACTGTATCGTGAATGAGCGAAAAATCACAATACCCATGAGAAAGCACAAACTGCGTTTGTGTTTGATTCATGGGAAATGAAATATCTAAACTAGTGGGGTCGTCCGTATATTCTCCGTCTTGTAGAAAATAACGGTTTTCCGCATCCACAATGCTTTTGACGGCTGTTAATGTTTGTGTGAGGCGCGTTTTGGCGACTGCATTTTCATAAGCAGGAATTGCCATCGCTGCCAAAATACCAATAATAAGTATAACCGCCAATAGTTCAATAAGAGTAAAACCTTTTAAATGTATCATGTAGTATCCTATCGTGTTTACATTCTCATTATAGCAAAAAGTAGGTTTTTGTCCAGTAAAAATAAATTAAAGTATAATAAACCATATGGATGAACTTTTGCGCGAAGATTTTGAAAATCATCTAACATTTGAACGGCAACTATCCAAAAATACCGTGATGGCTTATGGCAGTGATGTCGCCTCCTTTTTGGAGTACTGCGCCGCGCACGAAACCACCGCCGAAAAAGCGACTCCGCAATTATTGGACCAGTATAACTATCAGTTACGCCGTATTGAAGGATTAGAGCCGGCCAGCGTATTTCGCAAAATGGAAGCCATTAAGTGCTTCTATAAATTCTTACTCATTGAAGAAAAGATTACCGAAGACCCTACCCGGTTTTTAAAATCGCCCAAGTTGGCGCGCAAAATTCCCACGCAACTCACGCGCGAAGAAATGGACCGGTTGTTAAATTATCCGGCTAAAACATTGGCTGAAAAACGTACGGTAACGATTGTGGAACTTTTATATGCGGCGGGATTGCGCGTGAGCGAACTGATCAATTTGCGTTTGGAAAATGTGGATACCGAGCAAGGCTGGGTACTTGCCTTTGGAAAGGGGGGCAAACAGCGTTTTGTGCCTATTCACAAAGAGGCCTGCGAAAAATTAGAGCAATACTTGGCCTTGCGCAAAGCGCATTTTTTAGGCAAAGAAGTCGGCAGTGAAGTTTTTTTAAATAAAAACGGGAAAAAAATCAGCCGTATTTCCGTTTGGAAAGATTTGGCCGATTTAGGACGAAAAGCCAACATCCGCCAGCCGCTTCATCCGCATTTATTTCGCCACACGTTTGCCAGCCACCTCTTACAGGGCGGGGCGGACCTGCGCAGTTTGCAGGAAATGCTGGGCCACGCCAATTTAACGACTACGCAAATCTATACGCATTTAGATGTAACTGACCTTAAAAATAAACACAAAAAATATCACCCCCGGGGGTAATCAATAGTTTGTTCTTTTAGAGAATATGTAAAAATCTCGTTTTTATTCTGTAAAATGTTAAAATAAAAGTATATGAGTAATGACACTTTTCCGCAAATTGATAAAAAGCAGCAAGCCCGCTGGGAAGAAGCAAAACTTTTTTCCAGCCCTAAAATGCCCGGCAATAAAAAATTTTATTGCTTAGATATGTTCCCGTATCCGTCCGGAGCGGGGCTTCACGTCGGTCATCCGGAAGGATATACTGCGTCGGATATTTTGGTGCGTTATAAACGGATGAACGGTTTCGATGTATTGCACCCCATGGGTTGGGATGCGTTTGGTTTGCCTGCGGAAAACTATGCGATTGCGACCGGGGTACACCCGCGCATTACCACGCAAAAAAATATTGATAATTTTAGACGTCAAATTAAATCGCTGGGTTTAGCGTATGATTGGGACCGTGAGGTAGATACTACCGATCCTAACTATTATAAATGGACCCAATGGATTTTTTTACAACTGTTTAAAAAAGGCCTTGCGTACGAATCTACGGTACCGATCAATTGGTGCCCTTCGTGTAAAACAGGGTTGGCCAACGAAGAGGTTTTTAACGGAAAATGTGAGCGCTGCGGCAGTACCATTGAACGCAAAGCCCTTCGCCAATGGATTTTAAAAATTACGGACTATGCGGAAAAATTATTAGAAGGATTGGATGAACTCGATTGGCCGGAAAGCACGCTAACCATGCAAAAAAACTGGATTGGTAAATCCAACGGCGCCAATGTGCTTTTTAAATTAGACGGGCATGACGAAACCTTAACCGTATTTACCACCCGGCCCGACACACTTTTTGGGGCCACGTACATGGTGGTTTCTCCCGAACATCCTATTTTAAATAAAATTGTTACGCCCGAACAAAAATCGGCGGTAGCCGCTTACCAAAAACAGGCCGCCACCAAAAGCGATTTGGAACGCGGGGAACTTAATAAAGAAAAAACCGGTGTATTTACCGGGGCTTATGCGATTAACCCGTTAAACGGTAAAAAAATCCCGGTTTGGACTAGTGATTATGTACTGATGGGGTATGGAACAGGCGCCATTATGGCTGTTCCCGCACATGACGAGCGTGACTATGCGTTTGCCAAAAAATTCGGATTGGAAATTATTGAAGTAATTAAAAGCGAACAGGGCGTTGAGCAAGAAGCGTTTACCGGAGACGGGGAACTCGTCAATTCCGGATTTTTAAACGGACTTCACGTTAAAGAATCTAAAGCCGCTATGATTAAGTGGTTGGAAGAGCATCATTGCGGTAACGCCAAAACAACGTATAAATTGCGCGATTGGGTGTTTGCCCGGCAACGCTATTGGGGCGAACCGATCCCGATTGTGCATTGTCCCACCTGTGGGGTAGTACCGCTACCGGAAAGTGAACTTCCGCTACGGTTGCCCGAAGTAGAAAAATTTGAACCGTCCGGCACGGGAGAATCTCCGCTAGCCAATGTAACCGATTGGGTCAATACCACCTGTCCGCATTGCGGCGGTCCGGCTAAGCGCGAAACAAATACCATGCCCCAATGGGCCGGTTCGTGCTGGTATTATTTGCGCTATATGGACCCCAAAAACGATCAAGCACTGGTAGCACCGGAAATTGAAAAAGCATACGGCCCGGTGGATTGTTATATCGGCGGAGCGGAACACGCGGTATTGCACTTGTTATACGCGCGCTTCTGGCACCGGGTGCTTTACGATTTGGGGATGGTGCATCATAAGGAGCCTTTTAAAAAATTGCGCCACCAAGGGATGATTTTGGCGTTTTCGTACCGGGATAAAATGGGTAACTACCGCAGTTATGACGAAATTGATTTTAAAGACGGTAAGGCTTATCTAAAAACTACCGGGGAAGAACTTTCTTCCATGGTAGAAAAGATGAGTAAGTCTAAAAAGAATGTCATCAATCCGGACGATATTTTGCGTGATTACGGGGCCGATGCTTTTCGCATGTATGAAATGTTTATGGGCCCGTTTGAAGCCAGCAAACCGTGGGACATGAAAGGCATAGAAGGGATTAACCGTTTCTTAAAACGCGTCTACGGTTGGAGCCAAAATGTGGTTTTAACGGATGAAAAAGATCCGCAAAAAAGCGAGATTTTAAAACATAAAACAGTTGCCAAAGTAGGGCAAGATATTGAAGAATTTCATTTCAATACAGCAATTTCTTCCCTGATGGTGTTGTTTAATGATTTAAGCAAACTTCCTCAAGTGAACAAACAGACATTTGAAGATTTCTTAAAAATTTTGCATCCGTTTGCGCCGCACATCACCGAGGAAATTTGGCAGGAAAAGGGGCATGAAGAATTTTTAGTCAAACAAACATGGCCTCAAGCAGACCCGCAAAAAATGCAGGAAGACACAATTGAAATTGGCGTGCAAGTGAACGGCAAAGTGCGCGACCGCATTTCCGTGCCGGCCAATGCCACGAAAGAAGAATTGGAAAAAGCCGCACTGGCCAGCGAAAAAGTGCAACGCAGTTTGACGGGAATGGAAATTAAAAAGGTCATTGTGGTGCCGGGCCGTATGGTTAGTTTGGTCGGTGCACCTAAAAAATAAGCGAGGAACTTATGAAAAAAATCTGGTTACTATTCGGCATGGCCTGTGCGCTTGCCGCCTGTGCAAGCGAAGGGGCGATGTATCGTCCGCAAGCACAAATTATGCCGCAACATATTAAAAAAGTAGCGGTGCGGCCGATTCTCAATAAAACGGAAGTATTTGCGTTGGAAGATAAGTTTTATAATGAACTGTATGATGAATTTTTGCGCAACGGGACCTATCAAATTGTAGCGGAAAATAACGGGGCCGAAGGTGTAGTAGTTACCACGATTTCCCGTTACTTAAATGTGCCGATTCAATACGATAGCCAACTGATCCCAACCGTATACCGTATGGATATTTGGTTAGATGTGGTGTTGATGGATAAAACAAATAACACCCCTGTTTGGCGCGAGCCGGCCTTTTTAGGTACCCAAATTTATGCGGCTTCCACCATGCCCGGCGGCATGACCGAAGTACAAGCGCGCGACGTGGTATTTGAAAAATTATCGCGCGATATTGTTAAACGCACGGTAGACGGATTTGGCTCTGTCATGAGCGAAAATAAAAAGAAGGTCATGAACAATCCGGAATATACCACGATTACGCAGTAATTTTTATGGCAAAACTCACCGCGGAAAAACTGAATGAAACACTTGCCAAAGGGAACGTGTCCCCCGTTTATTTATTGACGGGAGAAGATGTTTACCGCAAAAATTTAGTAATTGCCAAAATTAAGGAGATTCTGCAACCGGACGATTTTAACTTTTTTCAAGACCAGGCCGATAAGGCCGATTTGGGCGAAGTGCTTGCCATGGCTAATACGGCCCCGGTATTTTCCAATATGCGCCTGATTGTGCTGACCGGAATAGAGAAACTGCGCAAAGAACCGAAAGAAGCCTTGGTGCGCTATGTGGAAAATCCGTTGGAAACTACTACTTTAGTTTTAACCCATAACGATTCTAAAAAATTAAAGACCGATAAAACCCTCACGGCCTCATGCGGCTGCGTGGTTAATTTTGACGAACTCAAACGGGAAGAGTTGGCGCTTTGGGTACGCGGTAAAATGAAGGACCGCGGGCTGAACGGAAATTTTGATGCTGTCGATTTACTGTGCGAAAGTGTGGGGAGTGAACTGGCGGCGTTGGAAAACGAAATTGAAAAACTATACCTGTATACATTAGAGCGCGAAGACAAAACCATTACCAAGGAAGACGTGCTTGACTGTATTGGTTTTAGTAAAGAAGAAAACCCTTTTGAACTGGCCAATGCTATTTTGGCGTGCAATAAAAATAAAGCCGTTCAATTGGTGGATAAGTTGTTAGACGACGACGAAGAACCGGTGGCGGTGCTTTCCAAAATGACGTATCCCATTTTGAAAATGGCCCGCATTAAACGCATGAGCGAGGCCGGGTTGGCTCCGGCGGAAATTTTGCGTGCGGCGGGGTTGTTTCCATGGGAGAGCCGTCTGGTGGGGCAGGCACGCAATTTCCCCAGTCAAAAACAATTTTTAGCCGCCCTGAACAAAATTATTGACGCGGACGCGGCCTTTAAATCTTCCCAAACAAGCGACCCGAAAATCCTACTAAAAGGCATTTTGATGATGCTATTTAGGTAAGCGAAGGACTTGATAATAAACAGTCCCCCTGAACCGTCTATAAAGTCATCCTGAACTTGACTTAAGGATCTCACCTTATGTAACAAAGCAAGCGGAAAGATTCCAAAAGCAATGAATAGACCCCGGAAGGTTTTTATCCGGGGTCTGTAAATTGACTCTCAGTATCTCGTTGTTTCCCTAGAGACAGTTTTTTATAGCGGCATTTTGCTTACGCTCATGCGGTAAGTTAGAGGTCCACGTCTCTGGCTTCGTAACCTTGTAAACTTTTGCAGATATCTTCTGTGCGTTTTTCATCCGCGTTGTACCCGCACCAATGCGTCCATGTGCCGTTTGTATCGCGCTCGGCTACAATGGTTACCCAATCGTAAGTTTTTGGACGTAGGTAAGCATATACATAAGATGGAGATGATGAATTGATCTCTGTTCTAAACACATTCTCATTTACATAACAATCAACACCACCTTCTGTGTATTGACAAGGAAGATTTATATCTAATTTATCTGTGCTATCAGTGCCCAAGAATGTTGCATCCCTTACGCCATTTTCCAATATCCACAATTCTGTTGCTTTTTCTAATGTGCTGATAAGTTGTACCGCTTCGGACGCGCGAGCTTTATCTACCGCTTTTTGATATTGTGGCAACGCAACCGCTGCTAATATGCCGATGATGAGTACAACGACGAGTAGTTCTACAAGCGTAAAACCGTTTGTGAAGGTTTTTTCTCTTGTCATAATTTTTTTTCCTTTTGTTGGGTTGGCTCATAGCGGCAGTAAAAACGGCCGCTATATTGAGCTGACAAGAGTGTACCCAACACAACAGCCGTAGTTTGCTTTTTGGTTAAAAAGCAAACATTCGGCGCAATTTGGTGGCCGCCAAATTGTGCCTAAAACGACTGTTCTTGGTCTCTTGTCAATCTCCCTTGCGGGAGTACATACTTCTTTTATCCAAAAACAGCAAAAAATTTTAATACGTTTTTATTATACAAAATTGCCGCTTGCTGGTTTTGTATAATATACGTATGGAAATTCTTTCGCAAGCCATAGATATTTTTTTACATTTGGACGTCCATCTAAACGCCTGGGCGTCGTGGATGGGGATATGGCTTTATGTGGTTATTTTTGTCGTTATTTTTTGTGAAACGGGATTAGTGGTTACCCCTTTTTTACCCGGGGATTCACTTCTATTCGCGTGCGGGGCGTTAGCGGCCGCGCCGGGAAGTTCTATTTCCCTATGGGTGCTTATTCCGGTGGTGCTGGTGGCGGCTGTTTTGGGCGATTTTTGTAATTACGAAATCGGCAAATGGTTGGGGCCGAAAGTGTTTACGAAGGAAGACAGTATTTTTTTGAACAAAAATCACCTTTTAAAAGCACATGCCTTTTACGAAAAATACGGCGGTAAAACAATCATTTTAGCGCGGTTTATTCCCATTATCCGCACGTTTGCCCCATTTGTGGCAGGGATTGGGAAAATGACGTATTTTCACTTTGCTTCGTACAATATAATCGGTGCTTTGTTGTGGGTGTGCTTATTTACATTAGGCGGTTACTTCTTTGCCGATTTGCCTATGGTGCAAAACCACTTCCATTATGTGGTTGTAGCCATTATTATCTTATCCGTTTTGCCGGCGGTGTACGAGTTTATTGCCGCGCGGCGCGAATCTAAAAAATAATTATTTTAATGTTACCGGAAGTTTGCCCTGCGGTTTTAAATTCCCCAAAATAATATTGGCCGCCGTTTGTAACACATAGCGGTTTAATCCATAGGTAGCCAAAATAGTGGGTGCTTCCGGATAATTGGGAATGTCATAAGGACTCATTGTGGAAATAAATACCACATTTTTGTTTTCCTTAATGAGTCCGTTAATCGCGTTTTTTTGGTTGATGTTGGTTTTATCGGCCCATTGTAAACTGGTTACAATGAGTAGGTCGGCTCCTTTGGCGCAAGCGGCGGCCCGTTGGCTGTCTTTTTTTCGGGGCGTTAAAGCGGCATTATAACTGCGTATTTTCCATCCTTTTTCTAAAAACGGTTTAGAAAAACTCATCAGTTGATCGGCAAAGCGGGAGGGGGCAAAAAAGACCGCACAAACAGTGGGCTGTTTGTTGGTATTTTGCAGTTTAAAGGGAATTTGATTCTGTTGGTCCCGTACTAACGTAACGGCTTTGTCGCTCATTTTAGACAGTTGCGCCTGGAAGGCTTTTTCAGAAGGTTCCGGCAAAGAAGTTGGTTCATCTAAAAGCCCCATTTTTTGCTTGATTTCAAAAATCTTTTTAGCCGCGGCCTCTACCTTTTTTTCCAGTTTGTGTTCCCGCACTCCCTGCTCCACTTGGTTAAACACGTTTCGGGGTTTTATATACCGGCCGAGTAAAATCATTTCTTCGCCGCTTTCGATAGCGCGTACTGCGCAGTTGGGAATGGTGCAGTAAGAAGTCGCACTTTTCATATCCAAACTGTCCGTTACCAAAAGCCCTTTAAATTTCATTTTGTTTCGCAGTAAATCTTGTAAAATCGGTTTAGAAAAAGTGGCAATATTTTTATTATCTAAGGCCGGGTACATCACGTGTCCGGTCATAATGCCGTCTACTCCGTTTTCTACAGCCTGTTGAAACGGAGCCAGGTGAATTTTAGACAACTCTCTATAAGATGCTTTCACAACGGGAACATCAAAGTGGGAATCTTGAGAAGTGTCTCCATGACCGGGGAAGTGCTTTACAATGCTTAAAATTCCGGCGGCTTGGAAACCATTAATAAGCGACATCCCCATCCGTGTCACATTTTTAGGATCCGAGCCAAACGACCGTACTCCGATAATGGGGTTATTGGGATTACTGTTTACATCTAATACCGGGGAAAAATTAATATGCACGCCGGCCCGGCGCAGTTCTAATCCGGCCAAATAAGCAATCGTAGCGGCGGCGGCTTCATCACCGGAGGCGGACATCATCATATTCGTAGGTAAATAGTCAAAGCCCAGCGTAATGGGCGTATACACCGTTCCGCCTTCATAATCGATAGAGATTAAAAGTGGAATTTTGTGTGGGCTTTTGGCGGCCCATTTTTGAAGTTTTTGGGTCAGTTGTTCTGTTTGTTTTAAGGAGTAATTGCCCCATTGAATGAGTACGCCGCCTAATTTACCTTCTTCAATCAGCGGACGGACCTGTTCGGCACTATCAATATCTACAAACACCACCAGTGTCTGCCCGAGTTTTTCTTCAAACGATAATTCCTCAAACGTTGTTGCGGTGAGTATAAGCGGAAAACATAAAGCGGTTAGAAAAAGCAGCAAGCGGCGCATTAATTTACCTCAATAATAGGTAGTTCTGCCGGGGCTAAAAACCGCAAGGGAATACCCCAGTAAAACATACCGGATGTAATATAAAATTTCATCCCATTTACGTCAAATAACCCGTATACGCGCGGAAATTGTAAACGTACTAGATAATTGAACGGCCAAATCTGTCCGTTATGGGTGTGCCCGCTGAACATTAAATCGGTTCCATGGATGGCAGCCTCCTGCGCATATAAGGGGGTATGGCTGAGTAAAATCAGTGGTTTTTGAGGATCGGCTTGCCGGATGAGTTGGACTGTTTCTTGCGCGGTTACACCGGCTGTTTTAATATCTTTGAGCCCGGCTACTTGTACTCCGTTTGACAGTTGGGTAAGTGCGTTTTCCAATAAGACTATATTGGATTTTTGGAAAAACTCTTTGCTGTCTCCGTAACCTACATAATATTCGTGATTTCCCAAAACCCCATAAGAGCCTTGCGGTGTTTTAAAAGCGGCTAACCGGGCCGCATAGGCATCACTATTTTCGCCATATTCGAACACATCCCCTAACACCAATAATGCATCCGGTTTCTCGGCTTCTAACCGCTTGAGGGCTTTATCAAAACGTGCTAAAGAAACTCCTCGTCCTAAATGAGAATCGGATAGTAGTGCCAGTTTCATTTTGGGTAGATCAGGGGACTGCACGGCAATACGTTTAATCGCCGGAGCGGAAAATCCACCCCAAAGGGCCATCACCCAAATAGTGAGGGTGGTTACAATACTAATAGGCCCAATATAAGAACGTCCAAAACCATGGAAGAATTTAAGGATCCAATACAGCACCGCAAAAAAGGCGGTCGTGCAAAATGCCAGGAATAAAAAACCAAATAAAATATACGCTGCATAATAAAGGAAATCCGTTCCCCAGTGATAGTGGGTCCGTGTGTAGGAAATGCCTCCAACAATACATGCCGTAATTAAAATAGGGCCTAAGAACAGGGTAAGTTTATTTAATAGGGTGGGAAAAGCCACCGTTAACCATGTGAAAACGGTAATTGCCATTCCCCAAATTACTAAAGTTGAAAACAAGAAGAAAAGTCCCATAAATACCTCATGCAAACAAATGAACTCCCAAAGAGGGCTTCTTATATTTTACACTATAAATAAGTATAATATAACTAGATAGGTAATTTTAATATTCAGTAACAGAGGTATCAAAAAGTATGACTGTACGTGTTCGTTTTGCGCCTTCCCCGACCGGTTTTTTACATATCGGCGGTGTGCGCACGGCCTTGTTTAACTATTTATTTGCTAAAAAAAATAAAGGAACCTTTTTGCTCCGTATTGAAGATACGGATGAAGAACGTTCTACCCAAGCTTCCACGGATGCTATTTTTGAAGGGATGCAATGGATGAATCTTTTATGGGATGAAGGCCCTATGCCGGATGGAACTGACAAAGGGCCGGATGCACCGTACTACCAGGCCATCCGCGCCGACCAAGGTATTTACAAAAAATACATTGACCAATTAATTGCCCAAGGTAAAGCCTATAAGTGCTATTGTACGGAAGAAGAATTGGAAGAAAACCGCCAAAAATGTCTGGCCGAACACCGCCCGCCGAAATATTCGGGCAAATGCGCGCATTTGACCGAGGAGCAGCAAAAAGAATTGGAAGCGCAAGGCCGCAAATACGTAATCCGCTTCCGGATGCCGACGGAAGGCGATGTGGAATGGGACGATCTTATCCGTGGTCATGTTAAATTCGCCAGTAAAGATTTATATGATTTAGTCATTCAAAAAACAAGCGGGTATCCGACGTATAACTTTGCCGTTGTGGTTGATGATCACTTAATGCGCATGACACACGTCATCCGCGGCGATGACCATATTTCCAATACCCCGGCTCAAATTCAAATTTACCGCGCGCTGGGTTGGAAGGAACCGATTTTTGCCCACTTGTCCATGATCCATGGCCCGGACGGGAAAAAACTTTCTAAACGTCATGGTGCTACCAACGTTGTAGAATTTCGTAATATGGGGTATTTGCCGGAAGCACTTAAAAACTATTTGGCTCTGTTAGGTTGGGCCACGAGTGATTCGCAACAATTGTTTGCCCCCGGGGAATTAGAAGAAAAATTTGACATCTCCGGTTGTCAGCCCAGCCCGGCGGTGATGGATCCGGAAAAATTAAATTGGATGAACGGAGAATATATCCGGGCTACTTCTATTAGCCGTCTAACTGATTTGGCTATGCCGTTTATTGAGAAAGCCGGAATTGATGTTTCTAAAGTAAGCCGTACACAGTTAGAACATATTATTTCGCTGGAACAAGAAAAATATAAACTGTTAACGGAAATTCCGGACTTAATCCGCTTCTTCTTTGAAGAGCCGGTTTTTGAAGCAGAGGCTATTGAAAAAGTATTTGGAAAACCGGAAGCAAAACAAGCATTAGAGTTAATGATCAATGCTTATGGAAAATTGACGGATTGGCACGAAACCGATTTAGAAACAACGGCCCGTACAACCGCCAAAGAAAATGGGCTTAAAGCCGGGCAAATTTTTCATCCGGTTCGGGTGGCTGTTTCAGGCCGTACGCATGGACCGACGTTGTTTAAAATGCTGGAATTGATGGGAAAAGAAACGGTGCTGGCTCGTTTAAAAGCAGCCCTTTCGTATTGCAAATAGTCCGTACCCAATGGGGAACGAAGTGAAATACTGGTTTTTTGACGGAAATGATGTAATCGGTCCGTTCTCGCCGCAAGAGTTAGCGGCGCGGACGGACTTTTCCGCGACCAGTATGCTGGCCCCGGAAACAGAAAGTGAAAACCAACAATCATGGAAAATGGCTTCTTCCTTTCCGGAATTCCAATTTGATGAAAAAAATGGCTCTGCTTTTGTTCAGGTAATTACGCCTCCTCATACAGAGCCAGTACAAGAAATACCTGTGCCGAATTTTGCAGCAAGTCAACCTGCGGTGGATATAGACAGTTCTTCAGATGAATTTGCCAAATCTCCAAAGCCAATTTTATTGACGGACCCTATTAAGCTAACAGAAGAAACCGAGGATATAGTTTCACTTCCACAAGAAAAACAAGACTCGGAAGAACCTCTTGCTGAAAAACCGCAAGCGGATGTGCAACACCTATCTTCCACAACTCAAACCACGTGTACGCTTCCTATGGCGGATGAACCTCTTCCTAATACAAAGAGCTCTTTACCTATCGTAGATCAGTTTTCTGGACAAACGGAAAATACGGATAGTCCGGAAGAAGATCCACAAACTATTTTTGCGGATATTGAAGACCCCTCTACCCAGACTAATTCTTATCCGGAAGATGCCGAAGGACCGGAAGAGATCAGTGTGCGTGAAGTGTTAAAACCGAATTTGGAATCTACCCCGGAAATTGATGCTTTTTTAAAGAAAGAAGCAACGCGCCCAAACCGTGAAAAAGCCAAAATAATGTTATGGATACTGTTGCTTTTACTATTACCCGGTATGATTGCTTGGGGTATTCATTTTTATTTGCGTTCATCAGTACCGAATCCTTCGCCTGCGGATCATATGCCTGTTTCAACAATTTCCACTCCGGTTGCAACGCAGAAAGAGCCTTCGGTAACGGAAGTGCCAATGCATATGCCTGTACCGGAAATCAAAACGCCGTCTGTTGACGTAAAACCGCGGGAGCCCTCCTTAAGTGACCAGGCAATTGATATTGTCAAAAATCATACTTTAGCCGCCAATAAGGGAACAATTTCGTCTTATTTTGACCGGATTTATAAATCCCAACTAAGTTCCGGCTATTCAGGAGAATGGTCCGCAGAGCCTTTGCATAAAAGTGTATATATTGTAAAATACAGACTGACAAAAACACGGACGGAACCGATTGTTTATGTGTTCCAAGCAGATGTTTCTAAAAAGAAGTTAACGGGAGCATTAAATAATATTACGCTCGATTTGGTAGGAAAAATTTAATACCGAAAAAATCGGTTAAGAGAGGGTTTTTTATGGCAGAACAAACTGATCAAAAAGCAGTGAAAGCAACGATGGACGATTTGTTTAAACTCATGAAAGCAAAAAATGCGTCCGATATCCACTTAACGGTAGGAGTACCCCCGGTGTTGCGTATTCAGGGACGTTTGTATCAAACGCCTTTTGAAGTCCTTACCAAAGAAAGCGCCCAAACCTTAATCTATTCTATTTTAAACGACGAACAACGCCAACGCTTTGAAGATGAACTGGAACTGGACTGCTCTATCGGTTTGCGCGAATTGGGGCGTTTGCGTGTAAACGTGTATAAACAAAAAGGATGCGTGGCTTGTGCTTTACGTTCCATTCCCAATGATTTTAAATCGTTTGAAGAACTGAATTTGCCCCCGGTTGTTTATAATATTATGAAATTAAACAAAGGGCTGGTACTGGTTACTGGGGCTACCGGGTCCGGTAAATCTACCTCTTTGGCCAGTATGATTAACTACCTGAATATGAATGAAAGTAACCATATCATGACGGTAGAAGATCCTATCGAATTCGTACACCCTCATAAACGCAGTATTGTTAACCAGCGTGAAGTCGGGAATGATACACATTCTTTCGCGGCTGCGTTAAAACACTTTTTACGCGAAGACCCGGATATTATTCTGGTGGGTGAGTTGCGCGATATTGAAACCATGGAAGCCTGTTTAACCCTGGCCGAAACCGGTCACTTAGTGTTTGCTACCTTGCACACAAATGACGCCGTACAATCTATTAACCGTATTATTGACGTGTTCCCGGCCAACCAACAACCGCAAATCCGCACACAACTTTCGTTTGTGTTGGAAGCGATTATTTCCCAACAGTTAATTCCCACCGTTACGGGCGGACGTGCTATGGCTGCGGAAGTATTATTGGCCAACTCGGCGGTGCGTAGTTTAATCCGCGACGGAAAAGCCGAACAGATCCTTTCTACCATGCAAACCAATGCCGGTATTGGGATGATTACCATGAACCAAGCATTAGGAGATTTGTATATCCAAAAACGGATTACCTATCAGCAAGCACTTTCTCACTCGGCAGATCCTTCCGGACTTAAGACGTATCTGCAACAAAAATTAGGAACAAGCAATTTTAAATAACAAATTGCATATTGTATAACTTGACAGAGTCCCGGTTATTTTCTCCGGGACTTTTTCTTTAAAAAGCATTGACTTATTTTTTTTTTTTTGATACACTGCTTATGTTGCTAAACTTAAAAAACACAAGGAGTGTTTATGAAAAAACAAAATATAAGCCGATTAGGCTTTACACTAATAGAATTATTAGTTGTTGTTTTAATTATTGGTATTTTGGCAAGTGTCGCTTTGCCTCAGTATCAAAAAGCGGTAGAAAAATCACGCGCAGCCGAAGCGGTGCAGTTACTTCGTTACATGCGCCAGCAAGGTGAACTTTGTGAGATGGAAAGAGGTACGGGAAGTTGCAACAATCTTTCCAATGAAGAAATCGGTATTGAAATGCCCGCCGGAATGAAGTGCGAATTTCAGGATTATACAGAGTATTGTTGTGATAAGTATTGGTGTTACGCGAATAATGGGGTAGATTGGGGAAATGGAAATAGTTCCCCTCTTGAGCCGGTGGCTCGTCGATGTTCTGACACGTCGGGTGATTTTTCAGGGGACGATGTCTTTATGTATCAGTTAAAGTACTATGATGATGGCAAGTTGTATTGTGAAGGCGTTTCTAATTATTGCAAAATGTTCAAAGGAGCAGGAAACCCTATTTAGAAGGGCGGTGTGATTTTATAAAACCCCCCGGCATTGCCGGGGGGTTTTGTTTACTACTCTTGGTAATCTTTCAACATCTTGGTACGGCTGGGGTGACGTAATTTACGGATGGCTTTGGCTTCGATCTGCCGTACGCGCTCGCGGGTGACGTTAAACATTTTGCCCACTTCTTCTAACGTGCGCGGGTAGCCCGAGTCAATCCCGAAACGTAAACTGATAATTTTGGCTTCGCGTTCCGAAAGGGTAGCCAGCACGTCGGCTACTTCCTGCTTGCGTAAGAAATCCACGGCAGCCGTCGTCGGGTTTGGGCCGGACTTATCTTCGATAAAATCTTCCAAGTTGGAATCCTCGTCTTCTCCAATAGGAGTGGATAGCGAAATAGGATCTTGCATAATTTTAAGAACGCTTTTCACTTTTTCCATAGACAGACGTAACGTCTTTGAATAATCTTCCAAGGTGGGCTCGCGGCCATGTTCCTGCCGGAATTTATTCGTCACTTTTGTTAGTTTAGAAACCAACTCTTTCATATGAACCGGAATACGGATCGTGTTGGCTTGATCCGCAATCGCGCGGTTAATGCTTTGGCGGATCCACCACGTCGCATAGGTGGAAAATTTAAATCCGCGTTTATACTCAAATTTTTCTACGGCTTTCATGAGTCCTAATCCACCTTCCTGAATTAAATCGGAAAGTTCCAAATTGGAATTTACATGTTTTTTTGCAATAGAAACTACTAAGCGCAAGTTGGCTTTAATAAGTTTTAATTTATCTTGTAAGATCATATTTTCAAAAAATACAATCCGGTCATTAAATGCGATAAATTCTTTTTCGCTCATGGGGAGCATATCTACCATTTGGGCATGCCGTCGGCGGATATCCTCAATATTTGCCAATGCGCGTTCTAATTCTTCTAAAGAAAACTTCGTTTTCTTTTTAAATTCTTTTTCGGTAATTTTTTTATTTTTGAATTGCGATACCAACTTTTTTACACTTGCATACGGGCCGAAATACTCATCAAAACGTTGCATGTCGTTGCTGGTTTCGGTTAAGCGGTCGGCCAGGTTTTTAATTTTATTGGTTAAGCGTTTAATTTTATTTTGGTTTAAATTTAATTTATTAATAACGGTAACCACTTCTTTTTGTTTTGCTTCCAATTTTTCAATATAATTATTGCGCTTTTTATCACTTAAGGCACCTTCGCGCAATTCTTTCATGAGTTTTGTGATTTCCTGTTCACGCTTACCGATAAATGCCGCGGCATCTTTGAGTTTTTTGCGCATATTATTTAATTCGCGTGTAGTGCGTTTTCCACGGGGCATAAGTTCTTTTGTAGTCATTTCTTCTTGATCTACCAACTCTTCCCAGTTACAAATTTCACGCATGGTAATGGGGGATTCCAATACCAGTTTGCGCAGTTCTTTTTCCCGTTCGCGGATATTACGGGCGAGTGTAATTTCTTCATCCCGTGAAAGAAGCGGCACTTTTCCCATTTCGGACAAATACATACGGATCGAGTTAGAAATATCCGGTGCGCCGGACCAATCTTCACTCAAGGCTTCTTTTTCTTGCGCAGCAACAGATTTAAATTTTTTCTGATCTACTACTTGGATTCCTAAATCATCCAAAGTACCCATCACGCCATCAATATCTTCTGCACTCATATCAGCGGCCGCGATAGAACGGTTCAGTTCTTCCAGCGATAAAAAACCGCTTTCTTTTCCTTCTTCCAGTAAATCTTTCAATGCTTTTCCAGATGCCATGTTTCCCTCAATTATTTTTTTAGTTTTGTTTGCAACTGCATATATTCTTGAATTATTTCCGGCGGTACATTTCCTGCACCTAAGCGCTTCATGTGGGCCTGCACTTCTTTAAGGCGTTTGTGTAGGCCGGACTGTTTTAGTTTTGCTACACACGCCGTAATATCACGAATTGCATCAAAATCTTCAGGAAGTTCCTGTAAGGTAAGTTTGACGAGTTCGCTTTTAAATTGCGGTACGGTTCTTTCCGCCCGTTGGACCATCGTGTGAGCATCCGAGTTTTCGGCCGCCGCCTGACGGACGGCTTCAAAGACTTTCCACGTACGTTCTGCCGAAAAATGGGCAGGTGTTAATTCTTTACAAAGAGTCCAATGTTCCGGTGCACGTAATAACCAAGCAATGAGTTCTGTTTCTGCTGGGTTTGTTTTGGAGGCAATCTCCGAAACGGAAGTTCGTTTTGCAAAAGGTCGCATGGCCGGTTTTTGAAGCCGGGCAAGTACCAATTGCTCCTCAACACCTACATGTTCAGCCACATATTTGGCCCATTCTCTACGGACAATTTCGTCCGGTTGTTTTAAAATAGTTTCCACCAGTTCACTGACTATACGCGTTTTATCCTGTGCGCTGATCGGCTGGGGAACAGACTCCAATTGGAGTTTTGTGTGAAACGCGATTAAATCCTGCGCGTTCTTCAGGATATTTTCAAAGGCTTCTTTTCCGTCCCGGGCGATAAATTCATCCGGATCTAATCCGTCAGGCAGAGAGGCCACTTTTACAAATAGACCCCGTTCGATTAAAATGAGTGCCCCTCGCAACGCTGCTTTAATTCCGGCCGCATCCGGGTCAAAAAGAATAATTACATTATCCGTGTAACGTTTCAGCAAGCGTGCATGATCTTCTGTTAAACTGGTGCCCAACGGGGCTACGGTATATTCAATGCCGGCCTGGTGACAGCCGATTACATCCATATATCCTTCCAACAAAACGGCTACCCCGGTTTTACGAATAGCGGGCCCTGCAAAATTCAATCCGTATAAAATGTGCGATTTGCTAAATAACACCGTTTCCGGTGAGTTTAAATATTTGGGTTCCCCTTCTCCTAAAATGCGTCCGCCAAAACCAACGGTATCACCGCGTTGGTTAATGATGGGGAACATCAGTCTTCCGCGGAAATAGTCCCGTAAACCGTATGGAGTGGAAGCGCAAAGGCCGCCATTTTTTAAATCCTGATCTGTATAGCCTGCCTGTCGGGCGGCATTTGCCAGCGCAGCCGATTCATTAAAAGATAGACCGAGTTCAAAATGTTCACAGGTTTCTTTGGTTAAATTCCGTTTCTTTACGTATGCGCGCGCGTGTGAACCGGCAGCAGACATTAAATTTTTATGATAGTATCCTTTGGCAAAATCCAATACTTTACGTGTAGCGGCCCGGCGTTGTTCCTCTGCTGTTAGAGGCCGTTGTGGCTTATATTCCACGCCGGCCAATGTTGCTAATTTTTCCAACGCCTCGTTAAAAGATAAATTTTCAATTTTCATCAGGAAGGCAATGATGTCGCCCCCTTCCTGACAACCAAAACAATAAAACAGTCCCTTCTCGCTATTACAGGTAAACGAGGGGGTTTTTTCTTTATGGAACGGACAACAGGCCTTGTAAGTTTTTCCGGCGCGCTTTAAATCGGGCACATATTGACGGATAAACTCTACAATATCCAACCGTTCTTTGATTAGTTCTACGGTATTGTTATTCACAAATCCGCTCACGTAAATAAAAGGCAAATAAGGCAATAGCCCGATACTTACGTAAAGGACTATTGCCTACTGAACTTCACTGATTAAAAACGTCTGCGTTTGGTACGTCTGGCGCGGCGTTGGGCTTCCTGCGATTTGATTTTGCGTTTTACGCTCGGAGGCATATACGTTTCGCGTCTTTTGATTTCACGCAAGATACCGTTCTTTTCACATTCGCGTTTGAAGCGTTTGAGGGCTTCTTCGAGGTGTTCGGCATCTCTTACTTTCACGAAAACCATTACGTTGTTCACCACCTTCTACGGCTGTAGTTAAAAATAATGAAAAATCTATCGCTATATATTATAGATTATTTTTACTGTTTTGACTAGCATTTATCCGGCCGGCCACAAAAAACGGCGTCCGGCCATTAAATGAAAATGCAAGTGGTCCACGCTTTGCCCGGCCCCTTTGCCGTTGTTGGTAACGAGGCGGAAATCTTTTAGACCGAATTGGTCGGCCAGTTTTTTAGCTACCAATAACAAATGCCCCAACAGCGCGGCATCTTTTTCGTCTGCCTCGCTCAGCCGCGCGATATGTTGGCGCGGGATAATCAATAAATGCGTAGGCGCTTGCGGATTTAGATCTTTAAACGCCACCACTTGTTCATCTTCGTAAACAAGTTGCGTGTTGACGGAACCGTCAGCTATACCACAAAATATACAGTTCATAACTCTATTATAGCAATATTATTTGTAAAAACGGCTAAACGCCTTGAGCCCTTCTTTTAAAATTTCCGGGTCCGGGGGAGTTTGGATGGGCGTTAAACGATTGTCGTATCTATTTAAACTGCCGAATTTATTTAATACGGTAATATCGTCGCCGGAGCGTATTACTTTTTCGGTGTGCCCGGCTAGTACGGTAAACGGGCGGGGAGTTGGGTCAAAAAGGGACCTTCCCAACGCATAATCCGCCGGCGGATTGGTGCAACCGTACACTTCTTGCAACAGGGTGGGGACGACATCATGGTGGGAAGTGCGGTAGTTGTAAGATGTTTGTTTCGTGCGCGACGCATCATAGACAATAAAGGGAACCTTGGTTTGGTAATCGGCAAAATTACTGTTGTGCCCCCAAAAATTTTGGTGCGAGTCGTTAAGTTCCTGGCCGTGATCCCCGGTTAAAATAACCAGGGTATTGGATAACAAGTTTTGCTTTTCCAATAAAGTCAAAACCCGGTCAATCAGCGCGTCGTTAAAATAGACTGCATTTTTATATTGGTTTGCATACGGGGTCGGATCCGTCCGGTTATTAAGGAGCAAATAGTTCATGGGTTTAGCCGGTGTAAAATGGGCATACTCGGCCGGGTATTCGTAGGCGTGGGGAGCGTCTAAAAAGATAAAGCCGAAGAAAGGGTGTTGTTTGTTTCGGGTTTGCAGAAACTTTTCAAAATCATCCACCGCATTTATGTCCCGCGCCCAACTGGATTTGCCGGAAGACCCCATACGCAAATTGGGAATTGCCGAGAAAACATTGCGGTAAAACGCCGGGCTAGATAGACTGCTGCTGGCGAAAATTCCCGGCTCATAGCCTCTTTTCTGGGCTTCCGTAATAAGAATAGGCGGTTCTTGTTGGGAGGTAAAATCATCCCAGTACGAGTGCGGCACCGCGTAAAACAGGGAAAAAACCCCGCCTATGGTGGAGTTCCCGCCGGACAAATGGTTGGTAAATACCTGCATGCCGGGGCGTTGGCTCCAGGCCGATAGTTTGGGCATTACCTGCGGGGTGAACGTATCGGCCCGCCAAGAATCCAACATAATAATGAGTATATTTTTTGACGGTGCGGAAGAAGAACACGTAAGCGGATGCAGCGGGTAAGTTAAAGAGCCCTTATGCGGAAGTTGATAAGGCCTTTGAGAAGGGGTAAACCCCCATTTTTCTAACCGGCGGTTGGCTGAGAGCGGATAGGCCAAGGGCAAAACCGCTTGTTGCGCCACCACGGAGGGAATCATTTTAAATTTTCCCCAGGCGTATGTGGCGTTATAGGCCACAAAAAATAGTGTCCATAAACCTAAGAGGATGAGAAGTGTTTTATTGGAAAAAGTGAATTTTTTGGATAAACGTACAAGGGTTATTTCCAGTGCAATAATCAGTAGGGCCAGAAACCCAATCAGTAACCACATGCCCCAAGAAAAAATAAAAATTTCCCGCCCGGCCGGGCCGAAAAATAATTCCAGTAGCGACAGCCCAATGTGAAAACGATATTGTGCAAATACCACCATATCCGCTAGCAGGAAAAAGGAAAACAGTCCGCCCGCGGCCACGCAAGCCGTTGTTAGGGCGCGTTTTCCCACCCACTTAACAGGAAAGCACAGTAGCCCTATTAACCAAGCAAACATAAATAAGTGGGCGGGAACGAACAGCAGGGTAAAGAGCAAGCCCCAGGGGTCGGTATAAAAACCGCTGACGTAAAAGTATCCCAAGGCTGCTAAACACCACACCAGCCCTTGGAATAAGGAAAAGGAAAACAACTGTCGGGGGGACATATTTATATTATACCTTGTTTGGGGGAATCATGGTGTGATTTTGTGCTCCGGTGCGTTTTACGCCGGATTTATTTTGTATAATATATCTATACTCTATTTTGGGAGACCAAAACATGGCTAAAAATGATCTCACTACCCGCAATTTAATGCTGGATAGTTTGAAACAATATGCGAAAAACCGGATTTCGTTTAACCTTATCCGTGAACATGACGCTAAAAACGAAATTCCGTTAGATATTTTAAAAGAGATGTACGACCATAATATTCTGGGTGTACATTTATTACTTATTCCCGAAGAATACGGCGGATTAGGCGGTCAAACGACCGAAATCTACCGCGTATGCGAGCAGTTGGCCCGCATTGATTTAGGTATCGCCACCGGTGTATTTGCTACCTTTTTGGGTAGCGACCCGTTAAATGTAGGCGGTACCCCGGAACAAAAAGCCAAATGGTTTAAAAAAATTGCACATGAAAATAAACTCGTTGCCTATGGTGCCACGGAAGCGGACGCCGGGTCCGATTTAGTGTCTTTACGTACCCGCGCCGAACACGTGATTCAAGACGGTAAAGTGGTGGGTTATAAAATTACCGGCAGCAAAATGTGGATTTCTAACGGCGGCGTAGCCGATATTTACACGGTACTCGCCTTGGCTCCCGGCGGACCGAGTTGGTTTATTGTGGAAAAAGGAACTCCCGGTTTTACGCAAGATGCACACGAAGATAAACACGGTATTCGTTTATCCAACACCGCAGGGTTGGCGTTTGATGAAGTGTATGTGCCGGCCGAAAATTTAATTGGTTTAAAAGAAGGCCAAGGTTTCCTGCAGGCGCAAGCCGTTTTTGGTTATACGCGTTTAATGGTAGCCGCGTTTGGTTTAGGCGGTGGGGAAGAAGCCGTAGAAACCGCGCTTACCTATGCCCAACAACGTATCCAAGCCGGAGGTCCGCTGGCTGAAAAACAAGGCTTTATGTTAAAACTCATCACGCCGCACTATGTGCGTTTTGAAGCAGCGCGTGCGTATATTGATTGGACGGCTAAACAATTGGAAGTTAATAATCACGGTTTAGCGACCGAAGGTGCCATTGCTAAATTGTATGCCACCGAATCGGGAAACAAAGCCGCCGAAGATTCCATCCAAGCCATGGGCGGTTTTGGATATACGAAAGAATTTGCCGTGGAAAAAATCAAACGCGACGTTAAAATTACCTGCATTTACGAAGGTACCAGCGAAGTGTTGGAAATGACCATTTTCCGCGGTCGCTGGCAGGAACATTTAAAATCGCGCGGTCAATATTATTTGAATCAAGCCGCGGAATTTGATGCTATTCACGCCCAAAACCCGAATGTGGGTGCGGACAGTGTGGCGTTAGGATTTAGAGCCTTAGCACGGGTGTTAGATGATTGCCGGGCTAATAAACTTACCCGCCACCAATACGTTACCTTTATGCTGGGGGATTTAATCAGTGAAATGGAAGTGGCCGCCGTGTTTACGCGCGAATGTGCGAACAAGCGCGTTACGGAAGGCAGCCGCTTTGATATTAACACCCTTTGCACCATGGCGCGTGTAAACGCCCGCCAAAGTGCGTTCAAAACAGCCAGCGAAGGCTTGCGCCTCATCTTAGGTACTTGCCCAACGATTAATACGGCAGAAGTCAGCCAAGCCGTCAATTTGATAGCCATTGAAGACAAAATGCGCGGACTGATTGACGATATGGACACGGTTTCCGCCAAATTAAGAGAGATTTTCAAAAAATAGGAGTCCTGCATGAACATTATTGTATGTATTAAACAAGTTCCTGATTCTACCCAAGTCAAAGTAGATCCGAAAACCGGTACACTGATTCGTGCAGGGGTACCCAGTATTTTGAACCCGTATGACCATTTTGCCTTGGAACGTGCGTTGGAAATTAAAGCCAAAACGGGGGCCAAAATTACACTCTTATCTATGGGACCTAATCAAGCAACGGCTGTTTTGCGGCTCGGGCTTGCATTAGGAGCAGATGAAGGCGTTCTGTTGTCCGACCGCGCTTTTGCCGGGTCCGATACGTGGGCCACTTCGTATGCGTTGGCGACTGCGGTACGCAAAATCGGCGCGTATGATTTAATTCTCTGCGGTCAAATGGCGATCGATGGTGATACGGCGCAGACCGGCCCGGGGATTGCGTATCATTTGGATATTCCGCAAATTACGTTTTGTGAATCTATTGATGCAAGCGGCAATCAGGTAGTAGTTAAAAAATTGATTGACGGAGGACATCAAATTTTAGAGGCTGATTTGCCGTTACTCGTTACGATGACGATGCCGCATGATTATGTAGCCAAATATCCTTCTTTTATGGCGGCGCATAAAGCGCAAGATAAAGTCATCCACGTTTGGACGGCTGCCGATATCGGCGCGGATCCGAAAAAATTGGGACTTAACGGTTCTCCTACCCGGGTAGACCGTATTTTCCCGCCGCCGGCCCGGGCCAAAGGGGAAATGTTCTCCGGCTCAGCGGTGGAATTAGCCGATAAATTTGTAGAAATTTTGAAGAAGGAGAGTGTGCTCAAATGATCCAGATTTCCGAAAAGTGTGTTGGGTGCGGTAAATGCACCACGGTGTGTCCGTTTGGGGCACTTTCGCTCGTAAACCGTAAAGCCGTCGCTTCTGCTGCCTGTACCATGTGCGGAGCGTGTGTAAAACAATGTCCGGTCGGGGCGTTATCCCTTCCGCAAAGCGGCGCGGCGAAAAAAGACCTTTCCGCTTATAAAGGGGTATGGGTATTTATTGAAATTTCAAATGACGGCCGCACGCAAAAAGTCCGCCCGGTAGGTTTTGAACTTTTATCCAAAGGACGCGAACTTGCCACACAACTGGGGGAAGAATTGTGCGCGGTGGTAATTGGATATGGAACACAGCCGTTTTTTGCGGAACTTTCCCAATACGGAACGGATAAAATTTACTCGGTAGACGGTCCTGCTTATGCGCAATATAACACGATTGCGTATGCGCATGCCATGGTAACTTTGATTGAAAAGTATAAACCGAGCGTGGTGCTTTATCCGTCTACATATGTAGGACGTGATTTATCTCCGCGTATTTCCTCGCAACTTTTTGTGGGATTAACGGCTGATTGTACGGGGCTCTCCGTCAAAGAAGGCAATTTAATTCAAACGCGCCCGGCTTTTGGCGGAAACATTATGGCGGACATTAAATGCCCGGACTACCGTCCGCAAATGTCCACCGTTCGCCCAAACGTCTTTAAAAAAGTGGTTACCACGCCCGGACGTATGGCTGCGGTTGTAACGGAAAGTATTGCGGTTCCGCCGCAAGCGGCTAAAGTCCGTATTGTTAACACCCATATGGATCCGCCTGCCAGCGGGATGAAACTGGATGAAGCCGAAGTGGTGATTGCCGGTGGGCGCGGTATGAAGAACAAAGCCGGTTTTGACCTGCTTGAAACGCTTGCCCAAGAATTAGGCGGCACCGTGGGGGCTTCCCGCGCGGCGATTGATTTGGGTTTGAAACCTAAAGAGCAACAAGTCGGCCAGAGCGGTGTGACTGTTTCCGCTAAACTATATGTGGCGTGCGGTATTTCCGGCGCGGTACAACACGTGGTGGGTATGGAACACAGCGACGTGATTATTGGCATTAATAAAGATGCCAACGCTCCTATATTTAACGTGTGCAAATATGGGTTAGTGGGTGATGCTTCGCAAATTTTGCCGCGCATTGTGGAGCAAATTAAAGCCAATAAAAAATAAAAAGTAGTTTTTATCTAAAAATCCCCCGCGCAGGTGGGGGATTTTTGTTTTCCCTGTGAATTGGTATAATTTAAAATAAGAGGGATTATGTCTTTGTTTTCTAAATTATTTAAAATGTTTTTGGCTGTGGTGCTTATTCCGTTTGTACCCATGATGCTCTTGCTGGCCTATTACCAAATTCATTTGAAAGATAACATTTTGGAAACCCACGCCAACTTGGCGCAAATGGTTTCCGCTTCTGTAAACCAGCATATCGAAGACTTGGGCTGGCGGTTGGCATTTGCCCAAAATATAAGTGAGGCATTGCAACAGCAAAAAAATCCGACTTCTCTATTAGCAGATGCGTTAGCCGCGAATCCCGATTTTTTAATGTTAGCCGTTTTGAATTCTTCCGGCAAAGAAATTTACCGCGCCGGGGAACCGCAAATTTTACGCCAAATTGATCCGTTGGATTTAAGTGAGGACGCCTCTTTGCCGGAATTAGCCAAAGAAGGCCGCATTTCCGTAAGTAGTTTTGAAGTAGCCGATGGCCGTCCGATTAGCGAATTTATTTATCCGCTCCCGAATGGAGATTATTTATATGGAATTCTGAGTTTTTTCAGTTTTTTGGCCCGTTTGCAAGAACAGCGCATCGGCACTACCGGTCATGTGTATTTTGTAGACCGGAACGGGGAAGTATATGCGAACGATTATTGGTATAAACCGGCATTTGATGAGCAAACATTAAAACAAGCTTTTACGGCTAAATCCCGCCTGATCAAAAACTTAAAAACCCCGCAAGGAACCTATGTCGGTGCGTATGCACCTACTCCTATTTTGGGGGCATATGTAGCCGTATTGCAACAAAAAAGCGAAGCCTACCGCAGTATTTATTATACGAACGTCATCCTCGCCCTTTTTCTATTGACGATTGCTACTCTTTCCTACTTTGGCGCTTTGACGTTTGCCGAACGGTTAGGAGAGCCGATTGGGGCTCTTTCCCAGGCCGCGCATGAGGTCAGCCGCGGAAACTTGGATGAAAAAATAAACCCGGAAATCGGTTGGGGAGAATTTAAGGAATTGATTAATTCCTTTAACCAAATGACCGCTGATTTAAAAGATTATCAAGCATTACAACTGCAACAACAAATCAGCGAAATGAAAGAACAGGTTTTTCGTTCGGTAGCGCATGATTTGCGGGCACCCTTGCTGGGCTTGCAAGGATATATTTATATCCTGCAAAGCGGAAAAATTTCTAAAGAGGAAGAAAAAAATTACTTGGAACTGATGAACCAGGCCGCCCGTAATTTATCTTCGTTATTAGAAGATGTTTTGGATCTTTCTCGCGTACAAGCGGGTATGCAAAACCCGCAAAAAGAAAAGGTAGATCTGCCGGCATTGATTGAACGGGTAATTTCCACGTTAGCACCCACGGCGCAAGAAAAAAATCTATCGTTACAACAGGAAATAAATATCCAATCTTTATCGGTTGATCCCAAATTATTGCAACGGGTTATCACGAATTTAGTATCTAACGCGATTAAGTTTACGGAAAAGGGCTTTGTGCGTATTTGTGCAAATCAGGATGAAAAATGCTACCGTATTACCATAGAAGACAGCGGAATCGGCATGACGGCACAAGAAGTAAAGGGCCTCTTTCAAAAATTTCATCAGGTCCATGCCGATAAACCGGGATATGGCCTGGGGCTTTTTATCAGCCGTCAAATTGTGGAGGCACACGGCGGTACGTTAGAAGTAACCAGTACACCCGGAAGAGGAAGTATTTTTACGATTTGTTTGCCTAGGGAGGATAAATGATTGTTTTTTGGCGTTTATTTTTATCTTATTTTTTGACTGATTTTATTTTTTATTTTGAACCGGCGGATAAGTTGCGTTCCCAAAACCGGGTAAAACGGGCCCTGCTCCACGGCGGTATTTTTTTAGCATGGGCGATGACGCTTTGTTATGGCTATCTAACCATGTCTTGGCCTTTTTTGGAACTTATCCATTTGCCCGGGTGGTTGGTTATTATTTTATTTGCTTTGTTTTATGTGTCTACGGAACGTTTGTTTGATTTCGGTGGCAAAATTAGACATGGATATTTCCTATCGTTCTTTTTAAAGACATTGGTGAATATGCTGTTTTTGTTCTTATGCGTGCCTTTGTATGTGCTCTATGAAACGGGTAATTTTTTTGCCGAACCTTGGATTATTTTTTGTGCGGGCTTAGTGTTAGCAACACGGGTTGTGGGTTGGTGTATTTTTACCATTGAGCAAGACCGCTATGGCCGTGATTATCCTACCTTTGATGAACGGTGGCTGTTAATGATGGGGCGCGCTATTTTCTTTTTAATTATGATGCTGCCCGGTTGGCGGTGGATCGTATTGCTTTTAGTCTGGGCATCCGCGTGTGGCTATGCGCGTAAAATCCGTTTAATTGATGTATCCAATTTGGCCTTTTACGGGGGCATATTTGCGGCTATTTTCTTTGGGTTTTTAGTGCGGCTTCGCTTTTATTTGGTGTGGTAATATGGAATTATCTTCTATTAAATTTGCTTGCTTAGATACCGAAACAACTGGCCTTTATGCTACCCAAGGCGGTAAAATTTGCGAACTGGCGGTATCGGTTTCGCAAAATGGGAAAGTGATAGAGGAGTTTTCTACCCTGTTAAATCCGCAAATGCCCATGTTGCCGGAAGTAATTGCTATTCACGGCATTACTAACGAAATGGTCAAAAATGCCCCCACCTTTGCCGATATTTTGCCGCGCGTGGTTAGTTTATTAGACGGCTGTGTGTTGGTAGCCCATAATGCAGATTTTGATTTGTCTTTTCTAAAAGCAGAATTTGAAAATTGCGGACTCCGGTTTCCGGATTATCCGGTAATAGATACGCTCAAATTAGCCCGCAAGAGCGGACGCTTTGAAAGCAACCGGTTAGGCAATATTGCTACCACGCTGGGCATCAGTTGCGAAGGGTGGCACCGGGCCATGGCCGATACAAAAATGGCCGAACAGATTTTGTATTATTTTCTTAATACATTAAAGGAACACGGCGTGTGTACGTTGGAACAATTAAATGAGTTTCAATGTAAACGCTGGAAAGATTTACTGGTAAACACCAAGGAGAAATGTCTATGAAAAAAGTAGTTTTAATCATCCGTGACGGCTGGGGGAACGCGAAAGCGGGGCCGTACAATGCAGTCAGCAACGCTAAAATTCCAAATATTACGAAGTATTTGAATGAATATCCGCACACCCAAATTGAAGCCTCCGGCGAACAAGTGGGCCTTCCGGCCGGATACATGGGGTCCAGCGAAGTGGGGCACCTCAATATGGGGGCGGGTCGTATTGTTATCCAGGAACTTAAACGCTTAAAAGATACCATTGAGGACGGTTCCTTATTTAAATCCGCCCCGTTTGCTGCCTGTATCAAAAATTGTTTGGATAACAACAAACCGCTTCATGTAATGGGCCTGGTGCAAGACGAAGGCGTTCATGCGCACCAAGACCACCTGCATGCTATTATCAAATTTGCTGCCGAACAGGGAATTAAGCAAGTTTATGTGCACTTTTTTGCAGACGGCCGCGATACGCCGCCGCAAAGTTCTATCGGTTATATCCGCACGTTGGAAGAAAAAATGAAGGAATACGGCGTAGGTAAAATTGCCACCATCCAAGGCCGTTACTACGCTATGGACCGCGGCGAAGATTGGAACTTGACCGATAAAGCCTACAATTTAATTGTCCGCGCGCAAGGCTTACACGGAACAACTGCCGAAGAAGTAGTGGCCGAAGATTACAAAACCTTAAAAACGCCGGACGGCGGCCCGATGGTGGACGAATATATCCCGCCGACAGTTTTGGGCGATTATAAAGGTATGGAAGAAGGTTCTTCCGTTATTTTCTTTAACTTCCGCCAGGATCGCGCTATTCAATTAACGCGCGCGTTTATTGACGATGATTATCCGGGTAAAAACCGCGGCACGCGCGTGCCTTGTGTGTTCTGCGGGCTGACGAAATATTACGATTCGTTCCCGTTCAATGCACTTCCTTCGATGACCGATGGCGGCGGCATGGATAATTTGCTCGGCGAAGTAATTTCCAAAGCCGGCCTCAAACAACTGCGCCTGGCCGAAACGCAAAAATTTAAACACGTAACGTCTTTCTTTAACGGTAAACTTATTAAACCGTATCCGGGCGAAGACCGTATTGAAAAGAAAGGGCGATTTGATCCGGCCACTTTTGCCGACCACCCGGAAATGGAAGCCTATATCGTTAAGGACGAAGCCATTAACCAAATCAATTCCGGCAAGTATGATTTTATTGTCATTAACTTTGCCAACTGCGATATGGTGGGCCACACCGGCAATTTGAAATCCGTTATTAAAGCGGTAGAAGTGGTAGATGAATGTACCGGAGCGGTAGCCGAAGCCGCGCTAGCCAAAGATTATGCGGTGTTTATCACGGCCGACCACGGTAATGCCGAAGAAATGTGGGATGAAAAAATCAATATGCCCAAAACGGCACATACGACCAACTTGGTGGACTTCATCTACTTAAATAAAGAGGACTTGCACGCACAGATGCAACCCACCGGTAACTTGGGTGATATTGCCGTAACGGTGTTAGATGTGATGGGGATTAAAAAGCCGGCGGATATGACGGCTAGGAGCTTAATTGCCAAACACAGCAAATAACGGCTGATAAGTTTCGTAATCTAAAGAAAAACGGCAATGATAGTTGCCGTTTTTCTTTTGGAAGAATGAATGATTTACCGAAACTACTTATTGCAGCGTGCGTTTAATCATAAACGTATATTTTTTCTTGTCCATTAGCAGAATCTGTGCCGGAATCTTCCGTTTCCTGTTTGCAGATTTGATTTCCTATCGAACTGTCCGCCTTGGCAATACAACGGGTTATGATGCGGCCGCTACGGTTGGACCCATCTGTATAAAAATGAGAACGTAAAGCCGCATAACCGGAAGAAAGATTCAGTGTACACTCAACATATGTTACCGAAGCTGATCTGCTGTACATGCAAGTAAAATTATCAAATTTCGCAGTGAGGGGATTGGTTAAGTTGGGAATCTCGATATCCAACTCATTAAAATTTTCCGGGGTGATACTGTTTTCCAAATAGTAGCGTTCAACGGCGCGGATGGCGCTGAGTGTCAGGTTTTTCATCGAGTTATATCGTGTTTTCGCTACGGCCAATTGATATTGCGGTAGTGCCACTGCCGCTAAAATGCCGATAATTAAAACGACCACTAATAGTTCCACGAGTGTAAAACCGCATTTGCCTTTGATGTGATCCCACACTTGATTTGGGATCTCGTTGTTACTATTAAGGAGAGATTTCGTATCAAGTACGAAATGACTCTTGTTTTGTGGTTTTTTCATTTTATTGTCTCCTTGTTTTGTTGGGTTTACACTCAACCTACATTTCCCATTTTGGGAGCCAATAAAAACGGCTGGTATCTCTTGAGTTCGTGAAGGTTACTCAATATAATAACAGCCGTGGTTTGCTATCCAAGATAACAAACACTCGGCATAAAACAAACGGCTCATGACTTCCGTTTATTTTATGCCTAAACGACTGTTTTTGGCCTTCACGAAACTGCATTTGCAGAAACCCACACCCTTTTTGGTATGGCTCCAAAAACAGAAAAATTTTAGTTACTACAGTCCCATTTTACATAATTTTTATCGCATAATGTACAATATACATATGGAACAATACCTCAAAGTAAAAGTTCATGCGGACGAAAAGAAAAATAAAATCGTCCAAAAAACTCCGGACACATTTGAAATTTGGGTCAAAGCGCCTGCGGAACAAGGCCGCGCCAATGAAGCGGTCCGGTGTGTGCTAGCGGAATATTTGCACTTGCCGGAAAACAAACTTTCTCTTATCAAAGGGGCTACCAGCCCGGCTAAAATTTTCCTAAAGCGCGATTAATTTTTGGCGCGCCCCAAACGAACTAAAATTTGTTATAATAAGAATAGGGTAAAAACCGCAAGGATTGCCTGGTGGTTTTTTTGCCCTACAAAACGCAAGAAAGAAATTGGTATTATGAGAACCTACGAAAGTGTAATTATCGTTAAACCCCAACTCTCCGACGGAGAAGTGGGTGAATTCGTGAATAAAGCCAAAGCGCTTATCACGGGTAAAGGCGGAGAAGTAACCAGCGAAGAAAAATTGGGTAGACGCAAATTTACCCACGAAGTCAATCACGTTCGCGATGGTTTCTATCTCTACTTGAAATTCAAAGCCGAACCCAAATTCATCAGCGAATTTGAAAATGCTTTGAAACTCAACGACCAAGTGCTCCGCTCCATGACCATGATCGCCATGGAAGTGAAAGCCAAACCGGCTCCGATCGCTAAATAAAAGGTTAACGTATGCCCGCACAAATCAAATTACCGGAACAAAATCTTGTCCTTCTAGTCGGACGGTTAACACGTGATCCTAACGTAACTTTTACGCAGAAAGGTCAGGCAGTGTGCCGTTGTGATATTGCGGTCAACCGCAGATATTTAGATGCTACCACAAACGAGTGGAAAGATGACACAGTTTTCGTACCCGTAGTGGTTTGGGGCGCGGCAGCCGAACGGTGTAAAGACCGGGTGAAGAAAGGTACTCCCATTAGTGTGGAAGGCCGCCTCACCTCTAGCGAATATACCGACAAAACAACCGGCCAAACCCGCAGATCGATGCAGGTAACGGCCCGGCGGATCCAAATTCTGGAATCCGGTGCCGCCGGAGGCGCCTACAATGACGGCGCACAAGCGGCTGCAAAGGACGACGTCCCCACCACAGACGTGATGGAAGACGACGTGCCTTTTTAATCCATAAGACAAAAGAGGAATCCAATGTCCGAAGAAACTAAAGTAACTTCCACGGAAACAGCGGCCCCGGCTGCTGCGCGTGCCGAAAGACCGGCCCGCCCGTTTGGAAAAAAGCGCTTTGAAAGCAGAAGAAAAGTCTGCAAAGTATGCGCTGAAAAAATTGATAACGTGGACTATAAAAACTTTCAGTTTGTAAAGTCCTTTACCATGGAAAGCGGTAAAATTCTTTCCAGAAGAATCACCGGCACTTGCGCTAAGCACCAACGCCAAATCACTAAAGCAATTAAACGTGACCGCAACTTGGCCATCTTGCCGTATTCCTTGCCCAAAAAATAAGACGGAGTAACCCATGAAAGTAATCTTGAAACAAAACGTCAAAAATTTGGGTATGGTAGGAACCGTGGTAGATGTAAAACCCGGCTATGCCCGTAACTTTTTAGTCCCGCACCGCTTGGCAGAAATTGCCACTGAGGGTGCCATTAAGAATTGGCAATTAGGTGCCCAGCGCCGCCAAAAACGCATTGATGCGGAACTTGCAGAAGCCCGTGCCATTGCTGAAAAATTGACCGGGGTGGTGTTGCCGTTTACCAAAACCGTTAATAGCGACGGCGTAGTGTTCGGCTCTGTAAACAAAGCCGATATCTATAAAGCATTAACGGCTTTAGGTCACAACATTGCCAAAGATTCTATCGAACTCAATATGCCGATTAAATCTTTGGGTGAAACCGAAGTGGGCATTTATTTGAAGCCGACTGTTACCGCCACCATCAAGGTACAAATCAATCCCTTGACCGCGGTAGAAGAAAAAATTGCCGATGCTAAACCGGCAGAAACGGCTGAAGCCAAATAAATAAATCCGTTGCGTTTTGTAAATCCCCGGCTCCTGAAAAGAGCCGGGGATATTTTATAGTTAAAAACAGGTAGTATAGGGCTACTTTTTCCCAGCATAAATTGCTACAATAAAAAAGATCCCTTTTTATCCCAAAAAGGACAGATTTTGCTTTAAGAGGTTGTTGTATGGTTCGTAATAGTGTAGAAGAACGTATTCCCCCGCAAGCCCTTGATGCGGAAATGGCCGTGTTAGGTTCTATGTTATTATCCTCAGATGCGGTCAATGATGCGTTAGAAATTTTAAAGCCGGAACATTTTTATAAAGAGGCCCATCAAAAAATTTATGCCGCTATGAAGGTGCTTGTGGATCGCGGGCAAGCGGTGGATATTGTTACATTAAGCGAAGAATTAAAAAAGAATAATTTACTTGCACAACTGGGTGGAGAAGTATATTTAACGCAACTGGTAGATAAAGTAGCCACCGCCGCACACGTAAAACATTACGCGGAAATTGTCTATAAAAAATATGTTGTGCGCGATCTAATCCGTACCGCCACCAGCCTGGTGCAACGTTGCTATAAAGAAGAAGATGATAATCCGCAAGTTCTTATTGATGAAGCGGCGGATCAAATTTATAAACTGAGCCAAAAGCAAAAACTTTCGGGATTTATTTCCTCTAAAGACTTAGCCCCCGAAGTCATGGATTTGCTGGAAAAAGCCAGCCAAAATAAAAATGCCATTCAGGGAGTTCCTACGGGGTTGGATGCTTTTGATCACCGCACGGGTGGATTACGAAAATCGGATTTAATTATTTTGGGGGCTCGCCCCAGCCAAGGAAAAACGGCTCTTGCCCTGAATATTGCACACCATGCGTGTGTAGAATGTGGAATTCCGGTAGCCTTTTTCTCTTTAGAAATGGGACGGCACAGTATTTTTGAACGTATGCTTGGGGCAGCGGCGATGGTGGAAATTCATAAACTGCGCACCGGGTGGTTTGACCGGAGTAAATGGTCCGATTTAACGCGTGAATTAGGGCGTTTATCATCCGCTCCTTTTTATATTGATGACACATCCGGTATTTCCATTACGGAACTGCGCATGCGCTCGCGCCGCTTAGCCAGTGAACTCAAAAAACAAGGAAAGGAATTGGGACTGATAGTGATCGACTATTTGCAACTCATCCGTGGCGGAGAACGGCGTGCAGAAAGCCGTCAGCAAGAAGTAAGTGAAATTTCCCGTATGCTTAAAGATTTAGCCCGCACGTTGAATGTTCCGGTATTGGCTCTTTCCCAATTAAGCCGTAAAAACGAAGACAAAACCCGCGCGGACAATAAGCCGCAACTTTCCGACTTGCGCGAATCCGGTTCTATTGAACAGGATGCGGACGTAGTGGCTTTGATTCACCGCGATTGGTATTACAAACGTGAAGATGAGTCGCTCAAAAATAAAGCCACGCTCATTATTGCTAAGCAACGTAACGGTCCGGTGGGGGATATTGACCTGGCTTTCTTTGGCGAATATGCATTGTTTACCAATCCGGCCCCCGAACAAATGGAAGAGGCCCAGCAGATGGGCGGTAATACGCAAATGACGTTGCCGGAGTAACTATGAATTGCCCAATTCTAAGGCCGACTATTGCCGAAATTGATTTAACCAAATTAAACCGCAATTTAAAAAAAGTACGCGGACTGGTTAAACCGGGTGTAAAATTGTTAACGTTGGTAAAGGCCAATGCTTACGGGCATGGAGCAGTGGAAATCAGCCGGTATCTGGAAGCGGAGCATCTTTGCGAATTTTTCGGGGTTGCTTCCGTAGAAGAAGGTTTGAATTTACGGAAAGCCGGAATTCAAAATTCTATTTTAGTGCTAGGCAGTATCTATCCGTTTGAAGCCTTTGAATATGCGATTAAAAACAATTTAGCGATTACGATTGCCAGCCAAGCCGCTGCCGAGGCTGTATGTAAAATAGCCGAAAAATTAGGCCAAAAAGCACTGTGTCATGTCAAACAAGACACCGGTATGGGGCGTATCGGCACGCGGCGTGGAAAAGTAGTGGGTGTGATTGAAACGTTGCACCATAATCCGTATACCATTCTGGACGGATTATATACGCACCTTTCCAGTGTGGATAGTGATGCGGCTTTTACGGAAGAACAAATTGGCTATTACAGGGATACGCTGACCCATTTAGGGCTAAAGGGAATTCATATTAATCATTGTCACGTGGCGGCCAGTACCGCCATTAGTGCGCGGCCGGATGTTCATTACGATATGGTGCGTCCCGGTCATAGTGCCTATGGCCTGGAAAAAGGGTACGAACCTATTTTATCTCTCAAAACACGCATTGTATATGTGAAAGATGTAGCGGCGGGGGCCAGCATCAGTTACGGACGAAGTTTTATCGCCCCCAAACCCATGAAAGTAGCCACCCTTCCGTTAGGGTATGGCGACGGTTATTTGCGTTCATTGTCTAACAAAGCCGAAGTTTTGGTACGCGGGCAACGTTGCCGTGTATTGGGGAATATCACGATGGATATGCTGATGATTGATATTACATCTGTACCGGGTGCTTCCGTAGGAGATGAAGTGGTAGTAGTAGGTAAACAAGGAAGTGAAGAAGTGACACTTGCTGAACTTGCCCAAAAAGCCGGCACGATTGATTATGAACTTTGCACCCTTTTAATGCCCAGAGTTCCGAGGATTTATAAACCATGATGAAACAAATCGGGAAATATTTAGGTGGACTTTTGGCCCAAGTGGGTGGCGCTGCCGAAATGGTACGGTCTTCGTTTTTTTGGCTTTTTCGGTCTAAATTTGAATTTCACCAAGCCATGAATCAAGGCGTTGCGATTGGGGTGGAATCGTTTGGTGTTACGGCGCTGACGAGTTTATTTACCGGAATGGTATTAGCCTTACAGGCCGGAAATACGATTAACAATATTTTTGGCGATCCGATTTTTGTGGGTACGATTGTTGCCTTTTCTTTAATACGTGAATTAGGGCCGGTGCTTACCGGGGTGGTGGTATCAGGGCGTGCCGGCGCTGCCGTTACGGCTCAAATCGGTACTATGGCTGTTACCGAACAAATAGATGCTTTATATACCCTTGGTACAAACCCGATTCGCTATTTAGTGATTCCGCGGCTGTTTGGTTTTGTGCTGACTATGCCGATTTTGACGTTATTTTCCAATGTCTTTGGAATTATCGGCGGTTATTTAGTGGCGGTATTTGCATTAGGTGTACCCGGCGAGATTTATATTACAGATATTACCACGTTCATGGGTGTGCGGGATTTTTTACACGGATTTATTAAATCGTTTATTTTTGCTTTTATGATTGGTACGGTATGTTGTTATAAAGGAATCAGTACGCGCGGTGGGGCGGAAGGTGTAGGTAAGTCAACCACCGGAGCAGTTGTAACTACCATTGTGCTGATTTTGGTATTAGATTATTTCTTAACGGCTATTTTGACGGCACTGGGAATTTAAGATGATAGAAATTAAAGATCTTCATAAAAGTTTTGGGGATAAAGAAGTTCTTAAGGGAATCAATTTACAAATTCCCGAAGGTAAAGTAACGTGTATTTTAGGCGGTTCCGGTTGCGGTAAGAGTACCTTAATTAAGTGTTTGATCCGTTTGGAAGAACCGACCAGTGGCCAAATTTTAGTAGACGGAAAAGATATTACGCACTTACAGAATGAAATCCGTTTAGCAGCCATTCGCCGGCATTTTGGATATTTGTTCCAGGAAGGAGCCTTGTTTGATTCCATGACGGTGGGGGAAAATGTTTCTTTTGGGTTAAAATATTTGACGCATGTTCCGGAAAGTGAATATCCTAAAATTATTAAAGAAAAACTGGCACTGGTCGGCTTGCGTGAAGAGGTGGCTCAATTAAATCCCAGTGAACTTTCCGGCGGTATGAAAAAACGTGTATCGTTAGCCCGTGTATTGGCGGTGAATCCGAAGGCGATTTTGTATGATGAACCTACCACGGGGTTGGATCCGATTATGTCGGATATTATCAGTGATTTGATTTTAGACTTAAAAGCAAAATTAAAAGTTACTTCTGTAGTGATTACGCACGATATGCGCTCGGCTTTTAAAATTGCCGACTATATTGCATTTCTGTACGAAGGTAAAATTTTACTTCATGGCACGCCGGAAGAATTTCGCAAAACGGATAATCCGTATGTAAAACAATTTGTCAGCGGATCGAGCCATGGACCGATTCAAATGAAGTTAATGAAAGAATAATTGCACGAAAGGGGAGTTGCATGAAACCAGAAATTAAATTAGGTATTTTTACGATTCTTGGATTGTGTATCTTTGGATATTCACTCTATTTCTTAGGTGGAATTTCAGTTACACGCACATATGATTTGAATGTTAAATTTGCGGACGTTTCCGGTTTGCCGGTCAAAGCACCGGTAAAACTTTCCGGGGTGGAAATCGGGAAAGTCAAACAAATTAAAATTGAAAACGGCGATGTAATTGTAGTGGCCGAAATTCAAAAAGGGCAGGAAATCCGCCGCGGGGCTCAATTTTCGGTGGTGATGACGGGTATTATCGGCACAAAATACTTGCGCGTTGTGCAAGGCCCTTCCGGTGAAGCGGCTTATCAAGCGGGAGATTATATTTTGGGAACAGATGAAGTTCCCATGGACGTTATGATTACGCAAACCATGGCCAGCATTAAAGGTTTTGTGGATAGCGTAAACAATCAAGGAGCCTTTGGCGAACGGTTAAACGATACCATGTCAGAAGTGCGCCAACTTTCTACGAACTTAAACCAAATGGTGGCCTCTTTACGCCCGTATATAAACCGTACTATGCAAAATTTAGATTCCGCTACCGATAGGTTAAACGATTTAATGGCCAAGGCCGATGCGCTTATTACCGGGCTTAACGAAGGGGAAGGTGTTATCGGCGGACTTCTTAAAGATGAGCAGATGAAGGCGGACGTGAAAGAAAGCGTCAGCGATTTAAAAGATACTATGGCCGAAGTAAAGACCTTTGTAGGCAAAATGAAACGCTTTAAAGTGTATTGGGATTATGACTTTTTCTACATGCCGGAAGGTCGCTTAACCTCCAGCGATTTGGCGTTGGAAATTTTCCCTTCCAGCGGATACACCTTCTACCGGGTGGGTATGGCTAACCTGGGTAACGAAGATGACCGCTTAAAAGAAAAAGACTATTTGGAAAAGAACAAAATTGATGTCCGGTTCGGTCTGTATAATGATTGGGCCAAATTCTCCGCGGGTATGATTCGCGGTTCGGGCGGTGTGGCGCTGGAACTCAAACCGTTCTATAACCGGGAATTCTTAAACCGCTTTACGTTTGCCGGTGAGTTTTACGATTGGGGCCGCGACCGCACCGTCAACGGACACAATTTCAACAAGCCCAACGTCAGCGGTGGGGTTGATTTCCGCTTTAACCGCTATTTCTCAGTGGGCGCCTGGGCGCGCGACGTGCTGGAAACGAAAGATTTTGCCGTCAAAGCCAATGTGTCGTTTAACGACGAAGATATTTCCTCCTTCTTTGGCTTAGCGGCAGTAGCGGGGTCCAGATAGTATGAAATTTAAAACGGTATTTGTCTGCCAGAAATGCGGCTTTGAAGCCCCCAAATGGGCGGGCAAATGCCCCGAGTGCGGCGAGTGGAACAGTTTAGTGGAAGAAGTGAAGCAACTGGAAAGCAAAAAAGCACCTGCCCGCACGCGTAGTTTTACGGATTTTTCTTCCGAAGTGGTAAAACTTTCCGAAAGCAAAGCCGTCAAAGAGCCGCGTATTGAAACTCATATCCCTGAATTTGACCGTTTGCTTGGCGGAGGGTTGGTAAAAGGGCAGTTGACACTCTTAGCCGGGGCCCCGGGAATTGGTAAATCTACGCTTATGTTGCAAGTAGCGGCGGAACTTTCCAAACAATTTAAGGTCCTTTATATCTCCGGAGAAGAAAGCACCGGGCAGATTTCCGGACGGGCCCAACGGTTGGAAATAGATGGTAAAAACATTTTTCTTTTATGTGAAACCGATATTCAAAAAATAGTGGAATCGGTCGAAAATGAAAAACCGGAAGTGCTGATTTTGGACTCTATTCAAACCGTTTACCACCCGGAGTTTACATCTTCGGCCGGGACGGTGGCCCAAGTGCGCGAATGTACCAGTGAATTGGTGCGTTTATGCAAACCGAAGGGAATTATCACTTTTGTTCTGGGGCACGTAACGAAAGACGGCGAACTGGCCGGCCCGAAAATTTTGGAACACATGGTAGATTGCGTGCTTTATTTTGATACGGAAAAAGATAACGTACTGCGTTTGTTGCGCCCGCATAAAAACCGGTTCGGCTCTACGGGGGAAATCGGCCTGTTTAAAATGACCGCCCACGGCCTGGAATCGGTAGAAAATGCCAGCGAATATTTTGCACAAACGTCTCGCGAACGCGCCCTGAAAGGCCGCGCATATTCCTTAGCGCTGGAAGGCTCCCGCCCGATTTTAACCGAAGTGCAAGCCCTCGTGTCGCCGACACGCTATCCGTTTCCGCGCCGCGTGGCAACGGGGATAGATTTGAACCGGTGCTTAATGTTATTTGCCGCGCTGGAAAAACATATCGGGCTGAATTTAGATAATAAAGATATTTTTGTCAGTTTAGCAGGCGGTGTTAAATTAAAAGATCCAGCGCTCGATTTAGCCGTCTGCGCGGCAGTAATCAGTTCGTGCAAAGAGGTTCCCTTGCCACATGATAGTGTATTTATGGCCGAAGTGGGTATTTTAGGTCAAGTTGCCAAAGTACCGCTTATTGATCGTCGGTTAGATGAGGCTCAACGGTTGGGTTTTAAAAAAGCATATGCGGCTATAGTTTCCAAAACGGAAAAACAAAAACTTCGCGATATGACTTTATTTGAATTGACGGATCTTAATGAACTTGCCCTTAAATTGCGATAATTTTTCCGCGCGCGTGTTCTAAGAAAATCTGCAAAACATCCTGCAAAGTGCTAAAATATAAGAGACTTTATTTAGGGAGTTTTCCCGTATTATTTTGGAGGATGTATGCCGATTTGGATTTTTCGTATTGCTACCTTGGTAGCCTTTCCATTTCTTACCTACAACTTTATTAAACCGGACTGGATGACCTTGTTGGGCGGTCTGTTGTGCGGTGCAATTGTTGTAGCCGGTGAAGTGATTTTTAAGCGCTTACGCCTGATTAAAATTATGATTGCCTGTACCGGCCTGATTTTAGGTTATGTATTGTTTGTGTTGTTTGATTACGGAATTGATCATTTTTTGCAAATGGATTTGATGTGGTGGGAACAACACCGCTTACATGTGGAAATTACCTTGTTAGTGTTTGGGGTATTGGCCAGTTTATTTAAATCCCGCGATTTGGAAGGCCTTTCGTATACGGGACATCACTTAAAAGTGGCTGATTTGTCGGCCTTAATTGACGGACGCATTGTCGACCTTTGCGAAATTAACTTTTTGTCCGGAATTATTGTTTTACCTGTTTTTGTGTTAGACAAACTAAACGAAATGGTAGCATCTAAGGATCCGTTGGAACGTGCCAAAGGCCGCCGCGGATTAGATGTGGCCACCCGCTTACAAGAACTCAAAGATATTGCTGTACGCATTACCAATAAAAATCCGAAAGGCGATACGTTGGAAGCAAAAACCGTTGCTTTATCCAAAAATTTTGATGCAGAACTGGTCACGTTGGATTTCAATATGAGTAAAGCCGCATTACTTGCGAATGTAACCGCACTTAACATTGCCGATTTGGCGACCGCGCTTAAACCGGTCGTGTTACCCGGGGAAACGATGTCTTTATTTATCATGAAAGACGGCAAAGAAAAAGAACAAGGAATCGGTTATCTGGACGACGGGACCATGGTGGTAGTGGAAGAAGGTCGTAAGCATATTGGAAAACGAACCGAAGTGGCTGTTTATTCCATTTTACAAACTTCTTCGGGCCGCATGATTTTTGCAAAAGTAAAATAAGTGAAATAAATGATGAAATCTCAACCCCTCAGTTTTGCTTCGGTTGTTATTGTTGCAGGTGGAAGCGGCAGCCGGATGGGCCGTCCTAAACAGATGCTTCCGCTGGGGGGAAAACCGGTGTTAGTACGTACGGTTGAAGCCTTTAAAAAACTTTCCGTAGTCCAAGAAATCATTGTAGTTACTCCCCCCGAAAACCGTTCGGTGTTAGAACAATATTTTCCAAATTTAATTTATGCAAACCCGGGAGACACACGGTTAAATTCCGTCAAAAATGGTTTTGCAAAAGTATCTTCACAAGCCCAAGTTGTTGCGGTACATGACGGAGCACGCCCGCTTGTGAGCCCTTCCCGTATTGCCGATTGTTTACAGGCTGCACAAGCGGATGGGGCAGCGGTGTTGGCGGTGCCGGTGAAGGATACTACAAAAATCGGGCAAGACGGATTTGTGACCCGAACGTTAGACCGGTCTATTTTGTGGGCGGCACAAACCCCTCAAGCCTACCGAAGAGAGTTGTTGGCCCGTGCGCTGACGGAATTCGGGGACGAAAAAAATGCCACGGATGAATCCCAATTAGTTGAAAAAACAGGGGTCAAAGTGCGGCTGGTTCCCTCGGATTATACCAACTTTAAAATTACTACGCCGGAAGATCTGGTTTTTGCGGAGGCGATTGTGAACAAAGAAACATTTTATCGTACCGGTTTTGGTTTTGATTTGCACCGTTTGGAACCGGGGCGTAAATTTATAGTAGGCGGAGTAGAAATTGCACATACGAAGGGTTTTTTAGGACATAGTGACGGGGATTTAGTGTTACATGCCCTTTGTGATGCGGTGCTGGGTGCTTTGTGTGCCGGAGAGATCGGGATTCTATTCCCGCCGACGGATGAAAGTATTAAAGGCATTTCCAGCGTAACGATTACCAAGAAAGTCTTGGAAATTGTGCATGCCCATCATGCAGAAATTGTACATTTGGATGCCACTCTTATTACGCAAGAACCTAAAATTAAGCCGCACTATGAAACCGTGCGAAAAAGTTTGGCGGATATTTTTGAAATTTCCATTGATAAGATTAGTTTTAAGTCGAAAAGTCACGAGCATGTGGGTGAAATAGGCCGCGGAGAAGCGGCCATGTGCCATGCGGTGGCTACGGTCAAAATAACCCGTTAGGAGAAACTATGAAAATACGTTTATTTTTGTTGGCAATGGTTGGTGTTTGTTTAACTGCTTGCGGAACCGGCGGTCGTAAAAAAGTAACTCAAGGGATTGATTATGCCCGTTCTCCTTATCGGGGGGTGTACTATGAATTTACTTCCCCGGTACCTACGGAAAGCAATTTTGTGCCACCGGCGGAAGATACATTGCCAGCCCCTACGGAAGAAGCATTAAGCGAAGACGAAGATTTTACTTCCGAAAATTTAACCAGTTCGTATCGGAATTATGGAGATGTTGTTACGACGGTTGCTACCCGCAAATTTAAATTGGGGGATCAGGCCTCCCGCAAAGAGATGTCCGTGTTGATGAAGGCGGTAGAATCCTCCTATACCCAAGCGTTACATGCATACCGGCCGAGCGGATTTACCTATTCGGTCAGCAGTGTAGGAGCCGTTAATCCGCTTTCCGATGTGGAAATTTATTGCCGAATGAGCGAAAATTCCGCCAACCAGGTGGGACAAGCCTCTTGCACACAATTTTTCAATTCTATCCGTGTCCGCTATATGCAACTCATGAAAGAGGCCAACTAATATGATGAAAATTTATAATACGGCAACCCATCATAAAGATGAATTTATTCCTCAAAACAAACAACAAGTTACTATGTATTGCTGCGGTCCGACCGTTTATAATTTTGCACATATCGGTAATTTGCGTACCTATATTTTTGAGGATTTACTTTCCCGCACGATTCGCTTGCATTATCCGCTTAAACATGTAATGAATGTAACGGATGTGGGGCATTTAGTGTCTGATGCAGATGACGGCGAAGATAAAATGGAACTAGGTGCTGCCCGGGAAGGGAAAACAGCATGGGAAATTGCTAAATTTTACGAAGAAAAATTTTGGCAGGATTATGATGCCCTGCACTGCACCCGCCCTACCATCATCAGCCGCGCGACGGCGCACATTGGGGAAATGATTGCGTTAGTTAAAACACTGGAAGAAAAAGGCTATACGTACCGTACTTCCGACGGAATTTATTATGACACCTCTAAATTTGACCGCTATGATGCTTTAGTCGGTCATGCACGCATTACCGGTTTGCAAGGCGGGGCGCGTGTGGAGATGAGTGACGAAAAACGCAACCCCACCGATTTTGCCTTGTGGAAATTTTCTCCCAAAGATAAAAAACGCCAAATGGAGTGGGACAGCCCCTGGGGAGTCGGCTTTCCTGGTTGGCACGTGGAATGCTCCGCTATGGCCATGAAATATTTAGGCAACACGCTGGATATTCATTGCGGCGGAATTGACCACGTTACTATTCACCACACCAATGAAATTGCCCAAAGCGAAGCCGCCACCGGGCAAAAGTACGTGAACTATTGGGTACACGGCGAATTTTTAATTTTGCGTTCGGGTAAAATGTCCAAATCCGGCGGTACGTTTGTAACGGTAGATGTGTTAAAGGAAAAGGGCTATGAGCCCCTTGCATACCGTTACTTATGTTTAGGGGCACATTACCGTACCCAACTTGAATTTTCTTACGAAAGTATGGACAGTGCCGCAAAAAGTTTAAAAAATTTGCGCGCGTTGTGTCAGCAAATAAAACAACAAGCAGGGACAGCGCAGGAGACTTTCAAGTCGCAACAATGGAAGAAAAAATTTGTGGCTGCTATGGAAGATGACTTAAATGCGCCCAAAGCCCTTGCCCTTACATGGGAAGCCGCCCGTACGGATGAATTAACGGCGGCTGAAAAATTATTCTTTTTGCAATTTGCCGATACCATTTTGGCACTTGATTTATGGAAAGAGCCAAAGGCGGATTCCGTAACTGCTATTCCGCCGGAAGTGCAAGCCCTAGTTGATGCCCGCGCTGCTGCCCGCACGGCCAAGGATTGGAAAAAGTCGGATGAATTGCGTGAGGCCATTTCACAGGCCGGTTACCAGGTAAAAGATACTCCTAAAGGGCAAGAAGTAACCAAAAAATAATGAAAAAAATACCTGAATCGTTTTTGCAAAAAATTCCAAAAGCGGATTTGCATGTGCATTTGGACGGGTCTTTACGTTTGGCTACTTTAATTGAACTTGCCCGGAAAGAAGGAGTGGCTTTGCCTGCCTATACGGAAAAAGGGCTCCGGCAAAAAGTTTTTAAGGATAAATATCATTCTTTGGTTGAATATTTGCGTGGGTTTTCCTATACCAAAGCCGTCATGCAATCCGCCCAAAACATTGAACGGATTGCGTACGAACTGGGACAAGATGCAATTAGCGAAGGCGTACGTTATATGGAAGTACGGTTTGCTCCCCAGCAACATGCTAACGAACATCTGACGGTGCAACAGGCATTACGTGCTGCTGTTCAAGGTTTAGTTCGGGCCCAACGTGCACACAATACTTCCAAGGCCGTACGGCAAAGGAAGGATCTTCCATTTTATTTTGGCATCATTGCTTGCGCTATGCGCAATTTCAGTGCAGACAGTTCTTATTATTACGCGTCTATGTTAAAAGTTTTATCCCAAACGGATAAAAGCCGCGTGATTGGGATTGCTTCCATGGAATTAGCCAAAACCGTGGTGCAACTAATCGAACAGGAGCATTTGCCGATTGTCGGATTTGATATTGCCGGAGAAGAAGCGGGGTATCCGGCTTCCAACCATTTTTTGTCTTACCATTATATCCATAAACATTTTTTATGCAAAACCGTCCATGCCGGGGAGGCCTATGGGCCAGAGTCTATTTTCAGTGCTTTGACGGATTGCCACGCAAATCGAATCGGTCACGGAACCAATTTATTTAACACGCATTTGATCCAGGATAAAAGTGTTAAAAATAAAAAATTATATGTAGAAAAACTTGCAAATTATTTGGCCCAAGAACGCATTGGAATTGAAGTTTGTTTGACGAGCAATTTGCAAACGCGACCGGACATCAAAAATATAACTGCTCATCCTATTAAAAAAATGATTCGTCACGGATTGTCTGTTTGTATCAATACGGATAACCGCTTAATTTCACACACAAGCGTTACACGGGAATTGCAACTTTTAATAAACTATGTTGATTTAACTCCGTTGGAATTTCGTAATATTATTATTGCGGGATTTAAAAACGGATTCTTTCCGGGTTCTTACTTAGAAAAACGTAATTTTGTGCACCGGGTTCAATTGCAATATGAACAATTAGCCCGGGAATATCAAGTTCCTTTTTATTAGAAAGACTTTACTTGTTTTTTTTGATATACTGCTTATGTTGTTACTATTAAAAAACATAAGGAGTGTTTATGAAAAAACAAAATATAAGCCGATTAGGCTTTACACTCATAGAATTATTAGTTGTTGTTTTAATTATTGGTATTTTGGCAAGTGTTGCCTTGCCACAATATCAAAAAGCGGTAGAAAAAAGCCGCGCGGCCGAAGCGTGGGTGATGCTTCAAGCCATCAATGAGGCAGAAAAACGTAAGAATTTGGAGGAAGATACGTCCGGAGTTCTCTATAACTTAGACGAACTGGATATCGGTTTTGATAATGTGACTACTAATTCAGGGAATACTGTAAACTCAGGATTTACAACCAAAAATTTTGGTTATGGAATTGGTGGCGATTGGATACCTGCCGCCAACACAGCAGAACCGGCAATGGCCGTTCGTTTACCGCATACAAATCAAGCGTGGTATGGTTCCAGCAAATTTTACTATACCTTAAGTTTCAAAAACGGGAAGAAAATGTGTGCGAATAGTTATGGGGAAACTACCGATTGGTGTAAAATGATATTGGGAAACACCATTTCTGCAACGGGTTGTATTAGCGGCGGAGCATGTTTTAGTGAATAGATAATTTTATAAGCAGAAAAAAGCCGGAGATTTTCTCCGGTTTTATTTTTTGTCCGTAGAGTTAGGAAAAACCAAATGTTTGGTCAGTTCCTTAAAGGCTTTTTTGAAAGCAGTTTTGCGCGCACGTACTTGAACTTGACGATCCGTGGCCCGGCGTCCGTAATAAATGGGAACGGCCGGATGTTCATTCGGAGTTTTTCCGCTGTCCCACGAAATGCGTTGGCTCGGATAGACGCTTTGTTGTCCGGTAATTAAAAAACTAATCACACAGGCCACCGTAGCATAAGGGGCAATATCAGGCCCAAATAATTCAATAGCCATAATGCTGGCCGCTAAAGGCGTGTTAGCTGCTCCGGCAAGGACCGCCACCAACCCTAACGCTGCTAAAGTGGCAGAGTCCACTCCCAAAAAGTTGGATAACATGGCACCTGCTTGCGCACCTACAAAGAAAATAGGCGTTACGATTCCGCCAATTCCACCGGCGGCAAAGGTAATGGCGGTGGTGATTATTTTATATAAGAATCCAAAAGGAGAATCAATGGGTTGTCCACTTAATGCACTTTCAATGCCGTGCATTCCTAATCCTAAATAGAGGGGGGACGTAAGCGCAGCAATTGTGATTAGTAGAATTCCTCCTATAAAACAGGCCCCAAATAAAGAGACCTTGCGTGTTATGTAGCGGAAAATAACCCGGGTAAATTTGGAAATTTCAATAAATAGTAATGAAATTAAACCGAAAAACATACCGGCAATAAGTACTTTTAAGAAAAACTGTTCGGAGAAAACAGGTACAAAGTGTAGCGGATGATAAATATAGTTTACCCCTAAATAACTCGTTACCTGAAAGGCCGTAATTCCTGCAACTAAAGCCGGGAACATGACTTCGTAAAAAATATGGCCTACCCATAATACTTCCAGCCCAAACAAGGCTCCGGATATAGGCACCCCGAATACGCCGGCAAATCCGGCGCTGACACCGCAAATCATCATTTTGCGCTGGTCTTCTAAACTCATACGGCAAAACCGAGCAATCAGGGAGGATACCCCAGCTCCGACATCTGCGCAAGGCGCTTCTTTCCCGGCAGAGCCGCCGGTTACCATGGTTACAATCGGCAAGAAAAAACCCTTTACAATCGACCAAAAGGAAATAGGTTCATACAGATTGATTTTATGTATGACTGCATCCGTAGAAAAATCTTTATGTTTTGGTGCAATCCGGCGGGAAAGTAACGCTACAAGATACAGGGCCAAAGGAAGACCTAGGTAAAAATAGGGAATTTCGTTGCGTAGAGCCAAAGAAGATTCCAGTGCTTTTAAAAAGGCCGCATCCAATATGCCAACCAGAGTTCCAACGCCGGTAGCCAAAATAAACCATTTTAAAATATTCAGTACACTGTTCTTGCTAACATTAAACATATGTAATATCTTATCAAATTGTGAGTATCCTGTTACCAGGATGTAGTATTATATTGGAACATATAAGAACTCTTTTTTTGCTATACTATACTAAAGAGGGTTTTTATGGATTCTTTTATTTCTTCAGTTATTACACTCGCTCTAGTCATGGATGGTTTTGGAAATATTCCGCTTTTTATCGCTGCCCTTAAAAAAGTGGCTCCGGAACGGCGCAAAACGGTGTTGATCCGGGAATTATCGATTGCTTTACTTATTATGGTTGGATTCCTATTTGCCGGGAAATGGTTTTTACAGGCGTTTGGTATCCATGATTATTCATTGGCTATTGCCGGCGGAATTATTTTATTTATGATTTCTATTCCTTTGGTTTTTAGCACGGAAGAAGAACCTAAAAATGATCCCCGGGAAGACGAACCTTTTATTGTTCCGTTAGCAATTCCGCTAGTGGCGGGGCCGGCGGCCTTATCCATGGTAATGATTACCTCTGCGCAACAGTCCAATAAGTGGATTACCCTGGCAGCAGTGCTGATGGCTTCTTTAATAAACTCCATTATTCTAATGTCTTCATTTCCGCTAAGTAAACTGCTTGGAAAGCGCGGTTTGATCGCTATTGAAAGGCTGACCGGAATGATTTTGGTACTGATGTCCGTAGATATGGTCATGGGCGGAATCGAAATTTTTGTAGGACGTTAATTCCATTTTCCATTATAAAGACCTTGCAAATTACTATTTTTAAGTCTAAAATAGTAAATGAGGTTATATATGAAAAAGTATTTAGATAATAAAAAAGGTTTCACCCTACTTGAAATATTAGTAGTGACGATTATCATCGGTATATTAGTGGCTTATGCAATTCCGTATTATAGCCGTGCTATAGAGCGGATGCGGGTTGCTGATGTGCTTGTTTTGATGGGGACGGTACGTGCCTCTCAAGACCGGAATATGCTTACGAAACATCATTTCACCAAGTACTGGCATTATTTGGATGCGGTTCCCGTGCAAATCACTCCACCTGGTACGGATAATGATTATTTCAACGAAGATCGCACCGAGTTTTATACCCGCGGAGGATATTTATCAAAAAAATATTCACCCAGTTATAAAGTTTATTTTGAAAACGACGCATCAGGTCGCTGGTTTATCGTAGCCGAACGGATTGGCTGGGGCGGGTATGATTACAAATTCGTGCGCGATTTTGCCGATACGGTTACTGTCTGTCTGCCGAATTTAGCAGATGAAGACAGTACCCTTTTGTGCACAGACTATATGGGGGTGGATAAACCGGAAGATTTACCTCCGGATCCGCGTACCGCTGTTTAAAAAGATACATAAGCACAGGGGCAGAGATAGAGCGAATCTGTCTTTGCCCCGGTTTTTTGTGATCCAATGAAAAAAATTTCCAATATTTTTATTTTAACGGTAATTTTAGCCTCTTCCCTGATGGGGGGGTATATGTTTGTTTGCCGTTTTCTGCATTTGACCAATGGGTTCCAATATGATGAACTCTATTCGGTGGCTACCGCGACTCCGGCGGTTGGTTTGGCAAGTATTTGGAAAGATATGTTGTTGCAAGATATTAATTTACCGCTATTTAATATCTTATTTTATGGATGGAACCTGCTTTTCCCGATTACCCCGTTTTATGCACATTTATTTAGTGCCCTGTTAGGTGCTTTGGCGGTGCTTGTTGCAATTAAGTTAGCACCCAAAAGTTGGCCTAAACTTCAAGTGTTTATCTTGGCGGCATTGATGTCCGGCAATTTTATTTTAGTGGCTTATGGAACAAATGTCCGCTCTTATTCACTTTCAGTATTGTTGGCTACTTGTTTTACGTTGCTGGCTTTGCGGTTAATTGAACAAATTCAGCAATATCACTGCCCGAATTGGAAAAATTGGCTCGTCTTTTTTGTGGCGGGATTTTTGGGTGCATATAGCCACTATTTTTGTGCTGCTGTATTTTTCATTGCGGCATTGGTGGTCTTCTTATATGCTTGCTTTTACCGGTGCGGGAGAGCCTGGAGTTTTTGGGGAACCGCTGTTGTTTTTGCACTATGGCTTCCTTGGGCATTGTTTGCATTAGGGGTCATGGGCGGTGCGGATCCTACTGCCAGCGGAGCGACCGATTGGTGGTATCATACGCCGTTTATGTTGGCTACCTGGGGAATTTTTATCTTTTTGTTTGGGCCCTCCTGGATTTTGTACGGCTTGGTCATATTTTTTACAACTGCGGGGGTTTCTGCGATTTCCACTTTTAAATGGAAACTATTTAAACAAGCAGAAATTATTCTTCCGCTTGCGCAAGTTGTTTTGTTATGTGCGGTGTTGGCATTGGTCGGTATGCGATTTAATTTATGGATGGACCGGTATTTTTTGCCGCTGTTGCCCTCTATGTTGATTTTGTTGGCCAGTTTGTTATATCACCTGCAAAGCCGTCATAAAATCTTTTTGGTATTATTACCTATTTTATTATTCGGTTGGATTCAATTCTATTGGAATATGGATTATGTGCGTGCCCGGGAATATACCGGTTTGCAGGAAGCCTTTGATTATTTAACCGGTCCGCAGGGGCCGCAACAAGTATTGGTGGAGCGCCAAAATGTGGGATATCCTTCCAAAGCGTTAGATGTCATGTTGGCGTACTATGTTCCCAAAGACTCTCCATTGAAAATAATGACATTATCACCGGAAAATGCTTCTATGGCGTGGGAAAGTTCTCCCAAAATACCTATTTTAATGATGTTATGCTCGCAAGTGCATTTAATTTATACCTCTATAGAAATGCGTCTTGAAGAAGATGGTCGGCCCCGTGTATTTGGTACGGATACCTGCCTGTTTACGGCACATGCTATGCCGCCTAGAAATAAGAAAAAATAAGGGAAAATATGAAGAAAAAAATATCCATTGTTTCCAGTGCCTATAATGAACAGGACAATGTAACCGCTTTAGTTGAACAAGTAAAATCCGAAATGATGAAATGGAAAGATCAATACGATTACGAACAAATCATTTTGGACAATGCCTCTACGGATAATACTTTGACGGTGCTCCGTCAGTTAGCGGCTCAAGATCCGCGGGTAAAAGTCATTGCTAATGTCCGCAATTTCGGCCATATCCGCAGCCCCTATTACGGCATGCTCCAAGGCACGGGGGAGGCTGTTATTTACATGGCATCTGATTTGCAAGATCCGCCTGCGTTGATTAGTGAATTTATTAAAAAATGGGAAGAGGGGTATCAAGTTGTATTAGCACAAAAAAAACAAACGAAAGAAGGTTTTGTATTTTCTTGCGTACGCAAACTTTACTATTGGTTGCTGAATCTGGTAAACGATTCGGGGGCCGAATTAGTGCCGAATTGTACCGGATTTGGACTATTTGATCAGAAAGTGATTGACCAAATGCGCCGATTGGAAGATCCGTATCCGTATGTGCGTGGATTAGTATGTGAATTGGGATATGCGAAAGCACTGGTTCCGTTTGACCAACCGGCTCGTAAACGGGGACTTACTAAAAATAATTTCTACACGCTTTATGATAACGCAATGATTGGTTTTACCAACCATTCCAAAGTGCCGCTTCGTTTGGCGGCATTAGGCGGTTTTGTGCTCAGTGCGGTAAGTTTTTTGCTGGGGTGTATATATCTTGTATTAAAACTGCTCTTTTGGAATAGTTTCCCAATGGGTACGGCGCCCATCTTATTAGCCGTATTATTTTTTGCTTCGGTACAACTGTTATTTTTAGGAATTTTAGGGGAGTATATCGGAGCCATTTTGACCCAAGTATTAAAACGCCCGCTGGTGGTGGAAAAAGAGCGGATTAATTTTGATAAATAGGACGTTCTTATGAAGATTCTATTTATACGGATGAACGGTAAAATAGGAGATAGTGTCATAGAAACGTTCTTCTACCGGGAACTAAAACGGCTTTTTCCTTTTGCAATCAAATTTCTGTTGCTGCTATTCTTCAAAGTATAGGTTTAAAATAGGTCTTGATTTTTTAAACTATTAGTGGTACACTTTAAGGGTAACCCCTAGGGTTACGTAGCACATCTTAATTATAAAACTGTAGGAGGTTTTATGAATAATAAGAAGGGTTTTACCCTGATCGAATTGCTGGTAGTCGTATTGATTATCGGCATCTTGGCCGCCATGGCCTTACCGCAATACTTCAAAGCGGTAGAACGCAGCCGCATGGGCGAAGCTGTGACCTTGCTCGCTAACATTGCCCAAGCGCAACAACGCAAATACTTGCAAATCAACAAATACACGGAAGATTACCGTGGTTTAGACGTAGCCCCGAAAGGTGCTACCGGTCCGTTGTATTATACCAAAGGAGATCCGGTGGCCGGAACCAACGGAAACGGCTTTGGGATTACGTTGGCCGGTACGGACTTTACGGCTGGTATCGGTACGGCGGACCGCCACTCTTCTAACGGAACCTTGCAATATGACTACCAATTGAAACGCTACTATGCGCAAACAGGTACGTCTTGCACGGGTTTAGATACGGCCGGTAACGGTGCTGCCTTGTGTGCAGACTTCTGCGGTATTGATTACTTAGATTCGGGAAAATGGTGCTGCAGTGATGGTAGCACAGCCAACGGTGGTGCAGACTTTGACTCCTTAGCAGGTGCTTGCACGAAGCCGACTTCCAATGATATTCCGTCGTCTAATCCGTAGTTTAAGTAGATAGAATTCTAGAAAAACACCGGCGGTTGAATAAACTGCCGGTGTTTTTGTGTGAGAGAAAACCCCGCGCTAGGCGCGGGGTTCTGTTAAGGTTTGAGCGATGAACCGGTTGTTAAGATAAATCATAAAGTCATCCTGAACTTGATTCAGGATCTTCAATGTAGGTTGTAGTAGTTACGAAACAGTAACGACAAAAGCGGAAGATTCCAAATCAAGTTGGGAATGATGCTTTATTTAAAAACAGCAAGTACAAAGCGTGGAAAGTCGCGTGTGGGTGGCTCTTTTAGTTTTGCTTAAGGAGAAAAGTTTCTTCTTCCTCAAAAATAAGTTCGTGTTCGGGTTGTTGGGAGAGGTTATTCTGTGTAATAGAAACTGCTTCTTTTTGTTTAGGGACAGATTCTGTTAATAACGGTTCCTGCGGAAATTCCGATAGAATTTGCAGCGGTGTTTCCTTAAAAAATAATCGGCCGGTTTTCCAGGATTGGTAGAGTTGAAAATCCGGCGCGGCGTGATGAAAAAAATCCTTTTTATGGGTGCGGTCTGCCAGAGCCAATGCTTCCAGATGCAAAACACCCACGGGCTTATCCAACGAGTTTTTCCGGGTTTCAAACTGCCGGATACGGGCTAAAATTTTGACATTATTTTTAGGTTGTAAACTGCTGATACCAGGAGTATCTTTTTTAAAAGTAACCAATAATAATTGATAGGATAAAGGATCCTGCCCGGTTGCATAATAATAAAGCGGCACTTCCACCCGTAAAACTAATTTAATGCGGTGTATATCTTCGGTGATTCCTCGCAGGGTCCCGGAAAAAGACACAATTTGCCCTTGATAATTTTGTGGATTTTTTATTAATTGGTGCAGATCGTTAAGTGATTGGCTTTTATAGGGAAATAGTGAATTGCAGGCGCAACAGGTCCCGCAAAGTATCAGTAGCAAGAAGCGTCTCATATATTTATTATAACTTTTCAGGAGAAAATATACTTGACCCTTCTTTGTAAAACAATTAATATAAACAAAAAAAGGAGATTTTATGGAAACAGCCATTTTTGCCGGAGGGTGTTTTTGGGGAGTGGAACATTTAATGAAAAATTTTCCCGGTATTATTGAAATTCTTCCGGGATATATTGGAGGTACGGTTGAGCACCCTTCCTATGAACAAGTATGTACACACACGACCGGTCATGCCGAAGCCGTTCGTATTGTTTTTAATCCGTCGGAGGTATCTTACGAAACATTAGCCAAAGGATTTTTTGAAATTCACGATCCTACTCAAATAGGCGGGCAAGGACCGGACTTGGGGCCACAGTACCGCTCGGAAATTTTTTACACTACTGCGGAACAAAAAAACATTGCAGAACGCTTAATCGGTATTTTAAAGAAACAGGGCTTAAAAGTAGTTACCCGTGTTACGGCTGCTACGACGTTTTGGCCGGCAGAAGAATATCACTGGGCCTATTACGAGCGTAACGGGGCGCAACCGTATTGTCACCGTCGGATAAAACGTTTTTGAATCCCGGGTTTATCCCCAGGTTAGGGATTTGCTCCCGCCTAGAGGGAGTATTTAACAAAAAACTCTTGCCGTTAAGCAAGAGTTCAAGGAAAAGTATGAAATAAAAAAACGCCCTCTAGGAGAATCGAACTCCTCTTTTCGGATTGAAAATCCGACGTCCTAACCGATAGACGAAGAAGGCATTAAATGGTGCGCCCGGTGAGACTTGAACTCACGGCCCCCCGCTTAAAAGGCGGATGCTCTACCACTGAGCTACGAGCGCAAAAAATCAGTCAAATATCTTTTGGGTTTAATCATGTCCGGTTAAACCCGACTTAATTATTATACTAAAAAAGTAGGCCGCTGACAAATTTTTTTCCAAATCTTTGACGGCTCTTATTTTTCTATACTTTATTTTATCAATTTTTATCAGTTCAGTCAAAATTTTTAAAAGAGTTTGACAGTTCGGCATTGCCATTGCTACTATATAATAAAAGACATTACGTCTATAAAAGGGGAATCTGTTTATGAAAAAGATTATTAACGCCAGCAGTGCTCCAAAAGCGATTGGTTGTTATTCGCAAGCCACGGAGGACGGCGGTTTTGTGTTTACTTCCGGTTTGTTACCCATTGACCCGGTAACCAGTGAAATTTTTACCGGAGATGTGCGCGTTCAAACGGAAATTATTTTAAAAAATTTGGAAAATATTTTAAAGGAAGCCGGTTGTTCATTAAAACAGGTGGTAAAGATATCCGTTTTTATGACAGATTTAACACAATTTGCCGAAATGAATGAAGTGTACAGTTCCTTTTTTAAAGACAACCCTCCCGCAAGAACGACTCTTCAAGTAAATGCCTTGCCAAAAGGCAGTGCCGTGCAAATTGAAGCCATTGCAAAAAAATAGGAGATTTATGTTACTGAAGGATCAAATTTTATCTTCCCGGGTAAATGGAATTTTAATCCCGCTGGCGGCTATGAAAACAGCGCACGATTGGGGTGTCGGTGATTTTAGTTCCTTAACCGAGTGGATTGATTTGGTGTCCGTGCAGGGAACAAAAATTCTTCAAATTTTGCCACTTCAGGAAACGGCCCCAGGGATTAATTGCCCCTATTCCGCGCTAACTGCTTTTGCTACCGATCCGGTATATGCAGATGTAACTGCCGTGCCCGAAGTGCAAAAAAGCCGCGAGGCGCAAGATTATTTAGTTTCGTTATCAGATAAAATTAGTGAATGGCACGGGGCTAAAAAGGCTCCGTTCTTCCCGGTTAAACAAGCCAAGTTAAAAACCTTGTGGCTGGGGTATCAGTATTTTTTAACCGCAGAAAAAAGTGTGCATTCTGCGCGTTATCAGGCCTTTGAAGCCTATGAATCAGCACAGGCGGGTTGGTTAAAATCCTACAAAGTATTCCGCGCGCTTAAAGAATTTTATAATTGGCAAAGTTGGCTGGAGTGGCCCGAAAATTTGCGCAATCACGAACCAACAGCCGTGCATGCCTTTGAAGTCCAATATCAGGAATATGTCGACTTCTTTGCGTATGTACAATGGATTTTAGACCAGCAACTACGTTTGGCTAAAGCGCATGCGCAAGAAAAAAATGTATGGTTATTTGGGGATATTCCTTTTGCAACTAATTTAGATAGCGCGGAAGTGTGGGCAGAAAGAGAAAACTTCCGTTTAGGTTATGAAACAGGGGCTCCGGCGGACCAATTCTCTAAAGGCGGACAACGTTGGGGATTGCCAGCCTACGATTGGGAATACCAACATACGCATGGACTCGATTTATGGCGCCGCAAAATTCGCCGTGCCACAGAACTGTATGATATTTTCCGATTAGATCATTTGGTGGGTTTTTTCCGGACTTATATTTTTGCTCCCCAGCAAGAGCAAGGTTTTTTTGATGTGCAGGGAGAGGAAAATCAACTGGCCCGTGGACGTGCTTTTTTGACGATGGTTCAAGAGCAAGCCGGTGCATGTTTGGCGGTGGGGGAAGATTTGGGGGTCATCCCGAACTATGTAAGGCAACTGTTGGTTGAAATGCGCATTCCGGGTTATAAAGTGTTGCGCTGGGAACGGGAAGATAACGGTTACTACCGGGAGCCCCGGAACTATCCGGTCATTTCATTAGCCACTACTTCTACACATGATACCGAAACACTCCGAGGTTGGTGGGAAACTGAAAACCGTACCGAACGCGCACATATTTGGGAGATGATTTCTGCCCAAAAAACGTTGGAAGGTGCGCCTTGGTGCCTGGATACGCAACGGGCAATTTTAAAGCGCGTATTGGACAGTGCCTCTGCACTCACTATGTTTTCGTGGCAAGATATTATCGGTTCGACAGACCGAGTAAATACCCCCGGAACGGTGGGTGAAAATAATTGGACCTACCGCAGCGATTGTACTCCGCTGGAAGCGGTCCAAAAATATGCGGATATGTTGAAAATGTATCAGCAATTATTAAAAGAAACCGGCCGTAGTTAGCGGTATTATTTCCTGGGGAAATAAATTATTTGGCCGCTACTGTTGATTCGGTAGCGGTTTTTTCTTCCGTATTGGGTGTGTCGGTTGCGGGAGCAGGTGCAGTTTGAATTACTGGAAAGAGTTCATCGGCTAATTTTTCCGCGCGTTCCTTGGCTTGCTTATATTCTACGCTGGCTTGGGTAAATTCCGCTGTCGGACGATTGACAGTTTGATTTTTCGCAATTTCTAGTTCCAACTTCAATTTTTTAAGTTCAAAATTTTCCAATGCCAGGCGTAATTTAATTTGGTTGAGCAGACGGTCTTTTTCTTCATTTACAACAACCGGGCACGCCGAAAGAGCCTGGTTTAAAATTTCCAAGTTGCGTTGGGCCTGTTCGCGGGATGTTTGTTCCAAAACCGGATTGTCCGTATTGAGTGTGGGAACTGAAACTGCCGATGCCAGGGAGGCATCCCGTTGGGGTAAAAATATATTACCTACCAGCACTCCGCCGGCAAACAGTAATAACATAGTAAACAGATATAAGATATAACGCATAGAAACCTCTTTTGTATATTCTAGCAAAAAGTTATTTACTATAATAAAAGAAATTAGATAGTCCGTTACAGGGAGTAATATGGCAAAAATTAAATTTGGGAAAGAAGCACATTTGGCGTTAGAAATTTCCCCGCTTTCTATTTGGTCTAATCCGGGCAGTGAGGGGGAATTTATGGAGTATCAGTTAGGATTATATTGTGAAGGAAAATCTGTTTTTGATCCTCATTTTTCTGACCGTTTAGTGGCTGTAAAAGATGAAGAAATGATTTATTTGTCCGATTTTATTTTGCAGACCTTGCAGGAACATAAAGAAAATAATTGGATGATGTTAGAGCCCAAAGTATCTATTTATATGTATCCTGTTCAAAACAGTTTGGGATGTTGCTCTTCTTACAATCCCAAAGATATGTTTATGATGCAACTTACGCTAGAGCAGAATATTTTTGCCGGGGAAGATAAAGTATTTGGCCCTTATTCCAATACGGGGATTACAATTAATTTTGAGGCGGAGGGATCCGCCTGGGCAAAATTAGCCGCTGACTTACGCACGGAAGAAGAAGACTTTGACGAGGAGGAGTAGTATGCCGTTTTTTAGTTATAAAACCAGTGGGGTTTGTTCACAGGAAATTCAATTTGAGTTGAAAGACGGTAAAATTCATCAGGTCCGTTTTATAGGGGGATGTCCCGGTAATTTACAGGCTATTAGCAAATTGGTAGAAGGGGCTGATGCCGGTCAAATCGCAAATTTATTGATTGGAAATGACTGCGGCGGGAGAGGAACCTCTTGCGCAGATCAGTTGGCACTGGCTTTACGTGCGGCGTTGGAACAACCGACCGATAAATAATTATTATAACAGGTAGATTCCGTTTTTGGCGCAGGTTTCCCGCATGCCCTGAGGCCATAAGGAAGACTGTACTTCGCCGATATGGGCTTTCCCTAACAGTAACATGCACAACCGGCTTTGCCCAATTCCGCCTCCAATGGTTAGCGGCAATTGGTTAGATAAAATTTGTTGATGATAGGGATACTTTTCACGTTGCACACAATGGGCCTGGCGCAGTTGGTTCTTTAAACTTACCGCATTCACACGGATCCCCATGGAAGAAATTTCAAAGGCATCTTGTAGGACCGGATTGTAGACGAGTAAATCTCCGTTTAACGACCAATCATCATAATCGGGCGCACGTCCGTCATGCGGCAACCCGTTTTTTAATGGTCCTCCGATTTGACTAATAAAAACCGTTCCATATTCTTTGGTAATAGCGCGCTCGCGCTCTTTGGGGGAAAGTGACGGATATTTGTCTTCTAACTCTTGGGTAGAAATAAAATAAATTTCGGGATTAATTTCAGTTTTAATTTGGGGATATGTTTTTTTTAATTCTGCTAAAGTATCCGTTAGAACTTGCCCGATTTTACGAACCGTTTGTTGCAAAAAATCGGTTGTGCGTTGTTCCGGACGGATAATGAGTTCCCAATCCCATTGGTCTACATAGATAGAATGCAGGTTATCTGTTTCTTCATCCCGCCGTATAGCATTCATATCCGTATATAATCCGGTACCCGGTTCAAAGCGGTATAGTTTAAGTGCCATGCGTTTCCATTTGGCGAGCGAATGAACAATCACGGCTTGCACACCGGTTTGTTTGATATCAAAAGAAACCGGGCGTTCTACGCCGTTTAGATCATCATTCAGTCCGCTGTTTTCTTCTACAAATAAAGGTGCGGAAACCCGTTGCAAATTAAGCGCAGCGGCCAATTTACACTGAAAAGTATCTTTAATCAGTTTAATGGCTTTTTGCGTTTGCCGCAAATCGGTCGAACTATGGTAACCGGGCGGTAAAATAAGTTTAGTCATAGTTTTTTAGGAAAGATAGATTATAAATTTGTGTTAGCAACCTACGCTGGCACGTCTTTTAAATTTTTCGGAAGGGGAGGGATTCGAACCCTCGGTAGAGTTGCCCCTACATCAGTTTTCAAGACTGACGCCTTAAACCACTCGGCCACCCTTCCCGATATTTTTATTTTATTAATTTTGAAGAATTCTTGCAGAGATTAATTTTCAGGCCGTACCTTTAATGAAATATCAAATCCGGTAATGTTACCTAATTCCCGGCTATCCCATTTTAAAGCAGGCTTTGAAAAAACTGCCTCATTCGTCAAGGACTCTAAGAGGCGCATTCCCTTACTGTCTGGGAGAAGTTCAACGACCCAGGACGTCTCTTGTTCAAACGCATGGGGAAGTGAAAAAAATTGGTTATAATAACAATGCCATGCCCCTGTATAGATGATAAACAAAGCATCCGGGTGTTGTTCGCGGTATTTCTTTAAAATTTGAATCCAGTATTCATTGCGTATGCGCCCGCCTTCTAATGTAGCCCATAAATCTACTTCTGCATCCGTTAGAATATCTTTCGTTTTGGAAAAATCCAGGAAGATCTCCGGATTTTCCAGCCCGATTACCGGGATATTATTGCGTAGCGCCGTTTCCCATACCAGATCATAGGGATCCAACATGGGAAAGTAAGGATCGGCTGGGTGCGGCGTAGTGGGAATCCTTTTAAAAGAGGAGGGTAAGAATTCGGTAAATAGGATAATCTCCCGGTTTGGATATTTTTGTTTTAATTGCACAATTAATTTGGATATAGTGGACAGGATGAGCGGTTCTTCATGTTTTTCCCCGATAAATAATTGTTTTGTTTGCACAGGGATATTTTCCAAAAGCCAGGAGACTTGCTCGGTGGGTTGCCGTAATTGG
>CADBIY010000002.1:0-13625 GCA_902794895.1 Candidatus Avelusimicrobium vaccinum | reverse complement strand
GGAGGCTTGTTTTTTCAGCACAGGGAGGGCTTTTTGAAGCCGAGCACGAAAAGTCGGCATCCGGCGTATTTCGCGTAAAACCTGCCGGTTATTGCGTGCAATAAAATATAATTTCACTTGTTTCTGGTTGGTTAAAAGCGGATTATCCGGATAAATTTTTTTGGAACGTAATAAAGAACCTGCATCATATATTTTGGCAATAATAGGTTCGGAAAACAGGTCATCCGGATATGTATTTATCTTTTGTAAAGTTCCTATTATTCGATTTTCCAGTGCGCGAGAAACTTCCTGTGAAGCGGGAAGAGTACGTTGCACGGCTTTAGAAGTTGCGTTTAGGCGAACTACTTTTCCTAGTTTTCCCTGGGCTTGCAAAGGGGCTGCTAAACTGCCAATTAACAATAAAGTAAATAATAAACGGATCATACTTTCAGTTTACTGAAATTATGGCATAAAATACCATAGGTCTTTAGTTCTAATCGGTGTATAGGTCTAGTGGGTGGGTTTCATTTTTTTAAATTGCTATAATACTAATAAGAGGATTTTATGTCTAATTCATCATCTCCGGCACTGGTATATCGTTTCGGTAACGGAGTTTATATTAATTTAACAAACCGATGTCCCAATTTATGTGCTTTTTGTATCAAAACAAAATGGCATATGGATTTTCATGGAAATAATTTAAATTTAGAGGGTTGGGAACCGTCTGCCGGCGAAGTGATTGCCGCCCTGGAAAAAGAACTTAAAAAGGCGCCCTTTACGCAAGTAGTTTTCTGCGGTTATGGGGAACCGACGATGCGCTTAGAGGTACTTTTGTTTGTAGCGCAGACGCTGAAGGGCTGGAGAGCGCAGGCCAAATATCCCCCTTTTACCATTCGGCTCAATACCAATGGGTTAGGAAACCGTATTAATCATAAGGATATCGTGCCGTTACTGGCCCGCGTGATTGATGAAGTAAATGTAAGTTTAAATGCGCCGGATGAAACGTCCTGGCAGCGGCTCGTCCGCCCGATCCATGAATTTCAAGACGGATATGAAGATGTACGTGAGTTTATTCGTGCTTGCGTGCAAGCCGGTTTTCAAAAAGTAGTTGCCAGTTGTGTAGATAAAACGGGAGTAGATCCCGAAGCCGTTCGGCATATTGCCGAAGAGGACGGAGCCGTATTTTATTTACGGAGTTTTCTAGATGCCCAAGAATAAACAACCGGGAATTCTTTTTGGTTTTTTTATTGGCTTACTTGGCCTCGGGAGTATTGCCCTGTTTTTAGCCGGAGAGGATTATTACCGATATATTTTTCACACCCTTGATGCTGCCTCTGCAATTGCTCCACTGAATAAACAAAGCGAACTGGAAATTTCCCGCCCGGCATCCATTGCATATGACACCGAAGTAAAATATCGCAAATTTTTTATTACGTTTCCGGGTGCAAATAAAGTGGAATTAGCCGCCGATTTCAACCGTTGGGGCAAGGACCCGATTGAATTGAAAGGGTATCGTAAGGGATATTTTGAAACGTCTGTTGCTTTAACCGGCGGAGAATATAAGTATGTGTTTGTGGTAGACGGCAAAGACGTGCTGGATCCCTCTAATAAAGACCGTACTACTTTTAACGGACGGGCAGTGTGTATTAAAACGGTGCGTTAAAATGAAAAAAAGTATTATTCAAACGTCTTCCCGGGAACAAACGCTGGCCTTAGCGGGGCTGTTTGCCGGTATTTTGCAGGGGGGAGAAATCGTTTTTCTGCGGGGACCTATCGGCGCGGGGAAAACCGTTTTTGTGAAAGGGATTGCGGCTGCGCTTCATCTTAAAAGTTCGCCCACCAGTGCCAGTTTTAGTTTGATGAAAGAATATAAAAATAAAAAATACCGTTTATTTCATATTGATTTGTTTCGGCTGGAAGAGGGAGAAGTGTTTAATTTAGGTTTTGAGGAAATGTTGGAAGACGAACAGGCCATTATTTTAGCCGAATGGCCGGATCCCATTGGCCGTATGCTTCCGCAAGACCGGTTGGAAATACATTTTAAGTTGAAGCAAGGGGATGAACGCGAAATTGAATTGACGTCCCATGGAAAGATTTCCGAACGGTTATTGGAGAAATTATGCAATCTGGTAAAAAAATCATTTTAGGGTTAGATACCTCTGGTGCTCCGTTATTAGTGGTTGCGCAACAAGATGCCAAAACCGTAGTCCGTCGTCGTAGTGGAATGAAACAGGAGCGCTTGTTGTTTCCTGCCGTAAATAGTGCCTTAGCCGCCGTGGGGGGCACGTTGCAGCAAGTAGGACGTATTTTTATTGTGCGCGGCCCGGGGCGTTTTACCGGGATTCGCATTTCGCTTACGTTTGCCTCCATGCTAAAATACTTAAATCATACCGAAGTGCGGGGGGCCACCGTTTTTGAAGTTTTGAAATATCAAGTCGAAAAATCAACCGCATTTCAACAATGGAAGAAGGCTCATCCTGACGGAGTGTTGGGAGTCGTACTCCATGCGTTTCGCCAGGAATATTTTTTACAGATTTTTGATCATTCCCACTCCGACCCTTTATGGCTTTCTTTAGAAGAACTACAAGGACGTTTGGATGCTTTTACACGACCCTTATTTTTAGTAGGAACCGGCGCGGATAAGGCGCCTTTAAACACCTTTCTGAAAGGCTCTTTTGCATGGGCGCGTGCAACCGATTGTGTGGTCCGTCCGGATAGTTTGTTAGCGCTGGCGCAGCAAGATCAATTTCAAGCAGAGGCATTGGAACCTCTGTATCTAAAACCGGCCCGTTTTGAATTAATGAATCCCCAATGAATATCCGCCGAGCGACTGCTTTAGATGTTTCGGAATTGGCCCGCATAGAGCGCTTGCAACCCCAAAGTGCCCAGTGGGGAGAAAAAGGCTGGAAGACGGAAATTATTCAAGCCGCTTCTTACGTATTTTGCATGGAAGAGGATAAAAAACTGATTGGGTTTGCCGCGTTGCGGTTGGCAGCCGGGTTCGGAGAAATTTTAAATGTGGCGGTTCATCCGGATTATTGCCGCCGGGGAATCGGGTTCCAGTTGCTGTCACGTTTGGTTCAATATGCCCGTTCTCAAGGCGGGGAGGAACTTACGCTAGAGGTAAATATTTATAATAGGGCGGCAATTTCACTTTATAGTAAAATAGGTTTTTCGGAAATTGGCCGCCGCGAAAAATTTTATCACAATAAGGAAGATGCCCTAATTATGGGGATCACGTTATGAAAAAGAGAATTATTTTGGGGATTGTTTTATTGTGTGGACAGATTTCTTTGGCCGCCCAGTTGCAACCCATTGAAGAAAAAAAATTACTGAAGGATTTCCTGCAAGCCATTTACGCGCAACGTAATCAGGATCCCCATACCTTGGCTTATTTGCAGCAAGTATCCGCGCAGGTTCCGGATTCAAAATATCTGAAAAGAATCATCTTATTACAAGCGTTAGCTGAAAATAAAATTGAAGTGGCAGACCAATATGCAAATTTTATTGAACAGGAGGATGTTGACGCAGATGATTGGCAGGCCTACGGAACGTATCTGTGGAAGAAAGGAAAAATAGCCGAAGCAGAACAAGCCTATCAAAAGGCAGTTGATTTGGACCCGGATAATATGGAGCGCCTTTATGCCTATTTAATGTTGTTATCGGCTGCTTCCCCTCTTCGGGCAGTAGCACTGTTGGAAGATCTTGCTGCCAAATATCCGCACTTAGCCGGGGCTGCTTATGCACAGGCGGGGACCTTGTTTCTGCGCCAGCGTAATTTGGCGCAAGCGCAAACCTATTTTGACCGCGCTTTACAGCACAATCCTGACGAAATTTCAGCCCGTTTGGGAAAAGCGGAAATCTATGAACGCCAATCGCAGTTCTTTTTGATGTTGCATGAACTGGAAGAATTGGAACGTATGGGATTTGGGGATGCATCTACCTATTCCCGCATGGCCTCTGTATTTTTGTTAGGGAAAGATATGGAAAAGGCGAAACAGTATTTTTTAAAAGCCAAAACAGATAAAAACGACGATATTCCTTCTGCTTATTTTTTAGCCTTACTGGCGGAACAAGAGGGGGATTTTGAATCGGCTATTCATTATTTACAAGAGGCTGCCGACTATCGCCAAGATGCTCCCAAATGGCTGCAAGTAAGTTTTTACCAGCAAAAATTAAACCGTTTTGAGGATAGTGCAAAAACGTTGGAACAGGCTTATAAGGCCTTCCCGGATAATGTGGAAATTGCTTTTTTTTACGGACTTGCTTTACAACAAATTCAAGACTACAAAAAAGCAGTTCAGGTGTATCGAAAATTAGTGGAGTTCCGGCCCGAATATACAGAAGCCTGGTTACAATATGCGTACAGTTTGGAAAGTTTAAAAAAATATCAAGCCATGGAAACCGCGCTTCGCCAGGTCCTCACTTTACAACCTAATCATGCGCCGGCTCTTAATTTGTGGGCTTATAGTTTGGCTCAGCGGGGTATCCGTTTGGAAGAAGCCCAAGAATATATCTCCCGCGCATTGGCTATTCAGCCGCAGGATATTGCATTTATAGATACGCAAGCCTGGATTTATTATAAACAAGGAAAGTGGGCGCAGGCTGCTGATTTGCTACGTTCGATTCCGGTACAAACCCTCGAGCAAAACCCGGAACTTGCCTACCATTTGGGGGCCGCTTTGGCTGCTCAAGGGAATAAAGAACAAGCCCTTATTTGGTTAGAAAAAGCAAAACAAGGGTTGCCCGAGGCCCAAAAATTGTACCGTAAATTACAAAAGCAACGTTAATCTTCTATATAAAGCCACAAGAACCCGCTGGATAGGGAAACAGAAAAACGTTTGCCGGTTGTCTGATTACTTAAACTCCGCCCGGCCTGTTTCCAAGAGAGTGATACTTTTTTAAGTGGATATTTTAGCCCGGTTGAAGAAACATTCCGGCAAGTTTTATAAGGCAGCAAACTCACTCTTTTTCCCGGACAGCATGGTAAAGAAAGGGATTTTGTAACCGGAATTAATTTCCATCCGGCGCCGCAAACCGTGATATTTAATTTATGCGCGTAGGGATATAAGGACAGTATATTGCCCAAGGTAAAATCCACTCTGCCCCCTATAAAGCCGCATAAAGTGCAATCAGTATATTGATGTTGTAGCAACCAATTTAATGCTTTTTCTAAATCGGTATTATCTTGCCTGGATACCTCAATCAGGGCTGAGGAAGGAAATTTTTTTCGGGTCGTTACTGAAAGAGAATCCAAATCGCCAATAATAGCATTTGGCGTAATCCCGGCCTTTAAGGCGCGGTTTGCACCTCCATCAACGGCCAGTATGAAATCGGCTTTTTGGACTAACTTTCTTAAATGATCATGAGAAACATTTTCTGCATTACCGAGAAGTAATGCGTGAAGATATTTTTTCATAATTACTTCGTCCTATCAGTAAGATACAGGCGCTTGTAAGTACGCCGATATAAAAAGGGTCTAATACTTCCCACACTTCCGGTTTCGGAAACAGGTGCCAGGCAGTCATTGCAACGGCACTGAGTAAAGAAGACCAAGTAAAAAGCGTATCACTGATTTTCCCCGGGTAGAGATAACCCATTAAAATAGGAATTAGCAAACAGGCGGAAAAGTAAGAACCTAATACGAGCCAAATTTCCTTAAAACTTCCATGGAATAATTGTGCTAAGACAATTGAAAATGTCCCTACGGCAAATAAAGCAATCCGGTTGGAAAACACAACATTAGAAAATTGTTTCCTAAATAGGTCAAAACTAAGGGTATTAGAGGCAATAAACAAAAAGGAATTAAGCGTGGATAAAATAATAGATAAAATTCCGGCTACAAAAAAGCCTTTGAGTCCGGCCGGTAATAATTGAATCGCGTAGAAAAAATACGCTTGGCTGGGCAGCGCGTTTGGCAGTAATGCCCGCGCATATAGCGAACCGGCGGTAGTGCATAAGTCAAAACAAAACCAAATAAGAGTGGAAATTAAAATTCCTTTTTTTACAATAGCCGGGCTTTTGGCCGCAAAGCAACGTTGGTAAAAACTGGGGTCAATAAGCGTAGAGAGTGCAATAAAACCCCAAATGAGAGTATTGAGCCAGGAATTTCCACCGGTAATTGTAAAATGAGAGGATGGTAAATGGGTTGTTAAAAAGTCCAGTCCTCCAAAATGGCTTACGGAAAACAAAACCACCAATAATACAGCCGAACACATGACAAAAAATTGAATTAAGTCGGAAAATACTACCGAACGGAATCCGCCCCAGGCCGTGTAGAAACAGGTAAAAAGCATTCCGATAATCATACCCATCAGGGTACTGATTCCAAATACCATGTGTAAAAAAAGACCCAGGCTTAAAATATAGGCTACCGGCATCATGTAGAGAAATGTAAAAAGAGCGGCTACTTTGGCAGATTTCGGTCCAAAAAGTTGGGCCGTTAAATCCGGCAGGGTCATGGAATTGTAACGGGCGATTTTATCCACAATAAAGAAAGCAAAAATCAAATAAGCAACATACCAAAAAATACCTTGGGTTACAAAATTATAAATTCCATAATTAAAAGTAATTTCATTGACCCCAAAAATTCCGCCGTACCATGTGGCAACCAGTGTGGCAATAAAAAGAGGTAACGTCAGTTGGCGTCCCATAAGCAGGTAGTCCAACGGGGTCATTGGCTGTGCTTTGTCTTTTCTTCTGAAATGGCCGTATAAAGCCGCCGTAAAAGTAGCGGCAAGCACCAAAGCGAAAACCGTCCAATCTAACCAATTTAAGTAATATATTGTTTTTAATGAATCTAACATAGGCTTTAAAAGCCCTTTGAATGGGCAAAGGGCTTTTAATTATTTTACCAAATATAGTAGGCCGGTATCAGTAAAAGTAGCGATAGCACAATCAAAATTACTTCTAATTTTATAAACCATTTTACCCACATGGGATAAGAAATTCCGGCTAAGGCCAAGGCCCCCATAGTTACAGGGGCCGTAGGCAAAATAGGGTTTCCCCAACCGTCCCCAAACTGGAAAGCCAAAATGACGGCTTGGCGCGAAACATGCAACAAATCCCCCAAGGGAACCATAATTGGCATGGTGAGTACGGCCTGCCCGGATCCGGACGGGATGAAAAAGTTGAGTAGCATTTGTGTGATAAACATGGCTTGTGTCGCCAAAATAGGATGTAAATGTTGCATGCTTTTGGTAAGAGTGTATAAAACTGTATCCAAAATATGACCGTTAGTAGAGACGATGATAATAGAGCGGGCCAATGCCATTAAAATACAAACACTAATCATGGATTTGGCTCCGTCAATAATGGCATCCGTCGTTTGGTTCAGGGTTAGTTTTCCCAGATAGGCACAGGTAATGGCAACCCCTAAAAATACAGCCGCAATTTCAATCATATACCACTGATAGCGGATAACCCCGTAAAACAACACGCCCATTCCGGCCAGGAACGCTATAATTACTCCGCGGTGCGCGGGCGTGAGTGTAAAGTCCTGTTCTACCACTACCTCATTTACAATTTTCAGTTCTGCACGTTTTTCTTGATCCATTTGGTAGGTTAAACTTTTGGTTGGATGCTTACGGATCCGTTCGCCATACCAAGAAAAAAAGGCCGCCACGACAGAGGTAAAAATAAACCATACCAAGACCCGGTATTGCCAACCGGAATACATGGGAAGTTGTGCAATCGTTTGGGCGATACCTACCGTAAACGGATTGACGAAAGCGGAGGAAAATCCAGTAAAAGCACCAATAAACGGTAAAGACATTCCCACCACCGTATCATATCCCAGCGAAAGGGCTAAGGGAATAAAAATGGGAATAAAAATCAGGGTTTCTTCTTCCATTCCAAATAGTGCTCCGCAAAGGGAGAATAAGAAAATACACACCGGGATAAAAAATTTGGTGTATTGGGGATGATGCGAAAAGAAAAAACTGATTTTTTGAATGAAGGTATGTACGGCACCGGTACGTTCAATAATGGTAAACAAGGCTCCCACCACTAAAATAAACGCAATGATTTCTGCACATTGGTTAAAACCTTCTATAGGAGCAGATAGTATATCCCCTATATTTTGGGGGGCACGCTCTACCAGGTGGTACGAACCGGCCACTGCATAAGTGCGCCCGGCTTCTTCCACGCGATTGTATTCTCCGGCCGGGACAATCCAGGTAAGCAGGGCAACTGCTACCATAATCAAGAACACCAAAAAATAGGTGTTACATAACTTTTTTTTCATGTTTGTTTTCCTCTGTTTTGTACAAGTACAATTTTTTAATAAAAGCACCCTTCCGGCTCAAACAAAATAAATGCGGAAGGATGCAAAACGAATTTACTGCCATTTCATCAAATAGGGCGGAATCAATAATATAAATGACAAAAGATACATCGTGATGAGTAAAGGTAACATCCATTTCAGCCATTTTGGATAGGCAATTCGAGCAAACCCGATAGCGGCAATGGTAACCGGATCGGTTGGAATGACCATATTAAGCCAACTTCCGCCCAGTTGAAAGGCAAGTACCATGGTTTGACGTGTAATACCGATTAGATCCGCCAATGGGGCCAAAATCGGCATGGTAAGTACGGCTTTACCGGAGCCGGACGGAATAAAAAAATCAATAACGGTTTGTAACATCATGGCTGCCCAGGAAGCACAAATAGGATGCAAGTGTTTAATGGCACCGGACATCCATTCTAACATAGTATCTAAAATATGGCCGTTGTTAGCAATAATCACAATAGCCTGGGCGAAGCACAATAGCATGGCAATTTCCGCCATCCCCCGTACTCCGTCAAAAAAAGCATCATTAAATTGCTGCATTTTCATGTTGCCTAAAATACCGCACAGAAAGCCTATTCCTAAAAATAATGCGGCAATTTCGGTAATGTACCAACCTTCAGCCTCCAAATGTAGCAAGGTCATTAAATCAAGTCCCCAGGTCCGGTTGATAAATGCACAGATCTGTGGTTTTAGTACGCCGATAATCAGCCCCAACATGCCTAACCCAAAGGCTATTAATACCCATTTTTGGCGGCGAGTGATGCGGTGTTCTTCTTTATTGAGTTTTAATTCTTTGCGCTTTTCAATATCAAATTCATAGGTTAAACTTTTGGTTGGGTCTTTACGTACGCGAGCCGCATAGAGGCTGAGCCAAGTAATTACCACCGTGGTGCAGATTATCCAGATAATAAAGCGATATCCAATGCCGGAATAAAGAGGTACTTGCGCAATGCCTTGGGCAATACCGACCGTGAACGGATTGGTAAATGCAGCTGCAAATCCAACCCCGGCACCGATAAACGGAATGGCAGTACCTAGTGCAGAATCATAACCCAAAGAAAGTGCTAACGGAATAAAAATAGGAATAAAAATCAGGGCTTCTTCACACATGCCAAATGTGGCCCCGCACAGCGAGAACACGATAATCCCCAACGGAATAAATAAAAAACGTAATTTAGGTTTACGTTGGAAAAAAGCACTGGCGGCTTGGATCCCGGCGGCAATGGCTCCCGTTTTTTCAATTACAGCCAATACGCCGCCAATGGTAAGTAAAAATACAATTACTTCCGCGGTACGGGAAAATCCTTGGATAGGGGCTTTTAGTACGTCAAAAAGTCCTTGCGGATTGGCCACTACTGGATGGTATGTACCCGCAATGACTACTTTTCGTCCGTTCACTTCTGTTGTATCATAAGCACCGCTGGGGACGATCCAGGTCATGATTGCTACAACAGCCAAAATAGATAAGATGATGGCGAAAGTATTTAATTTAATTTTTGATAAAATCTTAGACATATTCCTGGGGTATTCTCTCACTATAATAATATAATTGCAACAATTAAATATTGTACTAAAAAACTATTAGAATGGATAAAAAAATTTAATTCATTAGAACTTGCCTTTAATTTTATATACTTTTACTATGCTCTATATTATTCCTACACCGATTGGCAATTTACAAGATATTACGTTGCGCGCGTTGGAAGTGCTCAAAACGGCGGATGCTATTTTATGTGAAGATACCCGCCGTACCCAGATTTTACTTTCACACTTTGGGATTTCAAAGCCTACTTACCGGTATAATGAAAATGATGAACGGTCGGTAAACCGTTGCCTAGAGTTGTTGCGTAATAGACACAATTGTGCGCTAGTGTCTGATTGCGGTACCCCCTGCATTTCCGATCCCGGTTGGAAATTGGTCCGTGCGGCTGTGAAAGAAGGAATGAAGGTATCCTCGTTGCCGGGGCCCAGCGCAGTTGCCTGTGCTTTGGCCGGGGCGGGTATTACCGGGGGAGCCTTTACTTTTTTGGGATTTTTACCTCGAAAACCCGGTAAAGCATCCAAACTGATTGCTCAGGCGTACTCATTAAATGTTCCGGTAGTATTATATGAATCTCCTTACCGTGTGGTTAAAATGTTAACGCTTATTGGAGATACCTTGGGCGAACAAACTCCGGTGGTAGTGGCGCGGGAACTTTCTAAAGTCTACGAAGAATGGGTGCGCGGAACGGCAAAAGATGTGGCGGAACTGTTTGCCAAAAAGGTAAAAGTTCAGGGGGAATTTGTTATTATTATTGACCGTCCTTCCGACGAGCAAGAGGAAAATAATGACGCAGATTTTTAAGCAAGAAACTATTTCCACAGATACTTTCGTCAGGTTGGCCCGGGCTTTGGAACAGGGCGCGGTGGCTGTTTTACCGACAGATACCGTATACGGAATGGCCACCGGTGCTTTTTGTGAGAAATCTATTGAACGGATTTATCAACTCAAAAAGCGTCCCAGCCGGCAGCCCCTCCAGTTGTTAATCGGGCAGGTAAGTCAAGTACACCGGGTGGCTTTATTTTCTTCGGAAGCCCAAGCCGCTGCGGATTGTTTTTGGCCGGGGGCACTCACTTTGATTTTGCCGCCCACGCCGGCCGGCCGCCCGCTTTTGCGCGGATGCCCCGGACTAGGCATTCGGGTGCCGGCAATGCCTTTCTTGCAAAATTTACTGGCCGAGATGACGGCTCCTTTGGCTTGTACCAGTGCGAATGAACATGGCTGCCCGGTGGTTACGAATGAACATGATTTGCTAGAATTATTTAACGGAAAAGTTGATTTTATCGTGTTGGGGGGGACGTTAAGCCCTACGGCATCCAGTGTAGTAGATGTAACCGGGCCTGCACGTTTGTTGCGGGAAGGTGTTTTATCGCGAGAGAAGTTGGAACAAGTAATGGGTATTTCATTCATTTCATAAAGGGGGTTTGGTATGACCTTGTGGCAAATGTTTTTATCTTATTCGTTATTGGTGGCGGCCATTTTATCATTAATTACGTATTGGATTACCAAAAAATTTGTGTTGAGAAAGATGAACCGGACGATCATGAAAGCGGAGCATAACTATCAACAGCAAATCGCCTCTTTACAACAACAACTGTCCGGCAAAGTAAATATGTTAGAAGGGATGGTAGATAAATTGCGGTTATCTAACCAGGAATTGACCCGGTTAAACGAAATCCGTTCTAAATTTATGTCTATTGTGGCCCACGATTTACGTCAGCCGCTTTCTTCCATTCAGGGATTTGCCTCCGTGCTAATGATGGATAGCCCGCAAGGAGGCGGTAATAACGATCAATTGGCGTTAAATAATATTTTAAAAGCAACTGATAATATGAATATGTTAATGGCAGATTTAATGGATATCTCGCTCATTGAATCCGGTAAGTTTAAACTGGATGACCAACCTTTTAATTTTAATACGCTTATTTCAGATGTGGTTACTTTACAAACGGTTAATGCCCAAAAAAAGGGAATTGTATTGCAAAAATATGAATATCCGGCGGAGGTAACTGTGGTGGCGGACCGGTTCCGTATTTCACAGGTTTTAAGTAATTTAATTGGAAATGCTATTAAATTTTCTCCTCAAGGGGGAAGAATTGAAATTGGATTTTGGGTAGATCAAAACGGAACTTTAAGTTGTAAAGTAACAGATAACGGGCCTGGTATTGTTCATACAGAACAAGAGAAAATTTTCCAGAAATTTCACCAGGCCGAAAATGACCGTGGCCTAAAAAAACAGGGTTGGGGGCTCGGTTTGTCTATTGCCCAGGAAATTATTAATGCGCATGGCGGAGAAATCGGTGTACTAAGTGCTGGTCCGGGACAAGGTTCCACTTTTTGGTTTACTATTCCGCCTCATCATTCATAAAAAAACCCCTTCCGTTTGGAAGGGGTTTTTGTGGATGAAATAAATTGTTAGCGCGACCAACCGTATTTGCCTTTTAATTGCAGGTGGTTATTGAAGGCGCGTAAGAATTCCAAATAACCCACTTCCGGATCATTTAGCACAGGGGTATATGGCAGATAACCGTCCATGCCCGTTTCAAACAAACTCAACGGTCTGACCCTTTGGCGTGTACATTTGCTCATGGCAATTACGGTCACGTTCTCATCTAATCGGCGTAAGGCAGGCATCATTCCGTAGCCGCCGTTGGGTACATAAATATCGGTAATAATCAAATCATAATGACTTCCATTGTGTATCGATTTGAGTAAATCGTTCCCATCCTCGAAAGTAGATACGGTTGCATTTTCCCCTAAACGCCCTTCTTGGGCCCATTGCGTGAAATTACGTAAGGGTTCGACATCGTCATTGAGCACCGCAATGCGTAGATTTTTGGGGAAAGTTTTCAGTATTTCCGCACTTTCGCGTTGAGCATGATCTGCCAAGTAGTGCAAATTGCCTACTTCTTCTGCCACTTCTTCCGACCAAGGAGTATCACCATGCAACACATAATCTTTTCCTTCTAAATCAAATAAAAGGAATTCATTAAACTGAAATTTTCTTCCATCCGGTCGGGAAATCTTAGCTTGTCTGACTGCCCCACTGAGTAACGGATTTAAAATTCTAAAAATTTCTGTATAGCATTCGTTTACTGCTTTCAGGTAGGGATCATCCGGTAAGAAATTAAGCAATTTATTGGAAGAATAGATCACGCGCAACAGGGAATTATTAACCGTATTTAACTGTTTTGCTTCTAAGCGGCGTTCATGGGGAGAAAATGCAGCTCCGCTTATATAGGGCATAATTTGTTTGCTGGTTGCCAGGTCATCTTTTATAACCCCTTGAAGTAATGGCGCTAAATAAACATCAGAATTATTTTTTAATTGTTTATAAATATATTCTTCCAACGCATATTCGCTAGCCTCCGCATTGGGCCGCAAATAGGCAATATGAGGAAATTGGGCTGTAATCATGTTGCGGAAAACATTGCGCTCTTCTATGGTGTAATAGTTTTGTTTTTGATTCTCAATCCATTGCTCCGAGGTAGTAACAGTAGGAACGAAGGCTTCCTTTTTCTCTGAGCCGACAATTTGGGTTTGGGCAGATATGGAATGGCGTAACTGATCAATGGGGCGATAGGTAAAGGAGGACGCTTTTAGGGTAGCGGTGGGAATGGGGCGTGGTTTAACGGGGCCCCGGAATAATTTGCCGGCAACTGCACGTTCCGTTTGGGTTGTAAGGTGGCTGACCCCTTGGGCAACTTTTTTGAGTCGCAAATAATGATTTAAAACACTTCTTGCTGTAAGGTGGCTGGACTCTTGGGCAACTTTTTTGAGTGGATTTATTTGGGCAGAAACGAGCGGGCACATACA
>CADBIY010000001.1 GCA_902794895.1 Candidatus Avelusimicrobium vaccinum | reverse complement strand
AACCTACTAACACCTGTTATTTAATGCTTATTAAGGTAAGTTCTAATTCAATATTTCCGTCTTTGTAGACAAGTTCATGCGGAATTTGCACATAGCCGTCTGCATCCACCGGCATGTAATGATTATAAAACAAATCTGCGGTATTGAGCAGCGTAACCGTTTGTGCCGCATACGGATAGGGAACTCCGTTTTGATAAAGAAAGCGCGTTTTAGCATCTTTCCCGTTATACATAATCATAGTATGTCCGTCTTTAATCCGGTAGCGTTGGTACATACCTATATCATTCACGAGCAAGTTCAGAAACTGGTTAATTCGTCCGCGCACCAATGGAGTGTCTGCCTCCGGGAATAAATAATGATAAGCAATTCCCTCCGGTGCTACCGTGGCTTGCAATACACGGTAGGCTCCCCCTGTTAAAACTTGCACCGTAAAATCATCCGGACCAATCTTTTGGATACGTAAAACACCTTCCAATTCAAAATCATTCATCCGTCCTACTATTTTGAAGGCGGCAACAGTTTTATCCGCCGCAAAAAAATTCACTTTTTTATAACTACGCACCTCAGTGGGAATTTGTTTTACCGGCACAGACGTACATGCCGCTAAAAAAAGTATGGCTGAAAATGTTAAAATGGGTTTAAGCATAGCAAATCTCCTTATTATGATATTATAAATATTATGGAAATTTTTGTCTTATATCTGCTTGGTTTTTTAACTGCATGGAGTTTATCCGCGCTCACGCTGCCTTTTTTACGCCACCTGTACGGAAAAAAACTTTGTGACCGCCCCGGTGGTTTGAAAACGCATAGCGGCTCTGTCCCGATTGTAGGCGGAAGCGGCCTGGTAATTGGGATTTTAGGGAGTTTAATTTTAATTCGTTTATGTACAAACTTTCCGTCAGGCACATTACATAATTTACGCGGTATTGTCTACGGCAGTCTGTTAATTTTTGTGATGGGGTTAGCAGATGATTTTGCAAAACCGCGCGGACTACCGATTTGGCTGAAGTTATGTGTACAAGCCACCGCCACTTTGGCACTCATTCATTACGGGGTAGTCATTCAAACAATTCCTTCTCCGTGGCTGGCCGGACTGCTTACCGTTTTGTGGGTGGTAGGACTTACCAATGCCTTTAATTTACTGGATATTTTAGACGGTTTATGTATTACCCAAGTGTTAATTTGTACGTTGGGGCTTACCCTCATTACCCTTCCCGGAGAATATATATATGTTAATTTTGCGGCCTTAGCCGTTGGTGGGGCGGCTCTTGCATTTTTACCTTATAATTATTCTGCCAAACGGCGCATTTTTTTGGGGGACAGCGGATCCAATTTAGTCGGCTTTTTACTGGCGGCACTTTCCTTGGGCTACGGATACAGTTCCTATTCATCTTGGGGATGTTTAGCACCGTTATTTATTTTAGCGGTTCCTTTATTAGATACTGCTTTTGTCAGCACCGCGCGGATACTTCAGGGTAAAAATCCGCTTAAAGGCAGTAATGACCACGCCGCTTTACGGCTTCAAGCAGCCGGCTGGAATAACCGGGCCATTGTGTTCAGTTTCGCCGGGGTAGGAATGCTCGGCAATCTGTCTGCCTTTCTGTTGACCCGGGCAAATACCTGCGGGGCACTAGGTCTGTTAATTATAGCCACAATCCTGACGCTTGTTCTCGCGCGTAAATTACTTGCTATGAGGCCTAAGCCATGATAAGAATCCATACGCTTATTTTAGGAGGAGGTTTAACCGGGCTTAGTACGGCCTATCATTTGCAACAAGCCGGACACTCGGATTATCTGCTCGTAGAACAGACTTCTCAGCCCGGCGGACTCTGCCGCAGTTTTTATAAAGACGGCTTTACCTTTGACTGTTCCGGCCATTTACTACACCTGCATACAGCGTATGGAAAAAAATGGGTCCGCGCATTACTTCCCAACAACTTACGCCGGGTAAAACGTAACGCCTGGGTTTACACGCATGATACTTATATTCCTTTCCCGTTCCAAGCCAACTTATATGCTTTGCCGGAAAAACAACGTCGGGAATGTGCGGACGGGTTGAAAGATCGTCCGGTTTATGCAACGCCATCCACATTTAAAGAATGGTGTTTAACTTCGTTCGGGAAGGGCATTTACAAACATTTTTTCCGCCCTTATAATACAAAATTATGGGGACTCCCCCCTTCCCGGCTTACCTGCGATTGGTGCGGTCCGTTTATCCCGCGCCCCAGTGGCCCACAACTACAACAAATGCTGTCTAAAAAGTCAACACGCCCCTGGGGATACAACACTTATTTTTATTATCCGGTTCACGGCGGTTGCGGTGCGTTGGTCGAAGCCCTTGCTAAACGTGTGTTAAATTTAAGGCTTAATACACGCGTTACTTCTATTGATTTAACAACAAAAACAGCCCGGCTCGGTACCCAAACGGTCCGCTTTGATTATTTGGTAAATACATTGGCCTTGCCTCAATTTTTGCAATTACTCAAAAACACACCGGCCCTTTCCCGTTTGGCAAGCCGGCTAAAAACGGTCTCCGTGCTGGTATATCACCTGGCGGTTCGCGGAAAAGGTAAAAAATTCAGTTGGATTTATTTTCCCCATTCAAAAGATCCGTTCTTCCGGGTGGGGCAACAAAGTTCTTTTTCCCCATACAATGCTCCGAAAGGATGCCGCTCTTTTTATGTAGAATTGCCTGGTATATACGCCCCTTCCCGACAATTAGAAAAACAGATTTGGAACTCCCTTTTACAAAAAGGTATAATAACCAGGTACGACGAAAAAATAACTGCCTTTTGGCAAAAAATCCCTGCCGCCTATGCGTTGTTTGACAAAACACACACGGCAACCGTCCAAAAAGCACTTTGCCAATTAGAAGAGTTGGACTGTTTATGCGCCGGCAGATACGGGCGTTGGGAATATTCATTTATGGAAACATCTATTTTGCAGGGCCGTGAAACGGCCCAAAAACTGTTATAATTGAGGTGCTATGAAAGTTCTCGTTTTTGGGGGTAGTTTTGACCCAGTTCATAAAGGCCATGTGGCTTTACTCCGGCGTGCCGTAAAAGTAATCGCACCGGACGTAACCCATGTGGTCCCCGCCTATCATTCGCCTTTTAAGGCGAAATCGCCTACACCGTTCCGCTTGCGAATGAAAATGCTAAAAATTGCATTCAAGGGAATTACTAAACATCTCATTTTTGATGATTATGAATTGCAACAAGGCGGCAAAACGTATACGTATCAATTGGTCCAATATTTAAAAAAACGCTATACCAATCCGGAAATCTACTTACTGGTCGGTACGGATTGCTTAAACGATTTGCACAACTGGAAAAACCCCCAATATATTTTTGATAATGCCATTGTAGTTGCCGGTAAACGCAAGGGATACAACGAAAATCCGGCTACCTTTCCCCATGTATTTTTACCGGGTATTTTCCCGAAACTATCCTCCAGCCGCGTGCGTGCCCATATTTTAGCCAGCGGCGAAATTCCGGATACCGTTCCGGCGGCCATTGCCCCCATTATCCGCCAGGAAAAATTATACGGTCTTGAAATACATGATTGGCTCAAAGCCCATCTTAAAGTAAAACGCTACCTGCATTCTAAAAACGTAGCCGAATTAGCAGCAGCGCTCAGTGATATTTATAATATTAATGTGGAAACGGCCGTCCGTGCTGGTATTTTACATGATGCCGGGAAAGGGTTTTCCGGCCCGGAACTGATTGAATTGTGCCGTAAGCATAAAATTAAAGTGCCCTTTTTTGAAGATATTTGCTTACAGGAGCCCAGTTTACTGCACAGTTATGTATCGGCCTGGCTGGCCAAACATGAATTCAATGTCAAAGACAAAGATGTGTTAAACGCTATTACCGAACATACCCTGGGCAGTTTGCATATGAGTGTCCTTTCCAAAATGCTCTTTGTGGCTGACATTTCTTCCAAAGACCGCAAATACAAAGATGCGTTTGTAATCCGCAATTTGGCTTTGCAAGATTTGGATACAGCCCTTTTATATGCCGCTAACCGCAAATTACTGTTTACGATTGATTCGCAAAAATGGTTATGTCCGCTAGGAATTGATTTATGGAATCATCTCATAAAACAAGCCAAATAACAGGCCGTTTGTTACTTTTGTCCACGTTACTGATACTGGGCGGAGCGTTTATCAGCCAATATACTTCCCGGATCGTTCAAAAAGTAACCACTCGTGTGGATGAAACCGTTCAGTTAGTCATCCGCACCAAACCGGTTATGACAGTGGCTTATAACCCGGCAACTCTTAAAACACATCTTACCGTAGAAAATATCCATTGTAATCCTAAAAAAATGGATTGTAACCAACCGTTACCATCTAAATTTTTTATTCCTAAAAATCTTAACCGGGAAGTTTTTTGGGAGCAGTTTAAACAAAGGCTTACCCAATGGCGTTTTAATCCGTTGTTGGTGATACAAACACTCTGGGATTATATCACCGCTTTACATGAAAAACGGACGAATTTATCTCCGGCTGAATTTATTGTTTTATCCTTAGAACTTACTAAATTAGAACCGAGCGATTTTGCCGTAAAACTACCAGCGGTTTCCAAAAAGCGTTCCGCCCGCAAAGAACCTGTGCCTGCCGTAGTACCCGAAATAGCGGACAAAGCCCCGCTCGCTATTCAAAACCGTCCGCTTATTTTAGAAATTTTTAACGCTTCCGGTAAAAAAGGCATTGCGTTGGAACTCACCCAATACTTACGCGAACAAAATGAAAAAGGATTGTTGCGGGTGGATGTATTTAATTATGAAAATTACCCCTCTATTCAGGAAAAATCCTGGCTGGAAGATTATTCCGGACGCTTGGCAGACGTAAAGCAACTCAGCCATACCTTAGGAATTAATGAGGAAATTCGTACCGGAACCACTCCTAACGTCATGTGCGATACACGTATCATTATCGGAAAAGATTTTGATATGCCACTATAATCTCCCTACAACCCGTCAAAAAATGGTAAACTAAAACAATACAGATACAAAGAGGTTTCCTATGAACACAAAAGAACTGGTTTGCTTGGCCGCACGGCTGGCAGATGATAAAAAAGCCGAAAACATTAAAGTAATTGATTTATGCGGCTTATCTTCTCTATGTGATTATGTACTCATTGTAACTGCCAATTCTAAACCGCATTTGGATGCGGTAGAAGAAGAAATCAGCAAAAAATTGAAGGAAATCGGGGTATATAAACTGAACAGGGACGGCAGTGAAAGCAACCTGTGGCGCGTGAGTGATTACGGCGGATTTCTGGCACATATTATGTTACAGGAAGCACGCGATTTTTATGCACTGGAAAAAATTTTTAGTTTTGGTAAAGAAATTGATTATAAAAAACCCGTTAAAAAAACGGTTAAAAAGAAAACCCCTGCAAAAAGCACCAAAAAAGTTGCGGCTTCTTCAAAAATAACCAAAAAAACAACCCGTAAAACAACTGCTAAATCCGGTACCAAAAAAACCGGTAAAAAAATTTCAACAAAAAAAACGGCTTCTAAAGCCACTCAAAAATAAGACACATGCTAGAACAATTAAAAAAAGATATTACCGTTAAACTATCTAACGCGGCCTATTTCAAGGGGGTTCATCTCCCTCCGGTAGATTTTGCCGCTGCGCCTTCCCATACCGGGGCTGATTTGTCCCTTAATTGGGCCATGGCGGCTGCTAAAACCTTGCATCAAAATCCGCTGGCCATTGCACAAGAAGCGTGCAAAGTATTACGTGAAATCACGTTTATTGCGGAAGCAGAGGCCGTTGCTCCCGGATTTATCAACTTAAAATTGGAAGATGCTTTTATTATCAAAATGGCTTCCGACCGTCGTATTAAAGACAGCCATAATGAATCCGGCACACACCCGATTTTAATTGAATTTGTTTCTGCAAATCCCACAGGCCCCCTACACGTGGCTAGTGGGCGCGGAGCCAGTTTAGGCGATAGTTTGGTAAAGATTCACCGGGCATTAGGATATGCGTGCGACAGTGAATATTACGTCAATGATGCCGGCAACCAAGCCGAACTGTTGGCGATTAGTATTAAAGCCCGCAAGGAAGGAAAAGAACCGCCGGAAAATGGTTATCATGGATCGTATCTGATTGATTTAGCCAAACGTATGCCGGACGATTTACCGGAAGATCAGTATGGACGTTGGGCGATGGAAGAACTTATCAAAACCCAACAGCAAGATATGAAAGACTTTCATGTCAATTTTACCCGCTGGTTCCGCGAATCCGATTTACATAAAGAGCAGGCTCCTAAAAAAGCCTTAGAATTTTTAACTCAACAAGGGTATACCTATGAACAGGACGGAGCTGTTTGGTTCGGATCTACCAAAGATAACGAAGCACAGGATGATAAAGACCGTGTTTTGGTACGCAAAGACGGCCGCCCGACTTACTTTTTAGCCGATATTTCGTATCATAAGAATAAATATGACCGCGGCTATACAACTCTTATTGATATTTTAGGCGCAGATCACCACGGCTATGTACCGCGTATGAAAGCCGCTGTACATGCATTGGGCCATGAAGAAAATACCTTCGTACCGATTATTCATCAATTGGTGCACTTAACCGAACACGGCGAACAAGTAAAAATGTCGAAACGTGCAGGCCGGTTTATTACCTTACGCGAGTTGATGGATGAAGTCGGCACGGACGTATGCCGTTTCTTCTTTGCCAGCCGTACCCCCAATGCCCATATGCTTTTTGATATGGACCTAGCAAAAAAACGCACTAACGAAAACCCGGTATTTTATGTGCAATATGTTCATGCACGTATTCATTCTATTTTTAAAGCAGCCGCAGAAAAAGGTATTACCGATTATCCCTCTGTTCAAATGCCGCTACAACCGCAAGAACGTGCCTTATTATTAAAACTCATGTGGTTCAAGCAAATTTTACGCAATTGCGTGGCGGATTTAAGCCCTCATCATTTGACGACTTATTTGATTGAACTGGCCGGTCTATTCCACGCATTTTATGATACGTGCCGCGTACTGGATGAAAACAACCTGGAACAGACTAAATCCCGTTTATTTATTTGCCAACGGGTGGCGGAACGAATCAAAAAAGGATTGGAATTTATTGGCGTAAGTGCACCGGAAGAAATGTAGTCCCGGGCCACTTTGTACACGCTTAAAATCTCTTTTTCCCTTACCGGCAAAAGAGATTTTTGGTATTTATCAATTGCGAGGTTCTGTTATGAGAAAAATAATCCAAGTATATTTGGCTTTGCTGATTCCTTTATATGCGGGAGCCGTACCAAACTTAACCCAAGCAGAAACAAATTTTCAAAATAATGATTTTACAACGGCCAAAAAGCAATACGAAGAAATTTTAACTACTGCCTCCGGTTCCCAAAAATACCAGGCACAACTACGCGTAGCAGCCTGTCAGTATCATTTAGGAGAATTTTTAAATGCGGCCAAAACGCTGTACGGCTATGAATTGCCGCAAGATCCTTTATGGAAAGCCCGTTTTTTGCTTTACCGTACTTTTGTTTTTCAAAATGCGGCCAGTCAGTTTTCCCGCATCCTAAACGAAAACCCGATTGATACCCCGCAAGCCTCCCAAGATATAACTACCTGGACACAACAACAGTGGCAAGAACAAATCGACCAAGATTTCCGCCAATTATGGTCCTTAAAAAACACCTTGCTTCAAGCCCCCATTGAACAGGAAAATTTAATTCTTACTTTGAAAGATACCGATATCCGCCGCATCCCTACCTTATTTGATTTTACCGTACAACAATGGATCCACTCGTTAAATCATCAAAACAATGATACGGTAACCGCTCCTCTTACCGGGATTGATAAACCCATTTTTTTAAACAAAACAGTCCGTCTTAAAAAGGGAGGCCGGGAAGCGGCGCTTACCCTGCAGGCACAGTTACTTGAACAAGCATTTTCTCTATCCGGTAAAAACCGTCAAAATGCCATCGTTTTTTGGAAGACAGATTTTATTTTGTTCCCATTTACAAACTCGGCTGATTTTATATGGGAAAATAAAGAAAAATCAGTTACCTTGGCTACCAACTTACTCCAAGAATTAGGCGGATTTTCCGCAAAAACAAGCCCGGCTTGGTTAAACCGCTTAAAAAGATATTGGAGTTCGGATAATACCTCTTATGCACGCGGATATACAGCACTGGAAACTGCGCATTTTTTACAAAATCAACAACGGCAAGCAGATGCCTTACAGATCTGCCAAGATGCCCAACAATTAGAGCCTTCCTATTTTACCCAGGAATGCGCCAATTTGGCAGCCCAATTGCAACAAGTCCAACTTCATCTGGAGGTTCCTCAGGGAGCCATCCATCCCCAATCGCCCGTTTTGCAATATTCCGGGAAGAATTTGCACCATATCTATGTAAAGATCTATGCTTCTTCTTTTGAACAATTAAGTAAAATTTACGCACGCCACAACCCCAAAAATAAACCCAATAACTGGGGATCTGTTTTTTCTTCTCTACGGGAAGAAGATTACTTACAATTTTTAAACGAAAAGCCCTTACACGAGCAAACGTTTCCCATTGCGTATCAATCCGTTGCTAAAGAACAAACCGGGACGCTTTCTTTAACGGCTTTACCTGTCGGGATTTATGTCGTATTATCCTGCCCGGAAGCCGATTTTAACCAAAAAACAACCCCAGTACAAGCCGTTGTGTTAAACGTAACAGATCTTACGGTATTTGCAACCTCCGCGATTGAAGCCAATCCCGCTGATTTTACTACACTACGCTCAGCCCCGCAAAAGACACTACATCCCAATGTGTTCCATTTATATACGGTCGATTTGAAAACGGGTCAACCGGCCGCCCAAGTACCGTTGGATTTATTAACCAGTTGGCAAGGAGCCCGCGAACAAACCCAAACTGATAAAAATGGGCAAGTGGCTTTACCGCGCGCTGTAACGGTAGGAAACCAAAACCGTTCTTCAAACTATCAAATCAGCGCCTTAGGTAAAAAGGATCATTCCGTTGCTTATATCCAACCGATCCATTTTTCTTTCTACAACCCGGATCCGGTACTGTTATCGGCCCAAACGGACCGCCCCATTTACCGGCCCGGACAAAAAGTATATCTGTCCGTTCAAGCATTGGAACGCCAAGTACGCGGTTGGAAAACACTCAGCGGTAAAAAGATTAAATTTACGGTCAGGGATCCGAATTGGAAAACTATTTTTACAAGCACCCAACCCTTAAATGAAATGGGTTCGGCGCAAGCCCAATTTTCCTTACCGCAAGAAGGGGTATTGGGACATTATTATCTGGAGACTGAATTACCTGACGGCAAACGGACCTATCAAACCGGACGCTCCTTTCGCGTGGAAGAATTTAAACGTCCGGATTATGAAGTTACCTTGCTTTCCCCGGTGCAAACATTGGAATATGGCAAACCGGCCCGCTTGGAAGGACAAGCCAATTACTATTTTGGGGCTCCGTTAGCCAACGCAAAAGTAAATTACTCCATTAAACGTCAAGAGTATCATCCGCCTTTTTACTGGTGGTGGACCCGTTGGATGCCTGTTCAGGAAGAACTTGTTTTGCAAGGGGAAACGACCACCAACGATAAAGGTCAATTTTTCGTTTCTTTTACTCCTTCCAAAGTACAGGAAGATGAGGAATTTTCCCAATTTGTTGTACAGGCAGAAGTTTTTGATGAAAGCGGGCGGCCCATAGAAACCACCCGTTCGTATCAACTCAGCGCACATCCTCATTTATTTAAGATCGATTTTTCACAAGGTTTTTATGATGCCCGCACCGCTACCGAACTTGCACAACTGGACTTAACAAATGCAGACGGCAACTCCGTAACCGGAAAAGTACAAGTCAAGGTACACTTGTTGGAAAATAAACTTCCCCCCGCCGTGCAAAGCAGTTGCCGCCATTTTTCCTGTAGCCGCCAGCCTTCCTTGGAAGCATATTATCAAGATTTTGCGACCACAAAAACGGCTTTTGAAAAGACCCTCTACTTTAACGAGCCCGGCCCGCAACGTATTTCTTTGCCGGCTTTAGAGGAAGGGGTTTATCGTCTGAGCGTTTCCAGCCCAAAAGCGGCTACACAATCGTTGGTTTTTGTAGTAACTCAAGCGAAATCGGCCTTAAAACTCCCGGCTATTACACTGACTCAGCGGGATACTTATTATCCGGGAGAAACGATGCGCGTGTTACTGGGCGCAGCCGAACTACAAGGCACCAAGCAAGTGGAAATTTACCAACAAAATAATTTTGTCATTCATAAACAAAAATTAGACAGCGGTGTAACTGTATTGGAATTTCCAATTCAGGATACCCACCGGGGTGGACTTGCGGTACGCTGGTTTGGAGCCAGTAACTACCAGTTTTATGACGGAGAAACTTCGGTAGACGTTCCCTTTGACAACAAAAAACTCGCCGTAGATATGCATCTTCCCGAATCAGTTAAACCCGGATCCTCCGTTCATTGGACATTGACGGCACGGAGTGCTTCCGACACTCCGGTAAACGGGCAAGCCCTGGTAACTATTTATGATAAATCGCTGGATTATTACGAAAAAAATAACCTCTCTCTTGATTTTTCTCAACTCTTTTCCCAGCAAAAGGATGTTCCTTCTTACACCAAAAGTAACCGGGCCGGATTCACACACTCCGTACGTATACCTGCTTTAAACAGGAAACACGCATTTAACCAACTACCGTTGCCTTCCTTTAATTTACACATGTTTGTACGCGGATACGGCCTACACAGAATGTTAGGCAGCCGGGCTGCCATGCCTATGATGGCTAAGGCGGCAGGAGTGCAAGATAATAAAATGATAACCACGAATGCCATGGAAGAACCTGCCGCCATGGCAGCCGGAGCCTCATTTTCCGCAGATACTTTAGAAAGTGTCCAAGAAAGCGAAGCCGATACCGGGTCAACCGACCAAACAACGGTAAGAACTGATTTTGCGGAAACAGCCTATTTTAATTCAGCCGTACCGGTAACAAACGGCAAGGCTTCTCTACGCTTCACCTTACCGCAAAGTTTAACCGCGTGGAACATTTTGGGATATGTATTGACCCCTGCGGCTGATTTCGGTTCTTTCATGGCACAAACCGTAACCCGTAAAGACTTAATGATCCGCCTTACCTTACCGCGTTTTTACCGGGAAGGAGACCGCGGCACCCTGCAAGCGGCTGTTACAAACCAAACCAACCAAAAACTAACTGCACAAGTTACTTTGCAACTTACACGTAACGGTCAAAACGTGTTACCAGATTGGCATATTTTACAGCCGGTTAAAACGGTTTCTGTGGAGGCACAAAGCACGCAATTTGTAACTTGGGAAATCCAAGCCCCGAATCAACCGGATCTATACACGGTTTTAGCCATTGTCCGGGCCGGCAAAGAAAATGATGCAGAGCAACGCGAATTGCCGGTTCTTCCCGCTAAGCAACGTTTATTAGCGTCGGTACATACGGCCCTAAAGGAAGGGACAAATTTATTAAACCTCCGCGAAATCGCTAATATACCTTCCCAAGATATTGAATTGACTTCTTTGTCCTTACATCCCAGTTTAGCCTTGCAGGTATTAAATTCCATGCCAAACTTATTAACTACCACCCATAAGGACCTCGTTTCTACCTTGAACCGTTATGTACCGCTAGCCGTTGTGCATCAGTTCTATACAACGTATCCGGAACTTAAACAAGCAGTTCAAAAATTACCGAAACGAACCGGTCTTACGGCTTCCTGGAACGAAAATGATCCCTTACGGTTGGAACTTCTCACCCAAACCCCTTGGTTGCGCCAAGCGCAGGGACGCCAGGTTCATAACGCCGACATGATTAGTTTATTTGACAATAAATTAGTTGCTTCTTATTTAGAAAAAGAACTTAAAAACATCTTAAAGTTCCAAAATCCAACAGGGGCTTTTACCTGGTTTGCGGGAGGACCGGATGACGAATATTTAACACTCTATGCCCTTCATGCCTTCAGCCAAGCGCTTACCTATCAAGCGGAAATTCCGCAGGCTGCGGCCCAAAAGGCTTTTGAATTTATTCATCCTAAAATTGAGGCTCGGTTAAAAAAAGATTCCAAAGAATCCGTTGCCTATGCGTTGTATGCGGCATATACCTTATCGGCATTTCCGAAAACCTGGCCGTCCTATAATGCCGCTAAACCGTATATCAAGCGGTGGGTAGATTATGCCGATGAGTATGCAAAATTTATGACACCTCTCGGTCAAATTTATGCAGCCGCTATTTACCACCGGTTGGGAGATGATGTAAAAGCCAATAAATACTTAAATTTAGTGCTCTCCCGCTTAAAAGAAGACCCTTTAACCGGCGCTTATTTTGCTCCAGAACCGGAAAGTTGGCTTTGGTACAACGACACGCTAACTACCCAAACGGTTACGTTACGCACGCTACTGGAAATCCGTCCGCAAGCACCGCAACTTGATGCTATGACCCAATGGCTTCTTTTCAACCGCCAGGTAAACGATTGGACGGATACGCAAGCGGCGGCCCAAGCCGTATTTACACTCCTTGATATCATGAAAATCAAAGGGGCTTTATCGACCCCATCCGGTTATCAAATCAATTGGGGTAATACCCGGCAGAATTTATCGTTCCAACCCATGGATTGGACAGAAAACCTACAATGGGTACACTCCGGCCGGCAAATTACTTCAACAGATATAGAAGCCACGATCCGCAAACAAGGGAAAATGACGGATTTTGCTTCACTAAGTGCTATTTACCAATCCAACAAAGTAACGGCTTCCCCCCAGGGAGTCATCCATCTTACCCGGCAGTATTTCCGCCGCGTAAAAGAGGCAAACAAAACCAAATTAATCCCGCTCGCCGATTTAGAACATGTGCAAATCGGAGATGAAATTGAAGTACATCTTACTTTACATACACGCAGTGCATTTGAATATGTGCAAGTAACCGATCCCAAACCGGCCGGATTTGAAAGCAGCGAATTGGTTAGTTCCTGGGAATGGAATCCCGTTAGTTTCTACCGGGAAATTCGAGATGCCAGTACCAATTTCTTTATCAACTGGTTACCTAACGGCACGTTAACACTTCGCTATGTATTACGTCCCACGGTAGCCGGTGATTTCCATGCGGCCGCGGCCCAAACACAATCCATGTATGCCCCTCAATATGGAGCACATACGGAAACTTTGCAAATTAAAGTTCAAAAATAAATACGAATTACATTTCAAACTCCCGGGTTTTGATACTCGGGAGTTTTTATGAAAAATTACTGTTTGTTTCTTGACAGAATATACTATAATGGTGGTAAACCTACTTAGGAGAATATATCCCATGTCTACATGCCTTGAAGTGCTTAGTCCGTTGGAAGGAACCGTTGTTCCGTTGGAACAAGTACCCGATCCCGTTTTCAGCGAACATATGCTAGGTGACGGGTTGGCCATTTTACCACGAAATAGTGAAATTCTTGCACCGGTTGATGGAGTGGTGGCAAATTTAAATAAGGCGCTCCATGCTATTGTATTACGCACACAAGATGCAGAAATTTTAGTACATGTCGGGTTGGAAACGGTCGCCTTAAACGGAGAGGGCTTTAAAGCGTTTGTTAAAGAAGGGGATACTGTCAAAGTAGGTCAAAAATTATTGGAGTTTGATCTCGAAATTTTACAACATAAAGCAGCCAGTCCGTTAGTGTTAGTCGTGCTCACTTCTCCGACAGATGCTACCGTAACAGAAAAAACTTCCGGCCTAGTACGGACCGGACAGTGCTTATTTCAGTTTGAAGGTCAAGCCACTAAAAAGCCCTTGCCTGATATGACTGTTTTTTCCGAATCCGGTCCTATTACCCTCTTAAATCCCAACGGCTTACATGCCCGTCCTGCTGCCGTCTTAGCCAATCTGGCGGCTCAATATCCGCATGATATTCTAGTTTTTCACGGAACTAAAACGGCCAATGCCAAAAGTATTGTAGGGCTTATGGGATTATCTCTATCTGCTCAAGATACACTAATTTTACGGGTGTATGGACCTCAAGAACAAGCCGATGTTATGCTGATCAAATTGCAAGAGGCCTTTCAAAACGGATTAGGAGAAAAAAATATTCTTTCCCAACCGCAAGAAGTTCAAACGGAACCTACCCCCCAAAAACCGCTGCCTGCCCACATCAAGGGCCTTTCTGCCTGCGGAGGTATGGTAAGTGGACCCGCTGCCGTTTTAACCGTTAAAACGCTTGCCTTTGAAGAAAATGCAGCCGATCCGCAAGAGGAATGCGCCGCCCTCGAACACGCTTTGCATACCTTAACCGAACAAATGGAGGCGCAAATTGCGGCGGAAAAAAGTAACGAATCCCGTGATATTTTAAATGCGCATTTACTTTTGCTTCGAGATCCTTTACTCACGGATACGACCCGTCAAACTATTTTACAAGGAAAAACGGCCGCCTTTGCATTTAATACGGCAATCCGCCAAAGTATTGATATTCTCAAAAAGACAAAAAACCGTTTTCTCATGGAACGGATTGCCGATTTGAAAGATGTACGCCGAGAAGTGCTCTGCCAGTTAACGGGCGAGCATTACCGTTTGCCGGACATTGCCCCCGGAAGCATTGTGGTGGCAGACGATTTACTTCCTTCAGACGTTTCGGCTTTACCGGAACATATTGCCGGGGTTTTGCTTGCCAACGGTTCGCCAACTGCCCATGCAGGAATTTTGCTCCGCAACCGTAATATTCCTGCAATCGTACAGGCGGGAACAGAAATTTTGGCAGTTCCAAACGGAACGCTACTGTTATTAGATGCAGATACCGCGACCGCCTGGATTAATCCATCCTCCGGTCAAAAACAAATTTTTGAAAATCAACGCAAGCAATCCGCTGCCGAAAATGAACAGGCCTCCCAAACTGCCCAAGAAGCCGCCATTACAAAAGACGGGATTCAAATTTTAATTGAAGGAAACGTTTCCAACGCAGAAGAATCCGCCCGTGCAAAAAAATCCGGAGCCGACGGTCTAGGCCTCGTTCGCACCGAATTTTTATTTCAAAACCGGGCTATCGCCCCTACAGAAGATGAACAACTTGCCGTATACCAATCTATTTTAGATGCTTCCCGCGGGACGGTTACCTTTCGCACCATGGATGCCGGCGGAGATAAACCGGTTCCATTCGTAAATATCCCGCCGGAAGAAAATCCGATCGTTGGAATCCGCGGGGTACGCGCGTTTAAAAACAATGAATCGTTTTTCCGCACCCAATTACGCGCTTTATTACGGGTACGTCCATTCAACCGAGTACGGTTGATGTTACCCATGGTTACTTTCTTGGATGAATTAAAACAATTTCAACAAATCGTTGAACAAGAAAAAAAATCGTTAGGAATGAACGAGTCCGTACAGTTGGGAATTATGATTGAAGTCCCTGCCGCGGCCCTCACTTCCTCACAACTGGCCCAAGAAGCCGCCTTCTTTTCAATTGGAACAAATGATTTAACACAATACACGCTTGCCATTGACCGCGGGCACAAACAAATTAGTTCGTGGGCAGATCCGCTTCATCCGGGTGTATTGAAGTTAATAGAATGTACAGCACGGGGAGCACAACCGTATCATAAACCAGTAGCCGTCTGCGGCGCAGTAGCCGCCGATCCGGCGGCTGTTGCTTTACTGATCGGTTTAGGGGTTACCGAACTGGCAGTAGGAGCGGGTTCTGTAGCAAAAATTAAAGCATTGGTACGTAAATTAAACGTACAAGAATGCCAAACTTTAGCCCAACAAGCATTGCGATTATCCAGCGCTCAAGCCGTACGCAATCTAGTGAAAGATTTTCTAAATAAATAAAGGGAGGTTTCATGCAAAAAATTAAAACGTTTGGTGTATGGATAGGAAACGGACTCGTTCAATTAGGTAAGGCATTAATGTTGCCAATTGCGGTGCTGCCGATTGCCGGACTTTTACTCCGTTTAGGGCAACCGGATTTGCTCAATATTGCATTTATTTCCCAAGCGGGAGGAGCCGTATTTAACAACTTGCCCCTTATTTTTGCAATCGGGGTGGCAATCGGGTTTGCTCACGAAAACCATGGGGCAGCAGCGTTGGCCTCTTTTATCGGATATGTGATCATGACTGCCGCCTTAGAAGCACTTGATAAATCCATTAACATGGGCGTTTTAGGCGGTATCATCTCCGGGGTGGTAGCCGGCACGTTGTATAACCGTTACAAAAGTATTAAACTCCCCCCCTATTTAGCCTTTTTTGGCGGACGCCGTTTCGTGCCTATTATTACGGGTGCCGTTTGTTTACTGATTGCCGGTCTCGCCTATTTTATTTGGCCCCCGATTGGGCGCTTGATTAACGGATTTGGCCAATGGACGATTGCTTCGGGAAATATCGGTCTGTTTTTCTATGGTTTTGCAAACCGTATGTTAATCCCATTAGGGCTGCACCATATCTTAAATAATTTAGTCTGGTTCCAATTCGGCGATTTTGCCACCTTACAAAACGGAGTGGAAACTGTTGTGCATGGTGATTTAACCCGTTTCTTTGCACAAGATCCAACAGCCGGAGCCTTTATGGCCGGTTTTTTCCCAGTGATGATGTTCGGTTTACCGGCCGCTTGTTTCGCCATGATAAAAACAGCATCTACTGCACGCCAAAAAGCAACCGCCGGGTTACTACTTTCCATGGCACTCACTTCATTTTTAACCGGAATTACCGAACCCATTGAATTTGCATTCATGTTTTTAGCATTCCCCTTATATATCTTACATGCCATTTTAACCGGATTATCCCTGGTTATTATGAATATTCTTCAGGTGAAATTGGGCTTTACTTTTTCAGCCGGACTCTTTGACTATTTACTCAGTTACGGCTTAGGTACCCATCCGTTACGCTTGCTACCGGTCGGTCTGATTTATGCGGTCGTTTATTACTTGGTATTTTATATCGCGATTACCCGCTGGAATTTAAAAACGCCCGGCCGTGAAGACCAACCCGTTACCACACCGGCTCAACAACCGGCCGCTTCACCGGCAAGCACTTCAGCGAACGAAACGGCTTCTACGCGCGGCGCAATCTACTTCCAAGCATTAGGCGGTAAGGAAAATATTAAATCGCTCGGCTCCTGTGCAACCCGGCTCCGTTTGGAAGTCAATGATACTTCTAAAGTAGATGAAACTGCCTTAAAACAAGCCGGAGCCCGGGGAGTCATAAAAACGGCGTCCGGTATGGTGCAAGTAGTCATTGGCCCGGAAGTAGAATTATTGGCGGATGAAATTAAAACTTGTTTATAATGGGGGGTATTTATGCGTTTACTCGTATTGCAACAAGATCTAGGGAATTGGGCAGCCAATTATATACGTAAAAAAATCCAACAGTTTCAACCCACTGCACAAAAACCGTTTGTGCTCGGTTTGCCGACAGGGGGCACGGTGGAAGGGATGTATGCCTGTTTATGCCAACTTTGCCAAAGCGGACAACTTGATTTAAGCCATGTAGTTTCCTTTAACATGGACGAATATGCGGGCCTTTCTGCGCAAGATCCGCAAAGTTACCACTACTATATGCAACATCACTTGTTCAACGGAAGCAACATTCCCCAAAACCAACGCCATATTTTAAATGGAATAGCACCGGATTTGACTGCGGAGTGCGCCTCCTATGAACAAGCCATTCGACAGGCAGGAGGCATTCACTTATTTTTAGGCGGGGTCGGCCGGAACGGACACATTGCCTTTAACGAACCAGGTTCGGCCTTTGATTCCCGTACCCGTTTGGTAACCTTGGAAGAAAATACCCGCCAAGCCAATGCGCGCTTTTTTAACGGAGATCTTTCCCGCGTTCCTACGCATGCATTGTCCGTAGGAATCGGAACCGTATTAGATGCACAAGAAATTTTATTTTTAGCCAGCGGAGAAGCAAAAGCGCAAGCCGTTGCACGATTAGCGCTGGGTAAAATCACTCCGCAATGGCCGATCACGGCATTGAAAACGCACGCACAAGCAACGCTCCTTATAGATGTAACTGCCGCGATCGAATTGCCGGAAACGATACAAAAAGATATTCTTACACAGTTTACGCAAAATCCGCTCGAGCCGGCGGAAATTTTGTGTTAGGAGTCCTTATGAATTCCTTTTTGCTCGAAAATATCCGTTTGATAACAACCGATAAAATACTTTCCGGTTATGGTATTTTTGTGCAAAATGGAAAAATTGTTACTATCTACCCGCAGGATCAACGTCCGCAAACAGAACTTGCGTTACTAAATGGACATCAGGCTTATGCGATCCCCGGACTGATTGATTTACATATTCATGGATTTGCCGGACACGGACCGGAACTGGGGACCCCGGAAGAATTATTGTTAATGTCTGATGAACTGGCCAAACAAGGCGTAACCGCCTTCTGCCCTACCCTTTATTGTGCAAAGCCGGAAGAAATGGAAAAACTGTTGGTGCGGCTAGCCCCTGCTTTAGGAAAAGAAACCGGGGCAAAAATCATTGGATTTCATTTGGAAGGACCTTTTATTTCCCCCGCAAAACCGGGAGTGATGAAACCGCAAGATATTGCTCCGGCAAACGTGCAGGTGCTGGAAAAATTATACCAAGCGGCACAAGGCCATATTGCTGCCATGACCTTCGCTCCGGAGTTAAAAAATATCGGTCCTATCATTGAATTTTGTAAATCAAAACACATTTTAATGCAAGGTGGCCACACGAATGCGACCTATGAGGAATTTTTAACAGGAGCGCAACAAGGAGTACGTCATGCCACCCATTTATTCAATGCGATGAGCCCGTTGTTACACCGTGCTCCGGGCGCGGCGGGAGCCGTCTTAATGATGCCGGAAATCTCGTGTGAAATTATTGCGGACGGGGTGCATGTACATCCGGCCCTGGTGCAATTTTTAGGACATATTAAACCGGTTGATAAGGTTGTTTTGGTAACCGATGCGCTACTGCCTACCGGACAAAAACAAGGCCCCTTTTTCGCCAACCGCGAAGAAGTAATTTTTGAAGGCGGTGTATGGAAACGAAAAACGGACAAAGTAATTGCCGGGTCGGCATTGACCATGGCGCGCGGAGTCAAAAATTTAGTGGATTTTGGGATTTCCTTACCGCAAGCCGTACGCTATGCCAGCACGAATCCGGCAGAAATTATTGGGTTGAAAAATACGGGGAAATTGGAAGCAGGTTACCGGGCAGATATTACTCTGTTAGATGATAATTTTCATCCGGTCCAAATATTTATTGACGGAAAGTGTATCTGATTTTACCAATTATATTTACTTGCTTTTGAGTTTCGCACACAATTCCGCCAATCCCGAAGAAATATCTTCCTTCTGTACCACAACATCCGCCGGAACTTTTAAATTTACCGGGGCAAAATTCCAAATAGCCTTGATACCGGCACTTATTAATGTATCCGTTACCCCTTGCGCAGCAGAAGAAGGTAGTGTAAGCACCGCTATTTTTAAATTTTGTTTTTCAATAATACTGGTCAGTTGCGCCGTGTGATACACCGGCACGCCGTGAATTGTTTGGCCCACTTTGTCCGGCTCGGTATCAAACGCGGCCACAATTTCCAGCCCATGATTTTTAAATCCGCCAAACCCCAGCAGTGCCGCCCCCAAATGCCCCACACCGATCAAAAAGGCTTTGTTTAAATTATTCCACCCTAAAAATTGCTCTATCACATTAATTGTGCCCGCCACCTTAAAACCGGCCCGCCGCTTGCTGGGTGCGCCGACGGCTTGTAAATCTTTTTTTATCACGATCGGCAATAAATGAGTTTGTTGGGCTAAATCCGTGGAAGAAATAAGTTCCCGTCCATATGCGTGAAAATTATAAAAAATACGTAAATATTGCGGCAGACGGCGAATCGTTTGCACACTAATTTTAGGCTTCTTCTGAAGAGACATGGGATAACCTCTTTTGTAGATATTATAATATCTATAATATGTATTTTTATGATATATGTCAACTTTATTTTAAAATTTTTTCCGAATGTACATTGACAAGCAAATCCCCAAAAGTTACAATATAGATAACAAAATATCCATTTGGATATTTTGCACCCAATTTAAGGAGAAATAATATGGCAGAAAAAAAGAAAACTGCTCCCGCTGTTGCCACTGGCGAAGAACTCGCTATGTTAGATAAAATCGTTGATAAAGTAAAAGCCGCCCAGCAAATCTATGCTACTTATACGCAAGAACAAGTAGATAAAATTTTCCGTGCCGCTGCCATTGCAGCCGCCCAAAACCGTATCCCCCTTTCCAAAATGGCTGTTGAAGAAAGTGGTATGGGCGTTATGGAAGATAAAGTAATTAAAAACCAATTTGCTTCCGAATATATTTACAACCAATATAAAGACACCAAAACCTGTGGGGTATTATCGGATGATGATGCTTTTGGATACCGCCAAGTAGCCGAGCCGATTGGGGTAATCGCCGGGGTTATTCCTACCACCAACCCGACTTCCACCGCAATTTTCAAGAGTTTACTTGCGTTAAAAACACGCAACGGGATTGTTTTCTCCCCCCATCCGCGTGCCAAAAAATGCACCATTGAAGCGGCCCGCATTGTGCTTAATGCCGCCGTGGAAGCCGGTGCCCCGGAAGGAATTATCGGCTGGATTGAAAACCCGACCATGCCGCTTTCCAATGCGCTGATGCATCACCCGCACATCAACTTAATTTTAGCCACTGGCGGCCCGGGCATGGTTCGCGCGGCCTACTCCTCCGGCAAACCGGCTATCGGTGTAGGCGCCGGAAACACGCCGGCCGTAATTGATGCCACCGCCGATATTAAAATGGCTGTCAGTTCCATTATCATGAGTAAAACCTTTGATAACGGTATGATTTGCGCCAGCGAACAATCCGTTATCGTGGAAGACAGCGTTTACGACGCCGTAAAGCAAGAATTTATCACCCGCGGTTGCCATTTTGTAACAGGTAAAGACCGCAAAAAACTAGCCGAAACCATTGTGGTAAACGGTAAATTAAATTCCGGCATTGTCGGTCAAAGTGCGGAAAAAATTGCTGAAATGGCCGGCATTAAAGTTCCCGCCGGCACCAAAATTTTAATTGCCGAAGCCAAAGAAGTAAACGACGAAGAAGTGTTTGCCCGCGAAAAATTATCTCCGGTGCTGGGCTTCTACCGCGCGAAAGATTTTCCGCATGCCGTTACCTTGGCGCGCGATCTTATTCTTTACGGCGGAGCCGGACATACTTCCGTACTCTATACGGCTGAAACTAATGAAGACCACATTACCGCCTTCCAGGATATGCCTACCGCACGTACATTAATTAATATCCCGTCTTCTCAAGGCGCCATTGGTGATGTATATAACTTTAAACTTGCCCCGTCGTTAACGTTAGGATGCGGTTCTTGGGGCGGCAACTCAGTCAGCGAAAATATTGGAGTTAAACACCTTATGAACGTAAAATCCGTCGCGGAACGCCGCGAAAACATGTACTGGTACAAAGTGCCTTCCAAAATCTATTTCAAACGCGGTGCTTTATCGCAAGCGTTAGCGGAACTGAAAGATAAAAAACGCGCTTACATCATTACCGATAAAACCATGGAACAACTGGGCCATGTGCGCGCCGTTGCCGACGTGTTGGAAAGCCTAAATATTAAGTTCCGTGTATTTTCCGATGTGTTACCGGATCCCAATATTTCGAACGTAACAGAAGCCCTCGCCATTGCCAATTCCTGGCAACCTGATTTAATCATTACCTTGGGTGGCGGTTCTGCTATGGACGAAGGAAAAATGGTATGGCTGATGTACGAAAACCCGGATACCAGTTTTGAAGATATTGCCATGCGCTTTATGGATATTCGCAAACGTATTTATGCAGCCGGTCCGTTGGGCAAAAAAGCAACCATGGTGGCAATTCCCACCACTTCCGGTACCGGTTCCGAAGTAACGCCGTTTACCATTATTACGGATGAAAAAACAGGCACCAAATATGCTATTACCGACTATGCCTTAACCCCGGATGTAGCCATTATTGATCCGGAATTTGTACTCGGTATGCCTAAATCTTTAACGGCTTTCTCCGGATTAGACGTGTTGACCCACGCCATTGAAGCCTACACTTCCGTGTACTCGACCAACTTTACGGAAGGCCAAGCATTGGAAGCCATGCGCTTGGTATTCAAGTATTTGGAACGATCTTACACGTTAGGCGCCAAAGACGTCAATGCCCGCGAAAAAATGCACTATGCAGCCACCATCGCAGGTATGGCTTTTGCCAACGCCTTCTTGGGATTATGTCACTCCATGGCGCATAAATTAGGGGCCATGTATCACGTACCGCACGGGTTAGCCAATGCGATGTTATTGTCCTACGTGATTGAATTTAACGCTACGGATAAACCCACCAAACAAGGCTTGTTCCCGCAATACAAATATCCGTTTGTAAAAGGACGCTATGCCAAGATTATTGACTTCCTCTTGCCGCATAACAACCTGGGCGACGATAAAGATGCCAAAGTGCAAAAACTGATTGACATGGTGGAAGAATTGAAACACAAACTCAATATTCCGCGCTCGCTCAAAGAATATGGTATTCAGGAAAAAGAATTTTTGGATAACCTGGACAAACTTTCCGAACTCGCCTTTGATGATCAATGCACCGGCGGAAACGCCCGCTATCCGTTAATCAGCGAAATTAAGGAATTGTTCTTAAAAGCCTATTATGGTGAACCTGTAAAACACAAGAACAAATAAGCAGGCTTTTAAGTAAAAATCTTAATCCCCGGGCAGTTAGTTGGCCCGGGGTTAATTTTTGCAGTTTAAAAGCCGTTACTACCCCCACGCACAAAAAACTGTCATTGCCGAGTGTTTCTATCGGCAATCTCCCCATTATATGTAGTTAATGAAATAAGAAAAAATCCTTATGTTAACCACAGCCCAGAAATCGGGAGATCCCCGATTACAACCTTCGGGGATGACACTTTATTTATAACGGCTGGACTTGTACGCACGACAAACCGTTAAGAAGGAATTAAGCCCTAGGCTGGTAGGCAATGGTTTTACCTGTATTGAGAAAATCCCCGCCAAGCGGCGGGGATTTTTTTATGATAAATGCTATAATAAATTTATGGGACTAGAGGAATTAGAAAATCGTGAATATTTTTCTATCGGCGACGTAAAGCGTTTGACGGGCGTACCGGAATATTCTATTCGGTATTGGGAAGCCGAATTTAACCTCATCCGCCCTATTCGGTTGGAAAGCGGACACCGCCGCTATACCAAACAAGATGTATACACTATTTTGAAAATTAAAGACCTCATTTATAAACATAAACTTACTTTGGAAGGCGCAAAAAAGCAATTGCATAACTATCGGTTACCTTCTCAAGAAAATGCAACTCCATCCCGAATAGATATCAAATTATTGACGGAAATAAAAGAAACGCTGGAAGATTTGCTCAAACAATGATATAATATGTAGGTAGCCCCAAGAGGGGTGTTTTTTACGGGGAGTGGCTCAGAGGTAGAGCGCTCGCTTGGGGTGCGAGAGATCGCGGGTTCGATTCCCGCCTTCCCGACCATTTAAAAATTTAATGTAGTTTTACGGGGCGTAGCGCAGATGGTAGCGCGCACGGTTCGGGACCGTGAGGTCGCTGGTTCAAATCCAGTCGCCCCGACCATTTAAAAAAATCCGCTGAAAAGCGGATTTTTTTTAAATGAAAAATGAGAGAACGGAACATTATATTTGTTCTTACCGGCGTTTAATATGGGGCCCGTAAATCGTTTTCCAATCATCCCGCATGGAAATAGAAATCCAACCGTATTTTTTGCTAGCCTCTTTCATTTTTTCGGCTTTTTGCCTATTTCCATATTCTCGTTCTACATCATCACACAAAATCATAAACCCAAGTGCTTTATACTTATTATTAGTAATCGTATAATTAAGCATACTTGCATCACTTGAACTATTGCCAAAGGCCAGTACCGGCTGTACTCCTATTTCCTGAATAATTGTACTTACCTTATTCATTTGCAAATTTTTAATTAAATTCCTTCCACCCAGTACTAATTCATCACCCTTTGTAAACGTATAGGAAAGTCCGTCCGTATCCCCTTGTTTACGTGTGATAATCGTGCTATCCGAACCAATAATTTGCTTAGCGGGAATCTCCGGCAAATTTGCCGACACCAACGGACGAACCGTCAAACGGTCAGTCCCGCTGGAAATATATACCGTAAATTTATTTTTCAACAGATACGCTATGACTTCCACCATCGGTTTATAGAAAATATCTCCGCGTTTCATGCCGATAAATCCGGGTTGCTCCTCTTGCATAAAGGCTCGGACAAAGACATAAAATTCATCTACGGTAAGGCCTTTATATGCTTCCGCCACCATCCGCTCCCGCTGGGCACTTAATTCCGGAAAAACTCCTTTTTCACGCGATAAACGGGCCGCCGCAATTTGTGACTGGGTGGCCTGATAATTCGGATCATCCAATACGCGGTGTTCAAAAAGCAGCCAGTCAAAATAAGTCGGATCTGTTTCCAGAATTAAGGTACCGTCTAAATCAAATACGGCAATACGGTTTCCAACCGGAATAAACTCCGGCGACCCAGGAACGGTTGTTGCAGTCACATACGCTTCCAAGGCTTGTTTAGCCGGTGCTTGGTCATTCCATAAGGATAAAGGATCTTTTTGAATAGATGCGCAACCTATGCTTAATAATAACGTTACGCAGATCATTCCAAAATGTAGCTGACGGTTTTTCATCACGTTTATTCCACGTCAAAGTTAAAATAGGTATCTGGGTAGGGTTCATCTTTCAAGGTAAAATGCCACCATTCCGAATCAATTCCCTTAAAACCGGCTTTAAGCATGGCATCACGTAAAATCTTACGGTTACGTTTTTGCTTTCTGGTCAATTTCTTGTAATCAGGATGAGAACGTTCGCTAAACAAATCAAACGTCCCCCCCATATCTACAAAAGAACCATCCTGTTTAATAAGAGTTAAATCAATCGTACTGCCGCGGGTATGACCGGATTTAGGCATGATATAATCCCCGGCAATTAAATCAGACTTTTGCAATGTGGGATAAAAACTTTTATTACCCATATCGTTCGGATCGTTGATCCACGCTACAAAATGATCTACGGCTTTTTGCGGGCGGTAAGAATCCCACACTAAAATACGGTACCCTTGCGCACGTAAATCTTCGGCGGCAACCGCCAATGCTGACAACGCTTCTTTGGTCATATATGCAACAGGCGCTTGATAACCTCTGATTCGCTGGCCGGTAAAATTATACGTAGAATAGTAACGTAAATCAAAGGCCGCATCATAAATGACATTATAGATTTTATCAAAACCGCTTTTATCAGTAGAAATAGTATCTGCCTTCGCAAAAGGCATTAAGCCCAAACATAAAATAACACCTAAGATAATTTTCTTCATACAACCTCCGTTTATTTACTGAATAATTGCTCTACTAAGAAATCAGTTACTATTGCATCCGCCTTTGGAGTATTTTGCGTAAAGTTATGATCAAATCCCCGAACCGTTTCCAAACGGCCCTGTTTGTAAATTTTACTCATTTCTTCCCCATATTTATACGGCACTAACTGGTCATCTTGACTGTGAAGCACCAGCACCGGACCAGTGTATTTGGCAGATACTTCATAAATAGGCAAGTGTTGCGTAGTTTGCAAATAAGCGCGCCCCACCTTTAAACCATTAGAAAGAGTAATAAAAGCAGGCGGATTTTTAGGATCAAAGATAATCCCGAATAAATTGCCTTTTGTCACATCTTCTTTTAATTCCGGCGCAGGCGACATTAAAACTAATGCCTTGATTTGATCCGCCCCCAACTCTCCGGCTAGCATGGCCGCCACTACCGCCCCTTGCGAATGACCGACTAACGAAATAGAAGATATCTGCGGCAGTTGGCTGGCAAATTGATACACCCGCCGTGCATCTTCCAATTCATTGGGAATGGTCATATCTACAAACGCACCGTCACTTCGTCCGTGTCCGTTAAAGTCAAAAAGCAACGTACATGCACCCCGACTACGCAATTGGTTGGAAAGTTCCGTCAGTAGCGGCATATCTTTGTTAGCATTAAAGCCATGTAAAATAATAACCAACGGGCAAGAAGATTTCCCGTGAAAATCCACCGCCAAACGACCATGATCCCCCTGCAACGTAAATGTTTGCCGATTGAATACGGAAGCACAGCCCGACAGTAAACACCAACTTAGAAGAGTAAGGAAAAACGATCGTCTTAGTTGACAGAATCTCATATACATATTCAACAAATCTTGGATTACTGCTTAATTCCAATGGCTTGCTTGGGGCAAACCAACCGACATAAACCACAACCTACGCAACGTGCTTGTTCCACTTGCACATAACCGTCCTCTAACCGCAATGCCTGATGTTCCGACTCTTGGCAAATCGAGATACACTTACCACAACGTACACAAATTTCTTGATTAATTTGCGGATAGGCCACAGGTTGTTTGGGAAGATTTTCGTGGGTTGAAATCAGTGAAATAGCCCGGTTTTGGAGTGTTTGAATGTCCGCAAATTTTTTCTCCTCTAAATACGTTTGCAATCCTTTGAGCATCGGCCCGATGACTTGATACCCATGCAACATCACTTCCGTACATACTTGCACAGCATCCGCACCGACCGCCAGGTATTGCGCGGCATCCTCCCAAGACGAGATTCCTCCTTGCCCCAAGATAGGCAGCGAACTGACTTGCCGGATCTGTGCCACGCAACGCAAGCCAATGGGCCGAACAATTGGCCCGGAGCACCCGCCAAAAGTAGTTTTCCCGTTTACATCTAATACGGGACGCAAGGTATGTAAATCAATCCCCATAAAACCCTGCACGGTATTGATCGCAGCCAGTCCGTCGGCTCCGGCTTTTTCAACGGCTCGGGCAATGGTGGCAATGTCTGTTACATTCGGGGTTAGTTTTACAAAAACCGGTTTCTGGGCGACTTGTTTAACCCATTGGGTAATTTGTGCCGACACTTGCGCATCCGTACCAATTGCCATACCGATTCCTTTTTCCGGCATTCCGTGCGGACATGAAAAATTCAATTCATATGCATCTGCAGGCGTGTTATTTAACCGCTGTACTAAATCTTGCCATTGCTCTTTTTGAACCGGGGCCATGATGCTGGCTATAATCACTTTATGCGGATGTTTTTGTTTCAAGTATTTAATACCGTCGCACCAATACTGCACTGTTTGGTGACTTAACAATTCAATATTTTGAAACCCAATAATATGCTTTTTATCATATAAAGCCGCATAGCGCGGGCTAGCTTCCTCCATCTCCAAATCATCCGGCGTAATCGTTTTCAGCACTGCGCCGCCCCAGCCCATTTCAAATGCTTGGTCTATGCTTTCAATAAGTGCTGTGGGCGGAGCCGAAGCCAGTAAAAATGGGTTTTCAAAATCAATACCTAAAATACGCGTATGCAATGTGCTCATCGAATATAAACTCCTGCTCAAAATAGGGTGTAAATACTTTAATTTTCTATGTTATTTCCACCTAACATCATATCTATTTTTCTTGTTCTTTTAAATATGCTTCTAAAATAGCCGCCGCACTCTTTACTTTATCAGGACACGGACGCGTGCCATAATAGGCGGTAGTCCGTTTTTCCGGTGTAGGAACGCTGGAGCCGGGCGGCAAGGCGAGTAATTCCCGGCAAATAATAGAACCGTTTTCTTCCTTAAAGCGGTTACATACTTCTTGGATCCGCGCATAAAAGGCTGCTTTGGCCGCGTGATCCGTAGGATCTTGCGGAGCATATTTTAGGGCCAAGGCCATGCACATCCCGCTTACCGCACCGCATACTTCGCGTTGCCGGCCTAAACCTCCACCAAAACAAGCGGATAATGTCAGGGCTGTTTTCTCGTCAAAATTAAAATCCTTCGCAAAAGCCCCTAAAACGGCTTGTGCACAATTTTGGCCGGATAAAAAACGTTGTTTTGCTTCTTCCCCTTTGTTTGTCATAAAATTATCTTAGCAAAAATCATAAATTTTTTCCTTCATATTTAGTACGATAGGGATATGCGTATTAGAATTAAATCTCCAATTCAACATAACAGGAACACAACACAAATTATAGGAATTGTATCCTCTGTCATTCTTATAGGGGTGTTAACCGCACTTTATATAGGAAGCAATGGACAATGGACAATCATGTTTCGCACGCTGGCGGAGGAATTTAACGCACTAAAACAAGAAGGACTTGAAATTTTTTTAATGGTTACTATTTTAACAGTACTGCTTGTTGTTCTTCCTTTTGTCAGTATCCTAGAAATTTTTCTTTCGATTCGTAAACATCCTAAAAGTGAATTTTTTTCTTCGTTTAATTTTACGGAAGACCAATTGATTTTAGAACATACACTGCCCGAAAAGACTTGTTATTTTCCGTACACCCAAACCACTTGCTCTATGGAAGTAACCACTTATATCCGCCGGGAAAGGAAAGGAGCCGTACGCCGTTGTATTGACAAAATTACACTTTCTTTTCATACTCCGGAAACAGAACAAACTATTGCTCAAGTAGGATCCTTAAACTTTATAAAGCAAGTGTTGGATTTTGCCCCGCGTTTTCAGCAGTTTTCATCCAGGGTAGTATCTTTATATGGAATCGGAAATGAGAACGAACGCGATTTGGTTCAATATGTACAAAACCAAATTAAAAACTACCAACTTTGCGGAAAAATGCTGAGATATTCCTCCAAACAACGTCGGGAGATTCGTTTTTTAGCATGGGTATTACTACTTACAGTGGGCGGGTTGTTACTGATTACTGCGCCCATGCTTTACGATATGATAAAAAGTTCGGCGCGCGATGCAAACGCCATTCCTTTTATCTTATTTTTAATGATTCCTTATATTCTAATTACTTCTCTGTCGTGCCTATTCTTCTACCGAGTACGAACAGACGAAAAATTAGAACAGGAAATCAAATCATACCGGCACCCATTCTAAATCCATTGAATTGATTCCAGCCAAAGTATTAGAAGGCAATACACCCTACCTAGTCTAAAAAAATAACTTTCCAAGTCAGGCACTGTTTTCTATAATATAGGAAACACCACTGCATGGGGTGCATATGTGCCAAAGGGAGAATGGAATATGGAAATTTCAACCATTAACAAACAAGTACAAGAAGAAAGTTTGTTCTTACAAGATCTGAAACGCGAAATCAGCAAAGTAATTGTGGGGCAGGAAGCCTTAATTGAAAAAATGTTTGTTGCTTTACTCGCAGACGGACATATTTTAATTGAAGGCGTTCCCGGACTCGCTAAAACGTTAGCCGTTAAAACATTAGCGCAAGCCATTCATGCCCAGTTCCAACGCATTCAATTTACCCCGGATTTGTTGCCGGCGGATATTACCGGTACGCTTATTTTCAATCCTAAAGACGGTATGTTCTACCCGAAACGCGGCCCGGTGTTTGCCAACTTTGTACTCGCTGACGAAATTAACCGTTCTCCCGCCAAAGTACAAAGTGCACTATTAGAAGCCATGCAAGAACGCCAAGTTACCATTGGCGAACAAACTTATAAACTGCCGGAACCTTTTATGGTTATGGCCACGCAAAACCCGGTAGAGCAGGAAGGTACTTACCCACTCCCGGAAGCCCAAGTTGACCGTTTTATGCTTAAAGTATTGGTTACTTATCCAACCAAAGAAGAGGAAAAAATCATTTTGGAACGCATGGCTTCCCACCAAAAAATTGAGTTAAATACGCAAATTACTCCAGAAATGATTTTAAAGGCACGCCAAGTAACTGATTCCATTTACGTAGATGAAAAAATTAAGAATTATATTGTAGACCTGGTCTTTGCCACCCGGGATCCGAAAGCCGCCGGTTTGGAAAAATTAGCCTCATTTATTACCTATGGGGCCAGCCCTCGCGCAACCATTTTCCTGACCCAAGCAGCCAAGGCCTATGCGTTTCTCAACGGACGGGGTTATGTAACTCCAGAAGATATCAAAGCCATTGGTTTAGATGTGCTGCGCCACCGGGTACTGCTTTCATACGAAGCCGAAGCCGAAAATATTTCTGCCGATCAAATTGTTAAACAGATTTTTGATGCCGTAGATGTACCGTAGTTAAGGGAGGAATCTGCCCATGGATACGGCAGAAATTTTACAAAAAGTACGCCAAATTGAAATTAAAACCGGTAAGTTAGTTTCCGAAACATTTGCCGGAGAATATTTGAGTGCTTTTAAAGGACAAGGAATTGAATTCGCCGAAGTGCGGGAATATACCCCCGGAGATGATATCCGTTCTATTGATTGGAACGTAACCGCGCGAACCGGTACCCCCTATATTAAAAAATACAATGAAGAACGGGAATTAACCCTTATTATTGCTTGCGACGTATCCGGCTCCCAATATTTTGGTTCTACCAAAAAACTCAAGCAGGAAGTCGCCGCTGAACTAACGGCCCTGTTTGCTTTGAGCGCACTTACCAACAGTGATAAAGTGGGTCTGTTATTATTTTCGGATCAAATTGAATTATTTGTTCCTCCCCGCAAAGGGAAAAAACACATTTTACGTCTCATCCGTGAAGTAGTTGCTTTTGAACCGAAACATACCGGCACCCGCATTGACCTGGCCCTTGAAACACTCAATAAAGTGATTAAACGACAAGGCATTTTAATTTTAATTTCGGACTTTTTATCTCAGGTAAACCAATTTGCAACCCCTTTTAAATTGGCTGCTAAAAAATTTGATCTAATCCCCGTCGTCTTACAAGATCCGTTAGAACATCACATGCCGGTAGTAGGGGCCTGTGTAGAAATAACCGATCCGGAAACCGGCGAAACCGATTTAATCAGTTTAGCGGATCCTTTCCTTAATCAGCAACTCCAGGCGTATTTCAAAAAAAATAGTGATGACTTAAACCATTTATTCAATCCGTACAAAATTTCACCCATTGTAGTAGATACCACCCAAAATGCGGCGGACCCGGTAATTGCTTTTTTCAAACGCCGCGCAAAAACTTTACGGAGATAGCCATGCGCGCCTTATTTTTTATTTTGATTTCCTTGCTTCCGGTAAACTTGCTTTTCAGCCAAGAATTGCATCTCACGGAAAAACAGGTTCCGGCCCAAGCCTCTTTTGCGCAACCTTTCAGCGTGCAGTACCAAATATCCCATACACCCGGTTATACCGTCGCCGTGGATGAGCAGTCACTCTCCGGTGATTTTTCCATTCAAAAACAAGAAACGAATGCCACCACTGCGCAGAACACGTCGTACCAATTTACAGTTCTTCCGTTTTCTATCGGAAAATCCACCTTCACGGTTACCTTTCAACTCCGGCAAGGCAATGAAGTCTTGGCCGCATTGACCGAATCAACCCCTATAGATATTAAACCGGTAACCACTTTTCAAGATAAAAAACTCCGCGAAATACGATCTCCTTTTAAAATGTATAATTGGTTCACCTGGTTGCTGGTACTATTAGCGGTCGTTGCTTTATTTTATGTGTTATATCTATGGACAAAACGAATGACGGCGCCCCGGGCCGGCAGCGTGGCAATGGTGAGGGATACTCGCCCTTGTCATGTGATTGCACTTTCCCAAATAGAGGCCTTGCTTCAAAGCGGGCTTTGGGAGCAGAAACAATACAAGATTTTTTACATTTCCCTCGTAGATATTCTGCGTGAATATTTACAACGCCGCTTTCAGTGGGATGTATCGGCAGAAACTTCGTCCGAACTGTTAGCCCGCATCAAAAAAGAAAAAGAATTAACGCCGTTTATCAATGCACTTAGAACTTTCTTGACCGACAGTGATTTGGTAAAATTTGCGAAAGCCGTTCCTACCGAACCGCAACGAAACCAGCATATTATTATTTTACGGGAACTTATCCGCCAAACCACCCCTCCGCCTTCCCCCATACAGGAGGCCTCTAAATGAACTTACTCTTTATCCTCAGCATTGGATTTTTTTTAGGGATTTTAATTGCTTCCATGTTTGTAAAAAAGGGTAGTGTTTTATGGGGCATTCTTTCTGCGGTGGGGGCCTGCTTGGTATTGCTGGCAGCCAGTATTTTACTATTCCGCCGTTTTTTTGCCGGACAGATAGATTTTTTAAGCCCCGCGGCATTTTTTCTACTGATATTTCCTTTTTGTGTTTTCATTTTTTGCATGGGGGCCCGCCAACTCTTTGAGAGAGCCGTTCCTTTTCCGTTGACTCATTTAAAAATTACCCAGGATTCCTTGCGGGTTCTACTAACCCGCTGGCTTCCTATTTCCCTATACACCCTGGCTTTACTGATCCTGGTCATTGCGTTGGCACGCCCGGTAAAAGTAGACCGCACCATTTTGCCGCCTACAGAAGGGATCGATATTATTTTACTGATGGACGCGTCTGCTTCCATGCAAAATAAAGACTTTTATCCCAACCGCTTTACAGCCTCCCAACAAACGGCGAAACGTTTTATTGAGAAGCGCCTTACAGACCGTATCGGTATCGTGGTCTTTGCAAAATCTGCTTTACTCCAAGCCCCATTAACGCTAGACCATGATGCTCTGCAAGAATATATTGCCTCCATGTATATCGGGATGGTCAGTCCGGATTATACAGCCATCGGAGATGCCCTCGGGGTAGCCGCCAATCACTTAAAAGACAGTAAAGCCAAAAGCAAGGTAATTATCCTGCTTACAGACGGGGACTCCAACGCCGGAACCATTGAACCTTTACTGGCCGCAAAAGCCGCCGCGGCCTATGGAATTAAAGTGTATACCATAGGAACTGCCAGCGCCCCGGATCAAAATCCCTATGCCAGCCAGGCGGATGAAATTAATGAAGGCCTTTTAATGGAAATCGCCCAACGTACCGGCGGAAAATTCTACCGCGCTAAAAACGAAGCCGAATTACAACAGATTTACGATACTATTAATGAATTGGAAAAAACAGAATTTGCTCCCAGCACTACCGTCCAACGGACGGATACCTATCAGTCCTTTTTGTTACTCGCCTTGGGATTGGTACTTTTGGCGTTAGTGTTAGAAAAAATCTGTTTCATCAAGGTGCCTTAATATGACTTTATTTGCACGTCCTTTCTTTCTGCTTGCCCTGATTCCTGCACTGCTGGTATTGCTTCTTGTTTTATGGGCAGGTGCTGCTCTTAAAAAACGAATTTTAACCCACCTCTTTTCCGGGAACGTCTATACAAAACTGACCCATCATTTACGCCCCATTAGTCCCTGGCGGAATGTTTGCTTGGTGGCCAGTATTTTACTCTTGTTTGTGGCATTGGCTGGCCCGCAATGGGGAACGGAAATTATTGAAGCGCACGGCTCTTTTGCCCAAACCATCATTGCGGTAGACGTTTCTGCCTCTATGCAAGCAAGAGACCTAAAACCGGACCGGCTTGAAAACGCAAAAATGATGCTTCGTATGCTCATTAGCAATTTGAAAGAAGAACGCATTGGTTTAATTGCATTTACATCCCAAGCCTTTGTACAATGCCCGATTACAACAGACCAGGAAGCCCTCAATTACTTTATTACAGCCTTACAGCCGGATATGTTGCCGGTTCCGGGTACTTCCTTGGCAGCCCCGGTCAATTTAGCGGCACGAATTTTATCCAAATATCCGGGCAAAAAGGCTTTAATTTTACTTACCGACGGGGAAGACCATACCGACAAAGAACTCGCCCAAGCCCAAGAAGCGGCCCTGAAAAACGGGATACGGATTATTGCCATCGGAATCGGTACAAAAGACGGTTCCCTGATTCCGGATAAAATTGATCCTGACGGCCGGATTTTAGAATATAAAAAAGATAAAAACGGCAATACCGTTGTTTCTAAATTAGATGATAAATCGCTTTTGGAATTAGCCAAAGCAACGGGTGGAGTTTTCATTTCGTACACCACTCCCGCCCAAGTAGCCGCCCAAGTGGAAGATCAGGTACGGGAACTGGATAAAACAACCGCGCGGACGGCGCGCAACCTTTCTTATAAAAACAGGTATCAAATTCCGCTAACGGCGGCCTTTCTTTTGCTCAGCATCTATTTATTATGGCCGACCGGCCGACGGAAATATTTCCAGAGGTCCCTGAACAAATAGCAATAGAAATAAGGTACAATATGCTTATGAAACGCTGGTTTTTGGCAGGTTTACTTTTGCTCACACTCCCTTTATATGCCGGAGTGCAGGGGAACTTGCGGCAAGGTAGCAAGTTATATCAGCAAAAAAAATATGGCCAAGCCATGGCGGAATATACGGAAGCCTGGCAAAAAAACCCACAAAACGAACAGGCCGCTTTCGGCGCCGGAGCCTCCGCCTATTATTTAAAAGATTACAAAACAGCCGAAACCGCTTTTAAACAAATTGCCGAAAAAGACGGCCTCCGCAAGCAGGATGCTTTGTTTAATTTAGGCAATACATATTACCGGGCCGGACAAAAAGAAAAAGCCATTGAAGCCTACCGGCAAGCCATTTTAAAAAACCCAAAAGATAAAGAGGCCATTCATAATTTGCAAATTATTTTACAAGAGCAAGATAATTCTAATTCACAAAATAATCAAAATAACAATAATTCACAGGACTCTTCCTCCAACCAGCAAAACGGAAATCAAAATAATCCGGCCGGAAGTAAACCCGAAGACACGCAAGACACCCAGCCGCAAGAATCTCCTTCTGCCCAAACAGATAAAGAAATGGCACAACGTGTCATGCAAATGGCCCGCGAAAATGAGCAAAAGCCGCAAAGCCAAGGAAACCAGGCTGCAAGTTCTTATATAGAGGAAGATTGGTAATATGCATAAAAAACTGTTCGCTCTTTTCTTGTTTATTTTACTGGCCGGTTCTGTATTTGCCCAGGTAACTTTAACGGCTAACGCCGACAAAACGGTACTAACGCTGGATGACGAACTTACACTCACGGTTCGGGTAACCGGAGTGAAAGGAAATGTAACCATGCCCCAATTGCCCAGTTTACCGGCTTTTAATGTTTATTCGCGTGAAGTGGAGCAAAGTTCTATTAACCGTAATACCACACTAACCTTTCGCTATACCATGTTACCTCGATTTGTAGGACAAACTATCATTGGACCTATTACCTTTCATTACCAAGGCTCCACCTACAAAACAGAGCCTATATCTGTGCGCATATACCGAAACGGCTCCCCTGCCAAACCGTCGGATTCCTCCCACACGAACACGGACCTTGCGCCCACCCAACAACCCGATCCGAACCTCCCCCCCTTGGAGTCCGCATTAGCCTCTCAAGCCTATGCATTGGGAACGCAACCTTTTTTCATGGTGGCAGCCGTCAGCAACCGTTCCCCTTATGTAAATCAGGAAATTACGTTGGCTATTCGTTTTTACTATTCTCAAAATTTTTATGATGCCCCCTATCAAAAACCAACCGTATCCAATATTTTTATGGAAGATGCATCCTCTTCGGAAGGAACGCAAACCATCCGCGGAACTCTTTTCCGTTATCAGGAACAGCGTTACCGTTTGATGGGAGCGGCCCCCGGCCCGGCTACAATTGGGGCTGCAACCGTCACCTATCATGTGGGTTCCTCCCCGCTATCTGCCTTAGACCGTTTATTTGGCGGTTCTGCGGTCAGTGAAGAGCGAAGTGCCTCCTCTGCCCCTATTCCGTTACAAATCCGCCCATTACCCGGAGGACAGCCTTCGTCTTTTTACGGGGCGGTGGGAACCGGATACACCTTTCGGGCAGAAGCACAACCCCAACAAGTCGAAGCAGGAGAGGCTGTTAACTGGACGGCTACCGTCTATGGAGCCACCAATCTAAAACCAACGAAAGAGCTAATATTTCCTAATGTGGAAGGATTTAAAAATTATCCGGCCGCGTCCGCATCCGGATCTGTTTCCGGCAATGCACTAAACTATAAAACTTTTAAAACGGTATTAGTACCTTCTGCTTCCGGTATTTATACACTCCCTGCTATTGAGTGGTCTTTTTTCAATCCGGCTACCGCCCGTTATCAAACCCTCAAGACACAACCTGTATCTATTACGGTTACCCCTTCTACCCGGGAAGCAGACGGTTATGATTTTTCCGCCTCTCACCCCACAGGAAGCGGCTTCCAAACTTTGAATACAGATGTACGTTATCTAAAAACTACTTATGCCCCGGAACCGGGGTGGCTATCGCAACTTGCAGGATGGAAAATAATAAATGCAATCCTGTTAGGGCTGCTTGCCGGATGTGTATTATTTGCTTCTGTCGGACGTAAATCGCTCGTGAAGAAAAAAACATTCGCTACGGCAAAAAACCAACTCAAAAAAGCCGCTTCTGTCAACGACGTAGCAGAAGCAACGGCTTCTTATCTACATCAAAAATTTCATATTAATACCGGCAGTTTGCCATTAAAAGATATTGCCGCTTCTTTAAAAAAGTGTGGGGTACGTCCGGCAACGGTGGAATCCTTTTCCCTTTTATGGCAGCGGTTGGATGCAGCACGATTTGCTCCGGCAGACAGTGCCATGCAAAGCGCAATGGATCTCTCCGAACAAGCCATGGATGTATTAAGTTTAATAGAGGAGGAGACCAAATCATGAAGCGTATCTTTTTAATGGGCATTTTACTACTTAGTTTAATAAGGGTGTCCTCCGCCCAACCGGCCCTTTCGCAAGGGGAAAGTTTATACCGTCAAGGAAAATTCTCCCAAGCCCTCAGCCTGTATGAACAGGAATTAAAAAATCACCCAAACGACCCTTTTCTTTACTACAATATAGGTAACTGTTATTTTAAAATGGGCAGCAAAGGTTTAGCCGTTGCTAATTACTACCGGGCATTTAAACGTGCTCCGCGTGATTTGGATATTCGCCACAATTTATCTCTTACACGCGCGGCATGCGGGGAACGGCTTGTTCCGTCCGGCGTGCCGGAAAGTATTCACCGGTTGTATTTTGCGTTATCTGTTACCGAACTGACCGGACTTTTATTTGTACTATTTTGGATTTGTTGCTTGTTAGGTTGCTTTTGGGTGTTAAAACGTAAGGGATTTCCTGTTTTGATAACGCTGTTGGGGCTCTGGATATGCGTTGCCGGTTGGTGGTATACACGCATACAATGGGAAAACCAAACGCTGGCGGTGATTGCATCCCCGGTTGCCGAAATACGTAGCGGACCGGGAACCAATTTCCCGGCCAGTGCCAGTATCACCCAAGGGCATTTATTAACTATACAAGATAGTAAAGATACCTGGTATGAAGTGATTGTCAAATCGCAGGGATTAAAAGGTTGGGTTGAAAAAAACGCTGTAGAAAAAATTTAATGGAGGCATATATGTTTGTGCAAAAACAAGCAGAAGAATTAATTCAAGCCGTTACATACGTCAAAGAAAATTTATCCGCCCAAGTAGAACAATTGGCGGACCGGATTGTCAAAGCATTCCGCGAAGGACATAAAGTAATTCTCTTGGGTAATGGCGGAAGTGCCTCCGATGCACAACATATTGCCGCTGAATTTGTTGGCCGGTTTAAAAAAGAACGCCCCTCTTTACCGGCGTTGGCATTAAATACCAATTCATCTACCTTAACCGCCATTGGCAACGATTATTCTTATGATGTGGTTTTCTCCCGCCAAATTGACGGTTTTGCCCAAAAGGGAGATGTGGTCATTGGGATTTCCACTTCCGGTAATAGCAAAAATGTTTACTTGGCTTTAGCCTTGGCGAAACAAAAAGGATGTTTTACGGCCGGGTTTTTAGGTAAAGACGGAGGAACCGTTAAATCTGTTTGCGATTTACCGTTAATCGTAAATTGTAACAATACCCCCCATATTCAGGAATGTCATATTTTTATGGGGCACTGTATATGCGATTTAGTAGATCAGGCGTATTAAAATGAAAATAGCAGTTGGTTGCGATCATGCGGGGTTCCCGTTAAAAAATACAGTCATAGAAGTCGTGCGCCAGTTAGGGCATGAAGTGATTGATTGCGGTACAAACAGTACCGAACGTGTGGATTATCCGGATTTTGCACAAAAAGCGGCCTCTTGTGTTGCACACGGACAAGCCGACCGCGGTATTTTACTATGCGGATCTGGCGTAGGTGTATGTATTACTGCCAACAAAATCAAAGGAATCCGCGCCTGTGTATGTCATGATGCTTACAGTGCGCAACAAGCGGTTGAACATGATGCTTTAAATATACTGTGCTTGGGAGCCCGAATCATTGGCCCCGCAGTAGCAGAAGAATTAGTGAAACGATTTTTAAATGCTTCTTTTTTGGTGGGAACTCGGCATGAAGACCGTATCCATAAAGTAAAAAACATTGAAGAAGCAAATTTTAAATAAGACGACTCGTCTGTACTTACAACAAGGATGATAAAACGTATGAACACACAAGCAAATCCCCTCGCCGAAGGAATTATTCGTGAAGGCGCATTCAAATTAGAAAACCTGGAATTTAACACGAAGTTCTGGGCCCGTAATCCTTCCCTGTGGAAACAAGATAAAGAACACCAAGAATTCATTGTTAAATTTTTAGGTTGGCAAAAAGTATATGATTGGACCTTGGAACGCTTGGAAGAAGTAATTTCTTTTGCCCAAGACGTCAAAAAGAACTTTAAACATTGTGTGATTATGGGAATGGGCGGTTCTTCCCTCGCTCCGGAAGTTTTCCGCACCGTATTTGGCAAACAAAACGGCTGGCCGGAACTGATCGTATTAGACACCACCCAACCGGATTGGGTAGCTGCTGCACGCGCACGCATCAATCCTGCCGAAACCTTGTTTATTTTTGCCAGTAAATCCGGCGGAACGGTAGAACCTTCTTCACAATTTGCTTATTTCTTAGATGAAGTAAAAAAATCCGGCGTCAAAGAACCCGGCAACAACTTTGCAGCTATTACAGATCAAAACACCGGTCTTCAAAAATTAGCGGCTGAACATCATTTCCGCCATACGTTCATTAACCCGTCGGATATTGGGGGCCGTTTCTCCGCGTTATCATTCTTTGGTATTGTACCCGCGGCTATCATGGGAGTAGACGTAAAAAAAATCTTAACTATTGCCAAAGAAGAAGCGGCTACTTTTGGGCCGGAAGCACCTGTGAAAGAAAATGCCGCCGTTAAATTAGGGGCTTTAATGGGTGCTTGCAATGTGAACCATGGCAAGGATAAACTTACCTTACTGATTCCCAAAGATTTAGAAACTTTCGGTTTGTGGGCCGAACAATTAGTAGCGGAATCTACCGGCAAAGAAGGAAAAGGAATTGTTCCCGTTACCGGTGAAAACTTACACGCTAATTTTGATTACAGGGAAGACCGTTTCTTCGTTCACTTGGCTACTAATAGTGATGACGATAAACGCGTGCGTGCTATTGCGAAGGAACTGACAGAACGCAGTTTCCCGGTACTAACCATTGAAGTAAAAGATCCGTACTATTTAGGGGCCTTATTTCTGTTATGGGAAATTGCCACCGCCGCCGCAGGTGCTATTTTAGCGATTGATCCGTTTGATCAACCCAACGTACAAGAAGCCAAAACCATGACTAAAAACGTACTGGCTAAATTAGCCGCCGGGGATATTCCGGCTACGATTTCCGCTCCGATTTTAGTTTCCAAAGATATTGCCGGAGAAGTAAAATTGGATACGTTAGCACAGGATATTTACTCCTTGCTGGAAAGCAATGACTATGTGGCTATTCTTCCTTATGTGTATCCGTCTAAAGAAACGGAAGAAACCCTCTTGGCCTTGCGCGACCGGATTATGTTGCGCACCAAAAGAGCCGTATTGTTCGGCTACGGTCCGCGCTATTTACACTCTACCGGGCAACTCCATAAAGGAGACGGAAACAATGGTGTATTTTTGATTTTATCTGCTGAGCCGGCCAATGATATTAAGATTCCGGGTCAACAATATACGTTTGGACAATTGTGTAACGCACAAGCATTGGGCGATTTTCAAGCGTTAGAATCTAAAGGTCGCCGTGCGATTAAAATCCACTTGCAACAACCTGTGGCCGAAAACATCAAAAAAATTAGCGACTTATTTTAAGGAACATGCGGCGGTTCTCTAAAAGAGAGCCGTCGCATTTTTTTGCATGAAAAAAGTATTTATCCAAACTTACGGTTGCCAAATGAACTTAGCGGACTCTGAAGAAATGTTCGCGCAATTAGCCGCGCGCGGTTTTGTGCAAACGGATTGTTTGGAACAAGCAGATGTTGTTCTCATTAATACTTGTACGGTGCGGGATCATGCCGAACATAAAGCCGTTTCCTTTTTAGGACGGCTCGGCGCATGGAAACGGGAAAAACCGGGTCGGCGCATTATTTTCGCCGGTTGTGCCGCACAACGATTAGGCCAACAACTAAAAAAACAATTTCCGTTCTTAGATTTGTTATCCGGCGCCAAAGAAATTGAACAATTCGGCGACACCCTGGATGAAAGCAGCCTTTTCCCGCCAGCGGCTCCCCAAGGAGAAATTTTGTCTCCCGGATTAACCGGTTATGTAACTATTATGCGCGGGTGTAATTTTGCATGTACCTATTGTATTGTACCCAGTGTGCGCGGACCGATTAAATGTTTGCCTGTGGCGGATATTTTGGCAAATGTACACCGCAAGGTAAAAGCCGGAGCGAAAGAAATTATGTTATTAGGACAAACGGTCAATGCCTACAAAGACGGAACCTGTTCGTTTGCCGATTTAATGAATAAAACGACCGAAATTCCCGGTGTAGAACGTGTACGGTTTACCAGCCCGCATCCAATTTATTTTACGCCGGAATTTTTATCGGCGGTAAAAGATAATCCAAAAATCGCCAAACATGTGCATATGCCGGCCCAAAGCGGTTCTTCCAAGGTGCTCTCGGAGATGAAACGCGGATATACGCGCGAGATTTTACTGGAAAAAATCCAGGAACTTAAAGCAGTTGGGTTTCAGATTTCCACCGATTTAATTGTTGGCTTTCCCACCGAAACGGAAGACGATTTTAACCAAACGCTCTCACTTGTTGAACAAGCCGGATTTTCCGCTGCATTTTGTTATAAATATTCCCCCCGGCAAGGGACCCCGGCCGCCCAAATGAAGTTGCATCCCCAAAATGTACTGGAACAACGGCTGGATATTTTGTTAAATAAAGTAAGAAGTTTAGCAGAAGACGCCTATCAGGCGCAAATCGGAAGTGTGCAAGAAGTGTTAATGGAATCGCCGGAGAAGGGCCGCTCCTCCAGTAATTTTTGGGTACAAACAAAACAAGCACACCCGGTTGGAAGTATCGTCCGAACGGAAATTGAAAAAGCCGACGGAACTTTATTATTTGCGAGGAATTAACTATGACTAAAAATTTTTCCGAAAAACGCCGCCATCCGCGTATGCCGGTAATCAGCAATTTAATTGAACCCGTCAACTTGCACTATAAAACACAAGACGGAAAAGAAACTTCTTTAGTGGCTATTCTGGCGGACTTATCCGCTTCCGGGATGCGCATGATCAGTTTTTTAGGGGCCCCGCTGGCCGACCATTTTTCCATTAGTTTGCAATTACCCGGCACCAATAAAATGGAAGTAGAAGCACGGCTCGCTTGGGTAAAACAACGGGAAAACGTCTACACCATTGGGATTGAATTTGTAAAAATGGCGGAAAAACACGCAAAACTCATCAGTGAAATGGCGGATGATTTTAACGATTGCGATACGCGCATTTTGTTAAAATTGCCCGAAGTGTGCGTGCCGAACTGCAAATGCAATAAAATTTGCAATAAAATTCAAAAAGACGACAGTTTTTTTGAAGGGAAATAATTTTTACTTCAACCGATCCCCAATGCAATTATATGTGTTGGGGATTTTTATTTTATCAGAGCCCTTATACAGCGTCCGATATAAGTTACAATATAAGTATGAAACCGATTGTCCTTTGCGGACCCACCGCGTCCGGGAAAACAGAACTCGCGTTAGAACTTGCCCGCCAAACGGGCGGAATGATTATTTCCGCAGATTCCCGCCAAGTATATAAGCGGCTGACTATCGGAACGGCTAAACCGCAAGGTGTATGGCAAAACGGACAGTATCTTGTAGATGGAATTGCCTATCATTTAGTAGATTTTTTGGAAGTTACCGACATCTTTAATGCCGGAGATTTTTGTACGCGCGTGCACAGTCTCACACAACAAGACCCGCAAATTCCGCTCATTTTTGCCGGAGGGACCGGGATGTATCTACATGCGTATTTTGTCGGAATGGATGATTTACCGGCCAGCACTCCTCAATCCCGCAAGCAACTGGAGCAATTACTACAACAATATGGCAAAGAAGGATTACATCAGTTACTCCGTCAAAAAGATCCTCTTTCCGCCACTCAAATTCCCGTTGGGAATGTACAACGCACCATGCGCGCCTTGGAGTTGTATCTGTTGACCGGAAAACCGGCCAGCGAACTGAAAAGCGGGCAGTTTTTTAAATTACCAAATCCAGCAGAATCTCATTGGGTTTATTTGGACTGGGCTCGGGACGTTTTGGCCGAACGGATTAATACAAGAACCAAACAAATTTTTCCGGGAATGTGCGCAGAAGCCCGGCAACTACTTTTAGAAGGATTTTCAAGCCAAACCCCTGCCTTAAAAAGTTTAGGTTATCCTCAAGCCATTGAATGTATCCGGGGAACACTTTCTTCAGAAAACGCGTTGGAAAAAATTACTACGCTTACCCGTCAATATGCTAAACGGCAACGCACTTGGTTTAACCGTTATACACAAGCGCAACGCATTGCTTTAAACGCACACGCAGACTTTGAACCCAAAAAATTAGCACAGGCCATTTTGGCGTGTGCTAATAGATAATCATCCACTAAAAATTCATGGGAGTGCGATCGATACTTTTAATAATAGATTGAAAATTTTTCTTCGTCGGCTCCGCAAATCCGTCTAAAGCACTCATGGTCCGCAAATTTGGAATATGATTGCGGATAAAATTAAGCGTAGAAGCATTAAATCCGGCAAACAGAAAATAATCATTGGCATTGCGCAACGTCAACAGGGTTTTTCCTTCATCATCCTGAAACGAAGCACTTCCGTCTTTGGAATACAACAGGGAAGACACAATCCCCGCCAAATCCCCATTTTCGGTAAATACCCCTCCGCCTGAATTGCCGCGCCGCACCCCAAAACCAGGGGACACAAAATGTTGCAAGGAAGAAATATAGTAAACCTCTGTCGACGGATCAACTAAGTACGAAAGACTCCCGGAAGTCATACGGGGCACCACGATTCGTTGTAAAAAATGGACATTAGGCACGTTCGCTACACTGATTAAACGAACACTTTTTGTAGCCAATTGTGCCTTCGTTTCCGGGGAAAATTTTAATTGCTTGCGGAATTGCTCCGGACTAATTTTGACCCATTGATCTTCCTGCCAAGTCGTATGGGAATACGTGGCTTGCTGCGGATCTAACCGTATTAAGGCCACGTCCACACTACTAATCCGGTTTTGCCCCGGGAAAAACCCCGGATAAATAAATACATGGGGAGAATTATTACTATGATACACACGCACCTGCTGACGCATTTCCCCCTCCGCCAGTGTCAGTTGTACCGTACAAGGCAGAGAGCCTTTGCAGGCAGGGTAAACACAATGCGCTGCGGTTAAAAACCAATTAGGATCTATTTGGACAGCCTGGCAGTTATAAATCGGTAATTTAGAAGAAGCGGCTAAATCTGTACGCCAAATTTCAATTTCTTTTTGCACCAAAAAGGCATCTTCCCGTATTGGATTTTCTTTTTCTTGTGCATAAGCACCCCAAACGGCACTCAATAAAAATAAACTGATTGTTAGCAAATTCTTCATATATTAATAAGTGTATATAAAATTTCTTCAAAAAACCATTCCTTTTTATAAATAACCTGTTGCACCTAAAAGAAATATAATATAATGAAATATATGACTATCAAAATTATCTCGTTAATTGTATTTAGTTATTTACTCGGCTCCATTCCCACGGGCTATTTAATTTCAAAAAAAATAATGGGGATTGATATCCGCCAGCATGGTTCCGGAAACCCCGGCGCGGCTAACGTGTACCGGATTGTCGGGAAATGGGCTGGCATTTCTACTTTTTTAATTGACGCACTTAAGGGATTTATCCCGGTTTGTTTAGCCAGACATTATTGTCCGGATGCATATTGGGTAGCCATCGGATGCGGGGTGATTGCAATTTTAGGACATATGTGGACAATTTACCTGAAATTTCGCGGGGGTAAAGGGGTCGCCACCTCTGCCGGCGTATTTGCAGCATTACTGCCCATCCCAACCGCCTTGGCTTTTGCATCTTTTGTGATTTGTGTGGCCTTGTGGGGCCGTATTTCAATTGGCTCTATCTGTGCATGTATTGTACTGCCTATTTGTAGTTTCTTTATTGGCCACCACCCCATGTCAGTCAATTTAATGGTTACGGCTATTGGGGCGTTAGTTATTTACAAACATGTGCCTAATATTAAACGGCTTTTACAACAGAAAGAACTGAAATTTGAAGACGGCTCAAAAAAGAGAAAAGAAAATGCAAATCAATAAAATTACCGTGTTCGGTGCCGGTATTTGGGGCAGTGTTATTGCGCAACATTTAGCCCAAAAAGGATATGCTGTATCCTTGTGGGAATATAATGAACAACTGCTCAATGTTCTTAAAACCATGGGTCGCCACCCCAATATCCCAAACTTTAAAATCCACGATAATATCCGCTTAACCGGAAATGTAGCCGAAGCGGTTGATAATACCGATTTAATTATCTTTGTCATTTCTTCTAAAGCAATCCGTACTTTTTGCCGCGAACAGTTAAAACCACTGCTTCATGGGAAAGTAGTACCGGTTGTCAGTGCTTCAAAAGGAATTGAAGACAAAACTTTTAAAACAATTTGTGAATTAGTAGAAGAAGAACTGCCGGAATTGCAGGATAAAGTACTTGCTTTTTCCGGGCCGAGTTTCGCCTTGGAAGTAGCCCAAGGGGTGCCGACTAAAATTATGTTGGCCGGGAAGGATTTGCAACTGGTGCAACAAATCGCCGAAGTAATGAGCGGAGATCCAATCCTCGTAGTTCCATCCCAAGACCGCCGAGGAGTAGAATATGGCGGCGGTATTAAAAATGTACTCGCCATTGGGTGCGGTGTCATTGACGGAATTGGAGACGGAGCAAACGCAAAAGCGGCCTTAATCACCCAAGCCTTGCAAGAAATGAATCAAATTATTGTCAGTCAAGGAGGGGCTCCTGATACCGTATATAGTTTAGCCGGTTTCGGGGATGCTATTTTAACAGGCATGTCTGCCATTTCCCGCAACCGCCGGTTAGGTGAAAAACTAGGGGCGGGACTTTCGTTAGAAGAGGCTAAAAAACAGGTAGGAACCATTGCCGAAGGGGTCAATTCGGTACAAAGTGTCTACGATATTGCCCGCAAAAATCATTTAAACACGCCTATTTTAGATGCGGTTTGGCAAATCATCTGCCAAGGGAAGCAACCTCATGTTCTATTGCAAGCCATGGGCTTTGTAAACCGGGGGAATAAATAGTAATTTTACCTATACCGGCACGACTTTACAAGTACAGCCGGTTGCTGAATATACCAAGAGGATATGATATGAATAAAGATGATGTAATTCGCCGTTTAACCAGACAAGTATTAGATAAAAAACAGGCCAAATTATCGGTAGATACCGTCTTTGAAATCATTAAACATGGACTTAAAAGAGACGGTAAAGTGGTCATTAGCAATTTTGGGTCTTTTCATTTAAAAATGGCACGGCCCGTAGTACGGCATAATCCGAAGACCGGAGAAAAAGTACAGGTTCCTGCTAAACCAAAAGTTCGTTTTAAACCGTCCGCCAATCTGCTTAAAAACAAATAAAAATAATCCCCGAATTCAACGGGGATTATTTTTATTCAATCTTTCCCTACAAAACTTGCTTCAGTTCAATTGGCAGATCTCGCTTGCGAATCAACACGGCGCTATGCGTATTTGTTTTTTGGTCCAATCCAAAAACATTTACCCGATATGTAACCAGCATCTTGCCGTCTTTTTCTTCCACATTTTGAATTTCAAAAACCTTGTCCGGTAAGTTGCTGGCGGATTCTAATACAAGTACATTTTCAGTAGCAAAATTGGCCACCGGATAATTCCCCCGGGCACGCCGTTTGAACTTCTTATACTCTTCTAATGTTTTGATGAGTAAAGGCTCCACCGGCGCCGCAATCATCACAATATTGCTTTTGGGCGCCTCTTGTTCACTGGTTTGTGCGGTGGGCGAAGTATTATATTGCACGTCGCCCAACGGAACCGCTGTTTTGGCAGGCGGCTCTTGTTCTTCGGTTGGATAAGATTTTCCGGACCGGGAAATAATCATTTCAATCTCAGGCATGTGAATCGGGGCTAACTGGGATTCGGTAGCCAACCGGGGTTCTCCCGGGTCATCCACCGCTCGTAAATCTTCCGGATCCGTAGCCATTTCCAAATCAATGGTATCCGCTATTTCTGCCGCCGGGACAGATGTGGAGAAGAGTGTTAATGATTTGTTTTTCGCCAGGGAATGCGCATTCCATACACGCATCAAAGCCAGCCCCATTAAAAAGCAAACAACACAACAGCCCACAAATATAATTTTCTGTTTCATTGGGCTTTCTCGTAACGTGCGGTAATCACAGATCGCAACCCGCCGCGCGGAGTAAATACGCCGGTAACAGTTGCTTTTTTAGGATGACAGGCTTTCACCACATCATCTAAAATTTTATTGGCGATATTTTCCATAAAAATACCCATATCCCGGTATTCCAGCAAGTAATACTTTAGCGACTTTAACTCCAAGCACAATTCATCCGGGATATATTCAATCGTAATGATACCAAAATCCGGTAACCCCGTTTTAGGGCATACGGACGTAAACTCCGGAAGTTCAATTTTAATATCATAGTCCCGTTTATATTGGTTGGGCCAGCATTGAATTTCCGGTAAAACGGCATCCGCATTTTTTCGCGCATGCGCAGAAGTATATCCAAAATCAATCTGATTATTTTTCATTTTATTCTTAATAACCTCATGGAATGAATTAATAAACACATAATCACGCCTAAAGATCCCCCCAGCAAAATTTGCCAGCCGGACCCCTGTGGGCTATGCCATCCTATCCAAGCAATCAGTCCTCCCTGGCCTATGACCGATAAGAACATATTGCTCCAAATAGTATAATGCAACCTCTTATTTATTGTAAATAAATCTGTAAGGGCAAACAAGTCTTGCCTTTTAATTACCATATCTACCCAATGATTGTAGAGATTCTTTTCTGAAGCGAATACAATACCGCCGTCTGCTTTTAAAAGTGCTAAAATATCGTTAAATCCATCCCCGATCATGATGACCTGTTTTCCTAAATTACGTAAATTAGTAATAATCTCGGCTTTCGTTTTGGGAAGAACGCTAAAATTAAACTTCGTAATACCTAACTGATTCGCTACGGCTTGGACAGAAGATTCTGTATCGCCGGAAATCAGAATCACTTCTTTATGTTTGTTTTTAAGAAATTCTACGGTTTGTTTGGCTCCCTCACGCAAGCAATCCGTTAAAGTAACATATCCCAAATATTGATTATTACGCGCCACAAAAACCACCGTTTCATCTCCCGTTTGGATAGTAGGAACCGCCAATTTTTGATCCCTTAACCAAGCGGCTTTTCCTGCTAGGATCGTATCCTTTTTGATTTGTACGCGCACCCCTTTCCCGGGGAATATCTCTGTTGATTTTACTTTCTGCATAGGTATATTTTTGGAGGAAATAAACAAATGTACCGCTTGAGCAAAGGGACCATCCACCTGCTGTTCCGCATAGGCCAAGGCTTCCAGTAACTGCGCTTCTAATACCCTGGGTGTCGGCACCAACCGCCCAATACGCAAATCTCCTACCGTTACAGTACCTGTTTTATCTAAGAAAATAGTATCCGCCTGAACAAACCTTTGCAAAGTATCTATATTATTAATGACAACCCCTAAACGCTCAGCCCCACGACGTACAAATAACCGCGGAAAAATTGCAGAAAATAGCCAGGCCGCCGGGCAACCTAATGATAAAATGAACCATAATATACCCGTTTGATGTAGCCAATCAGAAGCCGTGTAGGTATGTAACGCCCACATATATCCACCGATTCCGGCCCCCAGTAGCATAAATACCAGCCAGGGAGCGGCCTGTTCCAAAGGGTCTTTGACTTGAGTATGCCGTTGCTCATTTTGTTTAATCGCATTCAAAACCCCCATCACAACACTGGAAGATAGCGGAGCCGAAACTTCTATTTCAAGTTGACCTGTTTTATTGAGGGTTCCGGCATAAACAGCATCTCCAGGCTGTTTAGCCGTTGCAAGCATATTTCCCGAGATCAGTTGCTCGTCAATCGAACTGGTGCCGCTTTGAATAAATCCGTCACAGGGAATCCGTTCCCCCGGATATACCCGTACGCGGTCCCCTATCTTCAATTCATTTACAAATATCATATAAGATTTATCCATATGACATATACGGCCTGATTTAGGCAAAAAGTCATCCAATTTTTTGATAAAGATATCCACCCGTTCTTGCCCCCGAGTCATACGGTACTGCGCCCAAAGTGCCAACGTAAGCAAAAAGGAAACATACACCTCTAAGGATATGTATGGGCCTGCTAAAGGCCGGGTAAGAAACGTATTTAAAGCACAATAAATAAATCCGGACAAGACCGAAAGGCTAATCAATACGGCAAACGAGCCATGAACGCGGAGTAAATCTTTACAGGCACAACGCAAAAAAATATCGGCACAAAAGGCAACATTTATAAAAAATAAAATAAAAACACTCACACCGGTATAATTTAGCATCCGTGAAAATAAAATCAGGAAAAACAAACACAAAGAAAGCAAAAAGCGATAGGAAAACTTTTTTGCCGGCACCTGTAAGGCTGCCGGCAGATAAGAAGTTGAAAAAGAAGCAAACGTGGTCATTCTTTAGCGCGGGAAAAAACGGTTAGCCAGCACCCGCTCCCGGCCTTCTTCACTACGCATCAACCGGATTTTAGCATCATAGCGCCGGGCATGTTGCGGATCTAATTTTTTTGCCACCATATAATTAGCCGTGGCAGCCACCGGATCCTCCATGGCTAACATATCACCCATCAGTTCATAGGTGGGAACATATTGGTTAGCCAACTCTTTGGATTTAACCAAAAGTCCCAAAGCATAATCTTTCTCCCCTTTACGAAACATCAGATCGCCCATATAATAATACGCCAACGCATAAGACGGTTTAATGGTTACCGCCTCCTCTAAGTCCGCATATGCATTGGAAGGATATCCCAAGCGGATAAAAGCACGTGCCCGTTCCAAGTAAGCGCGAGCATTATCCGAATCGATGGAAATCAAATGCGTAAAATCGGCAACTGCCGATTCATATTGCCCCATATCATAATAGGCAACCCCCCGGTTCAGTAATAAAAGGGGATCATTTTGGCGAATCCGGTCTGCCTTGTTAAAATCTTCTAAAGCAGCCATGGTACGTCCTAATTTATAATTAGCAATCGCCCGGTTCATCAAAGCCGTAAAATAGCGCGGGCTCAAGTTAATAGCTTCGGTAAAATTAGAAATGGCATCCATATTTTGGTTCATATCAATATACAAAGCCCCCAAGTTATTATAGGTTTCCGGCACATTGGGGTTAATTTCTATGGCTGCCAAATAATCCTGTTCGGCAAAATTGCGGTTTTTAGCACGTTCCCTGACATCTTTAACAGGTAATCTTTCCCACAAAATACCCCTGTTAATCAAAGCCGCATAGTTTTTAGGATCTTTTTTCAAAATATGGGTATAAATTTGTATCGCCTGTGTATAAGATCCCTTAGAAGTTGCCAATTGGGCCTTTTTAAACATTCGTTTATCATCACTGCAAGCCGCCAACAAAAGCGCTACTAAAACAACTACTGATAAGTTTTTCATTTTTCCTCCTGCTTGGGTTTACGGTCAACTAAAAGTGAATATGCAAATAAACAACCGCCTATTGTAATAAAAGAGTCGGCCACATTAAACACCGGCCAAACTAAAAAATCCAAAAAATCAACCACATACCCTAAAGTAATTCTATCATAAAGATTCCCTATGGCACCGGCTAAAATAAATACACACCCCCAGCGGACAACCCTTCCCTGGGAACAGAGTTCTTTCCAACTCTTTAAAATATAGAGAATAATTCCCAACATCACAAAGACTAATATCCAATTTCCGCCCTGCATCATGCCAAACGCCGCTCCGGTATTCTCTACATAACGCAACTGGAAAAACGGAAAAATTTTCACTACCCGGTCCGGCAAATACCAAAGTGCCAACACTTTGGTAAAGTGGTCTATTAAAAATATAACACTACCAATTCCAAGTTCCCACCGATACTTAAACAACCAGGCTTTGACCTGTGCACCTTTGCCAGACACCCGTTACTCCTCCGTACTGATAACAAAACCTTCTTTTTCTAACACGGTGGCACAGCGCTGACATACATCTTTATGTACGGCATGCGTGCCGACATCTTCTTTCCATTGCCAGCAGCGGGCACATTTTTGGCCGGAAGCATGCTCCGTTTCCACTGTTAATTTTTCAGATCCTTCTTTTATTTTTACATCCGACACGATGGCAATTTCCGGCCAGAGATGCTGCGTATCTTCTAAAAATGCTTTCATAGCCGAATCATTCGTTTTAAAAACGATACACGCTTCTAACGAAGAGCCGATAATCCCTTTTTGGCGGGCATCTTCCAAGGTTTTCTGCACTTGTTCGCGAACACGGCGGATTTCATTCCATTTTTCTTCCAATTTAACCTGCGGTACTAACGAAGCATTTTTTGGCATATTAGAAAGGAAAATACTTTGCGCAAGTTCTCTGCCCAAAGCAGTTTTGCGCAATTCCTGCCAGGCCTCTTCCGCGGTAAATGAAAGCACCGGTGCCATCAGTTGAAGTAACGTAACCGCAATTTCGGCTAATACCGTCTGGGCACTCCGGCGCGCGGGCGAGGAAGCACCCAACGTGTATAGCCGGTCTTTAGAGGCATCTAACATAAAAGAAGATAGGTCCAAAATACAAAAATCGGTAATGGCACGCATGGCACGGCGGAAATTAAATTCCTGATAACCGGCATGTACTTCTTGAATTAACCGGTCTAACCGGCCTAACATATACTGGTCCATTTCGGCCAATTCTTTACCGGGCACTTGATGAAGGGCCGGATCATAGTCCGACAAGTTACCCAAGGCGTAACGAATCGTATTGCGGATTTTACGATAGGTATCAATAGGCCCGCCTAAAATTTCTTTAGAAATGCGCACATCGCCCTGATAATCGGCAAAAGCCACCCATAAGCGCAAAATATCGGCTCCGTATTGGTTAATAACATCCTCCGGATCCACTGCATTTCCGGCTGATTTATGCATGGGTTTACCTTGCCCGTCTAATACCATACCATGGGTTAAAATGGTTTTAAACGGTGCTTTGCCCTCCAGGGTAAATGACGGGATGTAGGAACTTTGGAACCAACCCCGGTGTTGATCGGACCCTTCGGAGTAAACATCTGCCGGAAAATCCAGTCCCCGGTCCTTAAGTACAGCAGCCCACGAAACACCGGAATCCAACCATACATCTAAAATATCGGTTTCTTTTCTAAATTCATGACAGCCGCACGCGCAATGATACCCTTGCGGAACTAATTTTTCTACCGGATCGGTAAACCAAAAATCGGAACCTTCCTGCATAGCGCGAGCCTTAATAAATTCAAACAATTCATGATCAATTTGAGGTTTACCGCATTCCTTACAATATAAAATTGTAACCGGGCTTCCCCAAAAGCGCTGGCGGGACAAACACCAATCCGGGCGCAGGCCGATCATAGAGCGCATGCGTTCCACGCCGCCTTCGGGATAAAATTTCACCTGGTCCAAATTCTTCATGAGTTTTTGGCGCAGGCCGTCTTTATCAATGGACATAAACCATTGTTCCGTCGCACGGAAAATAATCGGGTTATGGCAACGCCAACAATGCGGATAACTGTGAGAGATTTCCTGTTCTTTAATCAAGGCACCCAATTCGTCTAATTTTTTAACCATTAACGGATTGGCTTCAAATACATGCATGCCTTCAAAAATTCCGGCTTCTTTCGTGTAGCAACCTTTTTCGTCTACCGGGCAGAACATATCCAACTTCCATTGTTTGCCGGCCTGAGCATCTTCTTCCCCGTGTCCGGGAGCGATATGCACAATACCCACCCCGGCATCCATGGTTACAAAATCGGTCCAAATCACCGGGTTTTCTTTTTGCGAAAGCGGATGATAATACGTCATTCCCACCAAATCGGCACCGGCTACTTTGCCGGCTTGGGTACAATCCAATCCGGTATTTTTCAAAAACTCTTCCATCAACTTTTCGGCTACAATGTAATATTCGCCCGTTTTTTGATCTTGCAAAATTGCATAATCTTCCGTATTGGAAACAGCCGCTGCCTGGTTAGCGGGAATAGTCCATGGAGTGGTCGTCCATACCGCCAAACTAATGGGTTTAGAATAATCCAAATCTCCCAAAATGGATTTATCAAATTTAGCCAACTTAAAACGCAAATAAATTGAAGGAGAAGAAATATCTTTATATTCGGTTTCCGCATCGGCTAATGCCGTTTCGCAAGTAGGGCACCAGGTAATGGTTTTTTTACCTTTATAAACATAACCTTTTTCAATTAAGTCTAAAAATACGCCAATGGTAATGCCTTCATAGCGCGGAGACATCGTTAAGTATGGATTCTCCCAATCTCCCTGTACGCCCAGGCGTTTAAAGCCCTGACGTTGCAAATCAATAAATTTGGCGGCAAATTCACGCGCTTTTTTACGAAATGCAGGAACATCCGTAATATGTTTTTTATTTTGTTTCAGTTCTTTTAAAAGGGCTTGTTCAATAGGCAGACCATGGCAGTCCCACCCCGGAACATAAGGGGTATAATAGCCATTCATCGCGCGGGATTTTAAAATAATATCCTTGATGGTTTTATCCAGTGCGTGGCCAATATGAATTTTACCGTTTGCATAAGGCGGTCCGTCATGCAACACAAAATGTTTTCCTTGTTCATTTTTTTTAAGGATTGCTTCGTAGAGGTGAATAGACTTCCAAAACTCTAAAATTTTCGGTTCTTTTTGCGCAAGTCCGGCGCGCATGGGAAATTCCGTTTTAGGTAACAAGACGGTATGAGAATATTTATTTTTTGCCATGGTAAAAAACTCCAATAATCAAGGATATTTATATTATAGGAAAAAATAACGAGTTTCGTATATAGGGAAAACCAATTTTATTTACTTGGTTCCATCCCCGGCAATTTGATGCAAGTAGGCGTGGAGTTTTTCCATGGTTTCTTTACTGACAGCATGTTCCATTTTACAGGCATCTTCTTCGGCCGTTTTCGGATTAACCTTCAACACTTGCTCTAAAAACCGTTTAAAAATAGCGTGACGCTTTTTTACTTCTTCGGCCGTGCGTCGGCCTTTGGCCGTTAATTTAATTCCGCCATACGGTTCATGCAGGACAAACCCCTCTTCCGCAAGGGCTTTCATAGCACCTGTTACGCTGGGCGTTTTCACCCCCAACATATCACGAATATCACTCACCCGGGCGATTCCTTCCTGGTTAGCACAAAAGGCAATTGCTTCCAAATAATCTTCCATGTTTGAGGTAAGTTTTACCATGAGTTCTCTCCAACAGAGTTAGGTTTGTTACATCTTAACATATTTTGAAGGGTCCGGCACTTGAAAAAAAGGCAAAAGATATGTTAAATAAGGGTAGCCGTCTAGGAGGCATTATGAACACACAAAATTATCTTGCTGATTTTCTAGCCGCACAAACCAAAAAAGACCCGGCTCAAAAAGTATTTCATCAAGCCGTTCGTGAAGTAGTAAGTTCCCTGGCTACCGTGTTGGAACGTCATCCCGTTTACGTAAAAGAAAAAATTTTGGAGCGCATGATTGAACCGGAACGTATTATTAGTTTTCGTGTTCCCTGGCAAGATGATAAGGGCGAAATTCATGTTAACCGCGGGTTTCGCGTGCAATTTAACAGTGCCTTAGGCCCTTATAAAGGCGGCATCCGCTTTCATGAAAGCGTTACACAAGATTCCCTTAAATTTTTAGGGTTTGAACAAACCTTTAAAAACAGTCTAACCACCCTCCCCTTAGGCGGAGGAAAAGGCGGCAGCGATTTTGATACCCGCGGAAAATCCGCTGCCGAAGTCATGCGGTTTTGCCATTCTTTTATTAATGAACTGTATCATCATATCGGCTACCATACCGATATTCCCGCCGGAGATCTGGGATGCGGGGCGCGCGAAATCGGTTATATGTTTGGACAATATAAAAAACTAACCAATGACTTTACCGGCGCTTTCACCGGCAAAAAACCCAATTGGGGCGGCAGTTTATTACGTCCGGAAGCAACCGGGTATGGAGTGGCTTATTTTGCTCAAAACATGTTAGCCACCCGTCAGGATAGTTTACAAGGAAAAACTTGTATTATTTCCGGTTGCGGAAATGTGGGGATTTATGCCATGGAAAAATTGCTTCAACTGGGCGGTAAGGTAGTCGGGTTTATGGATTATGACGGCAGTATCTATGACCCAGACGGCATAGATGCAGAAAAACTCGCCTTCTTAAAAGACCTTGTTTTTGTACGCCGGGGCAGCATCCGCGAATATGGTACCCAATTTACGCATTCCCAATTCCGCCCCGGAAAAAAACCGTGGGATATTCCCTGCCAAGTGGCTTGTCCAACCGCCTGTGAAAATGAATTAGATGAACCGGCTGCCAAAACTTTACTGCAAAACGGATGCATTTGCCTATGCGAAGGATCTAACATGCCTTGCACTCCCCAAGCAGCCAACCAATTTCAAGCGGCTTCTATTTTATACTCTCCCGGTAAAGCCTCCAATGCAGGCGGAGTCGCTGTTTCCGGCCTGGAAATGACCCAAAACAGTATGCGTATTTATTGGACACGGGAAGAAGTGGATGCGTATCTGCAAAAGATCATGAAAAATATTCATGAAAGTTGCTTAGCCTCTGCCAAAGAATATAATATGCCCGGCAATTATGTGGCCGGAGCGAATATTGCCGGATTTAAAAAAGTGGCGGATGCGATGCTCGATCAGGGGTTGGTGTGATCGGCCGTTTTTTCTTCCGTTGTTGTAGAAGCAGGGCTTACAGGCGGATTTTTTTTAGGAAGTAAGGAAAATTCCGCATAGGCGCTCAGCATTTGTAAAGTAAAAGAAAGCGAGATCAGCACATACTTATATTCTTTTAACGATTCAACCGTCGGGGTAGACAAACTATACACGATTCTGCCTACCACGCGCACGAGCGGAACAAATGTAAAATCAGCATTCGTCAATAAGGCCAATATGCCTTGCAGTACGGCAATCACCCATACCATGCGTTCTTGAAGAAAAATAAATATAATCTGTGCGGCATACAAGACCAAAAAACCAATATGTAAGCGCAATAACACGCCGGATGAAGACAAATCCCGACCGATTAAAATTCCGTTTGCCAAGCATCCCAACGCGCAAAAACATACAATAAGTTTTAACCACCCATTCAGTTCTTGCCAACGGGAAATGAAGTAATGCATGAAATTAATGCTCCAATACCAGCGACTTTTTTTGTTTATAAGCAAGGAGGGCCTGCGTGATCAGTCCGTCTAAAATTTTCGGGTAATCAGCACCGCTGGCTTCAAATAACTGGGGGAACAAACTTGTTTCACTCATCCCCGGGATTGTATTAATTTCCGAAAAATAATAATTTCCGTCTTTATCCATCAAAAAATCTACCCGTGCTAACCCGCTGCCGCGTAACATCCGGAAAACTATTTTACTATCTTTTTGCATTTGCCTAGCAATAGGTTCCGCAATATCCGCCGGCACTTTCGTTTCGCACCCGCCAGCCACTATATATTTGGCATTGTAATCAAAAAACTCACCGGCTAACGTACGTAATTCGCCGCAAGCGGAACATTGGATAGCAGCGCCTTGCCCGTATAGCGCACAGAAAATCTCGCGCGCGCGGTCTACTCCTTTTTCTATCATGGCATCCGTATCAAATTGTAAGGCAAAATCAATAGCATCATGTAGTTCGCTGATGTTTTTTACTTTACGTACCCCTACAGATGACCCCAACCGCACCGGCTTTACAAAAACAGGAAATCCCTGCAAACGGACCCATTCTTCCAATTGTTTTTTAGCGTACGGTTCTCCACGGTGCACAACCTGATAAGGCAACACCGGCACTCCCGCCTCGCGAGCTAAAAGTTTGGCGATTTCTTTATCCATTCCTAAAGCCGAAGCCAATACCTGGCAACCCACATACGGAACATCTAACGTTTCCAAAAAACCCTGCATGGTGCCGTCTTCCCCGTTTGAACCGTGTAATACCGGGAAAAAGACATCTGCCTTGAGACACCATGTTCCATCTAGAGATTGCAACGTAACATCTTCCTGCAATACCGGGGTAATGGCTTTGTCATGCGCCGTTTTAGGGCCACACGTTTTTTGCAAAAACCAATGACCCTTTTTATCAATAAAAACCGGAAATATCTGATATTTTTCAGGCTGGGCAGCCAATAGACGGCATACCGTCTGGGCACTATGTACCGATACTTCATGCTCCGTTGATTTACCACCATACAATACGACTACTTGTAAACTCATAATTATTCCTTATAAAAAGGCCTGATTTGTATCAGGCCTTCCTCAAATTTATTTATCTTCCCGGAAAAGAGACCATTTCATCCGCCCGATAAAACTATCTGTTTTTTCCAAAAAATCCTCTCCGTCAAACACCGGTTGCGGCTGGGGAACCGGCTCGGCTACTTTAATTTCCGGCAGATCGGCCGAAGTCGTAACGCTGGCTTTAGCCCGTTCTGTAATCGTAACCGGCCCATCAAATAAAGGGGCCTCTTCCACGGAAGTGACTGGTTTTTCCGGCTGATGATCGGGTAACGTCTGTTTCTTTTCAGCAGTTTCTTTTGGGACTGTATTTTCGTTAGAACGATGATTTTTATCTTGCACTAACCGGGCTGCTAACAAAGCGGCGCTTTGGTTACGAAGTTGTTGGTTTTCTTCATTCAAGGCGGCCTTCTCATTGAGTAAGAAATTCGTTTTATGTTGAAATTGTTCTGCCTGTTTGGCAAGGGTTTCCTTTTCATCGGATAATTGGCGCACCTGAGCCTGTGCGGACTGTTTTTCTTGCATTAAAGCGGCATTCGTTTGCGCCAGTTTCTCTACTTGGGCTTCCACGGTTTGTTTGGCGTGGGCAAGCGCTTCCGTACGGGAAATTAATACTTCGCGGTCCTGTTCGGCGGAACGGGCACGCATTTGATAAGAAATTTTTTCATCTTCCCAACGTGTTTTTTCTCCCGCAAGTTGCGCATTTTGCTGAGAAAGAGTTTGGTTTTGTTGCCCAAGCACATCAATTTTTTGCTTGAGTTGTGCAATAACCGCATCATTTTGGTTAATTTTTTCTATAAGTTCTTGGAATTTCTTTTCCAGTAATTCTTTTTCTGCGCGCACTCCTTCCAAGGCGGATTGGGCCTCTTTCAACTTAACCGCTAACTCATCACGTTGCGTTTCCAGTTGACGCAAACGTTCGGCAAAAACGCTAAGTTGCTGTTTGGAAATTTCCTCACGGTCTTGTTCTAAGCGCGCAATTTTTTCTTTCAAAGCAGATACTTCTGCCTCTTTGGCTTTCAAATAAGACTGCACTTGTTCTTTTTCTTCTACAGCCCGCTGTAATTTGATATTTTGTGCACGCAACGATTCTATTTCTTCTACCTGTTTCATACAAGTAGCCGAAATTTCCTGCAATTGTGTTTCCAAACTGTTGACTTTTTGTTCGTATTCCTGCCGGATAGAAATAATACGCCCTTCAAAATCAAACGACTTAAACTTTTCTTCCGCCGCGCTTAATTGTTCTCGTAAAGATAAAATTTCTTTGGCTTGTTCCGCCGATTTTTTCAGTGCCGCCAATTTTTCCTGTTGTACTTTTTTAATTTCGCGGTCTAAGGCGCTATTTACCGCTTTTAATTGAGAGGCTTTTTGGTGTAAACTTGCGATGATACGCTCTCTTTCTTCTGCGGCTGCTTGTTGGCGTTGTTGCTGAAAGGCACGGTAGTTATCCATGCCGTAATTGGAAGCATAAGAGGAATTCGGCACGGTATCAAACCCGCGTTGTACATCCGCGGAGGGAAATACCGGCGGATACGGTTGCGGTACGCGCGATAAATTTTCCACACTTGCTTTTAAATTAGCAATCGTATGGGATAAATGTTCCACAAACGCATCCCGGTCTTTTTGGTTAGCCAAGGCTTCCCGCTGACGGGCCAATTCCGCCAAAATTAACTGGTTTTGCCCGGCAGATGCTTCAAAGCGGGCTTCCAATTCTTCAATTTTTTGTTCCAGTTTTTCAAAAGTTTTTTTATACTGAAAAGATTTGGTAAGATTCGGAATTTCCGGCGCAACATGTATGTCATCCATCGTTTCAGACGAAGGAAAAGACGGTTCTTTAAATTTTTCCAAAAATTGCGCTATTTCATTACGGTTTTCTAATGAATTGTTTTGTAAGTCCATTTCTATCTCCGCCGAAATTCTCTACATTCAATTTAACCACAAACCTAGGCCCTATGTCAACTGATTTCAAGACGGTAAAACTGGATTTTATTTTTTTACCAAACGGCGTACGGCCCCCACTAGATAAAAAGAACCGGTACATAACACATAGGGGGCAAGCATACACGCGCGTGAAAGCGCATCTTTGTAATCGGGCAGAAATTCCACCCCGGGCCGCGTAAGAAATTCCGCCAGTTCGTTTTCCCCCGCCGCGCGGGCAGAAGGCGGCTGGGTAACAAGGATCCGCGTAAAGTGAGCATAGAGCATATTAAGCATTTTTTTATAATCTTTATCTTTCATAAAACCACATACAAGTACTGTTTCTTTAGCATAAGGAGTAGATTGAAAATAGGTCAGTAAATTTTCCATGGCCGGCGGATTGTGTGCTCCATCTAAAATTAACTGATTATTTTTCGTTTTGATAATCTCAAAACGCCCCGGGACAGAAACTGTTTCCAAACACGATAGAGCATCCGCTTCCACGCCCAATTGCTCCGCCGCATAGCGCACCAACTGCACATTTTGCCGCTGGGCATCCCCGTGCGGTTTTTGAAAGCACACTTTTTTCAACGGCGCATTTTGTTGACGTACGCGTTGCGCCACTACGCGGGCTACACCCGGAGATAAATAACCGCACAGCACAGGAATACCCGGTTTGATAATACCGGCTTTTTCAGCAGCGATTTGTGTAAGTGTATTTCCCAAAAGATGCGTATGATCCAATCCAACCGAAGTAATGATACTTAAACACGGCACACACACATTCGTGGGATCTTTGCGGCCGCCAAGACCCGTTTCCAACACCGCATACTTCACCTTCTGCTCCGCAAAATACACAAGTGCGGCTGCCGTTAGAATTTCAAAACAATTCAACGTTTCTTTTTCCTGTTTGAGGACCGTTTGAATCGCATGAAAAAAATCGCGTGGAAGGATATTTTTCCCGTCAATAGAAATACGTTCTGTGGGGCTAATTAAATGGGGCGACACAAAAAGTCCTGTTTGATAACCTGCACGCGTAAGCACGTGCGCCAACAGCGTACAGACCGTCCCCTTTCCGTTGGTGCCGGCCACATGAATAATTTGAAATGAATTTTGTGGATTTTTTAAGCGGGTTAACAGTTGCGAAAAAGCGCAAAGCCCCGCGCCAAACCCGGGGCCTTGCCGTTTAGAAATTTCAAAAAACAATTCATCAAAAGTCATTTTTATCCGGATTAAAGCGGACAATATCTGCCCCTAAAGCGGTAAGTTTTTGCTCTAAATTTTCGTAACCGCGGTCAATGTGATAGACACGTTCTACTTCCGTTTCCCCTTCCGCGCAAAGACCTGCCATCACGAGCGCAAATCCGCCCCGCAAATCGGAAGATTGCACATGGGCCGCCGATAATTTTTTTACTCCCGTTACGCGTGCAATACTTTTCTCAGTAGCAATTTCCGCTCCCATACGCACGAGTTCCGGCGCATGCATAAAGCGGTTTTCAAAAATATCTTCATCCACTTCCGCCGTACCCTCACACAAGGTCATGAGGGTCATCCATGGGGCTTGCAAATCCGTTGCAAAACCCGGATAGGGTGCCGTGCGGATGCGAAGTGCTTTAATCGGCCCTTCATACGGATGAACGCGCACGCTGTCTTCGGTAATCGTCAGCGGAAATCCCGCCTCTTGTAAATCTTCCAGCAAAATAGAATTATGTTCCGGCACACAATGAACAACCGTTACGTCTCCGCGGGTAGCCGCCGCCGCCAAAATAAAGGAGCCCGTTTCAATACGGTCAGCCACAATCGTATGTTCTGCTCCGTGCAATACATGTTGCCCGCGAATGACTAAACGGCCTTTATCATCCGCATGAATAGCAGCTCCCATTTTATTTAAAAATGCAATAACGTCATCTACTTCCGGCTCTTTAGCCACGTTTTCTAAAATTGTTTCTCCGGAGATTAAACTCGCACACATGAGTAAATTTTGGGTCGCTCCTACGCTGGGAAAACGCAAAACAATTTTCGCCGGTTTAAGTTTTTTGGCTTCAATAATCACGTTGCCTGCTTTTGTTTGGCACGTTGCTCCCAAGCGTTCAAAACCTTTTAAGTGAATATCTACGGGGCGTACGCCGATAGCACATCCGCCAGGAAGCGGAATTTCGGCCTTTTTAAAACGAGTAAGTAGCGGCCCGGCCACCCAGAAACTGGCGCGCATTTGTTTGACTAATTCGTAGGGTAAATTATTTTTAAGCGGCCCGTTTGCAGTAATCGTTACCGTATTATTTTTATACTCCACTTTTTTGCCTAAATATTCCAAAATTTTAAGCGTTGTACGCACATCCCGTAAATTTGGTACGCGGTGTAAAACGCAAGGTTCATCCGTCAGTAACGTAGCCACTAAAATAGGCAGAGCCGCATTTTTACTGCCGCTGATTTCCACACTGCCTTTCAATTTTTTTCCGCCGCGAATTTTAAACCGGTCCATAAAATAGTCTCCTAAAAATTAAATCTTTTGAGCCAGTACAAACCGCTCTATTCCCACTATATCTTTTTTTACGTCCGCCTTCCAGCCGATTTCGGCAAGTCCGCGGGCAACCGCCCCGGCCTGACCTTTGCAAAGTTCTAACGCTAAATATCCGCCCGGACGCAAATAACTGTCTGCCGCATTGCAAATAGTCCGTACGACCTCTAAACCGTCCGGTCCGCCGTCTAACGCTAACCGGGGTTCTTTTAGCACTTCCCGCGTTAACGTATCCACAATCTCACTGGGAATATACGGCGGATTGGAAATAATCAAATCAAACGTGCCCTGCACATGTTCCCATACATCACTTTGCAATAAATGGACTTGTTCCTGCCGGCGGAATTTTTGGATATTTTCTTGGGCGATTTTTAACGCTTTGGGAGAAATATCCACCGCCAAAATCTGCGCCTTGGGAAATTTAGCGGCAAGGGCTAACGCAATACATCCGCTTCCGGTACACATATCTAAAATAGAAAGAGGATGTTTACGATTCCACAAAACAGATACTGTTTCCACCAATTCTTCCGTTTCCGGTCTGGGCGTGAGCACATCGGGAGAAACAAGAATATCCATTCCGCAAAAGGGTTGATAACCTACAATATGGGAAAGCGGATCTCCATTCTCTTTACGTTTTATATAGCGGGAAAAAACAGTTTCTTCTTGTGCGGAAAGTTCATAGTCCGGATGCGCCAGTACCCAGGTGCGAGACACGTTCAGCACACACGCCAAAAGCCACTCGGCATTGGCTTGCGGTTCATCCGATTGGGCAACCGTCAAACGTGCTACGGCTTGTGGCAATAATTCGGCGATCGTCATTAGATTTGCAGATTTTTGAGTTTTTGCTCAACACGAAACGCGCGTAAATCTTCCAGAATCGGCTCAATGTTTCCGGCCATAATTTCCATAATATTGTGGTAGGAAATATCGGTGCGGTGATCGGTAACGCGGCTTTGCGGAAAGTTGTAGGTGCGGATTTTTTCCGAGCGGTCCCCGGTGCCGACTTGGCTTTTACGTTCATCGTAAATTTCTTTATTGCGTTTTTCTTCTTCGATTTGATAAAGTTTGGCACGTAGCATAGCCATAGCTTTTTCGCGGTTGGCCCCCTGGTGGCGTTCTTCGCGACAGGAAACGACAATGCCCGTAGGTTTATGCAAAATGCGCACGGCCGTTTCTACTTTATTGACGTTTTGACCGCCCGCGCCGCCGGAACGGCACGTTTCCATTTCTAAATCTTCGGGACGGATTTCAATATCAATCTCCTCCGCTTCCGGCATAATAGCAACCGTTACCGTAGATGTATGCACCCGGCCGGACGTTTCCGTATCCGGCACCCGTTGTACGCGGTGGGTACCCGCTTCGGTACGCAGCCAGGAATAAGCGCCATCCCCTTTGATAAACATACTCACATATTTGCAACCTTTCAGCCCGGTGGGTGTAAATTCCAAAATTTCCGTACTCCAACCTTTCGTTTGCGCAAAGTGTTGGTAAACCCGCAACAGTTCGGCGGCAAACAAGGCAGACTCTTCCCCCCCGGCTCCGGGACGGATTTCCAAATAAATATTTTTAGAATCATTCGGATCCGGCGGAATAACTAAAATACGCAGTTCTTTTTGCAGTTTGGGTAATTTTTCTTCTAACTCGGCCAGTTCATCCGCCGCCATTTTAACCAATTCTTTATCTTCAGCGGCTTCAATTATAGCGCGGTCATCCGCGATGGCTTTTTCTACCGCATTTAGTTCGTTTTCTTTTTCAATAATCGGTTTTAAGAAAGCATGACGTTTGGCTTTTACCGCCAATTCCTGGCCCGATAAATTACCAGAAGAAAGTGCTTCTTCTAACTGTTTAAATTCTGCTACGTATTTAGAGGTATCCATAATATTCCTATTTAGTTACATAGAAAAAGAGCAGACACCGGTCGGTTGTCTGCTCTTTTTAAATTGAAACGCTATTTCGCTTCGGTTTTTGCTTCGGCTTTCGGGGCTGCTTTTTTAGCGGCCTTTTTGGCAGGAGCTGCTTTTTTTGCCACTACCGGTTTGCGAGCGAGTTTAGCTTTGGCTTTTACTTCCGTTTTCGGTTTACGGACCAAGGTTTTACCTTCGGTTTTGGCATAGCGTTTGTTAAATTTATCTACCATACCTTCCGTATCTAAGAGTTTTTGTTTACCGGTAAAGAACGGGTGGCAAGCAGAGCAAATATCCAATTTTAAGGTTTTAGCAGTGGAGCGGGTCATAAATTTATTACCGCAAGCGCAGGTAACTTCCACAAATTCATAAGTAGGATGTATTTTTTCTTTCATTTTTTTCTTCCTCAATCAAAATCTTGTAATTTATTATAGCAAATTGTATTTTGAAAGGGAAGTATTATTTTTTCCGGGCCTTTCAAGTACAACTATTATACAAATTTACTATACTGACTATGTTGTAACGGAAGTCATGAGGCGTTTGCTTTGTGCCGAATGTTTATCGTTTTGACGATAAACTACGGCTGTGCTTGGTTGAAGGTGAGAAGACAATCATTCAGGTGGCAGCCGTTTTATATGCCGTTTCCAAAAACAACAGGAAACGGTATATGAAAAATGGATTCACCTTAGTTAAACTCTTAGTTGTTGTACTCATTATCGGTATTTTGACGGCAGTTGCACTGCCGCAATATAAAATAGCAACCGACAAGACAAAATTGTTACGGCTCCTACCACTCGCTAGATCTGTTAAAAATGCACAAGAAATGTATTATTTGGAAAATGGACATTATGCTAAAAATTAGGAAGAGCTAGGTACCGATATATTGCCATTTCCTATGCGTATTTCCGGAGACGGTGTTGAGTCTTATAATATCCAGGGGAGCGTAATCTACGAATTACCTTATATGGGGGCACAGAATATATGGAAGTTGGGCCCTATTCGCCTGATTTTCTGTGGATATGGAATTATGATCACGGGCCGGGTCACGGACGTTTAGACTGCTATGCCTATAATGATTATGCCCAAAAATTACGTAAACGGATTTGCACATCTAATGACAACAGATGGATTTATACACCATAACACAACAGCCCCGATATTTCGGGGCTGTTGTTCGTTAACGTCAACTTTAAAACGAACCGAGTTCCATTTGTTTAAAGAAATCTTTATTCGATTTGGTGGTCGACAAACGTTCCAGCAGCATGGTCATGGCGTCCACCGGACCTAAAGGGGCCAGTACTTTACGCATAATCCATACTTTATTCAGTTCATCTTCCGTTAAAAGTAAGTTTTCCTTACGGGTCGAACTGCGGTTAATATCCACCGCCGGGAAAATACGACGTTCGGACAGTTTACGGTCTAAACACAACTCGCTGTTACCGGTTCCTTTGAACTCTTCAAAGATCACTTCGTCCATGCGGCTGCCGGTTTCAATCATCGCCGTAGCAATAATGGTAAGCGAACCGCCTTCTTCAATATTGCGCGCAGCCCCTAAAAAGCGTTTGGGGCGTTGCAGAGAAGTAGCCTCCACCCCGCCGGATAACACACGTCCGGAGGACGGCGCCACCGTATTGTAGGCGCGGGCCAAACGGGTAATAGAGTCCAGCAAAATGACCACATCTTTGCCCATTTCCGCTTGGCGTTTGGCTTTTTCAATCACCATTTCGGCAACTTGTACATGGCGGTCGGCCGGTTCATCAAACGTAGAAGCAATCACTTCACCTTTGACACTGCGGCTCATTTCGGTTACTTCCTCCGGGCGTTCATCAATCAAAAGCACCATTAAAACCGTATCTTTATAATTCTCCGCCAGCGAATGAGCAATGGCTTGCAAGATCATGGTTTTACCGCTTTTAGGCGGAGCCACAATCAGCGCACGTTGGCCTTTGCCGATCGGCGCAATTAAATCAATCACGCGCTGGGTTAATGCGTTTTTATCAGTTTCTAAGGTAAACCGTTCATTGGGGTGGAGCGGAGTTAAGTTTTCAAATAACGGGCGGTTATAAACTTGGTCCGAATCAAGCCCATTCACTTTTTGCACTTGAAGCATGGCGAAATAACGTTCGTTGTCTTTCGGGGGGCGGATGAGTCCTTCAATCGTGTCACCTTTACGAAGGCCGAAGCGTTTAATTTGGGAAGGAGAAACGTAAATATCTTCCCCCCCGGCTAAATAGTTATTTTCTTCCGAGCGTAAGAAACCAAAACCGTCCGGCAGAATTTCCAGCACACCGCCGCCATATACCGAACCGTTTTGCTTGGCTTGCACAGCCACAATGCGTCCAATTAACTCCTGCTTGCGCAAACTGGCAATATCTTCCATATTATAGTTGATAGCCAATTTAGTAAGTTCCGCCATGCTCAGTTTATTGAGCGCACGCGCATCCATCGGCTTGGCACCATTGGGTTGACGGGGCGCTTGCTGTACAGCGGCCGAATGCACGGAACGATTATTCCCGCGATGATTACGGCGGTCAAAGTTGCGTGGGCGATCCGTCTTAACAGACGTTTGCGCCGGTTTTTCTGCTTTTAGTTCTTGGGCAGGTTGCTCCATAGATTCCTGCGTTTTAGTTTCTTCCATGAGTTCTCCTTTAGAATTGATAAATCTGTTTTAAGGCATTATAAAGTTGCGTAATTTTTACTTCTAAATCTTGTGGGGTTTTATCATTTACAATACAAATATCCGCCCGTTGTATTTTTTCGGTTTCCGGCAACTGAGTTTGTAATCGTTTGTGGTACTCTCCTGTGCTCATTCCGCGCGCTTGCAATCTCGCCTTTTGCGATTTTTTACTCCCACAAATCAACAAAGTAAGATCTACTTTCTTTTCCCAACCAGCCTCAAATAAAAGCGGCAATTCAAGCACTACACAACGGGCGGAAAACTTTTTTAACTGCGTTTGCATTTCTTTCCATACGAGCGGATGTAAAAAATTTTCCAACTGTTTGCGGGCTGTTTCATCCTGAAACACACGCCGGGCAATTTGCGCCGGTTCTGTTGTGCCAAACCAGGCCGTTACTTGCTTACGCACGAATGTTTTCTGATACAACTTCCGCACCAGTTCATCGGCTGATAATATCCCCACGCCCAGTTTTTGAAAACACGCCAAGGCGGTACTTTTCCCGCTGGCAATACTACCTGTTAAACCGATTAAAATTTTTCCCGAAGCGGAATTAATCATAAAGTTAATTTTTCCATTTCGTACCAGTTGGTTCCGGCCTTAGCCGCCGCTACCAACGGCACCCGCAACTTAACGGCTTGCTGCATATAATTTTTAATTTGTGCGGCCGTTTGATGCAACTGGCTTTGCGGCAATTCAAAAATCAGTTCGTCATGTACCTGCATGGTCATTTGCACGGGCGAATTACGGTATGCTTGAAAAACATCCAACATGGCTTTTTTAATAATATCGGCCGAACCGCCCTGCACAATAGTATTAATAGCCGCACGTTGGGCAAAGGAAGTCATGGATCCAATACCCATATTAAATTCCGGCAAATAACGAATATGCCCCAACATAGTTTTCACATACCCGTTTTTACGCGCTAATGCAATATTATCATCAATCCACTGCCGGACTACACGGAAGTTCTTAAAATAACTGTCAATATATTCTTTGGCTTCGCGCATGGAAATCCCCAGCGCTTGGGAAAGGCCCAACGGCCCCTGCCCATAAATGATACCAAAATTAATAGCCTTTGCACTAGCACGCATTTCATCCGTTACCATCAGCGGCATCACGCCAAACACTTGGGCCGCGGTTTGCGTATGGATATCCCCTCCGTCTAAAAATGCTTGAATAAGCACCGGATCCTGGCTTTCATGCGCCAGCACGCGTAAATCAATTTGTGAATAGTCCACACTGAGCATCACATTGCCCGGAGCCGCGCAAAATGCTTTACGCAACAGGCGTCCTTTTTCCGTGCGGACCGGAATGTTTTGCAGATTGGGGCTGGAACTGGACAGACGACCCGTTACCGTACCGGTTTGGTCCAAATACGAGTGGACTTTATTGTCATCATCCGCCATTAAAAGTAAATTATCCACATACGTTGATTTTAACTTAGCACTGGCGCGGTAATCTAAAATTTCGCGGCCGATTGGATATGTTTGGGCAATTTGTTCCAACACTTCTTCATCTGTGGAATAACCCGTTTTTGTTTTTTTAACCGGCGGAATGTGCATTTGTTCAAACAGTAACGTTCCTAATTGTTTGGGAGAATTGATATTAACCGCATAACCGGCGCGGGCATCTATGTTTTGCTGAAGTTGTGTCAGTTCTTTTTCCAATAAAACTTTAAAACTTTCCAACCAGCCCGGATCTATCCGCAAACCCACTTGCTCCATATTCGCTAAAACCGCCATTAACGGCAGTTCCAACTCCATAAATAAAGAATACTGGCCACTTTCTTTCAGTTTGTATTCCAAAGTTTCCCGCAGTTTCCAACCGAAACGGTAATAAGTTTGCAACAGTTCTTGCGGTTCTTCCTCGCTGATCTGTACGGAAAAATAATCATTACATGCACCGGCAAAACTTAAATCGCCCGACGGATTTAATAAATACCGCGCCAACCGCTCATCAAAACAAGTAATATAGCGGGCCGGCATTTTGAGATCCAGTTCCCGCAAGGTAAGTTTTAAATCGTATCCAATTTTTTCTACCGCATCATTTTCAATTAACTGTTGTAAGGCCGCTAAATTCCAAGGTTGTAAATCCGTGATTGGAAGCAATGCATATTCCTGTTCATTAACCCCCAACACCAACCACTCCGATTCCACATGTAAAAAAACACGGGAGGCAAGCGCGGCTTTTTTAAGCGCATCTTCTAACGGAATTTGCTGTAAAGAAACGGGGGCCTGTTGTGCAGGTAAACCCTCCGCAGCCGCCGTTGGGCCGGAAGAAGAATCAAACAGATCCAATAAATTTTTAAACTCATAGGGAGCCAACACCTGCATCAGTTGTTCTTTAGAAGGGACCTTTACCACATAATCTTCTAACGAAAAAGACATATCCAACGCCGAATCAAAAACAACCAGTTGTTTAGAGAGTAAAGCATCTCCTTCGTGCTCTTGTAATTTTTTGGCCAGGGCCGGTTTTAAATCCGGATGATCCATATGAACGGCCCGGATAATATCTTCCAAATGGCCAAACTTATTAATAAGTTCCACGGCACTTTTCGGTCCGACTCCCCGTACCCCGGGAACATTATCCGATGCATCCCCGACAATGGCAAAATAATCCGGCAGAAATTCCGTAGTAACACCGAATTTCTCCTGGGCGGCTTCCGGGCCTTTAAATCCGTCTTTTCCGCCGGCCGGCCAAATATGGATTTGATCATTCAAAAATTGGTATACATCTTTATCGGTGGTCGCCAAAACACTTGATACGTTTTGCGCAGCAGCCTGCCGGGCCAAAAATGCCATTAAATCGTCGGCTTCAATCCCGGGTTTTGCCACCACCGCAAAACCTAAGCCATGCACCAACTCACGCGCCAAATTAAGTTGACGGATCAGCGCATCATCCGGTTTTTTGCGGGTTCCTTTATATTCCGGCCATAAAGCCTTTCGGCGGGCACAACCGCCCGGAGAATCAAAACACACCGCAACATAAGGGGGATGATACGTTTGCAACATGCGCGCCAACCAACGCACAAAACCATAAAGTGCGCCCACTTCTTGCCCGGACGAAGTAGTCAATTTGGGTAACGCATGATAATTGCGGTGCAAAAAATTATGAGCGTCAACTAAAAAAAATTGTGGTGAAAATAGTGTCATGATTAACTGGAAAAGTGAAACCGCCCCGATTCCTCCGGGGCGGTAGCATTTACTTCAAATTAGATACTGCTTTAATAATAGAATCTTTAAGTGCATCTTTTTTGCTTAGAGAAAAACCGTCTTGCCGCCACATGATCCCTTGATGATAGACGACTAAAATAGCCGGGAGTTTACTTACTTGAAACCGGGTAACAATCCGTTCCTCTTCGGCAGTTTCCTTCGCATCTTGAACGGTATCCACTTTTACCACCTGCACTTGCGGATCATCCGCATAATATTCCGCTAACGGCAAGAACACCGTATTTTCCGCCAATCTACAAGGGGCACACCCCTCAAAACCGATTAACATCACATGAATGGTCTCGGGATCTGCCTTTGCATATTGTGCACTGGTTATCTGCGCTACCACATGTTTCTTTTCATTTTCAGCACGCAACAATATACTGCCCCCAGCTACAACCAATACAACTAAAAACAAAACCAACCATTTTTTCATAGGATCTCCTTATAACAGAGAATTTAATTTTTCTTGCAAGGCGGATTTGGATTGTAAACCAACCGCCTGTCCGGCCACTTCACCGTTTTTGAAGAAAATAATCGTAGGAATAGAAGTGATGCGGTATTTCATGCTTGTATCCGGTCCTTCATCTGTATTAAGTTTGCATACCTTTACTTTGCCTTCATATTCTTTGGCAAGTTCTTCCACCACCGGGCCTAACATCCGGCACGGGCCGCACCAAGTTGCCCAAAAATCCACCATCACAGGTCCGTTATGCTTTAATACTTCTTGTTCAAAATTAGCATCTGTAACAATTACTTCACTCATAATATTTCCCCCTAAAATCTATATACTACAGCGTACCAGACCAAAAGCGCTTTGTCAAGGGGCCCGAGGCAGATACAACGGACAATAATCCAAAAAGTATTGTAGAATGAAACAAAGATTTAATAAGGATGAATATATGAAAGAAAAAATAATTTGCATTGTGTCGCCACAAAGCCGTACGTATTACCGTGCGGTTACGGTTGCTAAAGAATTTCTTGATAAAGAACAAAATATTATCAATACCACCGGTGCAATTCCGGACGGAGCCGTTACGGAATATACCGTTTCAGCCGCCACTTTAAAGCATTTCCGCAACAGCAAGTTACATGGCACGCTGCAAGTGATTAATTTAGCCGACAATACGGTAAACTTTCAAGAAGAATATCATAATGGAACGTTGTTACGTGTAGACGATCAACAATCGGTGGCTGATAAAAACAAAACGCCGCATAAACCGGTTCCATTCTTTCCGGGAACTACCGTAAAAACAAGTAAGGATGCCCGTTCCTTTTATAGCAACGGGAAAGAAATCGCCGAAGAAACCATATCCGCCAATGGAAGTAGATTAGAACTGTTAGGTAATATTCCGGATGGGGAAGTAACGGAGATTGATGAAAATGGCCATGTATTAGCAAAATTTTACTATAAAAACAATAAATTAAATGGGGAAATGATCCGTTATAATGAAGCCGGTAAAGAAATATTGCGGGAAAATTATAAAGACGGCATTTTAGAAGGCCCCGCCCAATATACTACATTTACACAACACGACATCTTAACCGCTAAATGTATGTACAAAAATGCACGCTTGGACGGCGAACGTTCGTTATTTCAAAACAACGGTATATTGCGCAAAAAGGAATATTATAAAAATGGCCGTTTAAATGGAGTACGTTCCAGTTTTTATTCTAATGGGAATTTGGAAAGCAAAGAAAACTATGTGGATGGAAATTTAGAAGGAAACCGTGAATTATTTTTTCCTACCGGCGGGTTATGGTACCAGGAAAATTACACAAAAGGCCGCCTCGACGGTCAGCGCCTGGGCTACTTTGCCAGCGGAAAATTATTTTTGGAAGAATTTTATACTGATGGTCTTTTAGAAGGCTCCCGCAAAATATATACGGAAACCGGCGAATTACTTTCTAACGAAGAATACCATTGGGGATCCTTAGTGCACAACACGGAAAGGAGTTCCTTATGAAAATTACCCGCTTTTGTCCGGCCAAAATAAATCTGTTCTTAGAAGTAACCGGAAAATTACCCAACGGCTACCATGAATTGGCTACCCTGTTTGCAAAAATTAATTTAGGGGATTTGCTCAGCGTATCCGCCGTACCGGCTTCCGACACACGAATTACCTTGCAAATAACCGGACCTGTCGGAAAATTTATTGAACCGGATCAAAACAATTTAGTGTATCGTGCGGCACGCGTGTTTTTAGAACACTTTCAATTACACGCTCATATTGATTTACTGCTGGACAAACACGTCCCTACCGGGGCCGGCCTGGGGGGAGGCTCTTCGGATGCAGCAAACACATTACTGGCCTTGTGTGAAATTTTCGGCAAAGACAAAGAATCCTTGATGTCAAAAGCCTCCAAATTAGGGGCCGATGTACCCCTTTTTATGTATCAGGACACTTTTTTAAAAGGAGAAGGGATCGGCGAAAAATTAACCCCCATTCCTTCTACAGGTCCCTGGCCGTTTGTCGTGCTGGTCTATCCCAATACGGTGGTATCTACCCAGGGAGTCTTTGCCAGGTTACAACTTCCTTCTCAAGATGCGATCTTGACAAACATTTCCAATTTAGATAAATTAGTAGAGTACATAAGATGTACCGCACCTTTAACCGAATGGAAAAATTTATTATTCAATCGGCTAGAGAGTTGCGTTGTTCCTTTTACAAACTCTGTAAGAAATGCGCTGCTTGATTTGAGAAAAACAAATACAGATGCAGTTTTAATGTCTGGTTCCGGCTCCACGGTTTTTGCTTTAGTTGAAACTGAAAAGGATGCAAAAAATTTAATACAAATGTTACAAAATGAGGAACGGACTGTCGTGTTGACGACATTTTACAGGAGTTCAACCAATGAAAATAACGGAAATAAGGATACATCTTATGGGAGAGGATCGCCTCAAAGCGTTTGCTAGTGTTACGTTTGACGATTCTTTCGTAGTAAGAAACATGAAAGTGGTCGAAGGGACAAAAGGTGTATTTTTATGTATGCCATCCCGCAAGTTACCCGACGGAACTCATAAAGATATGGTACATCCCATTAACCAAGAGTTTCGCGAATACTTGGAAACAAATGTTTTGAAAGCGTATGAAGAAGAACTAAAAAATAATCCTTCCGGCATTTCAAAACAAGCAGGAAATTCCGCCATGCAAGAAAACACCTCTTTGCAAAACGGTGGAAATATTGTAGAATAGATATCAGCACAGGGTTTTTGGTTGACATGCTTGCTTCATCTGTGATGACAATTTAATTCCGGATGGTGAAATGGTATCACTACTGGTTTTGGTCCAGTCATTCTAGGTTCGAGTCCTAGTCCGGAAACCATACAGAAGGCCTCCTAAACAGGAGGCCTTTTTTTTGCGGACAGCAGGCAAACTGCTTTGCCTGCGTTAGGATGAGAAAGGCGCAGTGATGTTTTTGTTTGAGCGCGAAGCCACACCGTCGAAGCGCGAAAGGCAAAAACCACGAGCCCGGCCTGCAGGAAAATTCCGTCAGGAATTTTACCGGAAGGCGAGTCCTAGTCCGGAAACCATACAGAAGGCCTCCTAAACAGGAGGCCTTTTTTTTGCGGACAGCAGGCAAACTGCTTTGCCTGTTGTGCGGTAGCAAAGTAAGTGTAAAGTTTGATATGATGTTATATATGAACAACGATATTTCTTTAGATAGCGTAAACGAATATTTTAAACATTTAGGCCAAATTACCCAAGACCCAAACCGGGAAGAAACCGCCCGCTTATGGAAACTTGCCAAAAAAGGAGATGCGGCCGCAAAAAATAAGATCGTAGAAATGAATTTACGCTTAGTGATTCCTACCGCTAAACGTTTCTTGCGCCCGGGGATGGAACTGATGGATTTGATTGAAGAAGGCAACCTGGGGCTTTTACAGGCTATTGAAAAATTTGAACCTAAAAAAGGGTTTCGCTTTTCTACCTATGCTATCTATTGGATTGAGCAATATATTCGCAAATTTATTGAAGAACAATCCGGTTCCATTAAAATTCCTTCTCATGCATGGGGCAATTTAAAAAAATGGTTTCGTGCGTGGAACGAACTCAAAGAAGCAAACGGCCGTGACCCGTCGTTGGCAGAGATGGCACACGAACTGAATTTAACAGCCCGACAAGTTAAATCCATTATGGATACCTTAAACGCCGCTAAAGGAGTCGATTCTTTAGCCTCTATTGTTCATGAGGAAGAAGAAATGACGTTAGAGGATGTGTTAAGTGATGACGGCCGCGGCAATCCACATGATGTATTTGTAAAACGTGAAAATACAAACACGATTAAAAAAAGTATGGAAGATTTAAACGACCGGGACCGGCAAATTGTCATTATGCGTTACGGCTTGGATGATAATGAGCCTAAAACGCTGGGAGAAGTAGCCGAACTTTTAGGATTATCGCGTGAACGGGTGCGCCAAATTGAAGAACGCGCCGTATCCGCCTTGCGCCGGGAAGCCATCAAGGCCGGTATTTTAGAAATTAACCCAAATAACGATTTTCGCACCCGAAAACTTCACAGTGCTTTGCGAAAAACTAACAAAACCAATATTTTGGGCGAGGCTGAAGAAGATGCAGTTTGGAAAAAACTGCTAAAGAACGCGCAAAAAAACGAAGTCCGAAAAGAAAATGCTTCTAAAACCACAAAGAAGAAAGTCCACAAAACGCCCCTGAAAAAGTCAGTAAAAAAGGGCAACCCAAAAGCGTTATCTCCTACTTCTAAAAAAAGAAAGCATTCTGCTAAAAAATAATTTACGCCCCCGTAGCTCAATTGGATAGAGCGATTCCGTCCTAAGGAAGAGGTTGCGAGTTCAACTCCCGCCGGGGGTATTTCTTCTGTGAAAAAAGTATTATCCCGTTGTTACGCCCTCGGTCAGATAACATCAGTATCCTTTCCTCGGGCGTGCCTAGGGATAATTCTTTTTTCTTTGAAGAAACTGTCAAATAACCGGAGGGCAACTCCCGCCGGGGGTATTCTTCCTAATTTTTCGCATTTCGTTGTTGCTTACCCGACCGGATACCTCCGCGCTACCGCGCGCGACTCCGACAGTATACCTTCCTCATTCACTCCTAGAACTGCAAAAAATTAGTTTGAATCCCAAGCACGCTACGTTACTAACCGCAAGCCCGGCCTGCAGGAAAAATCCGGCAGGAATTTTACCGGAAGGCAACCTCCGCCCGGGGGAAAATAAAAAACCCACACAAGGTGGGTTTTTATTGTTAAAAATACAGCGTTTTTTATTCGACAAAACAATTTCCCGTAGTAATGCATGTTCCAGCCCAGATTTTACTTCCAATCAGCGCTTTACATTTTCTTTTTCCTTCTTCTCCGGTGTAAAGGGGCGCTCCACAGATTCTTTTCCCGTCCTTAATATATAGCCAATATTGTGCTCCACTTGGGGCATGATGGTGAGCAGCGACAAAAGTGTTAACATCATCCACATTCCAATTCATGTACTTATAATATCCCCCATCAAAGCTTGTACCTGTAACGGAAGATCCATTTTTATCAACCAATGTAATCCCCAGTTCGTCTAATGGATACAAAACATCTTGTGTATCTTCTTCAAAATTTTTTATTTTTTGCGCATCATTTACTGCTTTAAGTATCGTCCATGCTTCCGCAGCTCGCGCTTTCTCCACAGCCATTTGATATTGAGGCAACGCCACGCTTGCCAAAATACCAATAATCAGCACAACTACCAGCAACTCTATTAATGTAAAGCCCAAACGGCCCGTATTACAATGTTTCATATTTACTCCTTTTGTTTTAATGGTAACTATAAAAGAAGTGTATCAAGAAAAAAAAACATAAGTCAAGTATTTTGTTTGGACGCAACAGCACGCTTTTTTTCTAATTAAAAAACTTCTTGTAGAAAATTCATAAAAAATTTATCCTACTAACAAGGAGATCTTATGGAAAAAACAAATCAATTTTTAACAGCCGTAGCAAGGCGCCGTTCGTGCTACGCGCTGAATGGACAAAGTCCATTAAATCCGGCACAAATTGAACATCTCGTGCGCGAATGCGTAAAACAAGTACCCAGCGCATTTAACAGTCAAAGTGCACGCGTTCTGGTGCTGTTTCATGAACAACATCATCAATTTTGGAAATTAACTCTTGACGTTCTGCGTGATAAAATTCCCGCCGGTAAATTTGCGCCCACACAAGAAAAAATTGCCTCGTTTGACGCTGCTTTCGGCACCCTGTTATACTTTGAAGAATGGAAAACAGTAGAGGAATTGCAAGCGAAATTTCCGACGTATAAAGATAACTTTCCGCTTTGGGCTTACCAATCTAACGGAATGTTGGAATTTATGATTTGGACGGCACTGGCGCAAAGCGGCGTAGGGGCCAGTTTACAACACTATAATCCGCTGATAGATGAAGGCGTACAACAATTATTTCAAACGCCCCCCTCTTGGAAGTTAATTGCACAAATGCCATTTGGACAACCTTACGAACCACCGCAACCAAAAGATTTTTTGCCGATTGATGAGCGGGTGCGGATATTAGGCAAGAAATAAAGCAGTAAAAAGGCCCTTGAAAAAGGGCCTTTTAGTTGGGTTACAAAGGAATATTTCCCTTATGCGGATTGCGTTTCGGATCGCGTTTAGTACGCAACACTTGGAAGGCCCGCACAATTTTTGCGCGCGCTTCGGCCGGTTCAATAATTTCGTTGATAGAACCGTTCGTGGCCGCCTGGTAAGGAGAAGCGAACTTATCCGAATATTCCTGCGTCATTTTCATTTTCAGTTCTTCTTTTTTGGCAGGATCGGTTTGCGCTTTTAAATCGCGCGAATATAAAATTTCCACCGCCCCGCGCGGCCCCATAACGGCAATTTCAGCACTTGGGAAAGCAAAGTTAAAATCACCGCCTAAAAATTTAGAGCCCATCGCAATATACGCGCCGCCGTAGGCTTTGCGTAATACCAACGTTACCTTGGGAATGGAGGCTTCGCTATATGCGTAAAGGAGTTTCGCCCCATGACGGATAATACCGCCGTGCTCTTGCTGAACACCGGGCAAATATCCGCCCGTATCCACCAAGGTTAAAAGCGGAATATTAAAGGCATTTAGAAAGCGGATGAAACGCGCGGCTTTATCGCTGGCATCACAATCAAGCGCACCGCCCAAATGAGCCGGATTGTTGGCAACAACCCCTACTACCTGTCCACCTAAACGGATAAATCCGGTTACCACGTTTTTAGCAAAATTTTGGTGAATTTCAAAGAATGCATAATCATCCGCCAAACGCCAAATGACGTGATGGATACGAAACGCCTTTTTGGGATCCATTTCGCAAATACGTTCTAATACCGGGGTCGGTCGGTTGGCTAAATCGCTGGTGGTGTCCAACGCCGGAGTTTCTTCACAATTTTGCGGTAAGAATGACAAAAGTTCGCGCACTTGGCGGAAACAATCTTGTTCCGATTTTGCCACAAATTGACACACCCCGCTTTTTTCACTATGCGGCTTACTTCCGCCAAGCGAATCAAAATCCACTTCTTCGCCGGTGGCTGCTTTCACAGCACCCGGCCCGGTAATAAACATATGGCTGATGCCTTCCACCATAAAAATAAAATCAGTCAGTGCGGGAGAATAAGCCGCCCCCCCCGCGCACGGCCCTAAAATAACGGAAATTTGCGGAATCACACCAGATGCCTTTACGTTGCGGTAAAAAATTTCACCGAATCCGTTTAAACTGTCCACCCCTTCCTGGATACGGGCCCCGCCGGAATCGAATAACCCGATAACCGGAATTTTGGCTTCAATAGCGCGGTCCATTAAATCGGCAATTTTGCGTGCGTGCGCTAAACCTAATGAACCGCCCAATTGTGTAAAATCTTGCGCAAATAACGCTACTTCACGCCCGTTAATACGGCCAAAGCCGGTAATCACACCGTCCCCTTTAATATGTTTATCTTTGATTCCAAAATCGGTACAAGAACTTTCCATTAAACTTTGGATTTCAAAAAAAGAATCTTTATCTAATAAATAAGAAATGCGTTCGCGCGCGGTCATTTTTCCCTTTTCGTGCTGGGCTTTTATTTTGGCTTCGCCGGCGCCTTTTTGGGCATCTTGGGAGATTTGTCTGAATTTTACCAAACTGGCCGGAGCCGGATCATTAGATGGTTTATCCAGCCGCGGATCTTCAAAAAGTTCAATCATACTTCCCTCCAAAATCGGTATACTTATATTCTACTATATAATACTTACGAAAACTGCCCTTGGGCAACACTAAACATAAACCCCGGCAAAAGAGACGTCGTAGAGAGTGAAATTTGCGGACAACCTAATTGATGATAAACTTCCAAAGCCGCCCCGTAAAATTGCACTTTTCCTTGCACACAGCGTACGTCAAAACTGTTCAGCGAAAGTCCGGTGCCCAGCAATTTTACGACCGCTTCTTTTTGTGTCCAAAGAGCGGTTAAAAATTCATCCCCTGTTCCGGTCAATTCGTCCGGGTGGAAAAATCCAGTCTTCCACGCATCAATACGGTGCTCCACTTTTTCCAAATCAATGCCGATATAATCTGCCTGCGTATCTAATGCCGCTACGGCAAACCCGTGGCTATGCGTAATGCTAAACGCGCCAGCATATGTTTTTCCCCTTACTGTTACCATCGGTTTCCCATCAACAGTGGGCAAAATTTCTACTTGCTTTACATCTACTTGCTCGGTCTTGGACAGCAATCGCTTTAACGCAAAGCGGCCTCCCAACCACTCAGTGCGTCGCTTAGGAACACGTAAAGTATCATAATAGACTTGTTCCTGTTGCGTCAGCACCTTATTGCCAGGAGGCAGCTTTGCTAAATCAATTACTTCCACTTGGTACGTCATTATCCAACTTACTGGCCAATGGCCTGATAGCCGTGTACTTCCACCCACACATTGCCCTGCTCATCAAACACATACGCATCATGTAAGGTTTTTCCATCCACGGTATTCCCGCGGTTAACACCATACAGATAGAGTTTGGCAGGTGGAATTTCGCGTTTAAATACGGCCAATTCCGCAATTCCGTCCGGCAACGTCATTTTGTGTTCCACGGTCATATCTTGGAAACCACAACATTGGAAAGCGGCTTCAATCAACATGGGGTTAGCCAGCAACGTACGCGGGGCGTCGTTCCATTGCGGACGGGGCGTTGTGTTATACACTGCCAAGGAAGCGTGTTTATCGACCCGCAAAATACCACCCAGTACTTGGAAAGAAGGCCCGTGGAAATATTTTTGATAGATTTCTTCGGCAGACACAATGGGAGTTCCTTGGATACCGGACAGGGCCTCGGCTTTTACCTGTTGCCACGTTGATACAAAACCGTTATTTAACACTTTTGCCGTAAAATGACGCCGCGTATTGCCCATTTTAATCCCTTTACTGTTGATGAAATCGGATTCAATTTCCATGGCTACTTCTCCGGCCTGGGCTTTACCGATTACACGAACTGCTTGCGGGCGGTTGCGCAACAATTTAATAGGTAAGTAAAAATGGACATCTTTTAATCCTTGCGGCATAGAACCGGTTAAAGCTGTCGCTGTTTCCACAAAAGTTTCAATGCCCATTACACCCGGCACATACGGCGTGCCTTCAATGGCATGATCGGCTAAATACGGATCACTTTCTAAATTAAATTCTTTTTCCAGATGAATTTCTGCTCCTTTTACCAAAGAACCTACGGTTCCTAAAAAGTGGGTGGCTTTGGAAACATCCGGTCCTTGCACAGCAGGCGTTACCGGCGTAGAAGCCGGTGTTTTGGCCGGAGCAGACGGAGCGGAAGGAGTCCCCCCTTGCGGGGTATCATTCCCTTCCGGCACAATTTCATCCATTTCCAAGCGATGTTGGTGGTCCCAATCCAAGCGCCCAAGTGAACCGGTAAGTACGATTTCCGGCACTGTACCGTATACAATTTCATCTAAGAAAATTTGCATACCGTCTTCCGGATCCACAAAGTCTACCCCGTTAGAACGCAAGAAGGTTTCTACCCCGGCGCGAACACCCATTCCTACATTTTTGTAGGCACTCATCGCAATCGCTACCGCCCGATACCCTTGATTGGTAAGCGAGAAGGCCGACTTGGCTAAATAGTCGTTCGCACTGGCATAGTCGCTTTGTCCCAAGTTGCCATATTTACCGGCAATGGAGGAAGCAAAAGCGAAGAAACCGCCGTCTTTGACAATGTTATTCGCCAGGAAACTGGCAAAACTGGTTGCTTTGACATCAAAGATACGGTAATATTCCGCCGGATCTTTATCGTAAATGAGTTTAGAGCGTTCCAATCCGGCAAAGTGGATCAGTCCGTCCACGCGGCCGTTTTTGGCTTTGATTTTTGTGCAAACTTCTTTCACCATGGAACTGTTCAACACGTCGCAGTGGTAGTATTCCACGTCGCTTCCCAATTCACGCAGTTTTTGCAAATTATTGTAAAGCGTAATGGAATCTTTCACGCGGCCAAACGCACGTTCCAACAAAACCGGGGTTGCTTTTTGGGTCGGATCGGCTTTTAAATCTTCCCAAATTTGTTTCTTAAGCGCCGCCAATTCCGCTTCGTTCATTGTGGCCCAGAGCGGGGTTTTTTCTTGGATTTCAATAATATCCAACACAATGATTTTACTGTGATATTGGGCAGCTATTTTTTGCGAGAGCATGGCCCCAATACCGCGGCCGGAGCCGGTAAAGATAATCGTTTTACCGGTCAAATCAAAGTGTTTGACACTGCGGTCCAAGCGCACCGGAACAGATAAGATGGTGGTGCGTTCTCCTCCGCGGGTACCAATCATCAACCGTAAATCCCCATGCAACACTTCATCCATGGTTTTTACGGCCATTTCATCCGGAGTAACCGTGGGTTCAAAGTCTAACAGTTTGGCAATGGCGCCGGTACGTTCGTATACATCTTTGCGGTAGCAAGTCGTTCCGCCGCAAAGCGCGCCGGAAATCGGATTGAATTCATCTTTCGTGGTATAACCAAACGTTCCGTCAATTTTGGTATTTACCGCAAAGAAGGTATCGGCATCCGATCGGTTAGCAAGACCTTTTTCAAATACGCGAAGTGCAATAAATAACGGCATTACGTATTTGGTCAGTTCCGTATGCGGGCTAACTTTTTTATCAAATTTTTTAACGTTTGCACCCAGCAGATAGACAATCCCTTGAATATTGGGATCTTCAGCCGCGTATTCCTTCAAAGCGGCTTCCGTTTCTTCATACGATTCCCAATTGACAATGGTCGTATTTTTGCTGCGGGTTTTAAGCGTGGTAAATACATGGTATTTAACGCCTAATTCCTTGCACTCTTCCTGATACGCCTTGATCAGTTGTGAGTTATCTGCAAAGATTAACACCGTGCGGTCTTTGGAAAGACGTCTGTTTTCGCGTTCCGACAACGGCGCCGGAGCCACCACCGTTACACTTCTGAGTTTCTTTTCGTGGCAGTGCTCGCCGGCATAGCCTTCCCGTTCCGGGCGTTCCGCCAAGGATTCGTGGTGTTCAATGGGTGCGGTCGGGTTGGTAGTAAGCATATCCGTAGACGGTTTTTCTACTTTACCAGCCGTCGGAACTGCTTCTTGTACCGTAGCCACATGCGTTTGCGGTAAAGGTTCTGCTTTTTCCGGTTGGATAACAGCCGGAGCCGGGGTTACCGCCGGAGCGGCTTGTATCGGGGCCGGAGCAACAACCGGAGTTGGTGCCGGAGTTACAACGGGGACCGGAGTTTCGACTGCGGCAGGAGCCACCACCGCTTGCGGTTGTGAAGCCGTATTTTTCAAGGCAAAATTGATACAGTGGCGGATCGTCGGATAGTCTTTGAGTTGGATACCGTCTTGCGCCGCAATTCCGTAATGTTCGCGCATAGCGGCGAACAGTTCGGCTTGCTTCACCGTATCAATACCCAGGTCGGCTTCCATATCCAAATCTAATTCCAACATATCTTCCGGATAGCCCGTCTTTTCAGCCACCATGGCTACAATTTCTTTCGTTACTGTGGCTTCATCTAGTGCTTGTGCTTTCGGTGCGGCAACCGGGGTTACTGCCGGAGCAGCTTGTACCGGGGCCGGAGCAACAACCGGAGTTGGTGCCGGAGTTACAACAGGTGCCGGAGTTTCGACTGCGGCAGAAACCGCAGGAGCAGGCTGAGCGGCTTGTACCGGAGCCTCTGAAGAAACATTCGTTCCTCCGGCATTAGACAACACAAATTTAATGCAATGGCGGATCGTCGGATAGTCTTTGAGTTGGATACCGTCTTGCGCCGCAATTCCGTAATGTTCGCGCATAGCGGCGAACAATTCGGCTTGCTTCACCGTATCAATACCCAGGTCGGCTTCCATGTCCAAATCTAACTCTAACATGTCTTCCGGATATCCCGTCTTTTCAGCCACCATATTGACTACTTCTTTCGTAACAGTCGCTTCATCCAAGGCTACCGCTTTGGGAGCCGGTGCGGCTACCGGTGCGGGCGCGGCAACCGGAGTTACCGCCGGGGCAGGTTGAGCCATCGGGGCCACTGGAGCAGGGGCTACAGGCGCAGGAGATACAGCCGGAGCCACCGTGGCGGCGGGCTTACCCGCGTTAGCGAGTACAAATTTAATGCAATGGCGGATGGTCGGATAATCTTTGAGTTGGATACCGTCTTGCGCCGCAATTCCGTAATGTTCGCGCATAGCGGCAAACAGTTCGGCTTGCTTCACCGTATCAATACCCAGGTCGGCTTCCATATCCAAATCTAATTCCAACATATCTTCCGGGTAACCCGTTTTTTCCGCGACCATATTAACCACTTCTTTGGTAACAGTCGCTTCATCCAAGGCTACCGCTTTGGGAGCCACAGGGGCCGCAACCGGCGTGGGAACGGCTACCGGGGTTACCACCGGGGCAGGTTGCACTACCGGAGTGGGCGTAGCAACTGGTGCTGGTGTTACTGCCGGAGCAACCGGGGTTTGCGCCGCTGGTTTTCCCGCGTTAGCGAGTACAAATTTAATGCAGTGACGGATTGTTGGATAGTCTTTAAGTTGGATACCGTCTTGTTGGGCAATACCGTAATGCTCGCGTAACGACGCAAACAGTTCGGCTTGTTTGACGGTATCAATACCCAAATCGGCTTCCATGTCTAGGTCAATATCCAACATATCTTCCGGATAGCCCGTCTTTTCAGCCACCATATTAACTACTTCTTTTGTAACGGTAGCCTCATCTAACGCTTGCGCTTTCGGTGCGGCAACCGGGGTTACCGCCGGAGCGGTTTGTACCGGAGCCGGAGCAACAACCGGAGTTGGTGCCGGAGTTTCGACTGCGGCAGAAATAGCGGCCGCCGGTTGTGTCGCATGAACGGCATTTACTTTATCTACAAACGCTTGGGACCCTTCCATAACCAAAGAAGGTTTCACGCCATGGCGGTAATTATCTTTAATGCGAAGCGTGTTTTGTACGACTTCCAACACCGGGTTTTCTTGGCCCGAAATCGCTTTAAGCCACGCGGCATGTTTCGCTTCATCCGCAATACGCGGTTCGCCTTCTTGCCATACTTTTTCTAATAAAGTCATGCCTAATTGAGAACCAAAGCCAGCCGCTAAACGTAAGGCGTATTTAAAATTGTAATGACCGCCTTTACTTAACGTAATACCTTCTAATTCAGGATCCGCTTCTTTAAAATTAGCAATCGGCGGCACTAAACCGGTATTCAAACAACGTACCGCAATCGCATCTTCCAATCCGGCACCCATAGAGTGGCCCGTAAAACCTTTCGTATTGCTGACAATAACATTGCTTACGTCCTTGCCAAAGGTGGATTTTAAGGCGTACGCTTCGGCACTGGCAGAACCGCCGCGCGCCGGGGTATACGTTTCATGCGAGATAAACACGAGTTGTTTGGCAATATCACTGCGGTTTAAACCAAAATCTTTTTCTGCACGGGCCACTAAACGGTCCATTACTTTAGCTACGTGACCGACATCTAAACGCGTTACATGGAAACCGCTGTTGGCAATCTCCGTAGATAATAACCGAGCCAACGGTTTTAAACCGCGTTTAATGACTTCGCTTTCTTCTTCGACAACTAACGAAACTGCTCCCATGCCCACAATCATACCGTTGCGGCGGCGGTCAAACGGCAAGGCCGCTTTGGTTACATCCGCTTCGGTCGTAGCCGCGCCGGAAGCGAGAAAAGCCGTTAAAATCCATTCACTGACATTGTCATTGGTAATATCATCTGCACTGATGACAATAACGCGTTTGCAACGGCCTAATTTAATCCAATCTTGCGCTACGGCGATAGCCTGAGCCGTAGAAGCACACGCCGCACTCATAGCCGTCGCCGGGCCACGGGCGCGAATCCATTGGCAGAAATGACTGTGTGCAATAATAATTGTTTTTAAAATAAATTCAGACGTAAATGCCTGCGGTTCAATTTCTTTATCTTTGAAATTCTGTTGGTACCACGCTTCAATTTCGGCTTTCAACGCCGGATCGGCAATTTGGGAAATGAATTTATCGCAAAACGCGCGTACTTCTTTAGCGGTTTTATTATTAAGAAGTCCGGTTACGCGTTTGGTTAAATCCCCCATCATGCTGTTAGCAACCGGGAAAGCAGAGGTAAAAATAACCCCGGTTTCATCAATCATTTCTGCCGGCAGACCCCAACGGTCCGGTAAGTAGCCACCCGTCGAAGTGGGTTTATAATAGAGTACGAGTGGAATACCTGCATCTTTTAAGGCTAAAATCCCAGCCGCAATGGCTAATTGGAAACTGCGGTCCATGGAACGTACCCATTTAGCCGGTAAACCAAATTCTTTTTCTAAGTCAAAAGCACCGCCTTTGGCAGAAAGTTTAATGGCTTGAGAAGCAGAGGTAAGCCGTTCAAAACGGTGATTGCCGTCTTTCGATTTAATGACAAATTCAACGTGTTTATCAATTTGTTTTTGTTGGATTTCCGAAGATACCGGTTCAATCATATTGCGACCGGATAAAATTTCGTCCAACACCCCTTCCCGGAAAATTTTGTCCCAACTGCCAGGCCCTCCGGCAGCAATACCGCTAATGACCACGTTCGTGCGGTCGGTGTTACCGGTTGGCAATGCAGTACCGGTATTAACGGGTTGTTTGACAACCGTGGTTTGGTTTCCCGTTACCCAATTTGTAAAGGCCGGGTTATATATTGAATGATCTCCTGCCATATCGGTTCCTTTCCAATCAATATGAATTCCTGAAGAAATCAGGTTTGCAAATAAATCGTTAAATTCTACTATACCGCCTTTTTTAGGATGGTTAGATGCCAATACTTTAATATCTTTTTTATCGGCTAAAGTATTGGAGGCTAATGCGGAAAGCACCCGTTTGGGACCGCATTCCACAAACAAACGTACACCCGAATCATAGGTGGTTTGGAGTTGTTTAATCCATTCCACCGAGTGAGAAATTTGGGTAACCATCAAATCTTTGATTTTTTCCGGGTCGCTGGGGTAAAACTCCGCCGTTACGTTAGTGGTAATCGGCATTTTGGGGGCATGAAATGTAAGTGTATCTAAGAAAGCGCGGTATTGCGGCATGGCCGGGCGCACAATGGCGGAGTGGAACGCATGGGACACCGGAATTTGTACCGCCTGTACCCCCATATCCGTAAACATTTTGATGGCATCATCTATAGATTTAGAAGCACCGGCAATAACTGTTTGCGTCGGACAGTTTTTATTCGCAACCGCCACATACCCGCTAATGCGCGCCAGTTCCGGTTCCACCCGTTCTACCGGGGCGGCAATGGAGGCCATTTTACCGTTATCTTCCACCTTAATTTCGCTCATCACTTTGCCGCGGGTACAAACGGCTTTTAAGCCATTTTCAAAATCAAAAATACCGGCAGCCACTGCCGCAGCATATTCTCCTAAACTATGCCCCATCACTACGTCTGGTTTAATACCAAACGAAGACAACAGGCGCATCATGGCAATATCGGCCGTTAAAACGGCAGGCTGTGTCATCTCCGTCTTTTTAATGGCCGCTTCGCGCGCGGCGATTTGTTCTTTGGTTTCGCCGGGTTTGCTCCACAAGGTTTCCGTTAGCGTTTGGCCGATAATACCCGTTAGCAAGCGGTCTGCTTCATCAAACGTGTCTTGCACAATTTTATATTTGGAAGCCAAATCTTTCATCATGTCCACATATTGGGAGCCTTGGCCCGGGAACATAAAGCAGACTTTCGGTTTAATTTCGCTGGGCGTAAACGGATAAATGCCTTTCATGCGAAGATACAACGATTCTTGTTCCCATACTTCTTGGGAGGAAGCCGTTTTTTTGAAAAACTCAATTTTTTCTTTTAATTTTTCCGGGGTTTCCACATTGATCGTTACAGCGAATTTGCCCGGTTTGGCTACGTGATTTTGATAGGAAATACGCGGCAGATAAGTCGGGTCATATTCAATAGCAACTAAGGCCTTATCTAATACATTAAAAAGTTCTTGTTTCGTAGCGGCAGAAAAAGTAAGAACATCGCTTTGAATTTTTTCTCCGGGTACATGCAAGGTATATTGAGTCATGTTTACATTCTCCTGTTTAGGGGTTGAAATCGGTGCAGCCGCAACAACGGTTGGGGCAGGTTCCGGTTTTTTAAGTAAGGAATCGTTCATTTCTTCTAATGCCACGTGAAAATTCGTTCCGCCAAAACCAAAGGCAGATACGTTGGCACGGCGGATTTTGCCGCCCGGCCACGGTTGCGCCTGCGTAATAACGCGGAACGGAGTTGTGTTCCAATCTACCGTCGGGTTTGGCGTTTCAAAATTGACTGAAGGCGGTAATACCTTATTATAAAGAGCCAACGAAGTTTTAATTAAAGAAGCAATCCCGGCCGCCGCTTTGGCATGACCGATTTGGCTTTTTACGCTCCCCAGCCCAATCGTGCCCGGTTTGGCATACGGCGAAAAAATCTCATTAAGAGCACCTAATTCCACCGCATCTCCCACGCGGGTACTCGTCCCGTGTGCTTCAATTAAACCCACGTCGCCGGGTGTGTATTCTACTTGCTCAAAGGTTTTTTCTACCGCAATTTTTTGGCCTTTAGGATTAGGGGCCGTAATCCCTTTTCCCTTTCCGTCGGAAGAAGCACCTACGGCACGGATGACAGCATATACACGGTCGCCGTCTTTCACAGCATCACTAAGGCGTTTCAAAATCACCATACCGGCGCCTTCGGCCATCACAAAGCCGTCGGCTTTGGCATCAAACGGACAGGATCCTTTTTCGGATAATGCCCCGATTTTGCAGAATTTAATATAAGCAGATGGAGACATCATCTGGTCCACACCGCCGGCAATAGCCATATCAAAATTGCCCATACGTAAGCCGTTAACGGCTTGATCCACCGCCGCTAAGGAGGTGGCACACGCCGCATCCACCGTAAAGTTAGTACCATGCACATCAAATACGTTGGCAACACGTCCGGCGATTACATTGGCCAATTCACCCGGCATGGAATCTTCAGTAACCGGAGTAAATTTTTGCCGCACGCCTTCATCCATTTCGCTTAACATCTGTTGCGCTTGCGAGGGTGCTAACGATTTAAAGGTAGGCGTTTCTTTTAAAATTTCATAAATGAACGGACGGTTGAGCCGCGTATTGGACATTTCATTCTTCATACCGCCCATGGAGTTCCCGATAATGACCGCCGTGCGGTTATGGTCAAATTCTTTTTTATCGTACCCGGCATCTTCCAATGCCATGCGGGTAGTTTCAATGGCTAAATGTTGCACCGTATCCATTTGCTTGGCGATTTGCGGCGGGATGCGGTATTTTAGCGGATTGAATTTAAATTCTTGCGGAATAAAACCGCCAATTTTAGAATAAAGTTTATCTTCTGCTTTGTGATCCGGACTATAGAAAAGTTTGTAGTCCCAGTAAGAGGAAGGAATTTCTGTGATGCAGTATTTACCTGCTTGAATATTGTTCCAAAATTCGTCTTTGGTGAGTGCTCCGGGCATTACGGCCCCGATACCGATTACGGCAATAGGTTCCAGGTATTTTGTAGTCATTGGTTCTCCTGTTTTATTAAAATCCACATTCCGTACAACTTTTTATAGATAGATATATTTTATTAAATTTGGACTACTCTAACAAATCCAAATGCAAATTTTTTAAGATTAGTCTTGACAAAATTTAATTTGCAATATTAGATTTTTATATTTTATAGATTGTTTGTGGTTTTCATCAGCAGAGCAAATTTGCAAAACGACCTTTATTTTTGAAAAAATTATTTTTAAAATCTATTGTTAATTTGCGTAAACATAAAAAATACGGACAAGTATTTAAACTTGTCCGTATTTTTCAAAAATTGTTTCTTATTTTTTAGAAGATTCCGTTTCCGTCGCTTTCATTTTTTCCAATTCTTCAATTAAACTGAGCAAAGTCGGCTGCAATTTTGTGATATATTCTTGTTCAAAGGTGCTAATACGTTGTTCCATACGCGCCACCTGTTTTGCCAAATCGCCGCCGGATTTATCCTGCGCCATTTTTAATTCTTCTAAACGATAATGCAACGCTTTTACTTTTTCCTTAAGGTCCGCCACATCTAACGAACTAACGCCTTGTAGCGATTGCAGTAACGAGGAACGCGGCTTATAGGTAGGTTGTTGCGCAACCGTTACCACGGTTAAATCTTCCACCGGGGAATCAAAATCTGTTTCATGCGCAAGCGCTGCCCGGTATTTAGAGGTAAATACAAAGAGTAAAATAAAACAAACTATAAAGCCGATGGCTTGTAAGATAACGGTCGTTTCCATAGATTTATTCTAGCATATTATTTTGATTTGCGGATAGGACTTTTCTGCGTAACCACCACAAAGCACATCCCGAAAAAAAGAGCCACCGCCAATACACAAACCAAGGCCCGCCATAAAGTAGAAGCCGGTAGCGGCACCAACCCATAAAAAAGTCCGCACAAAATTAAAAAGGTAATAATGCCAAACAAATTAAATTTAAATTGAAGTTTCATATTTATTTAATTACCGTTCCTGTTTTTCCGGTTTGATAATGTACGATGCGGATTTCAATGCCTTTTTCTTTCGCTAAGCGAACCGCATCCGGATGAAGCACGTTGGCTCCGTTCAAAGCCAATTTATACATTTCATCAAAATCAAGCACTTCGTATTTTTGCGCTTGGGTATCTTTATTGGGATCTGCGGAATAGACCCCGTCCACATCCTTAATCATTTCCACGTGGCCGGCCCCGAGTTGCGATGCTAAAAATACCGCCGACACATCACTTCCGCCGCGTTTTAACGTGGTAATTTCCTTATTTTCCCCAATGCCCTGAAATCCGGCCACTACCGGCACGTTTCCGGCTTGCACTTCGCGCACCAAGCGGTCCCCTTTTAAGGACAAAATATCCGCTCCGGTGTGGGTGGCTGTAGTAATCAGCCCGATCTGCGACCCCGTCAAAGAAACAGACGGCACGCCAATGGCCCGAAGCGCAATCGACAGCAGGGCCACGCTCACACGTTCGCCGGTGGTAATGAGCATATCGAGTTCGCGTTTATCAGGTTCGCGGGCGATGCTGTAGGCATGGTCTAAAAGCACATCGGTCAAATTTCCGTTGGCGGACGCGACCACCACCGGGATATATCCCCCCTCATAGCGCGATTTAATTAAATCAGCCGCCATGAGCAGTTTTTGTTTATTGGCCAGCGTATTGCCGCCGAACTTCAAAATACAAATTTTTCGTTTCATTTTTTTACCCATTCCGGAACGGTCTGCCCGGCGAGCATTTGCTCATAACTTTCCCGCGGACGCACAATGGAAAATTCGCCGTCACGCACTAAAACTTCGGGCGGAACCGGGCGGAAATTATATTGTGATGCCATCGATTCGCCGTACGCCCCTGCACACATTATAGCTAATAAGCGGCCCGATTGCATCGGTTCGATGATGCGATCTTTGGCGAACACGTCGCCCGATTCGCAAATCGGCCCGACGATATCGGCCACTACCGGCGGCTCTCCTGTGCGGTGCACCGGCAAGATGCTGTGCCACGCATCATACATGGCGGGACGGATTAAATCGTTCATACCAGCATCGGTAACGACAAATAATTTTTGCTCCGTTTGTTTGGTATAGATTACGCGCGTAATCAACATCCCCGCATTACCCACCACGCTGCGGCCGGGCTCCACGATGATGTGTTTATGTAAGTGACCCAGCGTTTCGCGCACGACTTCGGCGTACGATTCGCACGTCGGCGGGAGCTCTACATTGTAGTTGATTCCCAGGCCGCCGCCCAAATCGATATTTTGGATTGAGATGCCGTCCTTTTCCAATTCCTCCACCATTTTTGCCACACGTCCAAACGCTAAGCGGAACGGCTCCAAATCCAGTAGCTGCGAGCCGATATGCACCGCAATGCCACACACGTTTAACGACGGCATTTGCTTGGCGGCGTGATAAAGTTCGTGTGCGTGCGGCCACGGAACACCAAATTTGTTTTCTTTTTTACCGGTTGTAATTTTAACGTGCGTAAGCGCGTCCACATCTGGATTGACGCGCAACGCAACATTGGCACGCTTGCCGATTTTTTGCGCTACTTGCGCCACCATTTGCAGTTCTTCGGCCGATTCCACATTGATCTGCCGGATACCGTGCGTGACGGCTTCGGCAAGTTCTTGTTCCGTCTTTCCTACGCCGGAGAAAACGATATTTTCAGGCTTAATTCCGGCGCGCAACGCTAAAAAGAGTTCCCCTCCCGAAACCACATCCGCCCCGCCGCCCAGTGCCGCTACGGCAGATACAATCGCCAAGCTCGAGTTGGCTTTTACCGAATAACAAATAGACGCATTAAAAGGTTCCAACGCCCGGCGGTAGGCATTCAAATTGGCTGCCAGTTGCCCATACGAATAGCAATAAAAAGGCGTGCCGACTTGCTGTGCAATTTTTTCCAACGATACTTGTTCTACTTGTAAATTTCCGTCTTGATATCCAATAAACATACATCCTCCAAAAAAATCCCCATGCTTGCAAGCACAGGGATTTTAACAGTTAAAAATGAATCATTTAATTTTCCGTATACTTGCAAGCGACTGCGCAAAAGCGTTTTTTGCTTTTGCTTTGTTTGCTGCGTTTGACGAAAAATAAAGTTGCCATACAAATAGTGTAGTAAAAAATAATGTTTTGGTGCAAGAAGCAAAAACCATCCCCCGGCTTATTGTAAGCCGGGGGATTAGCAAAACCCATTTAAGGTAATGTAATGTTTTCTACAGTATTACTTACTTCTTGACATTCTACTATATAAGCATCAGCACAGCAAACACCTACATAGTTGTCAGGACACATTACACCCATCTTGGTAATATAGTATGCTCGTGAATGAATAGAAGCTCTGTGGTATGTACATTCACCCACCATCTGTTCTTTATAATACTTCTCATTCCAACACCCCGGATCACCACAGAGAGAACCGCATTTGGGATTAACGCTATAATACTCACGCTCATTCGCTTGTATACCCAGAAGCCCTTCTGTCCCATTTACGTGAACACCGCCTACATTTACCATTCCGGGGGCTTCGCCTACTTTTTCCCATTGATAGGTTCTAGTTTGTCTCACGCCATTGCCGGAAGCATGAGTTTCATCTGATATTTTACATTCTACCGGTTCGGAAACAGGGCAACTACCATCCTCCTGCATCTGTACACAAGACATAAGGCTAAGCTTGGGAGTGTAATTCACTTGAGCTGGGCCGTATCTCGGATTATCATCTTGCTTCCAATTCGTTTGTGCAATAAATGGGGCAGAATGGTTTACCACTTGATAATATGTAGTCCCCGCATCACACGCACAAGATCCCCCCGCAGAACAATCAGCCGGTATTTCCTTATAACCTTTAGCTTCCGCAGAATTTTTAGCTTTTTCTTTAACTTGCGGTAGCCGGTTACTAGTATCTAAAATACTAGAGCACACGACTGTTTCTGAATGATCATAAAAGCCAGTTCCTGTTTTCGTACAAACAGATTGAGTACTCGCTACACGAACACTCACTTCTTCACAACCCGAGGATACTAAACACTTACAGTCACTTCTATCGCAAGATTCTTCTTTTGATTCCCATTCTCCGGTGGAATTATTGCATGTGTACGAAACCGTCGCCGTTCCGCAACCTTTTTTACACGGTAAGCCTGTTGTTTCCTTTGGGGCAGAACTACATTCCGTTGTATCCCAGTCCGAATATGTAAATTCACCCGTTTCGTGGTTACATCCCGCAATTTCCCGCTTTTCAAATCCGCACGTGCTCGAAACCGTACAAGCCCGTTCCAAAATCGGATTGCTACACTCTAAAAATGTCGGCTTCGGATCGGGGGGGACAGGATTTTCATAAATACAACTGCTTGGGGAAGCTTGGTAATCTACCTTTGCGATTAACTCATCGCAGGTCGGGTAATCTTTATTAAGTTTTCCGCAATCCGCCCCTTCACAACATACGCGCCCGTCCGCATACGACGGCATCTTTAACTCATACGACATCCCTTTACTGCTTGCCCACATCCCCGTACTTTCTAAACTGTACGTGTAATTCTTCGTCTCCGTCTGCGGCAATACTTCCGCCGTTACTAACTTATTAATATTCCCTATGTACGGTTTATCCAACGCACATCTGCGTTCCTGTTCCGTACGTACCGCGGCCATTACTTCTTCTGCTTCCGTCGTCTTACGCGTTTCTATTACTTTGTTAAATTTTGGCAGTACCACCGCCGCTAATACCCCGATAATGACTACCACTACTAATAATTCCGTCAGGGTAAACGCTTTCTTTTTCCGTTGGTTCATACGTTCTCCTTAGTGGATATAAATTACTATTTCTTATTAAAACGCCTTTATAAGCATTTTAATAACAGGGGATACATCCCCCTCATCCAATATAAAAAACTTTACCAAACAAAAAAACGATTAGTCAAGTGCGTTTTAAAACAAGTCTGTAATAAACAAAAATCCCCCGGCATAGCCGGGGGTGTCTATATATAACACACAAAAAGCACCCGCGCAATTAAGGTAGTTTTACATCAAATTCCATTTTATTTTAATCCCATTTTGGGCGGAGTTTTTTAATAACTTTTTTTACTTCCGGCTTTAAGGTGGGGTCTACTAAATCAATAAACAGTTTTCCGTCCAAATGATCCACTTCATGCTGAAATGCTTTGGCCAACAAGCCCCGGGCACGCTTCACTTGGGGCGTTCCGTTTTCATCTATATATTGAATAGTTACATCCGTAGCACGTTTGACTTCTGCCCACAATCCCGGCAACGAAAGACATCCTTCCTCTTCCACTTTTTCCCCATGTTTTTCAAGGATTTCCGGATTGATAATTACATACCGTTTGAGCGGGGCATTTTCTTCCTCGGACGTAGGAATTAAAATAACGGCTAAACGCAAATCCAACCCGATTTGGTTCGCCGCCAAACCCACCCCGTGAACTGCCAAACAGGTTTCTTCCATATCTTTGAGCAGTTGCGGCAAGCGCGGGGCCAATTCTTCAAAATTGACCGGTTTTAATTTTTGGCGCAAAATCGGTTCGCCGTATTTGGTTACGTGTAATACTGCCATATATAGGTATTGTAGCATATTTATTTATCGGCCCAAAAAAGATAGAATAATGATAATGACAGACTTGGAATTACAAACTCTATTTGATACATTCTCCGCCGCAAGAGTGCCCGGAAAGCAGGATTTTAATGCTTCTAAAATGTTTTCTTTATTAGAAGACCCCTTCAGCATCTGGTGCGCTTTCCATGCTCCGGCCGAAGAAGCCGTTTACGAAACCAACCGCTATGAAAATTTAAAAGTCCGCACAGACCGGTCGGTGCGGGATGAATGGATCAAGCAGGAATTCCCCGGCGTAATCTTTATATCGGGAACCCAAGAAACCGAACGGTTTAAAAATACGTTAGCCGCCATGGCTCACGGAGCCAGTGCCATTGCAAATGCCGTATTATGGAATCTGCCGCAGTCTGTATTCGGGAGTGCTAATTTACTCGTTAAAGACGAATCTGCCCCCAGCCTCTTCGGTGCCTATCATTACCGGATTTACCAATTTAAACGCGCCCACGATTTAAAAGAACATTATTCCTTACAGGTGTGCTTGTTAAACCTGATTTTGGGTTCTATTCAACAATATATACCTTCGTCTGCGCGCATTTTTCTCAAAGAACGTAAAATAGATATTTTGTACCGGGAGCATCAGGACCGTTTAACGCGCGAGTTGGAATTTTGGCAGCGCATACGCGACGGCGTCGCCAAGCCGGAAGCCCATAAACCGCCCAAAGCAGCCGCGGCTCCGTGGCGGGTATTTGCAAACAAAGTAGTCGCCCAAAGCAAAGATTTACTTATGTTACCCGGTTTAAATACCGAAATGCGCCAATGCCTTAAAATTAACGGTATGTTCAACACGGACGACGTTGCGCGGGCAGGGTTGGCTAAACTTCAAACCATTTTGGAAGAACCGCACGCCACTAATTCCTATTATAATGCCTTAGCCTATCTGCATAAAAAACCCATTGTGCGGGAAGTGGGGCATTTTCCGCCGCCGGCTAAAAAATACAATTTGTACTTTGATTTTGAGGCCACCGAAACTTTTACCAAAGAGAATAAATCGTTTGTATACCTCATTGGAATTTGGGACAAAGAAAAAGATAAATATGTCAGTTTTATCGCCAAAACACCGGAAGAAGAAATTAAAATCTTTGAGCAATTCTACGATTATATTCCCGATTTTTCACAAACCGCACTTTACCATTGGACCGATTATGAAGTGCGCAAAATGAAAAAACTCGCCGGTTCCGTTCCGACCGATGCCGCGAAACTTCAGGCACTTTGCTCCATTTGTTTTGATTTAAAAGTAGCCGTCAACCAAGCGTTTTATCTGCCGGCACCCAGTTTTTCGTTAAAAGCCGCGGCCCCGGCCTTTGGATTCAACTGGCGCCAAGACGATTGCGGTGCCATGGATAGCATGGTTTACTTTACCAATTGGCTCAAAACCGGGAATGATGAACTGATGCAAAAAGTGTTGATGTACAACGAGGATGACTGCAAAGCCATGCTCTATTTAGAAGAAAAACTGAAACAAACAGAACCGTTCCATGTCCAAGAAAAATAAAGAATTACTTGTTTTGCAACATGCATTAGAAGCCGCCGGAAAAATTGTCCGGCAGAAATTCGGCAAAGTTTCTTATGAATTAAAAGCCAAAGCCAACTTAGTAACTTCCGCCGACAAAGCCAGCCAAAAAAAGATATTGCAAATTATTACCCAATCTTTTCCGCAACATGACTATTACGCCGAAGAAGATGCCCGTAAGCAGACGGGATCTCCCTATACATGGGTCATTGACCCCATAGACGGTACTACCAATTTTGCGCATACATTTCCCCAATGCAGCATCTCGATTGCGTTATTCTACAAAAACGAGCCTATTTTAGGCGGGGTAAAAAATCCAATTACCGGAGAACTTTTCCTAGCCCAAAAAGGGAAAGGGGCCACTTTAAATGGTAAAAGAATCCACGTTTCCAAAATTACAAAATTAGAGAATTCTCTTTTAGTAACCGGATTTCCTTATAACCGTTTCAACCGCATGCCGGAACTACTTAGCCGATTCGGACGTTTCTTAGACGCCTGCCATGATGTGCGCCGGTTAGGATCCGCCGCGCTGGACTTATGCTGGGTAGCGGCCGGACGGTTGGAAGGCTATTGGGAAGAAAATCTTAATCCGTGGGATGTAGGGGCCGGGCTGCTGATTTTACAGGAAGCCGGCGGAAAAATAACAGACTATCACGGAAAAAAGTATAAAAAGATGGAAGATTACGGAAAAACTGTGCTGGCCAGTAACGGAAAAGTTCACCGTCAAATGCTGGCACTTATGTATCCGAAAAAGGATCATTTTCCAAAAAAATGAACGTCTGTCTTATTTTTTGATACAATAAAAAAAACAAAAGGGGTTTGATCATGCCAGTTACCATCGTAAAGCAATACAGTGTCTTTTTAGTCAATGAACCCGGTTCGTTAAAAAACTTCGCCGATTTGCTCGTACGTGAAAATATCAGCACGATTGCCCTTTCCCAAGGGGTACGTTATGATGCCGCAGTTTTCCGGTTAGCAGTTAAGTACGACCAGGAACTGAGCCACGCACTGACAAAGGCTGGTTTTACCAGCGTAAAAACAGATGCCCTTTGTATTGATGCCCCGGACCGCATAGGCTTAGCCCGCGATATCGGCGCTGTGCTATTTAATAACCATATCAATATTACGGCCATTTATGGAGCCGCCCAGGAAAACGGTATGAGCCGTTGGATTGTGGTGGTAAACGATATTTCTAAAGCATTAACCGCTTTAGATGAAAGCGGAATGTTTAAGTAAACTTTTTAAAAATCCTTAAAAAAGCCGCTTCTATTTTGGAAGCGGCTTTTTATAAAAGTTTCTCTTCAACGCATTTTTTTGCGCGCTTCGCGGAGTTGCTTTTTCCACGCTTTTCGGCGGGCTTTATGTTTCTTTTTAGCATCTTTTGCAAGTAGTTCTGCCACCCGGTTTTTCTTAATTTGGTCCAAATTGGCTTCGTCTTGTTTCACTTTGGCTTCCCAACTGTCTAAATTCAATCGTTCTGCTGCAATCCGTTCTTTTACATAAGCCAGGCCGGCATCCGTCCCTTCACTGACCACTTGCTCTAACTGTGCCAAAATAACGGCTTGTTCTTGTTCGGAAGATTTATGATACTCCTTGACAAGTTTTCGTATCAATTTCCGCCGCTCTTTGAATTGTTTTCTGAGTTGGGACCGCGTGGGTTGCTGAGTGATTGTCTGCGTAGCACCCGGAGCCGGAATTAACGATAATGCCGGACGGTCTGCCGCCCAGACTCCCCCCGCCAAAAAATAAACAAAACTCCATATCAGTAAAATTTTTTTCATATCTGCTCCTAATCTAACGCCGTATCATGCACACCGGCTTGCTCAAATCCTTTGGCGCGTAATTTGCACGAATCACAATGTCCGCATGGTTTTGTGCCGCCTGCATAACAACTCCAAGTCAATTCAAACGGAACCTTCAGTTTTGCACCCAATTTTACAATCTCCGCTTTGGATAAATCCATCAACGGCGCCAGTACTTGTATACCGCCGCAAACCCCTTGCTTGGTTCCTAAATTTAAGGCCTCTGCAGCTGCGGAAAAAAAGGCCGGGGTACAATCCGGATATCCGGAAAAATCGATTGCATTCGGTCCGGCAATAATGGCCTGTGCCCCTACTGCATCCAAAAGAGACCCCGCTATCGACAAAAACATTAAATTCCGCCCCGGAACATACGTAGAAGGAATTCCTTCATCCGGAATTTGTTCTACCGGCACATCCGGGATCGGTTGATCCGGATCAACCAGTGAACTGGTTTTTAACCACGGCAAATCTAACCGAATGATAGAATGCTTCACGCCCAAACGTTGTGTAATTTCCCGGGCAGCCTGTAACTCACGCTCGTGGCGTTGTCCATACCCTACCGTCAACGCTTCGCAAATATATCCTTGGTCCAACGCCCAATATAAGCAAGTGGTGGAATCCAACCCGCCCGAAAACAGAACAATGGCTTTTTTATTGGTTGGATTCATTGAGCATTCCTAACACTTCAAATTCTTCAATGGCTTTTTCATCTTCCGGGGTAAGATGATCCACATACTTAATTGCATACACAATCAGTGTAATACGCGGATCCGCCGCGTCATCTTCAGCGCTGTTATATTGGTTTACTTGAATAGCATCCGCCCCTTTTGAAGCGGCAATTTTGCGGGCCTTATCAATGCCCATCAACATACTATCCCGATCCGGTTTAAGATTTTTAACACGCAACATCCCTAAATTCCCATACGGGCGGGTAATATCTTGTCTTCCGCTCACCAATTGGATCTCTTTTGCTTTAGTGGGCGGAAATTCCGGTCCAATGGCAATCCAGTCTGTATCGGCTTGTTGTAACGTAGCACAACCAACTAACATCATTCCACCCAATACGGCTAACAAAAACTTCGCTTTCATGTTTTCCTCCTATCTTTTTTGTGCGGCTAATTGACCGCAGGCTGCTAAAATATCATTGCCCATGCTTTTACGAATAGTAACGGCAATTCCCATGGCTTTAAGTCCGGCGGCAAACTCTTTTACTACACGGTCTTCTGTTTTTTCGCCGCGTCCTAAATTACAGGCAATTAAGTTGACATGCAAAAGGTAATTGTCCTTAATGGAATAAATCCAGTCCGCCAGTTTACGGATATGTTCCGGGCGGCTGTTGATATTTTCTATAACCGAATATTCCAAAAACACCTGCCGTCCTGTCATAGCAATATATTCTTCCAAGGCTTTTTTCAGGTCGTCCAAATCGAATTTACGGTTAACCGGCATTAATTTACTACGCTCGGCATTATCGGCATTATGCAGCGAAATAGCCAGATTGACCTGTGGCAAATCAACGGCTAATTTGTGTAATTTATCCGCAATCCCTGAAGTGGAAACGGAAATATGCCGCACCCCGATATTTAAGTAGTCCGGATTGGAAAGGTTACGCACGGCTTCCACCACCGAAACATAGTTCAGTAACGGTTCCCCCATCCCCATAAATACCACATTGGAAATCCGTTCCCCTAATTTTTCTTTACGCACATATTGGAACCACATCAACACCTGATCGGCAATTTCCTCTTGGGTAAGATCCCGCTTAAAACCCATTTTCCCGGTACTGCAAAAGGAACAATGAAGCGCACATCCTACTTGGCTGGACACGCAAACACTCCAGGTATCTTGGGGTTTCAATAGAACGGTTTCTATTTGCAAGCCATCTTGTAAGGTAAGCAATGCCTTGGCCGTACGGTCTTGCTGAGAATATAGAATTTTGCTCACCTTAAATGACAGTATGGGAAATTTTTGATCTAACTGTTTGCGTAAATCCTCCGGTAATGAAGAGGCTTCTTCCCAGGAGGTAATACCTCGTTTATAAACGGCTTCTCGCACTTGCGTTAAGCGAAAATTAGGCAGTCCTGCCTCTTTAATAAATTGTTTCACCGCTTCAAAATTCATATGCAGTTCCCTTAAATAAACTTTATTTTATTTTATCATTTTATACTTTCAGAAAGAATCTCTTTTTTATCCTAGGAAAAAACATCCTTTTTTAGTATAATAGGTGCACCATGAGTGAAGATATCAAATTTAGCACAGCCGGCTTTCGGGCCATTACCGCGGATGGGCTTACCGCCCAGACCGTACAACGTTTAGCGTACGGGATTTCCGACCATATTTTGGAACATCCTTTCTATGGATTTAACGGAGTTGGATACAAAAAACACTGCCAAGAACAAGGGAAAAAGCCTAAAAAACCTTTGGTGATTGTTGGGTTTGATACCCGTTTTTTATCTAAACAATTAGCCTATGTGGCTGCCAATGCGCTCGTTCAATGCGGAATTACGGTGCGTTTGGCTGAATTACCGCTTCCTACTCCGGTGGCGGAATGGGCCGTATTAAATGAATGTGCCATTGGGGCCGTTGTAATTACCGGTAGCGAAGGCGAATACTATGTTAACGGGCTCAAATGGATTTCCTACTACGGCGGTATTGCAAACAATGAAATTGTAGCCGATATTGAAAAACGCATTCCTGTGCCCAATGCCCAAATTCTTAAAGCATCTTCGACAGATTTTAACGCTTTAAACGCAGCCGTAACGGTAACCAAAGATTTTCAAAAAAGTTATTTGGCTCATCTGGAACAACTGCTCAATATCCGCGCTCTTAAAAAAGCAAAACTTAAAATAGCCGTAGACCCCTTATTTGGAACAGCCAAAAATTACTTCCGCTCTTTTTTGGAAAAACACGGGGTAACCGTAGAAGGTATTCACGAAACAAATGATGTGCTTTTCGGCGGAACAGTACCCAATGCAGGGCCAGTGAGTTTATCCGAATTGAAACATCTGGTAGTAAGTAAAAAGATGAACTTAGGAATTGCCTGCAATCCGGATTGTGATAAATTCGGTCTGATTGATGCGGAAGGGAACTGGATTTCCCCCAACGAAATTGCTCCGCTACTTTTAGACCACTTAGTACGTAATAAAAAGATCAAAGGCCGTGTATGCCGCAGTGTTATTACGTCCCACCTGATTGACCAAGTCGCTAAGACCAGCGGTCTTATGTTACGGGAAACCCCTGTCGGATTTAAATATATTACCGAACTTATGGTAAGCGGACAATATATTATGGGCGTAGAAGAATCAGGCGGGCTTGCTGTCGCAAACCATGTTCCCGATAAAGACGGCCTGCTGGCGTGTTTGCTAGCCGTAGATTTATTGGCTACTGAAGGGAAAACATTAAAGCAAATTAAAAAAGATTTTTATAAAAAGCATAAACCGCTTTTCAGCCAAAAAGTCAGCATTCCCAAAACGGAAACCGAGATTAACCGCATTATGGAACGGTTAGATATCCGGCCACCGCTCTCCATCCTTAAGACTTCGGTCTGGCGGATTGACTCTACCGACGGATTTAAGTTTATTCTGCGAGGCGGAAATTGGCTGGCAATTCGCCCGTCCGGAACTGAACGACTGATCCGTCTGTATGCAGAAGCATATGACGAAAAAACCCCGGCTGCCTTGATTAAAGAAGGTAAAAAAATAATAGACAGTATTGTCTAGGCCGTTCCATACGGCCAAGGGGGTATCAATGGTTCGTATTCAAGAAATAAAAGCACGCGAAATTTTAGATTCGCGCGGGTTTCCAACGGTGTCTGCAGAAGTCTTGTTAGATGACGGCACCCGGGGGGCGGCGGCTGTTCCCAGCGGAGCATCTACCGGCTCCCATGAAGCATGGGAACTCCGGGACGGAGGAACCCGTTTTCAAGGGAAAGGAGTTCTAAAAGCCGTTCAAAACGTGGGGAAGATCTCACAACTTCTGGCCGGTGTCAGCCCGTTAGATATGCGTCAAATAGACGCTAGCATGATTCGGCTGGACGGAACTGAAAACAAATCCAATCTCGGTGCTAATGCAATATTGGCCGTTTCCATGGCCGTGTTACGGGCAGGGAGTAACTATACAGGGTTGCCCCTATATGAACATATTCGCCGTACCTATGATTTACCCACAACGGGGTATCTGTTACCAACCCCCATGTTAAACGTAATTAACGGCGGTAAACATGCGGATTCCGGGTTGGATATTCAGGAATTTATGATTGTACCCGCGCAAGCGGCTAACTTTACGGAAGGATTGCAAAGTGCTTGTGAAATTTACCATATGTTAAAAAAGATATTAACCAAACAACATATGGTAACGTCCGTGGGAGACGAAGGCGGTTTTGCGCCCAAAATTACCCGGCACGAAGACGTATTAAAAACATTGCTTTCAGCCGCCGAGCAAGCCGGACATCCGGACATTTCGTTAGCAATGGATTGTGCGGCCAGTGAATTTTTTAAAGAAGGATTTTATGATTTTGAAGGGCAAAAAGTTTCTTCGGCTCAATTAACCGCCATTTATAAAGATTGGTGTGCCCGTTATCCGATCTGTTCGATTGAGGATCCGTTGCAAGAAGACGATTGGGAAGGGTGGACTGCTATTACCCGCCAATTAGGCAACCGGGTCAATTTAGTAGGAGATGATTTATTTGTTACCAATTTATCACGGTTAAAAATGGGATTGCAACATCAGGCAGCCAATTCTATTTTAATTAAATTAAACCAAATTGGTACAGTAACCGAAACGATTGATGTAATGCGTTTGGCACAACAACATGGATACCGTTGTATCGTGTCACACCGCTCCGGAGAAACGGAAGACACCTTTATTGCAGATCTGGCCGTTGCCACCAATGCAGGGGCTATTAAAACCGGTGCCCCGGCACGCAGCGAGCGTACCGCAAAATATAACCGGTTATTACAAATTGAACAAGAACTGGGAGCAAAAGCCCAATATGCCGGGATGACTCCCTTTACAAGATCATGACACAGGAAATTACACGTACGCTATTACGCAATAAAAAAATTCTGCTGTGGGGGCTTGCCCTCACAGCGGGAATGTTCGTTTTTTTGGGAGGAAGTTTTGTAAGTTTGGCCCACAATAAACTGGAAAAACGAAAACTTACCCAACGCTCTAAACAGTTAGATGTAAAGTATGAGCAATTAACCAAACTAAAAACGCAATTAGAACAGGAAGATCCCGTTTTAATTGAAAAAATAGCCCGTACCGAATATCATTTGGTAAAACCGGGCGAAATAGAATATCGTTTTAACAGGAAATAAATATGCAAATCGAAGTGATTCAATTGGGCCCCATGGAAAATTGCACGTATTTGATTCATCAAGACGGGAAGGCCCTTCTGATAGATCCCGCATGGGACATGAATTTTTTGGAACATACGTTACAAGCCAAAAAATTAACCCTGCTGGCCGTTTTTTTTACACATGGGCACTTTGATCATGTGAAATTCTCTCAAACCTTGCTGGAGAATACCGGAGTCAAAGGTTATTTGGAAGAGCAAGATTTGGCACTTTCCGGGTTGGATCCGAAATACTTAACGCTTTACTCCGGCGAACAACAGCTGCAAATCGGGCCTTTTCAAGTGCATATTATTCCTACTCCGGGGCACACCGCCGGCGGCGTATGCATTCAACTGGGAAATAATTTATTTACGGGAGACACTTTATTCCCGGGAGCGTGCGGACGGGTAGATTTACCCTCCTCCAATCCGCGCCAAATGCGCCAAAGTTTACTCAAACTTGCCCAACTACCCGAAGATACTCAAATTTTTGCCGGGCATAGTTATAACGGGAAATGCAGTTCCACGATTGGCTACGAGCGCATTCAAAACCCATTTATGCGTAATGCGTTACGCGACAAGGAATTATTATAATGCATCCTATTCTTTTTAAAATCGGTTCTTTCGAATTGGCCAGTTACGGGCTAATGACCGCACTAGGTTATGCGGCGGCATGCGCTTATTTGTTTCCGCGCCTGAAAAAAGTTCAATTAGATAAAGATACTTTTTGGAATTTGATTTTTATTGCTTTTATGGGCGCCCTTTTAGGGGCAAAACTTCTTTTTATTATTCTGAACTGGAATCAATTAGGGGCTACGTTCACTGAAAAATTAGCCACCATTATTCATGATTTCCGCTATGGATTTGTATTCTTTGGCGGGATGATTGTATCGGTTGCCTCCTTAATTTATTACATGAAACGTAAACACTTGCCCATCTTAAAAACATCCGATTTTCTAATCGTTGGATTACCGCTGGGACACGCATTGGGGCGCGTGGGTTGCTTTTTAGCAGGATGCTGCTACGGACGGCCCACCACATTACCTTGGGGAGTCCGTTTTACCGATCCGCACGCACTCGTAGCACCGGAACTGCACGGCATCGCCCTGCACCCCACCCAACTTTATGAAAGTGTGGCCAATCTGCTTCTTTTTTTCTTATTACATAAACTGTATAACAAACCGCATAAAGACGGTATGATTTTACTCTTATATGTGGCCTGTTACAGTTTATTACGTTTTGTGATTGAATTTTTCCGCGGAGACTACCGGGGCGGATTTCTAGGCGGATTATCCCCCTCCCAATGTATTGCTATTTGCATTGCGGGGATTGCTTTTAGCACCTGGATTTACATCACTAAAAAAGGACCCTCGCATGACTGATAAAAAAACAATTGTATTTGAAGGATATTCCAGACGTCTTGATATTTTTGTAGCCGATACCTTAGAAACGCTTTCACGTTCTTTAGTACAAAAGTTGATTAAAGACGGGCATGTTACTGTCAACGGAAAGAAAGTAAAACCGTCCTGGCCGCTAACGGAAGGCGAAACGGTGGTCATTGAACTTCCCCAAGCCACCAGCAACATCCAACTCAAGGATTTAATGCTTTTTGACGGAAAAGATTTTTTTGCACTCATCAAACCGGCCGGAATGCTCGTACATCCGCAAAGCCCGATTTGGGAAGAACATTTAGAAGCCGCCTTCTCCGCGGAAGAAACATTGGCCTCTATTATTTTAGCCAATCCACCCAAAGGGTATGATGTGTCCACGCCGCGTGCCGGGCTGGTACACCGGCTCGACCGGGAAACGAGCGGCGTGATGATTGTAGCCAAAACGCCGGAATTTCAAGCCGAAATGGTTTCTCTTTTTGCCAACCGCGAAGTACACAAAACGTATCACGCCATTGCATGCGGTGAAGTGCCGGATGACGAAGGAACCATTGACGTGCCGATTGGGCGCGTGGCCGGCGGAAAAATTAAGGCCTCGGACGTCGGGCGCGAAGCCGTTACCGATTACAAAGTGTTAGAACGCAAAAACGGATTTACCTATATTGAACTCTACCCAAAAACAGGCCGCACGAACCAACTGCGTGTGCATTTAAATTGGCTGGGCTACCCGGTACTGGGGGACTGGTTGTATAAAGGAGCCACTGCAGACCGCTTGATGCTTCACGCCCGGCGCATTGAATTTAAACATCCTATCACGGGCAAAAAGTTAAAGTTTGAAGCACCCGTTCCGCAAGATTTTTTAGATGCATGGGAACGGGTAACTAAGGGAAAATAATAAAAAACCCGGCAATGTGCTTCATGCCGGATTTAAATAAGTATTCTTTTTGCAGATAATTATTTAGTGCATTATTGCATAAAATTCATCGACTCGCGGGAGATTTAATAAAGAGCACATATTTCCTTCGCTGTAACATTTTTTCTCTCCATTTTCCTCTAAAATCAGTTGAGTCACCTGATTATCTTTTATAAATGAAAACGCCACCGTAATGTTTTTAGTCCCTTGTTTTCTGGCAAACATGGAACAATGGCTCCAGGCACTTGAATTGCAAGGCAACACACATGTCCCCCCAGAGCAAAAAGTGCCTGTATAACTAAATCCAAAATCTACAGCTAATACGTTCTTGGGGTCACTCAAATCACCCCAACTACCTTCTTCTTCCATATCATAAGCCCGTGCTGCTTTTTGGAAAGAGCCCAATGTACTCCATACACCCGCCACACGCGCTTTTTCCACTGCTTTTTGATATTGCGGCAAGGCAACGCTGGCCAAAATACCAATAATTAAAACCACCACTAATAATTCTATTAGCGTAAAACCTGCCTTAGTTTGATTTGTTTTCATTTCACATACTCCAATATTTATATAGCATTGCAAATTAAAATTTATCGAAAAAAAACACAGAAGTCAAGCCCTTTTCTCTTTATTTCCAACAAAATTTCTAATCAATTTTTCAGATTGCCGAATGGCGCATAGTTTTTTATCTTAATAATGTTCCGGGGGATAACGGGCTTCCGCCCGTTCATGGAACAACAGGGGGACACAGAGGAACGTTTTACGTGGGGTAAAACAGCTATCCTCTGTACAAGACAAAAGCCCCGGTTGGAGTACCCAATGGGGCTTTTGCCAAATCATTTCATCCAATCCAGCCGTATAGGAGGGGACCTGTCCGGTTGGATCCTTCAAAGGGCCTTATCTCGTGGGAAAGGTAGGGCCCTATTTTATAAATCTTTTTGATACACCCGGTAACGTTTGCTATAATGGCAACCACATTCTTCGATTCCGCGAATCATGCCGTCGTTGTCTTCCAAGACCCACGACAACTCCGCCTCGTTCCAAATAGCCACCCCGTGCGTAATAATATGTTTAATTAAAATTAAATCAATACCGCGCCGGCGATATTCCGGCAATACGCCTAACATAATCAGCCGCGCATCCTTAATATGAAACCACGCCCAGAGTGCTTTACACAAATGCCACGGATTTTTTAAAGAACCTTTTAATGCTTTTAACACATGATTTGCATTCGGGATGGCAATATAAAATCCAGCCGGAATCCCTCCCACTTCCAAGATGCAAGTTCCTTCTATACGTAAAACGGTTTTAAGTTCGCGGACGATTTCGGCCATTTCGTCTTTCCCAATCGGCACAAACCCCCAATTTGCGCCCCATGCCTTGTTATAAATTTCGCGGATAACCTCGGCTTCTTGCGCTAAATTTTTAAGGTTTAACCGTCTTAATGTAATATCTTTGGCACGTTCACACCGGGCACACACGCGCAAAAAGCGTTCCGAAAACGGATCTTCTTTTGTACGGTGGAAAGCCAATAAATCTTTAATCTTTGAAAATCCGGCCTTTTCTATCAAGGTAGCGTAATACGGCTCATTATACGGCATCATAATAGCAGGCATGCGGTTAAATCCGTCGACCAACAGTCCATACGTGTGATTGCTGGAAGGATTCGCCGGACCACGCACCGCACGCACTCCTTGCTTTCGGAGCCAATCTTCTCCCGCTTTAAATAAAGCAGCTGATACGCGTTCGTCGTTCACACAGTCAAAAAAACCGAAAAAACCGATATTTTCGTGATGATAATCATTGTGCGCACGGTTTACTAACGCCATTAAACGCCCTAAAGGTTTTTCTCCTTCATACGCCATAAAAAGCACGCGGGAAGCGGTGTTCCAAAAAGGATCTTCCAAACTGATTAACTGTTTCGTATCCGCTTTTAATTCACCAACCCAATACGGGTTATTGCGGTATAATTCAAACGGAAAATTAACAAAATGATCCAGTTCTTCGTTTGTATGTAGTTCTCGTATTTCAAGGGACATGGGGGACCTCCCAAAATCAAAACCCCGCCAAGGCGGGGTTTGGTTTATTTGATAAGACCTACCGCGCGGCCCGCTTGGGCAAACGCATCAATAATTTTGGCCACATGCTCATCCGTATGCGTAGCCATTAAGGTAAGACGCATTAAAGAATGACCGGGAGGAACCGCCGGCGAAATAACCGGATTAGCGAAAATACCCATTTCGTGCAGGGCGCGCCACATTTTAAAACAATTTTCATTGGTTCCCACATGTACCGGCAAAATCGGGGTGGTACTGGTACCCAAATCGTACCCTAAATCTTCCAACCCCTTTTTAAGTTTTGCCGTTAAACGGAATAAATTATCCCGGCGGGAAGTATCGTTTTCAATCAGTTCCAATGCTTTGGTAATAGAAGCAATACAAGCAGGCGGCATTGAGGCCGAGAAAATTTGGCTGCGCGCATTATGGCGCATATAGTGGATGACATCTGCATCCCCCACCACAAATCCGCCGACCGTCGCAAAAGTTTTAGAACAGGTACCGACTACTAAATCCACTTCGCCGTTTTCCAACCCGAAATATTCGCAGGTACCGCGGCCCGTTTTCCCGATAATTCCGGTGGCATGCGCATCATCTACCATAATGCGGGCGCCGTATTTTTTACCGATTTTAACAATTTCCGGCAAGGGGCAAATGTCCCCTTCCATACTAAAAACACCGTCTACAATAATCAGTTTGCCCGCGTCGGCCGGGAGTTTGGCAAGCACGCGTTCCAAATCGGCCGGGTCATTGTGTTTAAAGCGCACCATTTCCCCTTCGGACAAACGGACTCCGTCTAAAATGCTGGCATGGTCTAATTTGTCTACAATCGCATAATCGCCTTTTTTAATTAAGCACGAAACGACCCCTAAGTTCATTTGGTATCCGGTAGCGAACAAAAGACCGGCTTCTTTGCGTTTAAAATTTGCTAATTTTTGTTCCAGGGCATCTGCAATTTTTGTATTTCCGTTGAGCAAGCGGGACCCGGCTACCCCGGTACCATATTTTTGGACCGCTTCCATGGCGGCTTTTTTCATTTCCGGATCATTAGCCAACCCCAAATAGTTATTAGAGCCCGCCATAATATAGGTTTTTCCGTTTAAAACAACTTCCGGCCCTTGCGCAGATTCAATGGGTTGGAAATAGCCGTAAATACCCATCCGCATGGCTATTTTAGCATCCTTATAGTTTCGGCACTTCTCAAAAATATCAGACATATCTCCCTCGCACAGCAATTCTGCTTGGCTCCTGGCCGCGCAGTTTACTTACTTACTTTTTTAATAATGTTTGTTGTAGAACGCCCTTTGAGTAATGCAAAGCGAACTACTTTTTTTGCAAATTCACGCCCGACAATTTCACTCGGTTTATAATCTCCGCCTTTTACCAATACATCCGGGCACACCGTTTTAATTAAATGATACGGCGTATCTTCCTTAAAAATACATACAGCCGACACACTTTCCAAGGCGGCTAATACCAGTGCACGGTCGGCCTGCGAGTTGACCGGGCGGGTGGGTCCTTTTAGTCGGCGCACGGAAGCGTCGCTGTTTAACCCCACCACTAATACATCTCCTTTAGAACGCGAAAATTCAAGCACACTGACGTGCCCGGCATGTAAAATATCAAAACACCCGTTTGTAAAAACAATTTTCTTGCCCGCTTTGCGTTGGGCTTGCACCCACTTTTTAAGTTGAAGCGGACCTAAAATTTTACTTTTGGCTTTCACGTTCTTTTTTCTCCGCGCTCATCATACGTTCAATCAGCCCGGTATCCATATTACCTTGTATAAAATCGGCGTTATTGACGATTTTTTTATGGAAAGGAATCGTGGTCTTCACGCCTTCCACCACAAATTCGTCCAAACACCGTCGGCTACGTTCTAAAAGATGCTTGCGGTCCGGCGCCGTTACAATCAGTTTAGCAATCAAACTATCATAGTAACTTGGAATCGTATACCCGGTATACATGTGACTATCTACACGCACCCCCAAACCGCCGGAAGGGATCCACTCTTCAATCGTACCGGGACAAGGCGCAAAATTGTGTTCACTATCTTCTGCGTTAATACGGTGCTCAATGGCATGACAGCGGACTTTCGCCGCTTCTTTTTGCGTAATTGCAAGCGGTTCTCCTTGAGCAATTTGAATTTGCATTTTTACCAAGTCTTGCCCGCTTACTTCTTCCGTTACCGGGTGCTCCACTTGCAAGCGCGTATTTACTTCCATAAAATAAAATTCTTTGGTAGGTGCCATTAAAAATTCCACGGTACCAACCCCGCGGTAGTGGGCTCCTTTCACTACCTTACAAGCCGCTTCTTGCAACTTAACCCGAGTGGCCGTATCGACAAACGGGGACGGAGATTCTTCCACTAACTTTTGATGGCGGCGCTGCATACTGCAATCGCGTTCGGCAAACGCCACTACATTTCCGTAATTGTCTGCCGCAACTTGTACTTCAATATGACGCGGATTTAAGACTAGTTTTTCAAAATAAACACGGTCATCTCCAAAGTTCGCCTTTGCTTCCCCTTGGGCCGTCTTCATCATCCGGTCCAAATCTTCTTCTTTTAAGCAGGCACGCATCCCTTTGCCGCCGCCGCCTAACGTGGCTTTAATCATAATCGGGAACCCAATTTTTCGTGCTACTTCCCGGTAATTTTTACCGACAATTCCATTTGATCCCGGCGTAACCGCCACTCCGGCTTTAAGGGCAATTTCACGGGCGGTCGATTTAACACCCAACATGGAAATGGCTTGTGCGGTCGGCCCAATAAATTGGATACCGGCCTTAGTTACCGCCTCGGCAAAATCGGCATTTTCGGATAAAAAACCATACCCCGGATGAACGGCATCGGCTCCGGTAATTTTAGCGGCTGTTACAATTGCATCAATATTGAGATAACTCAGCGGGGAAGGCGAAGCGCCAATACACACGGCTTCATCCGCCATGCGTACATGTAAACTGTTCCGGTCTGCCTCCGCATAAATGGCTACAGAGGCGATCCCCATTTCCTTAAGCGTGCGAATAACGCGTAATGCAATTTCGCCGCGGTTAGCGATTAAAACTTTTTTAAAAGGAGTAATATGAACGTTGGAAGCCATAAACTATTTCTTTTCAATAAAAAATAAAGGAAGTCCAAATTCCACGGCTGCGCCTTCTTTAGCGGTTACAATGCGCAACGTACCGGTTAACGGAGACGTAATGGGATGTTTTTTGGAAACCGTTTCCACCCAGCCTAACGGATCTCCTTCTTTGACGGGTTGACCTTCCGCAAGCACCAAATTTTTACCTTTGGCGGCCGCGTGATAAATACCGATAGCCGGGGAAGAAACCGGGGTAAGAGAACACGAAAACTGGGCAGGTTCCGGTAGTGCTTCTTGTGTTTTTACTTCAATAGAATCGCCGTTTTTTTCATAACAAAATTCGGCTAAATCCGTGGTTTTCATCCAAGCAGTAACTTCAGTAACAAGTTTTGTATCCATAAAATCCTCTGGGGTACAGTTAGAAATACTTAAAATTATTTTAGCATTTTTACCGCATTTATAGTACATGCCGGAAATCTAATTAATTTTTTGACTAGCCGGAGAAACAATCCCCTTTATACTAAAAGTATGAAAAACAACCATAAAATAATCAGTCTGTGCGCCTGGTTACTCATCTGCCAAATTCCGGCAGTGCTGGGCAGTTTGTTTGTCCGCGGTGGAATGGAATGGTACCAAACGCTCTCCCATCCCCCATTTACACCGCCTAACGCGCTTTTTGGAATTGCCTGGAGCGTGTTGTATGTTTTGCTAGGCATTAGTGCCTTTTTGCTGGTGGGAAACCGTTGGAAGGAGCGGGCCAAACTAACCGCCTTATTGTTTATCCAACTAATCCTAAATGCTATGTGGACCCCGGTATTTTTTGGGCTTAACCACTTGTCCGGGGCGTTGGTAGTAGTAATCGTGATGCTGGTACAAGCACTTTGGCTGGCCGCCTGTGCCTGGAAACAGAGCAAAGCAGCCGTATGGCTGATGGTACCTTATTTGGGATGGCTCTGCTTTGCCACGTATTTAACAGCAGCCCACTGGGCACTCAATTAAAAAATCCCCGGGAAAACCGGGGATTTTTTTAAACTATTTATGCCATTTGTTAATCAAGTCCATGCCGAGTTTAGCGGCTTTATAAAATCCGGAATCCAAAAATGTAGAAATATTATCCATAAGTGCAAAGGTACTTTTTGTTTTTTCCACACTTTCCGCAGTAGTCATCGCCAAATATTCCACGGCTTCAGCGGTATGGGTAATCTGGATAAATGTCCGCACCGCATAAATTACCAAGATTATAAAAGCAACTACGGCCACTAACGTACAAATTTGATAAAAGTCCATATAATTTTCCCCTCCTGTTGGTTTTCTTTTATTAAATCAGTTTCTATTCCTTCCGTCAATACTTTTTCTAAATAAGTTTTTATTTCCCGTCTAAAAAGACATACGGCTTCATTTATCTATCGGCGGAAACCATTTATTTTTACATTTTTTTACTTTTTTTCTTTTAAACAAGAAGAAATTTTAATGTTTGTTTTACTTAATTTTTAAGCATATTTTTATGGGTCCAAAAAAGTGTTGACAGCAGGGTTGTTATTAGTAATAATTATTATTAAGCAAAAATAAAACCAAGTTGTTAAAAACATAGATTTTTCTGTTTTTATCGACGTAAACTTGCAATTTATATCGTTTTGTTTTTTTATGTGCTACGAGTTAGATTTGCATTATTTCTTTGTTTTTGCCAAAATTTAAAAACCGCGTGTTTTATCCTGCGGAAAATTCTACCAGGGAAGTATTTAATTATGGAAAACTCGGAAGTAATTACCCACATCGTCAAACGGGACGGTTCTACCCAAAAATTTGATTCTAAAAAAATTACCAAGGCAATTTCGAAAGCGGCTGAAGTAACCGGCGAATTTGATGAAGAAACTGCTAAAAAATTAACCATCCGCGCCATCAACATTATCCAACAACTGTACTCGGATACAGTGCCTAATGTTGAAAACGTGCAAGATATTGTAGAAGATGTTTTATTAACTTCCAATTATCATAAAACCGCTAAAGCCTATATCTTATATCGCGACCAACATGCCCGCATGCGCGAAATTACTTCCAAATTTAACGTGGACTTGGTAGACCAATACTTGCAAAAAATTGACTGGCAAGTCAACGAAAACAGCAACATGGGTTATTCGCTCCAGGGGCTAAACAATTATATTTCTTCCGAAATCAGCAAAGTATATTGGCTCAATAAAATTTATCCGGCCAATGTAAAACGGATGCACTCGGAAGGGGATTTTCACTTGCACGATTTGGGCTTACTCGGTGCTTACTGTGTAGGTTGGGATTTGCAAGATTTACTGTTAAGCGGTTTTACCGGTGTCGTTGGAAAAGCAGAAAGTAAACCGGCTAAACACTTCCGCACCGCCTTGGGCCAAGTGGTCAACTTCTTCTACACATTGCAAGGAGAAAGTGCCGGGGCTCAGGCTTTCAGCAATTTTGATACGCTCTTAGCACCTTTTATTTACTATGATAAACTTTCTTATGATGAAGTAAAGCAAGCGTTGCAGGAGTTTTTGTTTAACGTCAACGTGCCGACCCGCGTCGGCTTCCAAACGCCGTTTACCAACTTAACCTTGGATTTAACGGTTCCTTCCTATTATAAGGACCAACCGGTTATTATCGGCGGAAAATTACAGGATAAAACCTACGGCGAATTCCAGGAAGAAATGGACATGCTCAACCGTGCATTCTGCGAAGTAATGCTCGCCGGGGATGCAAAAGGCCGCGTGTTTACCTTCCCGATCCCGACCTATAACATCACTAAAGATTTTGATTGGAATAACCCCAAATTAGAACCGTTATGGGAAATGACGGCCAAATACGGAATTCCGTACTTTGCCAACTTCATTAACTCGGATATGAACCCTGAAGATGCCCGCTCTATGTGCTGCCGTTTACGCATTGATAACCGCGAACTGAGAAAACGCGGCGGCGGGTTATTCGGTTCGGCTCCGCTTACGGGTTCTATTGGGGTGGTAACCATCAATTTACCGCGCTTAGGATATTTATCTAAAAACGAAGATGAATTCTTTGCGAATTTGAAAGACCGCATGGAAGTCGCACGCACCAGTTTGGAAATCAAACGTAAAGTAATTGAACGCTTTACCAAAGGGAACCTCTATCCGTATATGAGTTTCTACTTGCGCTCCGTACGCCAACGCTTTAATGAATATTGGAAAAACCACTTCTCCACCATTGGTTTAGTGGGACTCAACGAAGCTGCCGTCAACTTAATCGGCACGGATATTGGAACAGAAAAAGGACGTGCTTTTGCGGAAAAAGTACTTACTTTTATGCGCGAAACCCTGGTCAAATTTCAGGAAGAAACCGGCAATAATTACAATTTAGAAGCAACTCCGGCGGAAGGAACTTCCTACCGGCTTGCAAAACTGGATAAAGAACGCTACCCGGATATTATCTGCGCAAACGAAGACCTGTATAAACAAGGCCACCAACCTTTCTATACAAACTCTTCGCAGTTGCCCGTCAATTATACGGACGACGTATTTGAAATGTTGGATCTGCAAAGCTCCATCCAATCCAAATACACCGGCGGAACGGTGCAGCATATCTTTACCGGTGAAAAGATTAAAAACTTAGATGCGATGAAGAAATTCATCCGCACCGTATGCGAGAAATATACCTTACCGTACTTCTCAATTACGCCCACGTTCAGCGTCTGCCCCAAATGCGGCTACATTGAAGGCGAACACTTTGAATGCCCCAAATGCAAAGCCGAACGGATGCAAGAGTTGGAACGGAAAGTAAGACTCTTGGAAGAACAACTGTACAGTAAATAGTTCTTTCAACAAAATTCCTTTTTAGACTCTCAAAAGTCTAAAAAAGTTGTAACGGAAGCAGTCATACTGCTTGAAAGCAATGGGTTTTCACGGACCCATTCCCGCCAACCGACCCAAGCCGTACCCAAAGGATAAATTAGGAGAAGAAAAAAATGACAGCACAAGAAAAACAAGTTGTAGAAAACCAAATTTCTGAACTTAAAAAAGAAATGAGCGAAGTGAAAGGTTCTAAATGTGAAGTTTACTCCCGCGTAGTCGGTTACTTACGCCCGGTACAAAACTGGAACAAAGGTAAAAAAGAAGAATTCGCCATGCGCAAAACCATGAATGTAGGTGGCTGTGGTTGCGGTTGCGATTGCGCCAGCGACAAATAAAATTTTAAAAAGTAACGGGATTCCATGAAAATAGGCGGACTTGTTAAATTCACCTTGATTGACTTTCCGGGCCGTCCGGCGGCAATTATCTTTACGCAGGGATGCAACTTCCGCTGCCGTTATTGCCACAACCCGGAACTCGTCTATCCGCATATGTTCACGGAACCCGTTACCGAAGAAGAAATTTGGTCTTTTTTAAAACGCCGCCAGGGAACGCTGGAGGGCGTTGTTGTTTCCGGCGGGGAACCAACCCTGCACGAAGATTTACCCGTGTTTATGGCCCGTTTAAAAGAAATGGGCTATGCCACGAAATTAGATACGAACGGTGCGCGCCCGGCTGTACTGAAAGAACTAATCGACAAAAAACTGGTAGATTTTATTGCCATGGATTTAAAAGCACCGCTGGAAAAATATTCCGCTATTACCGGGATAGAAACGAGCCCGGCTATTTTAAAAGAATCTATGGACTTAATCATACATAGTGGTTTAGAATACGAATTTCGCACCACTTATGATAAGGAAGTACTTACCGACGCAGATATAACCGCTTTACAGGAACTTACCGGTCGCAAAAATTACCGCGTACAAGAATGCTTACCGGTAGCCAAAGAAAAGAATGTACTCAAAGTGATGCACAAAGAAATTTAATTCGATTTAAACATCAAAATACCCGGCTTTAAAAGCCGGGTATTTTGATTCTGGAAGGTCCTTTTTCTAACTTATTAAATAGATTTCATCCTTTTCTTGAATCAGCGCGCAAACACCGTACCGGTCAAATAAGAAGAAATAAAATAATTCCCTTCCGTTGCTATGGCTATTTCGTGTTCCACAGAGTGGAAGGGTTCTGCCACTGCGGCAGTTAAATAACCCGCCTTTTTAGCCGTTTGAAGCGCATGTAAAGCATCTTCCACCACTAGTGTACGCTCTTTTGCAGTACCAAACCGTTGGCGCGCGGCATCATATACTGCAGGGCTTTGTTTACCCACCCCCACCTCATCACAAGTGACGATAAAATCAATATAAGGCATCATACCTAACCGTTCAAAAGCCTGTTGCGCCAGTTGTTTATCACTGGCTGTAGCCACACTGATTTTAATACCTTGATCATGTAATTTCTTTAACAAAAACAAGGCTCCGGGTTTTGCCTGAATATCTGTAATATAATGTTGATGAATAGGGGCTAACGTCATGGCTAAAATCTCTTCCGGCGATTGTGAAAACCCATAACGTTCTTTGATGATTTTGGCTCCGTCCATAAGGGAAAGTTTTTCCATCTCCGCATCCAGGCCGGCCGGCGGTTCTATGCCTTGTGAACGCAAAAAATTAGAAGCGGAATTTTTCCAAGCCGCCAGCGAATTCAACAAGGTACCGTCCATATCAAAAATAACAGCATCAATTTCCGCTTTTCCGGGGAAAGGGACTTGCGCACGCAAGGCAAGCAGCGAACTGTTTAAGCGAATAGGATCGGGATTTACGATTTTAAAGCGGCTACCTGCGTTCAGCGGTTTTATCGAAATTAACGGGCGGGGAATTGCTACGCTTATCCTACGCTGCAACGATACAGTTGATTGTTTATTCGGAAGTCTCCCTCCTTTGGACAACAAAGGTCTATCTACCCGGGGCACAATCCGGTATCCCCCGTTCCAAGTAGATTTACGTGTCAACTGCGTCCAAGGCTTTATCCCTTTTTGGGCAAACCCATCTGCCGGTAAGAGAAAAATACTTCCCACTAAACTCAGCACCGCTTGAATCACTAAACGCTTCATAAGTATATTTTACTTTTAAATAAACTGATTCTACAAGGCCTTGACTTAGAGTTCACTCTAATAGATATAATATAATTTAGGAGGATTGTATGACTATTGCCCAAGTAAGTGAAAAATATAATATATCGGCCGATACGCTTCGCTATTATGAAAAAATAGGTCTTATTCCCCCCGTAAACCGTCGGGAAAGCGGAGTTCGCGATTACACCGAACAGGATTGCAATTGGGTTGAATTTATTAAATGTATGCGGGCGGCCGGGCTTTCCATTGAAACGCTAACGGAATATGTGTCTTTATTTAGTAAAGGTGATAAATCTCTCCAACAACGCAAAAATTTGTTACTGAAAGAACGTGAATTGTTAAAATTCCGCATTCAATCGCAACAAGCCGTATTGAAACGTTTGAATAAAAAAATCGAACTGTATGAAAAAAATCTCGTAAATTACGAAAAAAAATTATTAAAGAAGGATTAATATGTCTAAAAAAGTACTTATTATATCGGCTAGTCCTCGTAAAGCCGGAAATTCGGATTTGTTATGTGACCAGTTTCAAAAAGGAGCACAAGAAGCAGGCCACCGAGTAGAAAAAATTTCCTTGCGTGAGCATAAAATTAATTATTGTCTGGGATGCGGCGTTTGCAATAACACGCACCAATGCGTGCAAAAAGATGATATGGCTCCGCTACTAAAAAAAATGGTAGAAGCGGATATTATCGTATTAGCCACTCCGGTCTATTTTTATTCCATGGATGGCCAACTTAAAACCTTTATTGACCGCATGGTTCCGCGCTATACGGAAATGACTGATAAAGATTTCTACTATATTGTAACAGCCGCAGATACCAGTAAAAAGAATATGACACGCACCTTGGAAGCCTTGCGCGGATTTGCAGAAGATTGTTTAGAAAATTCCCACGAAAAAGGCATTATCTATGGGGTCGGTGCCTGGCAAAAAGGGGAAGTAAAAGACACTCCCGCCTTTGAACAGGCCTATCAAATGGGCCTCCGGTGCTAACCTCGCACATTTTAAAACGTCAGAACTACTAATTTAGTAAAATAGAAGTACCGGTTTCTGCGAACCGATACTTTTCTACAACCATGAAGGAGTTTTATGAAATTTGCACGATTCTTGTTATTAGTTGGAGCCTTGCTGGGAGGCTGGATTTTGCCTGCCACCGCCCACGAGACGCAAGCCATGCTGTTTACGGCACCGTGGTGTCCCCATTGCCAACACCTTAAGGCAGACGGATTTATTGAACACTTTCGCACCACCAATCCGGATATTCCTCTTTTTACCTATGATGTTACTAAATCCGAAGACAGTTTATTGTTTCATGAAGTCACTCAAAAATACCAAACAAAAACCGAAGGTATCCCGTTGTTGGTTGTGGGAGATACCGTCTTACAAGGTTATCCCACTCAAATCGCTACCGGATTAGAAAAGGCTTTGCAACAAGCGCGCGAAAATCACGAAGTATTGCGTGTATCGCCTCCCCAGGGGCCCTCGGAAGAACATAATTTGACCGCCCAACAAAAGTTCTTCAATCAAATTACACTTTGGACCATTATCGGTGCCGGGTTGGTTGACGGAATTAACCCGTGCGCGTTTGCCGTAATTGTATTTTTTGTTTCCTTTTTAGCGGCTTACAAATACAATAAAAAAGAAATTATGGTAGTGGGAACGGCTTACTGTTCTGCTGTATTTTTGGCTTATATTTTAATGGGGTTAGGCGTGTTTCATGTTCTATATGCCTTGGAAGGTTTCCGTTATGCGGCCCTTCTTATTCAATGGGGCATTGTTGCGTTATGTGCTGTATTTTTTATCTTGTGTGTATATGACTTTATCATCTACCAAAAAACAAAAAAATCGGACAAAATGCTCTTGCAACTTTCTAAAAACCAAAAGTCCTTTATTCACAAAGTGATGCGCACATTTTTAAAGGATAAGCAAGATTCGTTATGGCGGTTATTAATAGCGGCCTTTGTGGTAGGATTTGTAGTATCCGGCGTGGAAGCCGTCTGCACCGGGCAAGTTTATTTGCCCACGATACGCGTTATTTTAAAAGAGGCCAACCAATATTTTTTTAAGGCGGCTGCCTATTTAATCATCTACAACCTGATGTTTATTGCCCCGTTGGTGTTGGTATTTATTTTAACTTTATGTGGAAAAGAATCGGCTGCTTTTAACAATTGGCTCAAGGCCCATTTAGGGCTTTCCAAATTCTTACTATGCTGTGTGTTTTTGGGACTGCTACTGCTTTTGTTATTTATGTAATTAAGTGATAAAAACCCCGGTTAAACCGGGGTTTTTATAAAATTATTTAGCGCGAGGGTTTGTATACTTTTTTCCCCAACGCTACATATTCCTTCAAAACGCGCTCCCCTTCAGGTACGGCAATTTCGCCATAAACGGTAATCCCGCGCTTTTTAAATTCATTTAACCAATCCGGTTTAAATCCCTCATCAAAGCCGGTAATTTCTTCCACCCGTTTCGAAGGGACCCCATAATAAACGGCTTCTATACCGGACCACATAATCCCGCCCAAGCACATAATGCAAGGCTCCGCTGTGATATATAGCCTTAGGTGATGGGGTGCCAAATCAAACGTTTCTAATTTTTGTTCAGCTGCTTTAATGGCATTCATTTCCGCATGATTATTACTGCATTGTTCATTAAGCACCGAATTGGCTGTTTTTGCAATTAACCGCCCCTGTCTATCATATACCGCTGCCAAAAAAGGCCCTGAACCTTGTGTTTTAATCCGTTCACTTAATTCTTGCTGCAAAGAAATAATGATTCTTTCTGCCTGTGCCACTTTACTTACATCAACCGGTTCATTTGAAATCATAGATCACTCCTTCAAAAAACTCAAAAAAAACACCCGCCTGGGGGTGTTTTAAATTCATACGGAGAGGGAGAGATTCGAACTCTCGATACGGTTTCCCGTATGCAGTCTTTCCAGGACTGTGCCTTAAACCGCTCGGCCACCTCTCCAAAAAATAGGGCTGCGGTTACGACTCATTTATTATAGCAAATTAAAACCAACAAACCAAAATTTTCGCGTGATTATCTTCGGAAACGCTTGATTTCCCAACCGAAAAGCCGCCCTAAAAGCATAAGTGGGCATAAAACGAAAATAGTAAAAGCCGCCACTAAAACCGTCATCACGAAGCCTACCGCCAAAACGGCCATCCCCCCCAACACACCCGACGTATCTCCCTGGGGGCGGGCTCGATCCGGCTCCGCAGTAACGGGCACACCGTTTTCGTCAATAATTTCCGGCTCTATTACTTGGTTGTTGGGTTCATGCATATATTTATTTTAGTTAAATAATAAGTTTACTTAAACAGGGAAAAAATAGTTAATTTTCCTGCCGCCACGGATAGACCCCTTTTTCCGGGGTCCAGGCCAAAAGCACCTTTAAGAAACGCCGGGCCGCCTCTTTGGCGCCTTTTAAATCGTGCAACCGGTAATTACCGCATTGCCAGGCATATTCGGCCCCGGGAATAGTCCCTTTAAAATTAACTACAAACTCAAATGCTTCGCGCAACACAGGCGCCAGTTGTTCCGGGGTGGTCTCCCCCGTTACGAGCAAATCAAACCCCGTTTGGCAACCCATCGGTCCCCAATATAAAATACGGGAACCCCAATCAGATTTTTCACGCAAAAAAACTGCCACCAAATGTTCCAGCGTATGCAGGACCGCAGATGATAGCGGCTCCTCGCGGTAAGGGGCCGTTAGGCGCACGTCAAACGTAGTTACTACCGTGTTCCCCACCGCATCTTTGCGGGAAACATATACTCCCGGTTGCAGTTGGGTATGGTCCACTTCAAAACTGGCTACTTTGTTCATCTTATTTCTCTTGCGCTAAAGCGGACAAAAACGCCCAGGTGTTTCCAAAGGCGGTTTGGGTTACCGTCTCCCAAAAATTATCGTATTGCGCTTCGTTATTTGTTTCTTTGCCAACCACATCACTAATCACGCGGAAACTTAAAAATGGCACCTTATATAAATGGCACACTTGGGCAAACGCGGCCGATTCCATATCGCACGCCAAGGCGGCCGGAAAATTCTCCCGGATGGCTTGCAATTTGTGCGAATCGGTAATAAATTGCTCTCCGGTGCAAATCAGCCCCGTATGAACCGGGCGCGAGAAAACCCGTTCATTTTTCAACCTTTCCACACAAGCTAGCAACTTTTTATCCCCCTCAAACACGGACGGCAACCCCTGCACCTGTCCCCATTCGTTTTCGGGGCCGCAAAACACATCATGATGTACATAGCCCTCTCCGGCTACTACATCCAGCGGGTTTAATTTCGGGTCCAGCCCGCCGGCCACGCCCGAATTAATCAGTACGTCCGGTGAGAAACGGTTAATTAGTTCCACCGCACATGCAGCTGCGTTTACTTTGGCAATACCGCTTTGCGTTAAAATCAATTCGTTTCCGTTTAATTTACTTACAAAAAACGTAAACGGGCCGGAAACGATTTTTTCCGGGTTCGGCAAACGCTCTAACAGTTGTGCTTGTTCTTTTTGCAGCGCACAAATAATTCCTATTTTCATATATATATTTTGACATAATTAGCGCGCCGACACAACAAATTGATAAAATATAAACAGGTTACGCGTGAAGTCACATCACGCAATTTTAACAACCGAGGAAGAAAATTATGTTACCTAAAGCATACGAACCGCAAGAAGTGGAACAAAAACTCGCCGAAAAATGGCAAAATTCTAAACTTTTCGCTGCCAAAGCAGATAAAACCAAAAAACCTTTCGTGATTGTTATTCCGCCGCCAAATATTACGGGCGCGCTTCATATGGGGCATGCTTTAAATAATACCCTGCAAGATGTACTCATCCGCACCCACCGCATGTTCGGGGAAGATTCCTTTTGGGTACCGGGTACGGACCATGGCGGTATTGCCACGCAAAACGTCATTGAAAAGAAACTAGCCAAAGAACAACATAAATCCCGCCATGATTTAGGACGTGAAGAATTTGTAAAAACCGTTTGGAACTGGTATGACGAATGCGGCAATGCTATTTTTAATCAATTTCGCAAAATGGGCTGGGCATTGGATTTAAGCGATATTCGCTTTACCATGGACGAAAAACGTGCCCAAGCCGTTTATGAATGCTTCCGCCAATGGTGGGAGAAAAAATATATTTACCGCGGCAAACGCCTCATCAACTGGTGTGTGCGCTGTTCTACTGCCCTTTCCGATATTGAAGTAGAACACGAACAACATGCCGGTAAATTATGGCATCTTCGCTACAAAGGCGAAGACGGTTCGGAAGGCATTGTGATTGCCACTACCCGCCCCGAAACGATCTTTGCCGATGCCGCTATTGCTGTCAATCCCAACGATAAACGCTACACCCATATGGTAGGCCAAAAAGTCATCATTCCGCTGGCCAATCGTGCCATCCCGATTATTGCGGATGAAGCCGTAGAAATGGAATTTGGAACCGGTGCCCTTAAAATTACCCCGGCACATGATGCCACCGACTATGAAGTCGGCAAACGCCACAATTTACCGGTTATGACTGTTATTAACGATAAAGGCAAAATGGTCAACTGCCCGGAAAAATACCTGGGTATGGACCGCGAACTCTGCCGCAAAGAAACCGTCAAAGATTTGGAAAGTGCCGGTCTGCTCGTAAAAGAAGAAAAATATATGAACAATGTATCTACCTGCTACCGCTGCCACCAACCGATTGAACCGTTTATGAGCGAACAATGGTTCGTCAAAATGGACCAACTGGCCGCGCCGGCCATTGCGGCAGCAGAATCGGGCGAATTGCAATTTCACCCGGCCAGTTGGAAAACCCCGTTTGTAAACTGGTTAAAAAACTTGCAGGACTGGTGTATTTCCCGCCAAATTTGGTGGGGTCACCGTATTCCGGTTTGGTATTGCCGCCAATGCAGCGCCAAAGGACTTACTTTTGCTACGGACCAGCAAGGCAAAGAACAATTGACCAAAGTGTCGTTTGAAGACGGAGCCACCCCAATTGTTTCATACCATCAACCGGAAAAATGCCCCCATTGCGGCGGACACGATTTGGTGCAAGATCCGGACGTACTCGATACCTGGTTTTCTTCTTCGTTGTGGCCGATTTCCGTATTTGGATGGCCGGAAAAAACGGAAGATCTCAATTATTTTTATCCCACTTCTACGTTAGTTACCGGATATGAAATTTTATATCTATGGGTCGCCCGTATGGTCATGACAGGACTCGATTTTACCGGCAAATTACCGTTTAAAGATGTTTACTTAAACGGAATCGTACGCGATAAAAGCGGTCAAAAAATGAGTAAATCCAAAGGCAACGTCATTGATCCGTTAGATATGACGGCTAAATACGGCACCGATGCCGTTCGATTCTCCTTATTAATGCAAGCCGTACCCGGCAAAGATATTCCTTACGCCGAAGAAAGCATTACCGGCGCACGGAATTTTTGTAACAAACTTTACAATGCGTCGCGCTTTATTTTAATGAATATGGAAGGCATTAACGGTCCGCTTTCCATGCCAAAACAAGTAACTGAACTAGCAGATCAATGGATTTTGGACCGCTATGCCAATGCCGTTAAAACCGCCCGGGAAGGAATTGAAAAATACAATTTAGCCCTAACCGCTAATACGCTCTATCACTTTTTATGGGGCGACTTCTGCGATTGGTATGTAGAACTGGCAAAACAACGTTTCCAAACGGATGAGAAAGAACACGTCATGGCTTTGTGCGTTAATATCTTATATGGTACACTCAAAGCGTTGCATCCGCTCATTCCGTTTGTGACGGAAGAAATTGCGGCCTCACTCAAGCCGTATGTAGGAGTTAGCGAAACGTTTTTACTTAACCAACCGTATCCGGAATTTGACCGTACTCTTTGTAACGAAGAAGCGGTACGTAAAATGAATATTGTACAGGGAATTACGCGCGAAATCCGCACCATCCGTTCCCAATTCAATGTGCCGCCCGGTCTAAAAATTGCCGCCGTTATTACGGCTAAAACGGAAGAAGAATTAGCCACTGTCAAAGCATACGAATCGTATATTAAACTCATGGCCAAAGTGGAAGATTTAACCATTACCGCCAACGCGGATAAACCGAAACAAACCGCTACGGCTATGTTTGAAAATACGGCAATCTATGTACCGCTTACAGGATTGATTGATTTTGAAAAAGAACGCAAGCGGTTGGAAAAAGATTTGGCAGCCGCTAAGGCGAATATTGTTTCGCGCCAAGCACGTTTAAGCCAGGAAAATTTCCTCAAACATGCCCCAGCCGAACAAATCCAAAAAACGAAAGACGAACTGGCCGCTGCCCAAGCAGCCGTGGCCCAAATCACGGCTTCGTTGGAGGATTTGGCCTAATGAAAAAGATTCATTTACTGGCTACGCTAACGGTAATTCTCGGGTTACCGTTAGCGGTTTTTGCTCAAGATTGGAAAGCAGTTTCTCAGTACGATAAAACATCTATTAAAAAACAATTAACCGACCGTTTTACCCATTATGTTACGTTTGACACGCAATCCAGCGAAACCTCTTCTGCAACGCCCAGCACGCCGGGTCAATTAAAATTGGCTAAGGAGTTAGCCAAAGAACTCAAAAAGAATGGGGCAAAAAAGGTGCTTACCAGCAAACAAGGCATTGTCACGGCGGAAATTTCTGCCAATACAACTAAAAAAACCCCTGTTATCGGTTTATTAGCACACCTGGATACGGCGGCGGAAGTATCCGGCAAAAACGTTAAACCGCAAGTACACGAAAAATACAACGGCGGCGATATTGTGATAAATGCCGAGAAAAACTTGACGCTTAACACTTCCAATGCGCCGCAACTCCTGCGCGCCCGCGGACACGATATTATTACCGCTTCCGGCGGCACATTATTAGGGGCGGACGATAAAACCGGGCTTGCTATTGTGATGACCCTCGTACAATTTTTATACGATCATCCGACTATTGAACATGGAACTATAAAAATTGCTTTCACTCCGGATGAGGAAATCGGGAGCGGGATTGCCCACTTGAACGTGGCGGATTTCGGAGCGGATTATGCCTATACGGTAGACGGCGGAAATATGGGAGAAATTATCAACGAAACGTTTAACGCCAAATCCTTTACCGCCCTGTTTGAAGGGAACCGGGCGGTTCATCCGGGTGCTGCCATCAATTCTCCCTTTGCCGATAACGTGCTAATGGCTTCGGATTTTCACACGTTACTTCCGCGGCACAAGCGGCCGGAATCTACTTCCGGGCGCAAAGGATTTATTTTGGTAGACAGCATTACGACTCAAAATGACCGTACAGAAGTCAAAGGTATTATCCGTGCCTTTACCGATACGGAGATGAATGAACTGGTCAATGATGTAAAAAATGCATTTAATACGGTCAAAGCCATGAATTATAAAGGGACCGGGTTTGATTTAAAATTTACCGACCAATACCAAAATATGAAACCGTTTTTGCCCAAGCAGGTCATAGAAATGGCGAATTTAGCCATGCAGCAGGAAGAAATTACCCCTATATTAACCGCCGCACGCGGTGGGACGGACGGGGCCCAACTTTCCGCACGCGGACTTCCAACGCCGGATATTTTTTCCGGACAATTCAACATCCATAGCGAACTGGAATATGCGGATGTAGATGTGATGGAAGCGTCTTTCCGCACGTTAATGCGGCTGATTACCCTGTGGAATTTACAGGAAAAATAAATTAATTTGTATCACAAAAAAATCCCGGACATTTGCCCGGGATTTTTTGTTTTCAAAACATTACTCCACATAGCAAAGTGTTGCGTAATCTGCCTCAATGCCTTGGCCAAGCGAACAACCAACGCCTGTCGCTTTGTTAGAAAAGCCTATTTCTTTACCATGGTTTTTTCCTAAGGTAGGAGGTGGAAGACAATACCTTTTCCCATTTACTATATTCAGATTCATCCAATCTTGCACATTATTAGAATATTTCCGGGTAGCCACTAATCCACCAAAACCGAAATTGGAAATTGCATCAATTTGATAAGTATAATCTTTCCCTTGAAAGGAATATCCCGTAACACTCCCGCCACTCGCATTGACAAGTGTAATGGCTAATTCATCAAAAGGATACCGCTAGTTCGAAGTACCTTTTTCCATATTTTTAATATCCAATGCATCATTGACTGCTTTAAGATAGCCCATGCCTCCGCCGCACGCGCTTTTTTCACCGTTTTTTGATATTGCGGCAAGGCAACGCTTGCCAATATACCGATAATCAACACGACCACTAATAATTCGATAAGTGTAAATCCTAAACTGCCTGTATTTTGATTTTTCATACACACTTCTTAATGTTTACAAGGTAATGTCATAAGTGTTATACCAAAAAAACAAGTCAAGTGTTTTGTGGACTCTTTTTATGCAAACAGAAAAAGAATGGAAAAATAGACCTATTTCGGTCCTATCTGCTAAACTAGGTCTTTTGGCCCTTGCACAAATTAGCAACGGATTATTAAAATAATAGTATCTACATTTATCAAGGAGATGTTATGCATAAAAAATATTGGAACGTAGTATCCGTACTACTTAGCATCCTTTGTTTTACCTCTGCACAGGCATATGAAGTTATTCCTGTAAATCCGAAACAAAAATCCGCTTTGGAAAACAGAATTACCCGCAAGTTTCACGCTTCTTTACCCACGAAAGATCCCGTTAAAGCACTTCGCTCTTTTGCCGCAAAATATCGTCCTGCTTTATTAGAACGTTTCTTAAAATATGTATCTTATAACCGCCAAAGCAGCGAAACAGAACAAATTACCCCGGACCAAATTGAAACTGCCAAAAAATTATACGCAGAAATCAAAGCAATGGGGTTGAATGTAATTTTAACCGAACACTACTACATCTTTGTGGAAATTCCCTCCAACGTAAATTATCCGGTACCGGTCCTCGGGTATAGCGGCCACTACGACGTTACTCCCGGAATTGAAGCCGATAATGTACAAGCCCGTGTCATTCAAAAATATGACGGAAAACCAATTGTATTAGAAAATAACCAAGTGATTGATCCTACCCAACCCAACGGGGCTTATTTACCCAGTCAGGTGGGTAAAATGGTCGTTACTTCCGACGGAAATACGATTTTGGGAGCCGATGACGGGGCAGGGCTTTCCGTATTGATGACATTTATGCAAACCCTGGCCGAAAACCCGAACCGCCCGCATGGAACTATTCAAATTGTAATTGCTCCGAATGAAGACGTCGGTCGTGCTGCTGAATTTGTAGAAGAAACCCCTTACCGGCCGGAAATTGCCTTTGATTTTGATGGCGGATCCGGTGGACGTGTAATTACTGAAAACTTTAATGCCCGCCAACAAATTATTACCGTTACCGGGGTACCCGGCCACCAATCCTATGCCGCTACAAACGGATACCGCAACGCTTGGACGCCGGCTTGTGAATTAGGGGCCGCCATTTGTCCGGAAGGTTTGATGCCTAATTTCAGCAAAGACCGCGACGGTTATGCCGAACTTCATCACATGTATTCACCCGACGGAAAAGTATCTATCGCAACGTTGGATATCCGTCACCGCGGTTTTGATACCCAAGTGATGAATGAATGGGAAGCTCAGGCAGACAGTGCCGCCAAAGCAATCGCGAAAAAATACGATGTTAAAATTTCCCGCAAGATGATTGATAATTATAAAAATGTAGCAGAATGCGCCCACCCCAATGCCTTGGAAATTACACAAACGGCCTTCCGTAATGCCGGAGTAAAAATCAATATTCAAACAGCCCGCGCCGGTACCACAGCTGCGATGTTTGTTACCAAAGGTTTAGTAGGTGCTTACACAATTTTCACCGGTCAAAATAATCCGCATAACTATACCGAATGGCTCAGTGAAGAAGATATGTATCATTCTTACTTATTATCTCTGAGTATTATGGATGAAGTGGCACGCCGTAAAAACAAATAATGTCCATTATGAAAATTGTACTCGCTACACATAACCCGCATAAACTAAAAGAACTTTTAGATATCCTGCCCCGGAAATGTACTTCCGGGGCGATTGAGTATGTTTGTCTGGCGGATTTGCCTGCCTTTCAATTACCGGAAGAAACCGGATCTACGTTGGAAGAAAATGCAGCCCTTAAAGCCACTGCCGCCGCCAAAGCCTTTGGTCTTCCAGCCCTTGCAGACGATACCGGGTTAGAAGTGGAAGCCCTTAACGGGGCTCCCGGCGTGCGTACCGCCCGCTATGGCGGTGAACATGCAGATGCGGATGATAATAACCGTAAATTATTAGGGGCTTTAGAAGGAAAATTGCTACCGGAACGGGCCGCTAGTTTTCGCACGATTGCCTGTCTGGCTACCCCTCAGGGGAATACGTACCTATTTGAAGGCAGTATCAACGGACATATCGGTTTTGGATACCGCGGCGAAAACGGTTTTGGTTATGACCCTATCTTTATTGTGGACCAATGCCAAAAAACAATGGCTGAACTGACCGAAAATCAAAAAAATAAAATCAGCCACCGTGCACGCGCCTTTGAAAAAGCGGCTGATTTCTTGGAAACATTTGTAGAATAAAAAACCTCCGGCTTATAAGCCGGAGGTTTTTTCCCAAAGCACTAGCGTCTATTAAAATTCTATAACCAACATTCCCGGCGTAATCAAATAAAACAAATTGATTAATGCGCCTAAACTTAAAAAAGGCCCGAAAGGAATTGCATCTCCCCCTTTCTTCCCTTTAAAAATCATCAGGAAAACCGCATAAATAAGCCCAAAGAAAGAGGCCATTACAAGGGTTGTTATAACTCCTTGCCAACCAATCAGTGCCCCGACTCCGCCCATCAGTTTTACATCTCCGCCGCCCATAGCGTCTTTTTTAAATATCCACGTACCGATTAAGGCAATTGCCAACACCCCAAAAAGGCCTACACCCGCTCCTAACAAGGAGGCAAGTTCCTTCTGCCACCAAAGACCTTCAAAATTCGGATTTAGCCATGCAAAAAGAAGGCCCCAAACAATCAGCCCGAGTGAAAAGCGGTCCGGAATAATCATCAGTTCCATATCAATGACCGACAAGGCAATCAATGCGTAAACCGCCGCCAGCACCACAAACATCCAAGGGGTAAGCCCAAAACGTGCCGCACATAAAACAGTCAATAGGGCAGTTCCTAATTCCACAATTGGGTACTGCCACGAGATTGGATTTTTACACGTACGGCATTTGCCCCGTAAAAACAGAAAACTGAGCACCGGGATATTGTCATACCATTTAATGGGTGCGTTGCATTTAGGGCAACCCGAAGGCGGCCACACAATAGATTTATTGCGCGGAATGCGGTAAATACACACATTCAAAAAACTGCCGAATATGAGCCCAAATAAACCAGCCATTACTAAGATAAATGTTTCCATATATTTCCCGTGTACTTAATAAGTTGGCAGAGGCAACTCGCCCTTTTCTAGTGGGTATACCAAGCCTTGCCGTAACTGTCTTCTTTATCGGTATTGACAAAGAAATCCCCAAAACGCGGATCGGCTGGGTCGTTCACATAGGCCCACCCGCCGGTTTTCGTAAATGCCTGTTCAAAACTGCCGGTCGACACATGGTCAGAGGGCGGCAATCCCGGAACCCGGGCCGGCGGAATTTTTTCAATAAACTGCGGCACTAAACTTTGTAAATTATCCGTCGGATAGACCCCTTGATTTTCACCGTAATACGCGGCGATTGCGCTACGTACCCGCACGAGTTGGTGTTTGGTACCGCCTTCTTTGGCCTTGTAAACGAGTGCCTTAAATTTAGGCACCGTAAATCCCGCTAACAGGACAAAGATAACCACTAATACCAGGATCTCTAAGGCGATAAATCCTTTTTTCATAAATACCCCTTATTTAAATTGATAGGCAATCAGTGCAAAAATTTTACTATCGCCTAATGTATTTTTGATGCTGGTATATTCGTTCGGTTGGTGCATGGTTTCATCCAGTTTAGAATATACCACAGCCGGATACCCTGCATTGCGCAAAGATGCGGCTACCGTTCCGCCGCCCACACCCACCACTTTAGGCGAGTTTTTGTAAATCCGGTGAACCGATTCCAACATTAATTTCACTAACGGCTCTTTTTTGTCCGTCGGTTTAGAAGATTCCTGATGCGGAATTTTAACCGTTACTTTTACCTTGCATTGTTTTTCAATTTTTTTAACAATACGCATCATTTCGGCTAATACTTCTTTATTGGAATAGCACGGCAAAATACGGCAGTCCATACAGAACACATCTACGCCGGGAATGGTGTTAATGTTGGGCACATTTGCTTCGTGTTTGGTAGCCGCAAACGTGCTGGCGGATTCCGGAGCAAAAAGCGCATTCTTTTTATTAAATTTTTTATGCAATTCGTCTACGAGAGCCACAATCAACCGTGCGCTGGCGTGATGGGCATTGATTCCTGTTTTAGGGGTAGAACCGTGCGTCGTTTTACCATGAACCGTAAATTCTACCCACATCACGTTCTTTTCGGCTACTTCTACCATGGTCCCGTCAGCAACACCGCCGTCCGGCACAATAAAAACGTCTTTTTTTCCAAATGTTTTCGGGTGTTTCTTCAAAATTTCCAAAATACCGAATTCGCTGCCGATTTCTTCGTCTGCATTCAATAATAAGGCGTAGTTGCACGGCGGGCGCAGACCCAAATCCATAAAGGCTTTAATGGCTAAAATACCGCACACGACCCCCTGGTGATTATCTTCCGATCCGCGTCCATAAATTTTGTCCCCTTTAACAACCGCCTTAAAGGGATCGGTTTTCCAATCATTTAAATTACCGGCCGGCACCACATCCATATGGGCCATAACCCATAAGGTTTTACTGCGGTCTTGCCCGTAATAAGTAGCAATAATGTTTGGACGGAAGCCCCCCTCTGCCTGCGGATCTTTTACATTAATGGATTTAATTTCATCAAATTTCATTTTTTTAAGCACGCTCATTAAATAAGCCGCTTTAGCCCCTTCCCCTTTTCCCCCTTGGGATGGTGAAACCGCCGGGCAGGCAATCATGTGGGTTTGCAAGTCAATTACATCTTGCTTATAAGTATCAATTTTTTTCAGTAAGTCTTTTTCCGTCATGTACGTTCTCCTTTAAATGGCATTGGGCACATCGATAAATTGGGTTTCTACTTCGGGAAAATGTTTTGCCACCAAATCTTTAAGCGCCCAAATTCCCGGTTTCTCGGAATTATAATGACCGAGCGCTATACAATTCATATGCCCCTCCCGGCACCATTCTTGTACCGGTTCGTCTAATACGCCCGTAATATACAAATCCATGTGTTGCTCAATGGCTTGCGGCAGCAAACTATGGGCTCCTCCGCTAACAGCCGCCACCTGGTGCACCTGTTCCGGTCCATAGGCAAGCACGTGTGCCTTCGTTTGGCAGTAACGCTCCAACGCACTCACTACTTCCGTAAGCGGTTTATCCACTATCCCGCTAAAGCCAATATCCACCCCGTGGTAAGTGCCAAACGGCTGGATCCGCTGCACTTTAAGTTCACGCATTAAGCAGGCATTATGCCCCACAACAGGATGCTTATCCAAGGGTAAATGGTACGCGGCTAAATTAATGTTATTCTTTAACAAAACCGCCACTCTTTCACGAAATAACCCCACGAGCGGTTGTTCCTGCCCCCATAAAAGGCCATGATGCACCACAATCAGGTCTGCCCCGGCATAGGCGGCCTGATGAAACAATTCCAACGAAGCAGATACCCCAAACACTATTTTTTTGACTTCAGGGGTGCCGGCTACTTGTAACCCGTTATGGCTGGCATCCGGAATCTGGGCGCTATTTAAATAAACATTTAAAAATTTAAGAATGTCTTCGCAACATACCATAGATTTATGTTATCATTTTATAAGAATGAAAAAAACCTTTTTTTTACTTTTCGCCACTTCTTTCTACACCCTACTCTGCGCACAGGAAGCAATTCCGGTGGCTCCCTTTTTGCCCGCACAAGAAAAAACAACTCCTGCCGAGGCCCCCATTACCGTCCAATATCCGCAAGAAAATATGAAAGTACCCCGGGGCGCAAAAAATGTGTATTTATTCGGCCAAGTTCGCTTACCGGCCCCGGTAACGCTGGAAATTAACGGCTCCACGGTACCCGTCCATAAAAACGGCGGATTTATTGCATTTTTACCGGTAGAAACCGGGTCGTTTCCCTTTGTATTAACCGCCGCCAGCCAAGGAAAAATTTATCAAGCAGTCCGCCATATTACAGTTCCCGGTACAGATATCAAAGAATTTGAAAAAACGGCGGCTTTTGATCCGGAGGAAGTGTTTCCGCAACGGCCGGTTGCCCTGCTACCCGGGGATACGCTCCCTTTATATGTACGCGGAACACCCGGAGCCGAAGTTACGGCTGCGTTACCAGGCTTAAAAGGCGGGAAAAAAATCAAATTGACGGAATCTGCCTCCCAGCCCGGCATATACCGTGCTTCATTTATCATTTCCCCTTCCCAAAAACCCAAAGAAGTGAAACTAATATACCGTATGCAGTTTGCTTCCAGCCACTCTAAGGCAAAAATTACCGCACCGGCTAAATTATCGGTATGGGATAAAAAATCCATCAAACAGGCCTTGATCACCGCTCCGGGAACCAAAATACGTAAATTACCCACGGTCCAAGGCAACTTATATCCCCATTACCGCGCATACGGGCAAGTACAAATTACCGGTGAAAAAGCCAATCAATACCGTTTGGTTTTGAATGAACAGGAATCCGCCTGGTTAGAAAAAACAAATTTAAAACAGACCCACTCACTAATTACCGAAGATAACTTGATACAGACCCTTCAAATGACGGTACTGAATAACAAAACCCGAATTTCTTTTGAAGGAACGCGGGCCGTACCTATTCGCATTGAGGAATTTAAGGACCGGTTGGAATTATCGCTGTATTATTCGCAAATGCCGGAAGAAAATTTTAGTTTTGATGCCGGAAGCCCGATTGTAGACTATATTCATTGGGCGAAAACTGCTTCCAATACCGTCTCCTTTAAAATTTATTTCAAGCCCGGTCAATCACTTTGGGGATATGGATATGATTTTGACGGAACTAATTTATGGGTGGATCTCATACATAAACCCGCACTTTCCCCTACCAAACAAAAGCCGTTAGCCGGGGCACGCATTTTAATTGATGCGGGGCATAGTCCCAAACGTACCCCTCCGTATGATGGGGCCGTAGGTCCTACCGGTTATTTGGAATATGAAGCCACCTTAGCCTTGGCCATGGAATTAAAACCTAAACTGGAGAAATTAGGCGCTACTGTTATTTTAACACGCCAAGGAAACAATAAAATGAGTTTACAAGCCCGTTACCAAAAAGCCCTGGAGGAAAATGCCCACATTTTTGTTAGTCTGCATTATAACGCGTTACCCGATACGTTAAACCCGTTGGAAAAACCGCGCGGATATTCTATTTACTACACTTATCCGCACAGTTTCGGATTGGCCCAAGCCGTTTATCAAGCATATAACCGACTGGCTCCCGTGGCCGATAATGGACTAGTTCACAACGACGTTTTATTTATTCCGCGCATTTCACCAATGCCCAGTATTTTGGTAGAAAATGCATTTATCATTTTGCCGGAGCAGGAAGAAATGGCTCAATCCGTACAGGGCCGAGCACCGTTTGTACAAGCATTATATGAGGGCATTTTAAAATTTTATGGAATTACTCCGCCGGCTTCAAAAACAACGTATTTAAAAGCCGCCCCTAAACCTGTATTAAAGGCCGCTCCTCAAAAAAAATAACCGCCAGAGTGCTTCGGCGGCGGTTACTCTTGAAAAGTCCAACGATTAAAAGCGAATTCCGGCCCGGGCGGAAACTTCTATTTCCCAACGGCGGTTCAACGCAAAAAAGCGGCTTACGTGCCTATGTAAATTGTAAACGCCGTCCACTTCTGCCGCTATAAATAGTCCGCGAAAAACAGAAACCTCTAATCCAACCCCGGACAATATATACGAAGTTGTATCTGTTTCTTGCAAATTAAAAGCATACGAAAACTCCCGCTTGGTCTTTCCGGTCCCGGCTAATACATAAACGCTGGGTTGTGTATCCGGAGTTAACGTGAATTTCCCAATCAATCCGTAACGGATAGTCTTATAACCGGGAACATAGGCAATTGATTTTTCCTTTTCAAACCAAGTCCCTTCCGCTCCTATTCCCAGCCACGGGGTTAACACCAGTAATGCACGCCCGGATAAACCCGTTTGATGGGTAAGTTGGTCTTGCTTCCCGACATCTTGCAAACGGTAAAAAGAACGGGTCGCGGCGGCTGAAATTTCTACCCAATTGCGCTTTTCCACGGCAGGTATATATTCCCCGGCATGGTATACTTCCTGCGCCTGCAAAGCAGTTCCTATCAAAAAACTAACTAAAAATAATGCTTGCCATTTTTTCATCCTTTTATTTTAGCAAGATATGATTTAGGATAAAATATGCTGTTTTGATTAGATAAAACACCCCGGGGGATCCCGGGGCGATGATAAAACAAACATAGAAAATAAACTATTTAGGATCTGCTTTTTTTTCAACTCTATGTGATCTTAGATTTTGGTAAATAAACGCACCTACAATTAATACAATCGCAACCCCAATTAGCACTGCAATACGAGTCAACATCTCCAAGATCCAAATATCGGCTAAAAATAATTTGGCTAATGCAATGCCTACTAAACCCAAACTCACCCCATGCAACCACGACATTTGTTTGATTTTAGCCAAGAATAAAAATACACATCCTTCCGTAGCCAAAAGTAACGTTAAATAAGCATGCTCAAACTGGCAGATAATACCCCACGTTAAAAAGAAAATATTAAGAAGTCCTAACCCCACTAACCCAACTTGACACGGTGCTCCCGCAGGAAGTAATTTCCGTTGTACCCCATACTGCACTAACCCATAAATACACATAAACAGGAATGGAATGCTCCCGTCTTTCACATGGTAGGTACAATAGCAAACAATATAAACATAAAGAGCCCCTGCACCTGCGCTAAGTAGCAAGGAGATCCACGCCGAGATACTCGCTCCCCATCTTTTGAAAAACAGGAAAACAGGCAACGAATACAGTAGCATTAACAGGATCGTCCAACTCAAAAAACTAATAACATGTACAGCCGGAATATCTCCCACACAACGGGCCACATAGCCACCCACTAAAAACCATGTCACTGCAGCAAAAGCAATGAGAAAAGTTCCTTCTTTTTTTTGATAAGAAATCCCTATAAACAGAAGTCCAAATAAAACACAAAAACCAAATAGAAGATTGAGTTGCGAAAGAGACATTTGGCACAACACGACTAATTGCGAAATACCCACAAACACCAATGACCCTACCAACAACCCATTCCATTGTCTCTTCCAAGCAGCACCAATAGATGCTAACGCAATAAATGCCGTATAAGATAACAAGAAAAAATAATTTGGATTTTCGGCATGCAACAGAAACGGCACCATAAAGCCGATTATCTGTGCAAAAATACCAATACCCTGTGCATTTTTCCACAAGGACGTTCCAAAAGCAAGAAGAGAAGTAATCAGTAACAAGATAAACGCAAGATGTAACCCCACAAAAGCATAATAAGCATGCGCGGCAAAAAAAGCAAGATAAACAATGGATAACCCACTGGCACACAATGTACAAGCCGTTGTCTGATGGATTTGCTTTTTAAGCAATAACCCAGTTAGCCATAATCCAAGTCCAAAAATTACACTACCCGTAATACGAATTTGCGGCGAAAGCAGTTGGTTATCCAAGGCATATTTAATTACAAAACCAATACCCAAAAGCAGGGCAAATCCTCCTACCCATGAAAAAATCTGTACGACAGAAACCGATTCTATAGGTGCAGGTGAAACAGAATTTACCGAAAGGGTAGAAACTTTTTGTACAGGAGCGGGCGGCACAGGGGTAGAAGGCATTTGAACAGAAGTGGGTAATGAAACGTCCGCTTCGGATTTTTCTAATTTAGATAACCGTAATTTAAGGTTACTTACTTCACTTTGCAAAGATATCAGCCACGCTAATCCAATCAGTGGAGCCAATAAAACACATAATAGAAGTAACGCCATACAATCTCCTTGAAAAAAATTCCCACGGATAAATCCGTGGGAAATAAACTCTCATTTTATTTAACTACTTTTGCCAGTGCTTCTTTATATTCATCTGCTAAGGTCGGTTTGAAACCTTCCCACGTTTTGATAGCACGGTGCTTTTTATCAAAGACAATCGCATGCGGCAATCCGTTCACTCCTAAACTCTGTGCCACATCACTCCCATCATACAAGGCTTTTACCGTTAAACCGTGTTCTTTAGCAACCGCTTTTACTTCTTCGGCATCATTATCCATAAAAATGCCCACAATTTCCACCCGGTCACCAAATTCCTCCGCCACCGCTGTAATAGCCGGCATCGTCATTTTGCAATACGGACACCAAGATCCCATGAATACCACAAAAACAGGTTTTCCTTTATAATCGGTAGAAGTCCATATCGTTTCTTCTCCAACGACCGGCAACTGAACTTCTCCTAACGTCGGTACCGGCGGAATAGATTTTAGACAAGCCGTGAGTCCTAACGACACTACAACCAGTGCGAATAGTTTCTTCATGATGCACTCCTTTTGTAAAAATCTGCCCCGAAGGGCTCCGTATATGATAGAATACAAAAGATGAGGAAAATAATCAATTCCTTAAGCCGTACGTTGGGAGAACGGGTGGACATTCTAATTATGCCCCGCCTGGGTTCCTCGTTAAAATTTAAAGTACGGATAGTTACGCTGATTATAATAGGACTTCTATGGGTAACTATTACTTTAGGAAGTTTATTTTTCTTCGTACGGGGATATGACTATCATATCACAAAAGCCGATAACCAGTTAATGCAACTGAAAATGCGTTTAATTGCGGATGAATTGGAACGCGGACGCCGTTATTTAGATTTAACTCACACGACAGACCAACAAATGCGGCAAATGCTCGGTATGCCCGGCAACAAATTAATCAATCTCCCCAAAGGTTGGGAAAACGAAAAAGAGAAAGAAAATTTACGCGCCCGGGAATTATTTAGCAAAGACCTGAAAGATTTATCGGCCGAGGAATTTGAATCGTATATTGATACCATTGAAGACCATGCCAAAGAACGGCTGGCCAGTTTTCAGGAAATTGCCTGGTACTATGCCAACCGGCGGGAAGGATTTAACTCCACCCCATCTATTCGTCCGTCTTCGGCCCCCATCAGTTCCGGTTTTGGGTATCGGTTGGATCCATTTGGAAGACGCTTGTCCAAGCGCCACAATGGAGTTGATTTTGCGGGTAAACCCGATAGCCCGATTGTGGTTACAGCAGACGGTGTAGTCCGCCATGCGGGCTGGGTTCCCAGTTACGGGCAGGCTATTTTGGTGGACCATGGGTTTGGTTATTCTACGCTCTATGCGCATACGACCCAAATTCAGGTTAAGTCCGGAGATGTAGTCAAACGGGGCGATAAAATTGCTACAATGGGTTCTAGCGGCCATTCCACCGGTACCCATTTACATTATGAAGTGTGGAAAGACGGTCAAGCCGTCAATCCGCGTAACTATTTTAAATAATTTTAGGAGGAAGTATGGGATTTTTGAAAAAAGACTCTGATTTTGCTTCCGGGGAACATTATTCCGTGGTCAGTGCGGAATGTTATTTTCAAGGCACGTTAAGTGTACAGGGATCGTTGCGGGTAGACGGTACCCTGGAAGGAAGTGTAGATAATGCCCGGCATGTAGTGGTTGGCACCGACGGGAAAATTATCGGGGACGTGAGTGCCCAAATTGTGGTTTGCGGCGGCGAAATTGAAGGAAACGTTTGCGCAGACATGTTGGAAATTTTAGCCCCGGCTTCTATTAAAGGAGACATCCGGGCCAAAAAAATGATTGTAGAAGAAGGCGGACGCATTGCCGGGCAATGTATTATAGGCGAACCGGTAGAAAATAAAACTACTGAAACAAACCAATAAAGGAGACTGTTCTTATATGATTTCGTTTTTAATTAAATATAAAAAAATTATTCTTATTATTACCTTAGCGTTTTTCCTGGGAAGTATTGTTTATTTAGGAGCCAATGCATATAGCCGCAGCGGTGGAGCCCAAATAGCGGCCAAAGTCGGCTCTAAAACTATTACCAACCGCACGCTTTACCGTGTCACAGACGAACAAGCCAGCCAGTTGCGCAATCAAGGCATTGACTTGGATGAAAACTTACTCGCATTAGTACGCCAGCAAATGTTAGCCGCTCTGATTGGAGAGGAAGTATTAATCCAATCCGCACAAAAAGCCGATATAGCGGTGTCCGATTATGAAATTGCTTACGATATCCGCCGCTCCCCCTTATTCAACCAAGGCGGTCAGTTTAATAAGGTTGCGTATGAAAACAGTATCCGCCGCGCTACGCATATGTCTCCGGCGGAATTTGAAGAACAATTACGCCGCGGTAAATTGTCCAACCGTTTTCGCGGAGTCCTTTACGCGTATTACAAATTAACTCCGGCAGAAATCAAACATGCCTATCAAACCCAACATGGCAATTTGAAAAACTTCGATCAAAACAAACAAGATTTTGCCGAACAATTGTTAGACACAAAAATGGAAACGGCCCAACAAGCGTTCTTTGACCGTTTCAATCAAGAAGTTTCTATCAAAACGTACTTGCAGGATTAATTATGTCTAACGAAGTATTAATTGTAGGCTCTGTGGCTTTTGATTCTATTGACAATGCGAACGGTAGTGTCCAACGAGTGTTAGGAGGTGCTGCCAGTTACGCTTCTATTTGTGCAAGTTATTTTGCACAACCCTCTATTGTGGCCGTTGTCGGCACCGATTTTACGGATGAAGACCGCGCACCCTTTATTAAACGCGGAGTTGATTTATCCGGATTAGAAGTAAAAAAGGGAAAAACGTTTCACTGGGGCGGAAGTTACGATAAAGATTTTAATACCGCCGTTACTAAATTTACGGATTTAAATGTGTTTCAAGATTTCAACCCCACGCTCTCACCGGAACAACAAAAAGCAAAGGCCGTTTTTTTGGCGAACATTGACCCGGAACTGCAACTATCTGTTTTAAAACAGGTTAAAAAACCGCGTTTAGTGGCTTGCGATACCATGAACTATTGGATTTCCTCCAAGAAAGATGCGTTGATGGAAGTAGTCAAAAAAATTGACATTTTCTTTTTAAACGAAACCGAAGCACGCTTATTGACGGGAGAATATAACCTGATCAAAGCCGGGCGGATATTACTCAAAAAGGGCGTGAAATATGTAATCATTAAGTTGGGTTCTAACGGTTCTATGCTGGTAAGCAAAAAAGGAATCGCCCAACAACCGCCCTATATTATGGAACACGTCCACGATACTACCGGAGCCGGGGATACCTTCGGCGGCGGATTTACCGGGTATTTAGCCAGCCAAAAAAATTGGAACACGCTCCAATCTATTAAACGTGCCATGATGATTGGAAACGTAATGGCGTCGTTTACCATTGAATCGTTTAGTGTCAACCGTTTAGCGGGACTGACACAACGGGATATTAAAAAACGGTTAAAAGAATATACCGGCATGTTGTGCTTTTAGTTTTTAGTTGCTGCCAAAAATGGGCAGTAATAGCAAAACGGAAGTCCAAAAGATACTTCTGGGATTTACGAGTAAAATTTGCTATAATAAAGTGTAGCCGATTTTATGCCGGGGTGCTGGAATTGGTATACAGGATAGTCTCAAAAACTATTGCCCGCACGGGCTTAAGGGTTCAAGTCCCTTCCCCGGTAAAAATATAAAAACCACCTGGAAAAGGTGGTTTTTATTTTTAGTCAGGAAGTAGGCAAACTACTTTGTCTGCATAAGGGACTTGAAAGGCGCAGCGATGTTTTTGTTTGAGCGTGCACCAGCCGCGAAAGGCAAAAACCGCGAGGGCGGACCCGGGCGGAATTTCCGTCAGGAAATTTACGCAGGGCAAGTCCAAATTTTTTGCAACTTCGTCGGAATAGCGTAATTTTCTCCGCTATTTGGTACTTAATTTTTGGCGCAAATCGTGATTCACCAATGTAGCAATGCACGAGTCCGACCATACATTTAACGCCGTTTCCACCATATCCAGCACCGTATAAAAAGGCAGAATAATGCCTAATAATTGAATCGGTATATTCATGGAAGAAAGTAAACTGGCCGCCAAAAAGTAGCACCCCATAGGAACGCCTGCATTTCCAACAGCGGCAACGGTGGCAATAAAACACCACACCAGTAACGTTGGGATCGTGATGACCATGCCGTTATTTTGCATCAGGTACACCACGGTAATTAAAATAAACGAAGCACATCCGTTCATGTTAATCGTCGTGCAAATGGGCAACACAAAACGGGATACCGTCGGATGGATATGATTATTCTGTTCGGCACACGTCATAGTAACCGGCAACGTACCTGCGGAAGATTTAGAGAAAAATGCCACCAATAATGCTTTGGACATATGACGCATGGTTTTAAATGGATTAATACGGCGGACCGCCAACAGAACAGGCAATATAATAAGCCCTTGCAATAAGTTGGATGAAACCACCACCATAAAATATTTTCCCAATCCGTTCAAGGTAATTCCTTGCTGAAAATCACGCACGCAAATAGAGGTAAAACCAAAAATCCCCAGCGGCAATAAAAAGATAATTCCCTTCACAATAAAAAACAAAACAGATTGAACGGCCCCCAGAAAATTTATCATGGTCTGCCGTTGCACCTGTTGCGAAATATAGCGAATGGCAATGCCTACCACAATCGCAATCAGTAACACGCTTAATACATTCCCTTGCACAAAAGGCCCCAACGGATTATCCGGAATGACCGTTAAAAAATAGTCCAAATAACTTTTTTGTGCCTCCACACCGGTGGAAAGCACTGCCGTGGAAACAGTTACATTTTCAGGCGTAAACACATAATATAAAGCCGCACCGGCAAAAGCAGCGATTAAAGTCGTTCCTAACGTGTACATCAAAGTGCGCTTCCATAATGATTTTTCAGCCGATGAACTTCCCATGGTGGCAATCGTTAAACAAATCGTTACCCCAATAATCGGCACACTGATAAACTTAAATAAACGTACAAATACGTCAGATAAAAATTGTGCGCCCTTCATGCCAAGTTCCGTCGGCCACCAACCATTCAAAATCCCTAACCCAATGGCAAGCGCAAACACTAGCGAGTATTTCCAAGAAGAATTTTTATTTATTTTCCGTGTCATCATTTTTCGTCCCTAAAATTGCCGAACTATCTGCGGATCTTCCATACATAAATATACAACCGCTTTCGGAAATGTTTTACGCAGTAGCGGCAATAAAAAACGGTAAACTTCCAACCGTTGCTGCTCGCTGTAACGCATTTTTCCGTCAAAGTCCAACAAAAATTCACCATCTAAAATAAAATTAGTTTGAAAACGGGATTCAATCTGTTTTTTGAGTTCCCGGCTAAAACGTAATGTGCCTACACTGATCCAAGCGATTTTATCCTTGGGCAGCGTATCGGCCATTTCCTCAATGGTGCGGGCGTAATCGTTTTGATAACCGTCGTAAATAATCACCGGATCGAAATGAAAACCCAACCGGTATCCGGCTTTGGCAACTTCACACGCGGCCTGTAAACGTTGGGAAAGCGGCGGCGTAAAATGTTCCACTTGGTCCGTAATTTTTTGTGCATTTACCGACCAGGAAACTACTACATTCTCACAACCGCCTGCTTGCAAAAGTCCGCCGATATTCACACTTTTTGTCTTAAATTCAAAATCCCACTGCGGGTGTTTTTGGAAAAACGGAACAATCTGCCGGGAATACTGTGTTAAATCGTCGAACACCAAAGAATCCGTAAATTCACCACTCCCAATACGGGGGCGAGCAAAAGGTCCTTTGCGAAACACTCCCTGTTCAATCTTGGCTAGAAATTCATCTACGTTTGCCGGCAGTAAAACCGCATGTAAATTTTGATACTGTTGCAAGAAGCAATACTCACACTCGAACCGGCAGCCAAATCCTAAATTAATCAAATTGTATCCGCAGCCCGCCGAACCGCAACTACAAGGGCAGGGTTTTAAAAAATCATATTTTTCCCGGTGAATCAAAAGAGTTTCGGTCCGCTGTGAAAAATCGTGACTTCCCACTTGCGTTTTACCGTCTGTTTCCCGAAACGTTGCATGCGGAAAAAATTCCCGCGCGCGTTGTGCCAAGGCAGAGTGCCTGACCGACTGCTCTATATAAACGGTTTTGGGAGAAAACGGCCGCGGCGTTAAATCAGCCGGGGCCACACTTGTTAAGTCCAACTTCGGTAAATAAAACTGATTTTTAGAAGCCGTTTTAAAATTGATTGGATATCGACGTTGAAGCAATGCTTTTTTGGCAGATTCAAACGTGAGGTTTTCGGATGGCTGTAAAACTTGTGATGCCGCAACACGCTCGCGCTTACAAATTTCATACACAAGACGCGTTAACTCGCGTAGTTTGTTAATACCTACCCGCGGCAATAACGAACAAACGTATTGCTCTAACTCAGTTTCTTTCACGTTGTTTCTCCAAAAAAATCAAATCTTCCGGTGATAAAATAAGATCTGCCGCTTGGGCATTTTCTACAATTTGTGCAGGTTGTTTGGCTCCGCACAATACAAAATTGGCTTGATTTAGCGCCCATGCACCCGCGACTATGGCCGGAGTTTTATTATATTTTTGAGCCACTTGCGCAAGTTGACGCGCCAAGTAATCCGCCTGAACAAATCCGTCTCCCCGGGCATCCTTATAAAAATAATTGCGTGCATCCGCCCGGCGAAAATTAGGTTCCCGTTTATACTTCCCGCTCAATAATCCGCCGGCTAGCGTACCATACCCCATCAATGAAATGTGATATTGACGACTTATTTCAGCCACCCTTCTCCCTGCCTGGGGCCGCAAATAGGAATATTCATTTTGCACGCAGGCTAACGGTACCATTTGCGCCACACGGGCAATTTCCCCGCCGGACACATTACATAAACCAATCGCACGGATTTTTCCTTCTTCTTGTAAACGCAACAACGTCAGCGCCGCTTGCTCCAGAGGAATAAGCGGATCGGGGTAGTGAATCAAATAAAGATCTAAATAATCCGTTTTTAAGCGGGAAAGGGATTCGGTCAACTGTCGGCGAATGGTTTCCGGACGCAAGTCATGATCGGTCCAACTCCCCTTTTTAACAAGTCCGCATTTACCGGCAAGCACCACGTGGGAACGTCTTCCGGTTAAGGCACGGCCTAGTAGTGTTTCACTGGATCCGTCTCCGTAAATAGGAGCGGTATCTATTAAATTAATGCCTTGGTCTAACGCTGCAGAAACGGTATTTAGCAATTCGGTTTCATCTACAGTTCCCCAATCATAACCACCGCCAAACGGCCACGTTCCCAAGCCAATTACAGAGGCTTTAATTCCCGTTGTGCCTAACTCGTTAAAACGCATGGTAATTACCAAAAACCGTTTTCCGCCATAAAACAACCGTTTACGGCTTGAATACCTGCGGAAGCGGCTTTTTCAAAAGCCAACGGATCACGTGCTCCCGGTTGAAACCAAATTTCGCGGACATTTTTTTCAATACACGCTTTTACCGCTTGCACTAACCCAGCCGGGGGAATCACTAAAATAGCAACGTCTATAGGACCCGTAACGGCTTGTAAAGAATTAAAAAAAGTATGTTTTCCAATAGCGCCGCCTTTGGGATTAATGCCATAAACTTCCAGCCCTGCATCCAATAGGGTTTTCATAATTTTGTATCCGTATTTTTCCGGATTTTGGGAGGCACCGATTACGGCAATAGTTTTAGGTGGATACATACGCTAGGCTTGAGGAATTCCGCCAAAATTACCCATGGCTTGGGCAGCCATCATTTGACTGTCGCGCACGGCCTTATTGATAACGGCTTTTAAATCTTCGGCAATTTCCGCTTCCGTAAAATTCTTGGCAATCGGTTCTACACGTACTTCCTTTACTTCTTGTGAACCGGAAATAGTAATTTCTACCAAATGACGGGGGCTGTCTACTTTAATTACCATATTATCCAGCCGTTTTTTAATTTCTTCCATTTGGTTTTTTAGTTTCCACAAATCTTTAAGTTGTCCTAATTTATCAAACATAATTTTCCCCTTAATTAGAATGAATATATTGTATCTTTTATAAATCTTCTGCCGCAAATGCCCGAATAAACACCGCGGATACCCGGATTTTTGTGCCCGGGAAAAGTTGCCGCAGGGCCTGCCGGTACACGGTTAATTGGGGGCGATATTTTTCAAGAAGACCTTTTGTATTTTTGTTTTCTACTTGATCGGTTTTATAGTCTACTACCCAAAGGCAACCGTCCTCCTGTTGCAAAACTGCATCTACAATACCCGAAACAGCCCCTTGCCGTGTCTGCAGTGTAAAAGGCATTTCCGTTGCCAACACACGGGATTGATTTATTTGTTTCCAAAGAGGTGTTTTAACAAAAGGTTGTAACAGTTCCAATGCATGCGCTTGAGAAGTACTTTCCCCTGAGGCCGCATACGCAACTGCCTGCCGGAGTTCTCCGTCCGGGTGAGTCAGTAAATATTCCAACGCACGATGGCAAACCGTCCCTACTTCGGCACCAATACGTTGTTGGGGTGAAAGGGAGGCCGATTCCTGCACTTGTTCACTGGGCGATAATACAGTTTCTCTTTTTATTTGCTCATAACGTGCTAAGCGTGCCGCAGCGGCCTGCTTCCAAGCAATCACAGTCCCGGAGTCCACCCCGGAAACCGGAACCGGAGTTTGTTGATAGATGAAACTGTCCGGCTCGACATACGGAAACGATTGCACTGGAATTTGTACTTCTTCCGATTCAATCATTTTTTCTTTCCCGGTTGGGAATAGTCCGGCCGCACTAAAAGCACCGGCGGCTTTATCCGCTCCTTTACGCGGATCTGCCACCAAAAGCATTTTTTCCCGAGCACGTGTTAACGCCACATACAAAATACGAATTTCCTCGCACCGGGCATGTTTTTTTTGTTCTTCTTCCAAAAAAGCCAGGTTTGCGTCACAAATTTTACCGGCCCGTAACCCGTGCATATTATATTGCCAAGAAAAAATATGCCCGGTAGGTTTGGACGACGTTCCTCCTTCCCGTTTGGATAAATCGGCTAAAATAACAACAGGAAACTCCAATCCTTTAGATTTGTGAATGGACATCACAGAAACAGCATCTTTAATATCGTCTTTGATGCCTTCATCCAGCAACTCCGGTTTCTCAAACAGGCGTTCCCGCAGTTCCGCCAAAAACTGTCCCAAAGAAGTCGGGTTTTGCGCGGCATATCCTTCTGCCAAACGCACAAAACGCTGCAAAACCGCCAATGAACGTTCCCCATCATATGCGGCAGCACATACTTCCGGGAAAAAGGTTCGGTCCAGAATCTCGTGTAATAAATCTTTTAAAGGGGTTCGTCCGGCTTTTTGTACAAAATACTGAAGCAGTTGGTAGCAAGCACGAAGGGCAGGATCTTGTGTCTTTGCCTTGAGATTTAGTTCTCCCCGCTTGACGATTTGATAAATAGCCTCATCACTAAATCCACCCAAAGGACTGCGCAAAACCCCCACTAAAGCCGTCTGGTTAACAGGATCTGCAATTACTTGCAACAGATTCAAGAAATCATTAATTTCCTGCTTACGGTAATAGTCTTTATCTTTTTCGATATTAAAAGCAATACCATGACGGCGCAATGCATCCGTATACGGCCATGCCGTGGTGGAGGCACGCGATAAAATCGCAATATCTCCATACGTCATTTTTTTCCCGTTTGCTAATACATCTTTACCCACATGGGCTTCAATCCAACGGGCAATCTGCTCCGCTTGATTATGCCGATAATCATCTGCCTGTACAATTTTGTCGGGAGGCAGAATAAATAGCCATTGCACGGCCTGACCGCGATTCGGTTTTGCCGCAAAAATAGGCACATAGGCCGGCTGAAAAGAGGTTTCCTGCACCATAGCCCGGCGGCAAACTTCATTGGCTACCGTTACAATATCCGGCGCGCATCTAAAATTTTGCTGTAAAAAACATTTTTCCCCGCCTTGTTTTAAGATAAGATCGGTAAATAATTCATACGCGGTAATATCGGCTCCCCGAAAGCGGTAAACGGATTGTTTGGGGTCCCCCACTACAAACAGTTTTCCCGGTGCTAAACGCACCTCCTGCCAACGCGGAGCCGAGCCGGTTTTTTCTTCCGCAAGCAGTAACAACAGTTCTCCCTGGACGGGATCTGTATCTTGAAATTCATCAATAAATAACAGATCAAATTTCTCTTTTAACAAGCGGCGGACGTATAAATCTTTTTGAAGCAGATCACGCGTTTTAACAATTAAATCATCAAAACTCAAAATTCCTTCTTGTAAATAATCATTTCGGATTTGTTCCACAATCGGATGCACCAGTTCAAACGCATCCAAAAAGCATTGTTGTTTTTCAACAACCAGTTTTTTGGCGAAAGCCACCAGCGCACGGGCCTGTTCAAAAATTTCCGGTTCCCACCCTTTTACCGCTTCAGCCGGAAAAGCAGGCGGATCGTTTTCCGGGGCAGATGGAAATTCCTGTTTCCGCAAAAACAAAGCCGAACGGCGCAGGGAGACGGCCGCCCAAGATAACGCCTTTTCACAATTTCTGGGGGATTTGGCTCCTCCCAGAAATGCGGTACTCCAAGCGGCGGCTTGCTTGGCTTTTTCTTCACATAAAGCGGCCAATAAATCCGCATGGGAAAAATAATTATAAGAAGCAATTTTACCGCTGCATAACTCTTGTGCAAATGCTTTTAAGTCTTCCAAAGATATTTCCGGCAAAACACGTTTCCACTGTTCCGCACGCGGTGCCTGGACTCCTAACTCCCGGTCTAAAAAAGTATGCCAATGCGCATCAAAAACGTGTTGGGCTTTTTGACCGGAATCAATTTCAGCCTGAGGGGCTAATCCGGCTTCTAACGGAAATGTTTTTAAAATATCCGCGCAAAAACTGTGAATGGTGCCGATATGTGCATGATCCAGCCGTGCCAACGCGGCTTCGGCCCGGCTGCGAATGAGGTCTTTGCGTATAGAAAAAAATTCAGTCAATAAACGTACCAACCGCGTTTGTTCCGGCGCCTCCAATTCGGCAAGTACCGAATGTAACTGCATAATAAGACGCGTTTTAATTTCGGCGGCGGCTTTTTCCGTAAATGTTAAAGCGACCATCTTTTCCACTGCAATTCCTTGGGCAAGTACCGCGGTACATAAACGGGTAATAAGCAAGGTAGTTTTCCCAGTTCCTGCCCCGGCTTCCACCACTAAATTTTTATGAAGCAGCGTTTGCACTTTTTCACGGTCTTCATGATACACCATAACGTGCCTCCTCTAACCGGCGGCTGGGCGCACTGCGGCGCGCACGCATTAAACAGGTAAAACTGTCTTTGCGGCAAATCAGGGCATACGGACAATAAGCACATAAATCCGTTGGATTTAAGAAAAAAGATCCCTGCTTTATTAAATGAGCCAATTGCGTTAAAAATTTCTCCGCCTGCGGGCGCATGGCTTCAACTTCTTGCGGCGACAAATCACGGCGGGAATAGTTCGGACGTACGGCAAGCAAGCACGATCCCGCCGAAGAAAATCCGGCTAATTGGGGCAGTTGTTGGGCCGCTAAAATATATAAGAAAGGTTGAAAAATTAAATGGGTAAAAAATGCCTTTGATAAATCTTTTCCGCCCTTTTTAGACGATTTATAATCCGCTACAATAAACTGTTTATGTACACGGTCTATATCAATACGGTCAATAATTCCCTGTAACACAAACGGAATTTTTGGTATTTGAATATGAGAAAATTCTTTTTCAAATAACTCCGGTGTAAAATCTCCTAATTTTTTTATGTCTGCCTGTGCGAAGGCAATCAGTTGTTCGCGCAGTTGTGTTAAAATCAGTTCCCACACCAACGGATAAATCCCAAAACGGGCTGCGCTTTGAACCGTATACCGGCGGGACAAAGCCCGTTGCACATATTCGGCGATCCCCGTGTCAAAAAGTTGGTGGGTAAGCCCCAATTTTAAAAGCGTTTTATAAAATTCTTCCATAATTTCATGATACGCCGTACCGCGCTTGTCCGCCGACCATTCCCACCGACTAAGTTTTTCGTCCGGTTCTTCTAAATGTAACCCTTTATGAAAGAAATATTTCATCGGACAGGCGGCCAGTTCCTGTAAAGCAGAAGGAGAAAAGCCCGCCGTTTGATTGATCTGTTCAAAAATTTCATTTCCGCTTTGGATAAATCCGTCTTGCCCGGAGGGACTTCCCAACCGACGAATTCCCAGCGCAAAAGAAAGCGCACGGGCCTTTTCATCCGTCCATAAACCGGCCTGTTCATACCGTTCCGCCGCTTCTTGCGGGGTAAGAATTAAGCAATAAGATAGTTCTTTGAAGGTCAGTAAACGGACCGGAACGGCGCCGATTCTTTCGCTCATACGCCCGCTAATTTTTAACGCGCTGTCGGCTTTCCAATCCGTCTGTGTAGCACGGGCTAATTCTGCCACATAAACCGAAGGGACCGCTTCCTTTCCGTCCGCTCCCGCGTGTGCATAAGTAACGAACAGTTTATCCCTCGCGGATGTAATTGCGCTAAAAAACAATAATCGTTCTTCTTCCGCGCGTTCCGTTTGCTGATTAATCCAATAACCTAACACATCCCGTAAAATATACCGGTAACGGTCCCGCAAAATAGGATCTTCCGGTTGAAGTAACGGAAAATTCTTTTCGTTCATTCCCAGTAAAAATACCACTTTAAACGATACCCCGCGTGCGCGCTGCACATCTGTAAAAGTCACTCCCTCTTGCACGTTTTCCACTTCGTGGAAGGTAAGACCGTTCAAGGCACTGATTAACTCCCGAATAAATTCACCCGGTTGGCTATACGCACGCACTGCCGAAAAATTTGCTAAAGACCGGATACAATTACAAACCGATTCAAACAACGCGGCTTCTTTTGCGTCCAAAATCGTTGGTTCAATTTGTCCTTTCAAAAAGGTGAGCGCCCGGTTCACTTGTTCTTGCCATGCGCGGCTTTCCTCTAACTGCTGTAATATCTGCCGGCAATGTTCCAACCATGCAAGCAAGGCCGGATCGTAATTGGATACCTGTGGCAACAAATCACGCCATTGGTTCAAATCCCGGTTGGCTAATGATTGTGCCGCCTGCCGATACCAGGAAGATTTATCCGGGGCACTAAAATAAGGAGAGCCCAATACCGCAAGTACGGTTTCCCGTTCAAAGCCGTTCAAAGCCAACGAAAGTAAATTCAAACAAAACACCCCTAAGGGAAATTTGACAAGCGGATAAGAAAAAGAAGTATTGAGCGGAATACAATTTTGAGAAAACGTGCGCCGGATTTCATCTTGGAAGGGAGCCGTTTCCCGACATAGCACCGCAATATCACGGAACTGGAATCCCTGTTCTTCCACTAACTGTAAAATTTTTTTGGCTGTAAAAAAAACTTCCCCGGAAAGATCCCCTGCCGGAACAATTTCCAACCCTTCTACCGGAGCACTTCCTTGCGAAGCAAATAAATACGGCATCGCCGGCTGCAAAACAAAAGAACTTTGCGTATCAAGCGGTTTTGCTTGCGTATTACCTAACCAGTTTGTTTCAAAAAATTTCTTTGCAAATTGATAGGCAGGCACCGCCGCATAGGGGGCAAAAACAACAAGCCTCTTATGTATTTTTAACTGGTTTACAAACTCCAACAACCGGCCCGGCATATCGTAAAATCCATACCAGACAATCCGGTTGAAATGGGTTAGATACGTTGATTTTTCAATTTGTTTCAGGGCCCTTTCAAATAATTGCTGGTAGGGGCGAAATCCCGAAACATGCCCTTCCCTCTCTAAATAACGGCGATAGAGACTCGTAAGCCATTCCATCCGTTCATAATCTTGCGTAAAAACCGGATCCTGCGAAGTGAGTAAATGTTCCGCCATGACGTCCGGCTCCACCAAACAATCTGCTAAATCACGCAAGGAAGATTTGAGCGCTTGCACAAAACTGCGTGAAACAGGATACCGATTCAGGGCCGGTTCCGCTAAAATCTCCTTAATGAGAAAATCACGCAAATGATCTTGAGGGAAAACCGGCAACCCCGGGCCGGCTTCTTCATCCAATTTCATCAAGAGTGTATTACTGGTTACAAAATGAATATTTGCCACCGCACCCTGCTGTTGGGCCAATAAGGTAGATAGCCGTTTAGACAAAAAACGGGACGAGCACACCACCAGCCACGGTTCCAACGCCTGCTTTCGCTCCGAGGACACATACTGTAAGAAAGATTTTTCCAAATCCGGATAGTGTGCGTAAAAAAGTTCCATACCCCAACTATAAATAGTAAAATAGATGTATCTTAATTATTGCATTTTTGGACTAACTTTCAAAGAATATGACGATTTTTGATGCCGTTCTATTAGGTTTATTACAAGCGCTGGGAGAGTTTTTACCTATTTCCAGTTCTGCTCATCTTGTGTTACTGCCCTATTTCCGGGGACAAGTCTATCAAGGCATTGCATTTGATGTTATGTTGCATGCCGCTACGTTACTTGCGGTATTGCTCTATTTTTGGAAAGACTGGTGGGTGTTACTTCAACAGGGGCTGACCCACCCCACCCGCCGGGAAGGAAAATTACTATGGTATTTGGCCGCCGCGACCTTACCCGCGGCCATCGCCGGTTTTTTGTTGAACGATTGGGCCGAACATACGTTTCGCAGTCCGCTCATGATTGCGGGTTGTTTAATCGCGTTTGCCTGTATGTTAGGTTGGGCAGATCATCACAACCGTGAAGCAGCACCTGCTGATATTTTTGACCTATCTTTTAAAACCATACTGCTCATTGGGTGTGCACAAGCCTTGGCAATTATGCCCGGTGTTTCCCGTAGCGGTATTACAATCACCGCAGCCCTATTTTTAGGATTGGCCCGCCCAACCAGCGCACGCATTTCGTTTTTATTATCGGCCCCCATTATCGCCGGGGCTGCTATCTTAGAAGCGGGCAAACTTGCCCCTGCGGATTTTAACCTTCCGCTTTTGGCCGGATTTATCACGACGTTCGTGGCAGCATTATTTGTAATTGGCGGATTGATGAAATACATTAAAACACACCGCTTTGACGTGTTTGTGTATTACCGGATTCTGCTGGGACTTTTTATTATCGGGTTTTACTTTTGGAAGTAAAAACAGCCCCTAAATTTGAGGAGCTGTTTTATTACACCGCGTATTAAAAGGACAATGCTCGCATTGGGCCAGATTGGGTTCAAAATCATTGACTTCTATTTTTTTACCCACCTCAATAAAAGTATCTAAAATTTTACGTTCATCAAAGGCTTCAAACGGAGCACTGACTGTTTGATCAAAAGCCACATAATAAAAAGTGGCTTTTCCTTTCTTTAAATTCCACGCCCGCCGGGCCCCTACGGCATAAATACCTAATTGCAACGAACCGGTAATATCTAACGACAGATCCACATCCGTTCCGGTTTTATAATCAATCACTTCCCAACTTCCGTCCGGATGCTTATCAATACGGTCAATCTTCCCGCGGAAAGTCCACGGTTTTTCTTCAAAAATAAATTCCCGTTCTGTACTATCTACCGTTGTTTTGCGCTCATACTCCCGCTGGGCATATATTTCCAACATTTTTTTCCCTTTCAAGTACCATTCCATTTGTTCGCCGGCACTGGAATATCCGGCCCCTAACCAGCAATCATCATAATACGAAAGAAGTTCGGAAGGGTCATTACTGTTGCGGTGATATTCCTCTAACGTGCGGTGAATGGATACTCCCAGCGACGAGGCCGGCACCAATCCTTCCCGTTTGCCCTGCACGTATTTAAGATAATACTCCAGCGGACATTCCCGGTACGTTTTAATTTTGGAAAAATTTAATTCATAAATATCGCTATACATATTATTTTTCAGTAGATGCCGCACGTAAAAAATGCACGAGGGTATCCCCGTATTTTTCGACGCGGTAAATTTCTAAACTTTCGGGCACTTCAAAGGCTTCTGTTTTATGCGTTTGCAAGATGATAATACCGTTCTTGGCAAGTAACTTCGCCTGCGCCACATTGTGCAATGCCGGTTGCGAAAAAGAAAGCATTTTATTGTTAATATCCCGGTAAGGCGGCCCCATAAAAATGAGGTCATATCCTTCATTGTTACTGTATGCAAGCAACCAATCCAAAGGTTTTAATACATCCCCGCGCAACACGTTAGCCCGGTCTTCAAAACCTAAATGCACCAAATTGCGGTGCATATTTTTAATACAGGCCGGTTCACGGTCTACCATCACCGTTTTGGCAGCCCCGCGAGAGAGTGCTTCCAAGGATACGTTTCCCGTTCCTGCAAACAAATCCAGCATATACGCCCCGGTAATACGGGGACGGATGATATCAAACACCGACTGTTTAATCCGGTCCGATATCGGTTTAACCGGTAAATTTTTAGATACCGAGAATATTTTCCGTCCTCGGGCGGTTCCAGCAATAATTCGCATATAATCCCTATAATTGTGCTATTCCTTCTTTCAATGCGTATCGGACTAACTCGGCTTGTTTATGAATCCCAAGTTTTTTCATGATATTGTTCCGGTGCACATGAATTGTATTGAGCGATAAATTAAAATTTTTGGCAATTTGTTTACTGCTATACCCTTCGGCAATCAATTGCAACACTTCTTTTTCTTTGGGCGTTAAGCCGGAAGAGTCTCGGCGGCGGCCACCTGTTTTTCCCAAAAAACCTTGTACAATATATTTAGAAACTTTACTGCATAAATAAAAACGACCGGCACAAACTTCTTCAATAGCATCTACAATTTCGTCCGCTGCGGACACTTTTACAATAAACCCTTTAGCCCCCGCCTTCAGCGATTTTTCTACAGATAACCGGTCATCATACATGCTGAGTATCACTACTTTAACTTGCGGATCATTTTTCACCATCCGTTCTACGGCTTCTATTCCGTTTAATACCGGCATAGAAATATCCACTACATATACGTCGGCTTGGTGTTTTTTTGCATAGTCTACTAATTCTTTTCCATTAGAAACTTCCGCAACAATTTGCATATTTTTGCCTAAGTTTTCCACCACGGCACGTACCCCCTGACGTACAATGGCATGATCATCTGCGAGTACAATTTTCTTCATTTTTCTTCTCCCCCATAAACAACACTCGGGCATTCCACCTCAATTCGCGTGCCTTTGCCCGGTGCACTCTTAATAATCAATTTCCCACCCAAAAGTTCTACACTGTCTTTCATGGCTAATAACCCCACATGGGTAATTGAAACCGTCTGTTTGGGATTAAATCCAATTCCGTCATCCTTTACCTGCAAACATACTTTACTTCCTGTCCGTTTAAGCGACACGACAATATGCTTTGCGCGGGCATGTTTAACCACATTGGTCAGTGCTTCTTGCACAATTCTAAATAATAAGATCCGTACATTTTCCGTCAGTCCCATCTCTTCATCTTCTGCTTTGCAATGAAATTCATAAGGTAAATGACTTAAATGGCCGATATTTTCCAACAAATCGCGCAAGGCACCACATAATCCGCCCGGGTTATCCAACGTGGGTGGACGCATAGAAACAATGATTCCGCGTAGCCGTTCCATGCCCTGTTTCAGTTGTTTATCTAACTGTTCAATATCCCGCAACGCACGTTTCGTGTTGCCTTTTTTGACATTGGCTTTTACTAAACTCAGCAAAGCAGTCAAAATAACAGAGGATGACCCTACTTCATCATGTAATGCTTTTGAAATTTCTTTTTTTTCTGCTTCCCGGGTGGCTAACAAAATCTGCGAAAAGGTTTTAGGAGAAGACCATTCCTGTAAGTTTTTTCCGGCTGCATAAATACGGCCCAACCGGGAAATATCCCGCGATAAACAAAGCACGTCCTTTACTTTTCCATCCGGTTGTGCCAGCGCCACACAAGTTGTTTGAAACCAGGTTGTACTCCGCGAAACCGGCATATTCCATTCATAGTGATATACCCCCCGCTCTATCGCTTGGGCCAACGCTTGCTGATGGAATTTCTCTTTCTTATATAAATGGGTAAACGAAACCGCATTTGTTCCGGCTAATATATCGGCTTTCCGGGTTGCTACGTCTACCAATAAAATAAAATCATAGCCGTGAAACCCCGTTTCTACAGACTGTACCGCAGCCCTGGAACGAATGAAACGGGACTCTTTAGAAGAAATGGTTGTATTTGTTTTCTTTTTCATAGTCTGAGGCTTTATTTCTACTTATATTTTACTATAAATTAGACCTATTTTACTATTTTAGTCCTTCCTTTCCTTGCGCTCAAGCATTATATTTACTTATTTTTGATATAATGAAACTATGGGACGCTTTATTCGGAAAATCCTTTTTTCAAAACCAGTCCTTTTTTTGGGACTGGCCGGGGTAACGCTGTTTATTTTACTGGCAGCCGCCTTTATGCGTTATATTTTTTCCGGATTGCCTCCCGTGTACGAAATGGAGGAATATACTCCTTCTCTGACAACCAAAGTATATGACCGTAACAACCAGTTAATTCACGAATTTTCTATTGAAAAAAGGACCATGGTTCCCCTGGAAGATATTCCGGTAGACCTTCAAAACGCCGTAGTAGCCATGGAAGACCGCGATTTTTTCAAACATGCGGGGTTTTCCCTGCGCGGTATTGTGCGCGCTTTATTACACGACCTGGCTACCGGACGTGCCAAACAAGGGGCTTCCACTCTCACGCAACAACTGTCACGCGGGGTATTTTTAACCCAAGAAAAAAAGTTTATCCGTAAAATCCGTGAAATTATTTTGGCGATTCAAATTGAACACCGGTTCAGTAAACCAGAAATTTTACAACTCTATTTAAACGAAATTTATTTGGGAAGCGGAGCGTATGGGGTAAAAGCCGCTGCCAAAAAATATTTTGATAAGGATTTAGAACAAATTACCACTGGGGAGGCCGCTTTGTTGGTCGGTTTAATTCCGGCCCCGGGGCGGTATAATCCGTTTGCCAATCCGGATATATCCCGCCAACGACGCAATTTAGTGTTAGACGTCATGCATGAACAAGGGTATATTTCGGATGAAGAACTGAAACAAGCCAAACAGGAAGCCCTGCCTATCAAACCACCTGCCCCGACTGAATCCAAACCGGGCCAATACTTTATTGAATATATCCGCCGGATTTTGGAACCCAAATACGGCATGGAAGTATTATGGAAAGCCGGTTTAAACATTTATACCACCCTGGATATTAAACAGCAGGAACTGGCTGAAAAAATCATGAACCAGAAACTGCAAGAATATGATGAACAAGTGGCTAAAGGATTAGGCATTGAAATTGACCCGAATGACTCGGAAGCAGACGCCCCCAATCCTAATGAGGACGAAGAAGAAACTCCCGCGGATCCGAAAGCCGAATATCCGCGTTTACAAGGGGCTTTTATGGTGCGAGATGTAAAAACCGGTGCCGTGCGTGTACTGGTGGGAGGACGGGGTTTTGATGAAAGCAAATTTAACCGCGCGACCCAGGCCAAACGCCAACCCGGGTCTTCTTTCAAACCATATGTATGGATGGCGGCTTTGGAAAAAGGCTACACGCCCGCCACGTTGGTCAAAGACTTGCCCACTATGTTCTATTACGACGGAAGAAATTGGCATGCTTTTGACGAAAATGCCGATCTCTATTCGTTAGATCTTGCCAAACAGAATTTTATTGCCGCAAAAGATTTTAATGTATGGGTTCCGCAAAACTATGGAGGCCGCAGTGACGGTTGGATTACGTTACGGCGCGCCTTGGAAAAATCTAAAAACCTGGTAGCCGTCAATTTAATTGATGCGGTTTCTCCGGCCGCAGTAATTCGGGTGGCCCGCAGGGCCGGTATTACCACCAATCTACCCCGCGTTCCTGCTCTTGCACTGGGCGTTAGTGTAGTAGAACTGGATGAGCATTTAGCGGCTTTGACTACCTTTGCCAACGGAGGAATTCATACCGATAACTATTATATTGACCGTGTGGAAGATGCCAACGGCCGCATTTTAGAGCAGCACATCCCTATAGAAACCGCCCAATTTACCCCGCAAAATTCATACCTCTTGATTAATATGATGAAAGGAGTAACCCAACGCGGTAGCGGAGCCACCGTCAACCGGTTAGGCCGAAATATCGCCGGTAAAACCGGAACGACCCAAAGCCACCGCGACATGTGGTTTGTGGGCATGAGTCCCTATACCGCCGCGGCGGCCTGGATGGGATATGATGATGATACCTCCCATGAAAACGGAGCCCGTTTTACAGGAAGCACTACTGCCCGCTGGTGGACCGATATTATGGAACAAATTCTCAAAGATGAACCCAATGATGATTTTGCGGTTCCGGAAGGAATTTCTTTTGCATACATCAACCCCACCACGGGGAAATTGGCAATGCCCACAGACCGTAACAAATTTTTGGAAGCATTTATTTCCGGCACGGAGCCGCAGAGTTTTTAGCCACCCGGACCGCTAAATTTTATGAGCAGTCAACAACCGCCGTTTCCCCCTCTTTTCTACGGCCTGCCAAATGGCGCCGCCAAAGCGTACTTTATTTGCAAAAAATTCGTAACAAGCCAGCCGCAAGTACTCTTTATATCTCATACAGATACGACTGATTTTGAATCGGCTGCCCAAACTTTTGCTCCCCAGGGCACACAGGTTATTTCTTTTCCGGATCACGAATCCGGCCGGCTTGCCGCATTGTACGAACTGTTACGTAACCCCACAGGGCGTTTTCTAATATGCGCTTCCTACAGCACGTTACAAGTCCCTCTTCCGGAACCGGACTTATTCCGCCACCGTATTTTCAAACTGCGCCGAAATGATACGTTGCGGCGGCAAGATTTATTGGACCGCCTGGAGGCCGCCGGATACACCCGCACGGATTATACCGAAACCCCGGGCGAGTACGCGGCCCGCGGCAGTGTAGTAGATATTTTTACATTGACACGTTCCCAACCGCTGCGCCTGTATTTTTCCGGCAACCGCATTGAAGCGATACACTCGTTTGATATAGATACCCAACAAATTCAGCAGGCAGAAGATGAAGCCGTTCTGATTCCGCTTGTCTTTGAACAAACCCCGTCTGTACTTACAGATTATCTGTCCCATGCCGCTTTTATTTTAGACGAACCCGATAAAGAATTCCCCTGGCAAGATTTTCAGGCACGAGCCGTACTGACGCAACTTCCTCACGCGAACGCTACGGATTGTGGCTTAAAAGCACATCTGAATTTTCAAGGAAATTGGGATCTGTTAGACCGCGAAGTTTCGTCCTTCCAACAACAAGGTTTTTCTACAAAAATTTGTTGCTTAAATAAAGGAGAACTGGACCGGTTGAGTGAACTGTTTGCCGACTATCCCCACTTACGGGTACTTCCGATTGTCCTCTCGCCTTTAACGGAAGGATTTTACAGCCCTGCAGAAAAACTGGCATTGATTACTTCCAATGAAATTTTGAACCGCCGTTACAACGCGGCCCGTGTTTTTCGTCGGTTTGACGTAGAAAATGCGAGACGGGTCCGTTTTAAGGAATTGGAAGTGGGAGATTTTGTCGTGCATCAAGAACACGGGATCGGACGTTATTTAGGGCTGGAAATACTGGACCCGGAAAACAATCCTACTGATTGCCTTAAAATTGAGTATCGCCGCGGCAGCCGCCTCTATGTACCTATGTATGATTTTAAAAAGGTACAGAAATATATTGGTGCCGGAGGCAAGCGGCCCACGCTTTCGGTATTGGGCGGAATTACTTGGAAAGAAGTCAAAAAACGCGTCAAAGAAGAAGCACAAAAAACCGCCAAAGAAATTTTAAAATTAGAAGCACTCCGCCAAGCCACTCCGGCTCCGCAAATTACCGGAGATGCCCGTATTGAACAAGAATTTGCGGACTCTTTCCCTTATGCGCTGACTCCAGGGCAACAGCAAGCCATTCAAGCCGTCTTGCATGATTTAGATTTGCCCAAACCCATGGACCGCGTGTTGGTAGGAGATGTGGGTTTCGGAAAAACAGAAGTTGCTTTACGCGCCGCTTTAAAAGTAGTTTTATCCGGCAAACAAGTCATGCTGTTGGTTCCAACCACTATTTTAGCAGCCCAACATTATAAAACATTTACCAAACGTTTGGCTGGATTTCCGGTTTATACCCAAATGCTTTGCCGCTTCCAAACGCCAAAAGAACAACGTCAAGTAATTAGCGAACTTAAAAACGGCGTGTGCGACATTATTATCGGAACACACCGTTTAATGAGTAAAGATATTTCCTTTCACGATTTAGGACTTGTCATCATCGATGAGGAACACCGCTTTGGCGTTAAACAAAAAGAGAAAATCCGCGCTAAAAGCGCCGGGGTTCATTCTTTAATGCTTAGTGCCACTCCGATTCCGCGTACGCTCAACCAATCTCTTTCTTCGTTACGGGATATTTCTCTCATTGATACCCCACCGCGCGGACGCACTCCGATTAAAACAGTCGTTACCGCCTGGGATAATGAATTGGCCGCTGCCGCCATCAACCAAGAATTAGCCCGGGGCGGACAAATTTATTATGTTTATAACAGCGTGCAGAGTATGGAATCGCGCCTGTTATTTTTAAAAAAATTAGTACCGCAAGCACGTATTTGCATGGCACACGGGCAAATGGATGAAAAAGAACTGGAACAAACTTTGTGGGATTTTAACAACGGAAAATATGATTTACTACTCGCCTCTACCATTATTGAATCAGGTATTGATATTACCAATGCCAATACCTTAATTGTAGAAGATGCCCAAAACTTCGGTTTAGCCCAACTCTACCAACTGCGCGGCCGGATCGGCCGGGGAGATACCAAAGCCTATTGTTATTTATTTCACCCCGATTGGTTATTTAAAAAACCGGAACAGAGTGAAGATAATTTTGCCAATTTAGCCGCCATGTATTGGAAACCGAAAGAAGAAAAAGATCCTACCGAAGAAGCCAAAAAGCGATTGTCTGCCCTCATGGAATTTAGTGATTTGGGAAGCGGTTTCCGTTTGGCCTTGCGCGATATGGAAATCCGTGGTGCCGGCGAATTAATGGGCGTAAAACAACATGGATATGTAAACGAAGTCGGCCTTTCCTTATATTGTGATTTAGTGGCTGCCGAAGTGAAAAAATTGCGCGGAGAAACCCCGCAACGCACCTTACGCGCCACGGTAAATCTACCCGTTCCCGCGTATATTCCGCCCGATTACCTACCGGATGAAGCCGACCGCTTAAAATACTATAAAGAGTTAATGGGAGCCGATCCTGCAAAAACCCACGAAATTTTAGCGCGGTTAATCCAACTGTGCGGACCGGTCCCGCAAGAAATTAAAAATTTGGTGCAACTGTTTGCTTTTTCCACCCAAGCCGGATCTTTGGAAATTTATCATGTAGATTGGATAGACGGTCAACTGGAACTATTGTTTACGCACCGCTTCCACATGCCGGCCAATTTCCCCGGGGAACTGTTTAACCGTTTTGGGACGCAATGCGTAAAATTTATCACTTCTAAAAACGGAGACGGTTTACACATAACACCTCCCGCAGGCACTTCTCCTATTGCGTTTACCCAAGCGGTAATGGCCTTTTTTTCAACGTTACTAATGCCTCAAAAATGATATAGTATAGATATGAAAAAAGGCTTATGGTTTGTACCCTTGGCTTTGTTATTGGCTGCCTGCCAACCGCCGCAACCGCAGGAAGAAGAAACTGCTGCCACTCCGCCGCGGCCTGTTGTACCGGTTTCCCAGGCGCGGACAACCGATATGGATAAAACCGTTTCACAAGCAGACATAGACAGACGTTACCCCTTCTTATCCAAAGAAGACCAACAATTTGTAAATACGTTAATCGGGCGGCAAAATTTGCTTCAACTCATTGCACGCGAAAAGTTAATCGCATTGGATGCACAAGCCCAACATATTAACCAAGATCCCGATTATTTGGCCCAACTAACACAAAAGCGGATACAACTGGACGACATTTTTCAGGATTATGCGGCCCAAACTTTGCAAGAGTTTTGGTATGCCAAACAACGGAAACAAGGGGCCCTGCAAATTACTGAAGAAGAAATTAACGAATACTATAAAAAATACCCTTACGAAATGACTATTCGGCAAATTATTGTAGATAATGCCGAACAAGCCGACCAACTGTTGCGCACGCTAAAATCGAACCGTTCCCGCTGGAAAGAATTGTCCAGACAATACAATAGGGCCCCGGAAACTTTACGCGGCGAAATTTCTTTTATGCCGGGTGAATTTCTGCCGGATTTGGAAGTGATTGCCGCTAATAGTGCGACCGGCAGTGTACAGGGCTTCTTTAAAACCGCGTATGGATTTCATATAATAATGAAAACAAGTGAAAAGAAACTTTCACGGGCTGAAGCAGAACCGCGCATCCGTTCTGTTTTAGAAAATAAAAAATTAGATAAACTCATAGAATCCTTACAAAACAAATACGAGGTAGTCATTTATGATAAAAATGAATAAAGTTTTGTTATCTGCCGCTTTCGTGGCCATGCTTGGTTTAACTGCCAACGCCAAACTGATGGAATCATCCGTAGCAACCGTCAACGGCCAACCGGTACTTTCCACGGAATATGATGCTTATTTGGAAGGAGTCATAGACCAATACAAAGCAGCCGCGCCGGAAGTATTGCAACAACCTTACGCACAGGATATTTTAGGGCGGGAAGTACTTAAAGAACTAATTTCCAAGGAACTCTTATATCAAGCCGCAGACGAAGCAAAAGTGATTGTAAAAGATTCCGAAATTGACCAAGGTATTAACGAAATTAAAAGCCGCTTTATCGTAGACGAAGTTACCGGGAAAGAAGATCCCAAAGGGGCTGATAAACGCTTTAATGAAGCCCTTAAAAAACAAGGTATGACGTTAAAACGCTACCGGGAAAAAATTAAAAAAGACATAGCGGTACGCAAACTCATGGAAGATAAATTGCGCCAAACCATTAAACCGGTAGAAGAAGCCGATGCGAAAGAACTTTATAACCGGGTGGAAGCCGTTTTAAAAAACAACACTAAAAAAATCAAAGAAATTGAAAAAGAAGATCCGGCAAAACTAAAAGAAGCACAGTTAATTGCCGCGAAACTGAAACAATTAACCGCCGAACAAGTCCGCGTGGGTCATATTTATTTGGCTATCACCAAAGAGATGAAACCCGAAGACGTCAAGAAAAAAGAAGCCCTCGCCAATCAAATCAAAAAGGAAATTGACGGAGGTTTAGATTTTTCCGCCGCAGTTAAAAAATATACCGAAGATCCTGCTGCAGTTACCACCGGCGGCGATATGATTTTAATTAAAGGGGTGGCCCCGAAAGCAATTGACGATAAAGCATTTTCTTTACCGGTAGGGAAAGTAAGTGCCCCCATCAAAAGCGAAGTGGGCTATCATTTAATTAAAATAAAAGAAAAACGGGCCGAAAAAACAATTACTTATGAGGACATTGCCCGCGATTTAGGCCAATACCTGGCGCAACAACGTGTGCAACTTGCCATGGCAGAATATATTGAAGACTTGTATAACAAAGCCGACGTCAAAATTACAAAAACGTTTGAATCGGATAAATTAATAGAAGAACAAGCCAAGGCCCAACAAGAACCGGCTAAAAAATAAGCCGTACTATTTGCAAGTAAAAGGGAAGAGAAACCTCTTCCCTTTTTTATGAATATGACCCCAAAAACAATTTTAATTACCGCCGGTGACCCGTTAGGAATCGGCCCGGAAGTAACCGTCAAAGCCCTAAAAGACCCGCGTGTGCGCCGTGCAGGCAAAGCCGTAGTCATTGGAGAGCCGACCTCATTAAAACAGGCCGGGTTTACGGAAGATTTAGCACGGCTTGTAGCGTTAGAAATTCCAGGGCCGCTTCCGGCACATGCACAACCGGATGCCTCGGCAGGACGAGTCAGTTTTCAAGCCGTCAAATTGGGGATTAAATGGGCCCTTGAAAAAAATCTTCCCTTGGTAACGGCTCCTATTAACAAACAAAGTTGGGCCAAAGCCCGCGTTCCGTTTACCGGGCATACGGAAGTTTTACGCACAATGGCGCAAGCAAACGGACTGATGATGTTTATCAGCGGAAATGTGCGTTGCGCGTTGGTCACGGAACATTTTGCCATCGCCGATTTACCACATATACTTACCAAAAATTTAATTTGTACGCGGGCTAAAACTTTTTATAATGCCTTACAACAACTGGGCATTAAAAAGCCGAAAATAGCCGTATGTGCCCTCAATCCGCACGCCGGAGATAATGGGCAATTTGGCTCCGAAGAAAAGACCCGTATTTTACCGGCTTTGCGCGCATTAGCGAAAGAAAAAATTTTACTAGAAGGCCCGTTTCCATGTGATAGTTTATGGCAAGCACATGCCCGCGGACAATTCGACGGGATTTTGTGTATGTATCACGATCAGGCGTTACTTCCCTTAAAACTGGCCGCACATGAACCGATTGTTCATATTACAGCCGGGCTGCCGTTTCTGCGCGTTTCCCCCACCCACGGCACGGCCTTTGACATAGCCGGCAAAAATCAAGCAGACCCCAGCAGTATGATTTCCGCTATTTTAACAGCCGCCCATTTTATACGTTAAAAAATATAATACTCATTTCGTCCATCTTCTAATTGACGTTGCAAAGCGGCTTGCGGTAACGAACGGCATCCCCCCATCCGCTTTACTATTTGCAAGACCATAGCAAATATTCCGCCCACCGGTAACCGAAATATAAACGTATATCCGGGAGGTGTCGGAATAAACCATCCATCCAGATACCTCATGTTTCCCGGCATCTAATAAAATATGTGTTTTTTCCAACTGGCAATTTGTCCGTAATAATTATCGTCTAAGATACTGAAATGATCCGGCAACGTAACCGATAATTCTTCAAATTTCCGGGCATATTCTTCTGTTTCCAAAAAGTGTGCTTGCTTGGCCGCCGCTATGGGTTTGATAAGTTGAACCATCATCATCAATTGTGTGTTCTCCACGGCCTTATTATATTGTGGAAGTGCCACCGCAATCAAAATACCCACGATCAGCACGACCACTAATAATTCAATTAAGGTAAACCTTAACCGGCCCGTATTTTGATTTTTCATACACACTCCTTAGTTTTTGAATAGTAACAACATAAGCAGTATATCAAGAAAAAAACAAGTCAAGTGTTTGGCTCGTCTTTTTTCTGCAAATAGAAAATTCGCCCAAAAAGGAGTTTCCTCTTTATATGCCCCGACTTTTACCCAATGCCTCTTCTAAATTTGATATAATTAAAATATGGAAAATTTGCTTTATTTTGAGGAGTTAGATTCTACCCAAACCTACCTCAAAGAACACGCTTCCGCTTTGCACCATGGAACTGTGGTCTGTGCCGATCGCCAAACAGCCGGACGCGGACGTTATGACCGCAAATGGGTCTCGGCGCAGGGCGGGCTTTACTTTTCCATTTTATTACAACCGGTAAAAACGGATTATTTACCAAATTTAACCCAACTGATGGCCTTGTCCGTCTGTTGTGCGTTAGAGGAATTGGATTTATCTCCGGCGCTGAAGTGGCCTAATGATGTGCAAGTAAACGGACAAAAAATTTGCGGTATTTTAAGTGAGGCCTTATTTACGAACCCAAACTGCGCTACTGTTATTTTAGGGGTAGGGGTTAACATTTCGCAAGACGGGTTAGATCAAGTAGGTCAGCCGGCAACTTCCTTAAAAGAATTAGGGGCCCAAGCCGACAAATTAGTACTCTTGTCCAATGTGCTGGATTATTTTTGGAAGGATTATGACAATTTATTGGCGCACGGTTTTGACACGATCCGCGCCGCCTATTTAAGACGGTTTGCCGCGTTGGGCAAACCAATTTCCGTTCGTAACGGGACCCAAACGATTTCAGGCACTGCCGAGGATATTTCCCCGCGCGGTACGTTATTATTGCGTAGTGCCGGACAATTAAAAGAAATATATATAGGAGACGTTATCGTATGAGTGCAGATAGTTTGATCATGCAGGCCGTCAATATGACGGTGATCGGGATGTTAATTGTATTCGCATTTTTAGTGCTTTTGATTGTAGTTGTTTCGCTACTTGGGCAGTTGGTGCAATGGGCCGAAAAACGCTGGCCGGATGCAGTTCCTGCCGTAGCCGGTGCTGACAATGCACTCATTGCTGTAGCAATTGCCGCTGCTAAAAAATTTCAAGGTAAATAAAAGAGGATCATTATGAAAAAAGTAAACTTTATGTTAACCGCTTTCCGCGACGGGTTTCAATCCGTCTATGGGGCGCGTGTACTCACCAAAGACTTTATGCCGGCCGTAGAAGCAGCCCGCCATGCCGGAATCAACCACATGGAATTTGGAGGCGGCGCCCGCTTTCAGGCCTTGTTCTTCTATTGCAATGAAAATGCATTTGATATGATGGACACTTTCCGCAAAACTGCCGGCCCGGATGCCAACTTGCAAACGTTGGCCCGTGGGGTAAACGTAGTCGGTTTGGAAAGCCAATCCAGCGACGTTATTAAAGCCCATGCCCAGTTATTTAAAAAACATGGCACCACCACCATTCGCAACTTTGATGCGTTAAACGACGTAAACAACCTCATCTATTCCGGCCAATGCATTCACGACGCGGGACTCAAACACGAAGTCTGCGTAACCATGATGTCGTTAGCCCCGGGATGGGACAGCACCGGCAAAATTCACACGGCCCAGTTTTACGAAAAAGTATTGCGCGACATTTTAAAATCCGGCGTTCCGTTTGACTCCGTGTGCTTTAAAGATGCCTCCGGCACCTCTACACCCAAAACCGTCGGTGAAACCATGGCCATGGCCCGCCGCATTTTGCCTGCCGGCACCAAAATTGTGTTCCACACGCACGAAACGGCCGGCAACGCCATTGCTTGCTGTTTAGCCGCCATTGAAAACGGAGCCGACAGTTTGGATCTTTCCATGCAACCCGTTTCCGGTGGCACCTGCCAACCCGATATTTTAACCATGTGGCATGCTTTACGCGGCACGGAATACACCTTGGATATTGATCCGAAGAAAATTCAAGAAGCCGAAAACGTATTCCAAGATTGCATGGCGAAATACTTCTTACCGCCCGAAGCCAAAAAAGTCAACCCGATTATTCCGTTCTCGCCTTTACCCGGCGGCGCGTTAACGGCTAACACGCAAATGATGCGCGATAACGGCACCTTTGATAAATTCCCCGAAGTGGTAGAAGCGATGGGTGAATGTGTAAAACTCGGTGGATTCGGGACTTCCGTTACCCCGGTCTCCCAGTTCTATTTCCAACAAGCCTATTCCAACGTGATGTTCGGCCGCTGGAAAAAAATTACCCCCGGTTATGGAAAAATGGTACTGGGTTATTTCGGCAAAACCCCGGTAGAACCGGCGCCGGAAGTAGTCAAAGCCGCCAGCGAACAATTAGGCTTAGAACCGACGAAGAAAACCGTTTTGGAAATCAACAACGCCGATCCCAAAAAAGGCCTTAAAGTAGCCGAAGCAAAATTGCGCGAAGCGGGTCTTCCGGTGAATGAAGAAAATGCTTTTATCGTAGCCACTTGTGCCGATAAAGGGATTATGTATTTGAAAGGCGAAGCCAAAGTAAACGGCATCCGCTGGGCCGCAGACGTTAAACCTGCCGCAGCCAAACAAGATGGCCCGGTCAGCGTAACAGTAGAAGGGAAAACATACACTGTTTCGTTTGAAAACGATTCCACCGCCGTCGTCAATGGTAAACGCTACACGGTTGGTACGGGTGCGGCTCCTGCCGCGGCCGCTAAACCGGCTGCTGCCAATGGCACAGGGGCTACCGTAAATGCACCGGTTCCGGGTGCGGTATTACGTTTATCGGTTAAAGAAGGCGATAGCGTAGCCGAAGGTCAGGAAATCTTAGTGATGGAAGCCATGAAAATGGAAACCCCCGTTGCGGCGCCTGCCGCCGGAACGGTACACTTCCTTGCCAAACAAGGCGACCAAGTACAAACCGGCCATGCTTTGGCGGAAATTAAATAAGGGGAAACGCTATGGACTTTACACAAGCATTTTTCCAAATTTGGCAAACAACCGGGATCTATTCCATGGTATGGCAACAAGGGGTTATGATTGCCGTCTGTTTGTTTCTGTTATGGCTAGGAATTAAAAAGCAGTTTGAACCGCTACTTTTAATCCCGATTGCCTTTGGCGGACTTTTGGCCAATATCCCGATGCCGGCCGGTGAAGAAATAGCCGGGCCTAATGGTTTTCTGGGGATTGTGTTTAATGCCGGGATTAACTCGGGCTTATTTCCGCTTTTTATCTTCATGGCGGTAGGTGCGATGACGGACTTCGGTCCCTTAATTGCCAACCCGAAAATGGCACTCTTAGGCGGAGCGGCGCAGTTCGGTATTTTTGCTACGCTCATTGGTGCGGTGGCTTTATCCTATATTTATATAGGCGACAAGCAACTCTTTGCTTTCGGGCTTAAAGAAGCGGCCTCTATCGGTATTATCGGTGGAGCGGACGGCCCGACGTCTATTTATCTAACCTCGCGCCTGGCCCCGCAGTTACTCGGTTCTATTGCGGTAGCGGCTTATTCTTACATGGCACTCGTGCCGGTTATTCAACCGCCGATTATGAAACTCTTAACGACGGACGCCGAACGCAAAATCCGCATGACGCAACTTCGTAACGTATCTAAACGGGAAAAAATCTTATTCCCGCTCGTGATTTTGCTTTTGTGTGCATTTTTACTGCCTTCCGCGGCTCCCTTAATCGGCGCACTTACGTTTGGTAACTTAGTCAAAGAATCCGGCGTGGCTGAACGTTTGAGCAAAACGTTGCAAAACGAATTTTGCAATATCGTTACGATTTTGCTCGGCCTGTCGGTCGGCTCCAAATTGCAATACGATCATTTCCTCGTTACCGAAACTTTAGGTATTTTGGTGTTAGGTATTATTGCCTTCTCTGTGGCGACGGCTTCGGGCGTACTCCTGGCCAAACTGATGAACTGCTTTAGCAAAACCAAAATCAACCCGCTTATCGGCTCTGCCGGTGTGTCTGCCGTACCGATGGCGGCGCGCGTGTCCAACAAAGTAGGGTTGGAATACGATAAACAAAACTACCTCTTAATGCACGCCATGGGACCTAACGTGGCGGGGGTTATCGGTAGTGCGGTAGCAGCAGGCGTACTCCTGGCGTTACTGGGGAAATAAAAATTCCTTCATGTTTTATAGGCAGGGGCATAATACTTTTGCCTCTGCCTTTTTGACACTTGAAAATACAAAAAAGAACTCTTATAATAAGTGTATGCTAAAAAGAATTATTTATTTTATCGTGATACTATCTCTCTTCCCGGCGGCTGTGAATGCCCAGCGGTCGGCCGCCCAAACACGCGAAGATTTTTCGCTGTATCGATTCACGCGCAAGAACATTGAATCCTATTATAAACATAACAATTTTTCAGATCCGAGCCATACCAACGGATGGTATCGGGTAGATAATTTTTTGAAATGGGTGAAACAAAATGAAGCCACTCTAACAAAAATTTTTAATGAAAAATACATAGATGAATATACTTCATTCCCCCCGAAAAATTCCGAGGATGTAACAATACTCGCCGGTTTTTTAGGTGTATATTATACAGCTTCTCATTGTAAAGAGAACCTAAATCAAGTACATAAAGTAGCTCTCCTTCCGGCATATAATTCATCTGCCGGTACACGGCAAATCAATATTTCCCTGGAAAATTCTTTTGTACAAACTGTCGACAGCGGCATCCACGAAGGGGCCCATATGATTCCCTTCATCTGTTATGGGATTGTTTCCGAGTCCCCGGAAGATAATTTATCCGAATTAGTGCCTTTATCTGCCCAGCTCTTTTATGGCTTACCAACCCATCCTTCTGACTCACCACAAGGTACCCGCAATTTGGTCAACGAGCTGCGTGGCACACAAAGTTTGTCTTGGTCTTATGCCCAGGGACTTTTTGCTCTATTACAACAAGATACCTTTGCCGATATGTTAGATGCTCAAAATTTGCGTCCTGTTACAGCTGCGAAGTTGGAACTTTCTTCCTTTACCTTGGATGTTTTGCTAACGGATCTTATAGATATTTATCGTGGCAAATTGTTGTTCAACGGGCAGCCCGTCTCCTTAAGAAAGTACGTTAAATTGATTAATGTACTTCCGGAGGAACAGGAAAATGTGGCTGGTTTTTTGGATGATTTTTTAAATCAACTAGACCAAGTTGCTTCACTGCCTAAAGGATCTAAGAGTCGGGAATGGAAAAAGTATTCTGACAGTTATGAAAAGTACTTGCAAAAGAATACAAGCAAAATAAAAGAACTCTTGCTAAATCTACTACAACCCTACCCAGCACCGCCCGCTCCGACCGGATATTATTAATAGACAAAGGCCTGAATAAAAGTTCAGGCCTTTATTATTTTTACAATCAATGTTGTTTTTAAGCGACACCATGCCGCTTACAAGATTTAGCTAGTGTACACTGCGCGCAATTTGGCTTGCGGGCCGGGCAAATGCTACGTCCATGTAAAATAAGCGCAATGGCTATCCAGCCCCAATACTCGTAAGGAATAATTTTTGTTAAATCTTTTTCTATTTTAACCGGGTCGGTATTTTTGGTTAGCCCTAACCGAAACGCTAAGCGTTTGACGTGTGTATCTACCACAATGCCGGCCGGTTTTTTAAAATAGTCCCCCAACATCACATTAGCCGTTTTACGCGCTACGCCGCGCAGGGTGAGCAAATCTTCCATGGTTTGCGGCACTTCGCCGCCGTACACTTCGCAAATCCGCTTGGACATTTCTATTAAAGACAATGCTTTACTGTGAAAAAAACCCGCGGAGTGGATAATTTTTTCCACATCCGTCACTTTGGCGTTGGCTAAATCGTAAACGGTAGGATATTTTTTAAATAAATGAGGAGTAATCGTGTTGACGCGCGCATCCGTGCATTGGGCCGATAAAATTACCGCACAGAGTAACTGCCATGCATTTTCGTGATGAAGCGGGATCACATGTTTTGGGTATAACCGTTTTAATTCGCGGATCAACGGCAAAATATCTTTTTTAGCGGTCATGGGTATTTCCTAATTTCATCCAACTAAAACAACTTACTAACACCAGTAAATTGATCAAAATAATAGCCGCACCGGACGGAATATCCAATAGAAAAGAAACAAATACCCCCGCCCACACGCTGACCACACTAAACAAAACAGACTTCCATAACACTTGTTTGAACGTTCGGGAAACCAACAGGGCTGATATCGGCGGAATAATCAACAAGGCAGAAATTAAAAAAATTCCCACTACTTTAAACGCCAGCACCACCGCTACGGATGTAATTATCACCAGTACCGTTTGGACAGTTTGTACCGAAATGCCGCGCGTTTTGGCAAACGGCTCGTCAAAACACGCCGATGTCAAATCACGATAGAAACAGCGCAGTAATACTAAAATTACCGCTAGCAAAATACCGCATAAAGCGGCTTCTATCCAAGACACGGTCAAAATACTACCAAACAAAAAACTGAGTAAATCAGTATTAAATCCCCCCGCTAGGGCCGTAATCACAAGCCCTACCGATAGCCCCGCCGCACTGACTATACCAATGGCAGCATCCCCGTTTAGGCGAATTTTTTGCATGAGTTTCATAATACCTAGTGACGAAACCATTACCACCGGAATCGATACATATACCGGGTTCGCAGACGTTAGGAGCGCTAGTGCCACTCCGGTTAAACATACATGGCTCATCCCGTCACCAATCAAAGACAAGCGTTTTAATATTAAAAAAACTCCCAACAGCGCACACGATGCCGCCACTAAACTACCGGCTACAAGTCCTTTTTGCACAAAACCGTAACTTAAAAATTCACTCATCATGATGACACTCCGTACAGGTCTCCCCCAACGGACAATGCCCGTGGTGATTATGCAAATGGTCAATGGTATGTTGTGCAAACACACCTAATTGTTTGGCTACTTCCGCCGAGTGGCAAAATTCCTCTTTGGTGCCGAAAAATACGAGCCGTTTATCAATATACATAAATTTGGAAATATGTTTGCCGACTTCGCCGGTATCGTGGGTGATAAGTAAAATAGTAACTCCGTGTTTTTTGTTGAGGGTACCCAGTAACCCAAAAAACATTTCCCGCGAAGAAGCATCTAACGCCGTAGACGGTTCATCTAAAATTAAAATTTGCGGACGACTGACCAGTGCACGCGCCAGCAAAACACGCTGTTGTTGCCCAATAGATAAATCCTGAAAAATCCTTCCGGCATATTCGCGCGTATTGGTTTGTTGCATGGCTTCCTGCACTTGTTTAAGTTCCTGAATCGTTACCCGGCTTCCGTGATGTTCAGCCAGTCCCATCAGCACCACTTCTTCGGCCGAAACCGGAAAACGCGTTTGTGAAACCGGGCTTTTCTGCGCCAGATAACCGATTTTGTGCCATTCTTTAAATTGCGCGATCGGAGCACCGAACCAAGTAATTTTTCCATGTCCTTTTTCTAACCCAAGAATCAATTTAAGCAGCGTTGTTTTCCCGCCGCCGTTTGGACCGATAATGCCGATATAATCGCCGGATTCTATTTCAAACGATACATTTTCAAGCACTGGCAAACGCGTATAACCGAAACAAACCTCTTGCGCTTTTAAAATTACCGACATACAAGCCCCCGTTTTAAACTGTCTAAATTACGGCGCATCAAGGCATCATAAGAAAGGTGATTTTCAAAATCTCGCTTAGAAATATGTTCAATAGAATAAAGCGGTAAAATTTCCGTACCGGTCTCCGCGGCCACCGTTTGCGCCAAACGCGCAGAAACCGATTCCTCCGTAAAAATGGCAGGCAGTTTCCGGGCCTTCATCTGCATAACCAGCCGAACCAACTTCTTCGCCGAGTGTTCCCCCTCATGAGAGGAACCGGAAAGCGCGGTTAATTTAATTCCGTACGGGGACAGCAACCCGCCAAAGGCCAAATGTCCAATATGCACCACCTCGTGATAGCGGCAGTTAGAAAGGCCTTGCGCAAAATCGTATTCTAACTGGTCCAATTGTTTTTCAAACACAAACCAATTTTGATCAGTCTCTTTACGGCTTTCCGGCGCCATCTCCGCCAATAGTGCTGTCACTTGATAGCCCATTAAGCGGGCCTTTTTGAAATTCATCCATACATGGGGGTCTTCTTCCGGGTGTAACGAGTTGCCCAGTTCAAGGACATGGGTTTGGGCATCAGTTACTTTGGCTAAATCGGCCGCCCAAGGTTCTAAATCATGGGAAACATATATAAAAGCATCCGCATGATGCAAATCTACTAACGCACCCGGCGTGGGTTCAAAAGAGTGCGGTTCGGCCCCGGGAGGAAGTAACATCCGCACGCTTACCGTTTCTCCGGCAATTTGTTTCACGATCGTATAAGGAACATACCCGGAAACCACCACCTGCAAACGGCCTCGCGGGGGCGGGTTTTTTTGTCGAGCGTCCCAATAGATAAGTCCGCCTATAAGCAATATCCCGAGTACTAATAAATAAATTTTCCGCATATGTTATATTATACGAATTATCAAGACCCGTGAGAGCCGGAAGTTTTCAAAATTTACTACAATATAAAAAAGGAGATTTGAGATGAGTTATTTTTTAGCATTTTGTTTGGCCTTGTGTTGGGGAACGGCCTTTTTGGCTTCTAAAAATATTGTAGATGTACTGCCTCCTTATTGGGGTGCATTCTACCGGGTATTGGCCGGGCTGTTATTCTTTACCGTATTTTTTACCGTACGGCGTGCTTCTTTCAAATGCCCTATCAAAGAACTGTGGCGGCCTATTGCGATTAGTTTTATGCTCATTTTACTCCCGTTTGCGGCACTTTCTTGGGGGATTCAATATACCGTGCCCACCATTGCCGGAATTTTTAACGGCACTGTGCCGATTTGGAGTTTTATCGGCGGAGCCCTTTTACTTAAGGGGGAAGACCGCTTTACCTGGCGCCGGGCCGCCGGCGTGCTAATTGGCTTAGCCGGGCTACTCGTCATTATGCACCCCCAGTGGCAAGCCGCCCTCCATGTTCCTGCCGGAAAAATGGCCTTGTGGGGATACGGGGCTTTGTTGGTAATGGCTTTATCTTATGGTTTGGGAAATGTGATGACGAAAAAAATTATGGTAGATAATCACACGGTTGCCTGGGAAGCAAACACGTTTTACCAATATCTGTTTGCAGCAGTTGCCCTACTACTGATTTCTTTGGGAACGGAGGCAACTCCTTCTTGGGCGGTTTTTAATACAAAACTCGTTCTTTCCATTATTTGCGCCGGTGTATTTTCTTCAGCGGTTGCCTTCTTACTAATGATTGCACTGATAAAACGATGGGGCGCTACCCGTATGGCTTCGGTTACTTATTTTTCTCCCATTATTGCCATGGGAACAGATATTTTATTCCGCGGCCGCACCCCGCATTTACCCGAACTGGTAGGAATGATATTTATTTTTATCAGTTTGTGGCTGATTCAGAAGCAAGTCAATTGACTTCCTTACTAATTAAAAAAAGCACCGCCTCCTATTTAGCGGTGCTTTTTTTGCACTCTTAAAAATGGTAGAATAGAATAGATAAAATAGGCTTAACGAACGAACAAAATTTACAGGGTGAGGTTTTTATGTCACAACATGTTTCTTCTGGTTCTATTAAAGAACCGATTCTTAAAGATCCGGCTGCCGAAGCCGATATTCCTTCCGGTTACGGAAAAACGGAAAGTTACCTTTTACCGAAAGATCCGGCATGGTTATTTTTATTTTGGGAAATTACCCAAAATACCTTAGATTGCATCAAACAACAATATTCCGAAAATACTTTAAAACAGGCCCATACGGTTATCCGGCTACATGATATAACAGACGTGGCCTTTTTCGACGGGACTAATTCCATTTGCTACTATGACATGCCCGTTATTTTCGAAGCGCGCAGTTGGTATATCAATGCTCCCCAAACCGGACGGACCTATATCGCTGATTTAGGCTATGTAACAGCAGACGGTCAATTTATTTTGGTTTCCCGCAGTAACCCAACCACACTCCCGCCCGGACATATATCCAATATTATTGATGACAAATGGATGATTGTGGAGGGCGACTTCCAAAAATTACTTAAACTGGCCGGGGCCGATTACATCGGCTTGGGATCCAGCGAACGGATGCATGTAATCGGTGAACGCTGGAAACTAACGGAACTGACCCCTTCCGGGGCTCCCAGTTCCTGGTCTTCTTTCAGTTTGCATTTGGATAAAGTGGAAGAGGAAGATATTTGGCTCAAAGCAGACTGCGAAATTATCATTTACGGCTCTGCTTCCAAAAATGCCATTGTAACGATTAACGGAAAAGAAATTGAACTCAAGGAAGGAAAATTCTCTATTCGGCAACCGTTACCAGCCGGCAGTGTAATTGATTTGCCAATTCACGCGCGTAATGCAAAAGGCGATAAAACGCGTCATATTCAAATTAAGGCTCTGCGCGAGCAAGGAAAATAACTATGGGAAACGAAAAAGGTTATTTAGCACTTGTACTTCACGCACATTTGCCGTTTATTAAACACCCGGAATACCCGGACTTTTTGGAAGAAGACTGGTTCTACGAAGCCATGGTGGAAACGTATATTCCGTTGTTAAATGTGTTTGAAAATTTAACCGAAGAAGGCACCGATTTCCGCTTAACCATGTCGCTCACTCCGCCGTTATGCAACATGATGGAGGATCCGCTACTGATTGAACGCTTCCGCCATTACTTAAACCAGCGCGTGGAACTTTCCCAAAAGGAACTCAACCGTACCCAAGGAACGGAATTCGAAGGCGTTGCGCGGATGTATTTTAATAAATTCCGCCGCTACCAAGAATTATTTGAACACCGCTATCACGGACACGTGTTAGAAGGCTTTAAAAAATTCCAGGATATGGGCAAGTTAGAAATTATTACTTGCTGCGCTACGCACGGTTACTTACCCTTGATGGTACACAAAGAAAGTGTGAACGCTCAAATTAAAATTGCCGCAACCGATTATCGCAGCCGCTTCGGCCGCAATCCGCGCGGAATTTGGTTAGCCGAATGTGCCTACAACCCCGGAGATGATAAATTTTTACGCGACGAAGGCATCCGTTTCTTCTTTACCGAATCGCACGGTATTTTACACGGTACGCCCCGCCCAAAATATGGTATTTACGCGCCAGTGTATTGCCCGCAAACCGGTGTAGCCGCTTTTGCACGCGATATGGAATCGGCCCAACAAGTTTGGAGTGCCGAATCCGGTTACCCCGGCGATCCGCGCTACCGCGAATTTTACCGCGATTTAGGATACGACTTAGATTACGACTATATCAAACCGTACCTGCATAGCGACGGCGTTCGCCGCAACATTGGCATGAAGTACCATAAAATTACCGGCAAAGTGGCACTCAATCAAAAGCAAGCCTATGATCCATATGCTGCGCGCGAAGTAGCCGCCCAACATGCCGGGAACTTTATGTTCAACCGCCAAAAACAAATTGAATATTTAAGCACAATTATTGACCGCAAACCGTTAGTTGTGTCTATGTATGATGCGGAACTCTATGGGCATTGGTGGTATGAAGGAATTGATTTCTTGGAATATTTATTCAAAAAAATCTATTACGACCAAGACGAAATCAAACTCGTTACGCCCAGCGAATATTTGGAAATGTATCCGCAAAACCAAGTAGTACAACCGTCCATGTCTTCTTGGGGAGACAAAGGATACCACGACGTGTGGCTCAATAGCGGAAATGACTGGATTTACCGGCACTTGATCAAATCTGCCGAACGTATGATGGAACTGGCCAATAAATTTCCTAATGCCAGCGGACTGCTGCGGCGGGCCCTCAATCAATTAGCACGTGAACTGGTACTTATGCAATCTTCGGACTGGGCTTTCCTCATGACCACCGGAACCGCCAAAGAATATTCCACCAAACGGACCAAAGATCATATCAAACGCTTCAATGAACTTTATGAGCAAGTTCAAGGGAACCGAATTAATGAAGCGTATGTTTATGAATTGGAGTTAAAAGATTCTATTTTCCAACAAATGGACTACAATGTATATTCTTCAGCGGCCAAAGAAACCGTCCTGAAAAAATATTAATCTGTCTGCAAGACTTATAAAAAACCCGGCATAGATTGTCGGGTTTTTTACAGGTTTACCCGTTGGGCCCAAAGGCCTACTTCCGATTAGGTCTAAAGACTCTCGCGCCATTCCCCTTTAAATTTTATGATATATATATGAAAAACTTACGCTTATTTTTTATATTGTCTGTCATTTGTTTTCTTACGCCAATCTCTGCGCTGGGCCAACGCGCTTTGGCCCCTATCCGTATCGTAACCAAATCGAGCATTAAAAATTTACCGCCGGCAACGATACGCACAATTAGTAGCACCGCATTACACCATATCACGATTCCTAATTTTCCCGCGCTTGAGGCAACCACTTTACAAAAACAACTTCTCCGTGCTTCTAATTATAGACGAGAAATAACCCAGGCAGACATTGCTTCCTTTAGACTACAAGAAGTCGGCCCAAAAAACTCACTCACTAATTTTGTAGCACAGAATCCCCAATGGGCCGATTTTATCGTGAACAACAGTTTAAACCGTTATGTGCAAGCCGCGGTTAAAGCGGAAGATTACGAAGCCGTTCGAAAAGAATTAACCGAATATTATGGCTTAAGAGGATCCGGCAACCACTCTTTTATTGATCTTCCGGCAGACCTCTTTGTTTCCTCGGCCATTGGCTATATGGTTCGCCATCCGCATAAAATCAACTTGCGTTTGCGTGAAGTGTTAAAATCATCCATGATTGACGCAGAATTAAAAGCCAATATAACTTCCTTTATCGGCAAAGACAGACTTTCCCTGGAAGATCAACAACAATTGGAAAAACTTTTAAAGTCCGCCTATGACCAATATCGCACCAATCTATTCAACGCGACCCAAGAACCGGAAATACAACAAATCTATCAAACATATACCGAAGTAGTAGCAGCCCTTACACACTTTACCGCCCAAATGGGCCGCTTTCCCCGGATAGTCGGTAACCCGGATGAACATACCTTGGCTGTTAAAGTTGATTTATTGCTTAAACAATCTCATTTATACCAATTCGAACCAATTCGCAGCGAAATTAAGCATCTTCAACTTTTGCGCGAATTATATCCGGTAGAGATTTTACCGTTTGATCTGTTTGTGGAAAAATTCCGTGCGTATGTAAAAGAAACCAATCGCACCACACCGGTCTATCCTACCATGGAAAACTTTGCGTCTCCGGAAGATAATATCTTATACGATTCCTACGAATATTATCAAAAACAGGACCCTGAAAAATTTTATCAGGCCATTATCCCTATTATCCGGCCTTTGTTCCCTCCGGGAACACGTCTTTAATTGGTAAAAATACCCCCCCGCAAAGGCGGGGGGTTTTTCACAATACGGGTAAAACCGAAGTAAAGCGGAGTCTTGAAAATTTCTTTATTCAGGACCTATTTCACCTAAGGGCTTAGTCCCTTCTTAACTACCTGCCACGCGCGACTTCCCACGCTTTGTGCTTGCTGTTTTTAAACAAAGTGTCATTCCAAACTTGATTTGGAATCTTCCGCTTTTGCCGTTGCTGTTTCGTAACTACCACAACATACGTTGAAGATCCTGAATCAAGTTCAGGATGACTTTATGATTTATCTTAACAACCTGTTCATCGCTCGAACCTTAACGGAACCTCACGCCTAGCGCGAGGTTTTCTCACAAAATAAAACCCGGCTTTTAACAGCCGGGTTTTATTTTATCTCGGAACTTTTTTATTTGTATTCCAATTTTACCAATTTGTATTTTTTGGGACCGCGCGGAAGAACCGCTTCAAACGTTTCTCCCTCTTTCTTACCAAGTACCCCATTTGCCAAAGGGGATTTAACAGAAAGCAATCCTTTGTCCGGATTGGATTCCATGGACCCTACTAAGGTATATGTAAATTCAATACCGGCATCCATATCCGCAATCGTTACCGTAGCACCAATACGCGCTTCACTTTTATCCACCGTTAAATCATCTGTAATTTGGGCATTGCGCAAGCGGGTTTCCAACTCCTGAATACGGATTAATGTTTCCGCCTGTTTTTCTTTCGCCGCATGATACTCTGCATTTTCTTTCAAATCTCCCTGAGCCGCGGCTTCTCCGATTTCATTAGACAATTGTGCTTTTATCTCTTTTAAATTTTTCAACTCATTAACGAGCGATTCATATTTTTTACGACTTACATAATATACTTCAGACATAATTTCTACTCCTTTACTGCTTTTACAAGTTTACAATTTATCATTATTTATTTCAATGGTCCTATTCGTTTTTTATATAATCAAATTATGAGATTTTTTTGGCTTACTGTTTTTTTATTAGGCTCTGCTTACTACGCATACGCGGAAAATGACCACATCCGAATTAACCAACAAAACGCTCCCGCGATCGTAGCCATTAATGCCGTCAAAGAGGATGCTTCCACTTTTACGGGTACAGGGTTTGTACTGACTGCAGACGGCCTTATCGCTACGAGCCGCCATGTGGTAGAACACACCCTTTACATGAATATTACCTTTAGTAACGGAAGCGTATCCGGACAAGCCGTTCCGGTAGCGGCAGCCGGGAATGTAGATTTGGCACTACTTAAAATCGAAGCAAAAAATCTCCCCACGGTTCACGTGGCCGATTCATCGTATGTCCGTCCGGGAGAATCCATCACGGTAATCGGTAATCCCCGGCGATTACAAAATACTGTTACCTCCGGCCTTATCAGTCAAGTCCGCCAAAAAGCGGATGGTATTATTTGGCATCAAATTAGCGCTCCTATATCTCCCAGTTCCAGCGGAAGCCCTGTCTTCAATAAAAATGGGGAAGTAATATCCGTTGCGTTTGCCAGTTATCCGGGGGAAAATAACCAGAATTTGAATTTTGCCGTTCCGTCCAATTATTTGTTAGAACTGGTCCGGAAAGCCGGTTACACCCTACCGGATCCGCTAAAAAATCCCGACCAAGTAAATGCCCCGGAACATCCTCTTATCAATCATATCCGTAAATCGTGGTCCATTATAACCGGATGGTTTCATTAAAAAGACCCAGCCCGCCCTTAGGTCCAAGGACTCTTGCTATTTAAATTTAATTTAGAGTATACTTGATATGAGAAATATAATTCGTTTGCACGAGGGGGAGTGTTAACTATGAAGAAAACCGCAAAAATTATTGGAGTTGTTCTGGGCTGTTTATTACTTTTATTTTTCTTACTTCCATTCCTGGTACCCGGTAATGGCACGAATGGAACGTCCACTTCTCAAGAAGAGGCGCAAACCGCTGCACAACCCCAAATTTTTACTTCTAATCCGCTTACTAAACTCGTAAAAAGTTTAGCCCGTTTATTTGGAAAAGAGAACAAAACTCCCCATCAGCAATTGCCTTCGGCGGCACTCGCTGAAACCCAAGCCAAGGCCCGCTTCGGGAAAGATATGCCGGAAGATTATGAATCACAAGCAGATTGGGAAGAAGAGGATGATTTTGATTCAAACTCTTCATATAATCCTACTAACTATTCTGATTCCGAAGAAAACGAATGGGTATTAATTCCACAAACGGCACCAACCGGCAGCGCATCCGGCATGCATGAGATTAATGTCAAAGATAATGCGTACGACCGTTATGTCAAGCAAGAACGTTCTGCCCGTTTTAATCCAATTGCCAAGCCCTCCCAAAAACACGAAGTGCCCGATTCCAAGTGGGCCCGTTTTGTTCAACCCGTTAAACGTTTCTTAGGAATTGACAAAGACACCCCCAGTTCCCTGCCAGAGGATACGCTTGCTGCGGCCAAACACGGCTCTTCCGATAGTTTGGGACGGAATCATTCCAATAGCAACTTGGCAAAATTTCAAAATCCTACCGCCCCTTCTATCAATGTATCTATTAACGGAGGCGGCGGGTCTTCCGGCCAAAACCCGGCAGCAGAAATGTTCAATATGCTTTTTCCGCAACGCAGCATTGATGAAGCCGCTGATATGGTAGCAGAATCCAAATTTCCCAATCCGCAAGACGCTAAGCAACAAAAGGCACGCAAAGCCTTGCGGGATGAAAAAAAGGCTCAATATACCCGATATTTAAACCAACGCTTAGAGGAACGAATGATACGACTCGCCGAAGGGCAGCCCGCTCCGGATCTCATGCCGGCTTTAATAGAAAACGGATGCCACAGCGGGAAAAGTCCGTTTTTGGATAGTTGCGAGGCAAATTCTACTCCGGACACTTCCAATGTAAATCAACTCCGCAACTTAAACCAACAACGCTTTGAACAGGCAGTGGAACTTCCTCTCCCGGAAGCACCGCTCTCTGTGATTTTATCACGGACGGAACCAGATAAACTGCAACCGTATTTAACAGGTATCATCGGACAAGAAACCAATTCTTCCAGCACGAATCCCCTGGTGTTAATGGCCAAAAAATACCAATTTATGCTGGAACAGAAACAATGTTCGGATAAAAACCCCTGTTATTGGATTGCCGCCCCCATGCCGCCCCAACATAATAGTGAACAAAATTTACAACAGGAGCAACAACCGGTCCCCCGGTTAAGGCAAACCATTAACGCAGCAGGGGTAACATATCGGCCGTATAGAAGCGAAGAAACGAAACAACTTAACCAAGCCTTCCTGGAACAACAACTTGCCTTGTTGCCACAGGATGCTACCCAAGAGCAACATCAACAACTGGAACAAGCCGTCAGTAACACGTTTACTCCCTATGTTTTAGTGGATCTGCATGAAATAAGAGACATCCAAGAACATAATAAACAATTGCTCATGCAAGGGTTCAGAGATCCCAATGCCAACAAAGAAGACTTAATCCGGCAAGGCCGCGCGCTCTATGCGGGATCTGCCCAAACGGCTTTGCAACTCTCGCAGGATTTAGGGGAGCCCTATTTCTTTTACGGACAAAACAACCAAGTACTAAATTCTGAAGTGAAGCCTACCACGGCAGACCGGGCAAACCAATTAACGGATGATTTAATTGCTTCTGCCCAGTTTGTAAAAGAATTAGTACGTGATATAAAATCAATGGCTACTCAAGAAAGTACTGCCAACCACTTAAAACCGGTTGCTACCCAATTGCAGCAAGAACTGGACGAGGGCATCAAACAATTTGGCAAAACCGGGCAAACGCCTGTTATTTCCTTGCCCAAGTAACACTTTTCCCCCGGCTAAAAACCGGGGGATTTTTCTTCTTCTAAAATCTATTTTCATTTCTGCCAAAAACGGGTATAATAAGAGAGTAGTTTTTAAGAAGCACGAAGTTTTACGATTTTACCTGTAAGGAGTGCCTGTATGAAAAAAATTTTGCCCTGGTTTGCATTAAGTATCGTTCTCTGCCTGACTGCGTGCCAACATAAAAATTCGCCTTATAACCGGACGGACGATAAACAAGATTACGAACATTTTATAAATTCCCATATTTTTGCAGCCTGTTTAAATGAAGGCCAGCCTTATGCCACCTATTCATTGGCGAAACTGAACAAACGCCCTTCCAAAAATAGTGATCATTACAAAATTACTTTTACCAATGGACCGTGTAAAGGCCAGGTGCGTTGGACCAAACAGGTAATTTTAAAAACAGAACCTGTCGGCGCGGACGAATTGCCCACCGGTACCGTGTTACTACGCAATTACTGGAACCCCAAAGAACCTTTTAACCAGGAAAAAACAGACCGTTGGAATGTGGGGGTAGTAACAAATAATTCCCGCCTCAACCAAGGGATTGTTGATTTAGCATTTCCTCGTGATAAAAATGATTTTGCCCCCGCGCGGGAAGGAATTTATTTACATAACACACGCTACATTGTTACCCCCCAGGTAAAAGATGTCCGGCAATTTATTCATTAAGGAGAACCTATGATCCGTCGTATTACATTAATTATTTTAAGCAGTTTACTTTTACCCTTAACGCTCTGTGCCGCAGACGGAGACCCTATCAGCGTTCAAACAACCCTGATTGATGTGCCTACCGCTTTGGCATTAGACAGGTATCAAACTTCATTTCAAACCCGGGCTTATGATCATGGAACGGTGATGGAATCCATTGATTTCGGGGTATATCCGCGTATTAATATCGGGGTATCCCTGGCCGTCCATGAATTGCTGGGCTCTTCTTCCTCCGTCCGGGTATTGGACCCCGATTTTCAAGTAAAATGGAAAATTTATGACGGGAACTTATATTTACCGGCTATCGCGATCGGTTATGACGGCCGCCGCTACGGATACGGCTATGACCACAACCGCATTTATAACCGCACCAAAAAATATTTAGATGATCGGAAAGGGGGCTACTTAACCTTCACCCGCGAAGTGATTGTGCCCGGTTTACATGCTTCCGCCGGGGTAAACTTATCTGATTTCGAATGGGATAAATTTTACGGATTTGCCGGCGTTTTCTATACGCTACTCGATCAAGTCAGTTTAATGATGGAATGGGATAACATCCACAATATGCGCGATTCCCGTTGGAATGCGGGTGCCCGTTTTTATCTGCACCCTTCACTTGCCTTGGACGGCGCTGTACGGCGTATTGGACGTGGAGACGAAAGTGAACGGATTTTACAAATCCGCTATGTAACTACTTTTTAAAGAGGTTCTATGCCCGAACAAGTAACAAAACAAAGCACCCCTGCCCCGGTCTTAAAAAGGCGCACAATTTTTATTAAAAAGAAATTGCAACTGCGGTATATGCTTTTAATAATTTTAAGCGTGCTTTGTGGGCTAAGTATTATGGCCCTGGAACTCACAGCCACCCTTAATGATTTATTTGATACGTATCCGGTGCTGGTACAACCGATTTACGACCAGTTTCTCCCTATTGTATCTTCCTTCTTTTATAAAATTATTATTTATTTATTATTTGTTGTATTGATTTCAGCCATCCTGTCCCATAAAATGGCTGGCCCCGTATATCGTTTTGAACAAACCTGTAAAGCAATTGCCAAAGGTGATTTTTCCCAACGTGTTCATCTGCGCGAAGGAGATCAATTTACCGAATTACAGGACGAATTCAATAAAATGATGGACCGGATCGAATCCGAAATCAATAAAAATCCGGCCTCTAAGGAAACCAAATGAAACGTATCTTTTTATGTTGTCTTGCCGTTTGTTTTGCGGCAGTGCCTTCTTTTGCCCAAAAAGAGTATGGGCTTCAATTCTCTAGTTTAGTAAATGACGATTTATCTCTCGAAAATGCCATCCGCCTCGGGTTAGAGAATAATACGGAGTTCTTAGCAGCCCGCCAACAAATTATTATTGCCGAACAAAAAGTAAACGAGGCTAAGTTCCGTTATTTACCGCAATTTGCTTTGCAAGGAACCGCCACCGCTTATGATCTGGATTACCCGATGGTTCTTTCCGACTCGGTGGCGAACCGCTTTTTACCCGGCCGCACCATTGCAAAAAGCGAAGACCAATTTTACGGAATTGGAATTACCGCTACTCAATATATTTATTCCGGCGGACGAATTCACGGCACCCTTCAAATGGCACGTGCCCACTTAAAACAAACCCAAAGCCATTATGAAACCGTCAAAAATAGCGTGGTAAGAAACATTAAAATAGCATTTAATAATCTCTTATTTGCCCAACAGAAAGATAAATTAGCCGCAGAAATTTTGGATAAGGCTCAAACCTGGAACTCAAAAAATGCGGCCGATTTATGGACTCAAATCCGCGTGCGTGCCTTATTGGCTCAATTGAAAGCCCAACGTAATCAAGCCGCCCGCGAATTGCAACAAAATAAACTGGCTATGCTGGTCAGTTTAAATAAAGAATTAAATGCCTCCCTAACTATTAAAGGCAATTTTGAACCGGTTAAAACCGATTGGGATTTACCTCATTTAAATTTATGGGCCATGGAGTTTCGCCCGGAACTAAAATCCGCACTTTACGAATTGGAAGCCGATAACATCGCGATTGATTTAGCCCTTTCCAAACGATACCCCGATATTATTTTAAACGGGTCTTACGAGCAACTGGGCACTGATACCTTGGGAGATACCAATAAACAAATCTCGCTGGCTATTCGTCTGCCTATTCCCTATAACTGGTCTTCCCAATTAACGCAAAAAAAAGCCGAACAACGGCAAAGCGCCTTACGCCGCAGTGCAATAGAGGATACGATTCGCCACCAGGTAGCCAACAGTTTCGCTGCCATGCAATTTTGGCAGGAAGAAGTTTTTTCCCGCCAACAGGAGGCTCAAGAGTTGGAATCTTTAATGCAACGCGCACAGAAATCTTCCTCCAAAGCAGGGGTTGCCCCCTTAGAAGCCTTACTCGCTTATTGGAATACCGCCCACAATTATTTAGAAGCCATTCGGCAAAACCGGCTGGCTAAGGCGGATTTGGAATGGGCCATTGGTCAGGATTTACAATGATAACCTATTTGCGGACTGCACTTCTTATATTGCCCCTTCTTTTTGGAGGCAACTTGCTACATGCTTTACCGGTCCGCACGGAAGATGATCTCTTGCGCCAATTCATGTGGCAGAAATTCATTCAACTGCCTAAAGAAGAACGCCCCCGAATAGGGTTAGCCTTATCCGCTGGCGGCGTGCGCGGATTTGCCCATGTAGGTATTTTAGAAGTATTAGATAATGCCGGTCTGCCCATTGATGCCGTAGCCGGAACCTCGATGGGAGCCGTTGTCGGCTCCTTATATGCGGCGGGGCTTCCTACCGATAAATTATGGGACATTAGTTCTCATATCACCATAGGAAATATTTCTCCGGATTTTAATTTAATGGGTTTATTCCGTATCTTGTTTTCAAAAAAATTACCCTCTTCCTCTAATTTAGTAAATTTTTTTCACCAGCAGTTGGGTGATATCCAATTTGAAGATATGAAAATTCCATTTTCCTGTGCGGCCATGGACATAAAAACCGGGGAGCGGGTGGTATTTAATTCCGGCCCTTTAGCCATTGCCGTCCGCGCTAGCATGAATTTGCCAGGTGTCTTTGAACCGGTTCAATACCGCCACCGGGCTCTGGTAGATGGCGCGGTAGTAGACTATTTGCCCGTGGAATCCGTTCGTTCTATGGGAGCCGATTATATTATCGCCTCCGTTACCCCCCCTGACTTTTTCTCCCACACTCCGCAAACCGTTGCCGCCTATTTACTGCGGGTGGGAGATGTGCGCGGAGCCGCCATGATTGAATTTGCCGCCCAAAAGGCAAATTTTGTACTTACCAACCGTGTACTCGATATTGGTACCTTGGAACTGGATAAACTACATAAAGCCGGTGAGGTAGGCGTGTTGGAAGCCCATAAAAATTTAAAAAATTTACAAGAAGATATTTTGCTTTTTGCATGGCCCTATGAAAAAAAATAAACTATTTATTTTTTTGATGTACCTTGGAATCCTTTTGGGAGGTTGGGGTTGTTCTTCCGGGCTCTTGGGACTCGCACCCGCAGGAGACCGTAAAGAATATTCCCATGCGCGTACCTTGTATGAACACGGAAATTATGATTTGGCCATTACTGAACTTCAGGATTATATTTACAAAACAAAAAATGTACGCCGGCGGGAAGCACGGGCCTACCGCCTCCTGGGGCTTAGTTATGAGAAAAAAGGACAATTCAGTAAAGCCTTAGAAACTTATTTAGAAGCCCTGGAATTTCACCCCGATAACGTGCCGTTACTTTTGGAAGCCGCCCGTCTATACCAACAGACAAATTTAACTTCCCGTTCTATGCAATTATACGAGCGGGCTCTCCAGCAAGAGCCCAATAATCCGGAAGCATTGGCCGGACAAGCCGTCAATTATACGGCCATGGGGTTCTACTCGCAAGCGCGTCATTTCTATGACCGTTTTTTTGAAGTAAACCCAACTGCACCGGCACAATACCGGGCTCGCTATGCCCATACCTTTTTAGAACAACGTAATTATGAACAGGCATTTATTAATATCACGATGGCGTTGGCCGAAGAAAAAAATAATCCCGATTTTTGGTTTTTAAGTGCCCAAGCGCGTTATGGGTTAAAGCAACTCCCACAAGCCTTACTGGACCTGCAAGCCGCACTTATGCTAGCACCGCAACGCCCCGACTTGTTAGGCCAACAAGCACTCTGGCTTTTTGAAACGGGAGCCTTAGAAGAAGCCCAACAAACTACCCAACGCCTCCTGCAAGTAAATCCGCAAAGCCAATTGGCCCTTTGGATTCAAAGTTTAATCGCGTTACAACAGAACAAAGAACAGCAAGCCCTCCGTTTACGAAAACAGATTGTGCAAATGGATTGCGCCTCTTTCATTGGACGTATCGCACAAAAATCCTTGGGAAAATAAGTTCTTACAGATCTTAAAAATCCCCGGTACAACCGGGGATTTTTTAATAAGCAGGGATTGGATTATTCCGGTTTGGGAATTAACGGTTTGCGGTTAGGCTTCCGATCCAGCGGCTCCAGTTCTATTTCATCTACTAATATAGACGGAATTACAATGTTTCCATTCACTAATTTCCTCTTTCCGCCTACCGCAAGGATATCCCGCAAGGGGCGGGTTGATGCCATGTTTAAAGCGTATGCTAAACCAACAACCCATTCCTTGCGTCCGTCTTGAGTATAAATGCGCTGGATTCCATTCTCATGTAAAATATAGCAGTAGGGCAATTTCAATTCCTTGCATCGGGCTAATAATTTTTCTTCCATCTGTTCGTCCGTCCAAGCATCTTCCGGTTCCACAAATATATTTGAATATCCTTCCCGAATACCGAAACTATTCAATGAGAGTGCATGCCCGTTACTTTTATGTTTTTTGGAAGTAAAAGGCCGTTGGGAAAACGGAAGGGTTTGTAGACGGCCGTCACTAACTAACGTCAATTCTTCCGTAGGGACCCCCTCCCAGTCGATCCGGCAAAACCCAGACAAGGCAATCCCTTCATAGTTTTTTTCATGAGGACGGTCATAAATAGTAATACCGGGGGAAATAATCCGCTGGCCCAATTTTTTGCGCCAGAGGCTGGCCGTATAATCGTCATCTGAGTAGGCGTTCCACCACGCCACCGTTTCAGACAAATCATCCAAGAATACCGCACGGATAAACCTGGCCGCTCTTTCCGGTTTATACAAAACCGGACCTAAATAAAATTCCGCTTCCGGTGCGCCGTATAATCCTTGCAAGAGATCCAAAAAAGAAGTGATCTCCTGTTCGGCCCGCACTAATTCTTCCTCGGAAAAATCTTTTAAACGAATCGTAGATTCTTCCTTTTCTTCATATCCGTCCGGCTGGCGAAATTCAGCCTCTATTTTGATCTGATAAAACACATTGGAATCTTGATTTTTTGCGCCCCGGCTATTCAAGTAATACGTATTGGACTGTTGTTGCCAAGCCGTCACATAAAAGTTATCTATAAATTTCTTTTCCTTTCCGAATGCAGATACTTTTTCCACCCAACGGTACATTTGTTCCTCTTCAAAAGGTTGCCAGGCCGGAATTTCTTCTAGGTAAATACCTTGCGCAGCAGGAACGACATCCGGCAATTTTTTTTGAATATTTTTTTGTTGTGCAAACGCTTGTTTTTGCTTATATTGGTCGATAGCCTCCAAATACATCGTATTGGAAGTCTTCCACAAATTTTGCCGGATTCCCTCATAACTCTTGGTGCTGATGGCCCGGGCATATCCCCGCCATAATTGTTTTTCTCCATCAAAAAATCCGGTATTATTATTTTGGTTATTCCCTATACTCACAATACTCGTAACATCTACCTGGGGTTCATCCTCCCATATCATCTGCGAGTTCCCTTGTATACGATCTCCTAATGAGGCTTGTACCCGCTTGGAAAACGTTTCCGAGATCACATAAGCCACATAATAGGGTTTTAATTCACCCGGCAAATGTAATTCTTTTAAAGTCCGTTTCATTTCATCTTGCATAGCCCGGAAATACATTTCGTTTTCCGCCGGGGCCCCAAAAGAAACTGCCGGAAACAAACAAACAAAAAATAAAAAAATGCTTTTCTTCATTTATTTATCCTCCTTTAATATACTGATCGGAGCTGGTAAAATAGGAGGTTTACGGGATGATTTTTCTGTTTTTTCAACTTCTAATGCTTCCAATAAAATACTCGGAGCAATACTGGAAACCGGTACCCAACCGGATTCTGCCCCGCAGGTTCCGTTAAAAACAGCATCGTCATCTGCCGCCGCCAAAATTTTGCTAAAACTTACCAGCGGCGTCCCCACGATATCTGCCCCGCGGACCACTTCTTTGCGGCCGTCCGGATACAAGCGGTATACATATTTCGGCTGTAACTTGAACACTTGCGGGAAAAAAGTTTCCGTCATGGTAAACCCACCCGATAAATCATCAATCACATAACCGTAGGGTTTGCGTTGCCGCTTAATTTCCTCTAACAGTTTTTGTTCCAGTTCTTCATAGGAAACAGTTTGAGAAGCAATCAACCGGGTAACCCCCATCCGGGCCACAGGGCTATACCCCCTGCTGCGCCGGCCATGACCATTGGAAGCAGCAAATCCGGCAATCGGACTGCTACTCATCAAAAACTCACGCAACACACCGTTTTCAATCAGCGTTACCGGACGCACTTTTACCCCTTCATCATCATACTCATAAAATCCGCGCAGCGGTTCGCCTTTAAAAGAAGATAAGGTGGCATCATCTACAATCGTAATAAACGGAGCCGTAACCAATTGACCAATTTTACCGGTAAATGTTTTGCCGAAAGAATCTTGTTTTTGGCGATGCCCTTCCATCCGGTGTCCCAGCACCTCATGGATAAAAACAGCAGTCGCACGGTTCTTTAAAATAGCCGGGACTGTAACCGGTTCCGCCTCTGCCCCATGAATTAGTTCGTTTAACTCTTTAAGCGATTGTTGCATATCCGCACGGATTGTATCTTCATTCGGTAATTCCTGTTCGGTTAATACATCATAGGTTTTACCGCGCGAAAGTTCCTGTCCGTCCAACATTTTTCCATAAAAATAATAGGATAGGCGCATGCGTAAAATAGGAGTCACCAATTCCGTCCCTACCGAATCTACAAAATACCGGGTCCCCTGGATAAAACTAAAGTCCACACTACTATCCAAAACTTCCTGATGCCCGCGCACCTCATTAGATAAACGCAACAAAAGGGATTTGATACGCGCCACATCTACCGTAACAACCGGCTCCATATGACAAAAATTGGATTTCGGCGGAAATACGAAATCATCTGAATTATCTTGCCGAGAAGAAGAAGTTTGCGTGTCCGCCTGCACCCGGTGAAAATCCGTTTGTGCGCGTTCAATCATAATTTTGGTCGCCTCCCAAAATGCCCGGCGAAATCCTAAAGAATGGTTGGGCCGCGGCTCCGGCAATAAGAACGTTTCCACAAAGTTCACCGATTCAGCCCCTGTATTTTTCAATACCCGCGTATTATCCATAGCGGGACTTCCAACGCGAACTGACACCTCGCCGATCCTCATACCTCCTCGATAATTCGTCTTAAGACCATTGGCAGAGGCTTCCAAGGTAATTTCGCTACTGGGGGTATAAGTATAAGACAAGTAATAAACCGGTGGTTTTTGCTTTTGATATGTTTTCCAACCGCGCCGCAATTCCTGTTGCATCAGTTGGATAGGCAATTGTTCCCCCGCCACACAATTTTCTTGCCCAAAAGAAACAGCGCTTGCTAATAACAAACTAATGAATAACAAAGTGAATTTTCGCATACTTTTTCCTCTCCAGGATAGCATTATATCATAATCAATTCGGAATTATGTGGAAAAAAATGAAGGAAAAATGGTATGATATAGTGTATTGCCGAGGTAGCTCAACTGGCAGAGCAACGGTTTTGTAAACCGTAGGTTGTGGGTTCGACTCCCATCCTCGGCTAAAATTTTAAACTCCGCGTTTAGCGGGGTTTTTGTTTTTCCTTGTTATCCGGGTACCTATCCAAGGCATATTCCACTCCCAATACTTCACACCCGGCCCGGTAAATTTCAAAGCGGACTTGTTTTAAACTCTTATATAACGGACTTGTATCGGCACAAGTAAGATGTTGTTGCTCCAGTATATCCAAACAAGCGAGTACCCAGGCATCCATCCGGGCTAAATCGCGCAATATTTTTTGCTGTTTCGGATCTACGGCAAGCAGCCGCCGGCGTTGATTCATATTTTCCTCCTTCAGGAACCGCGGCGGCCAACAAAAACGGCTGACACTATAAAGTCTACTCAAGGCCTTCATAGCAACAGCCGTAGTCTGCCGCGCAAAGCGGCAGACATTCAGCCCAGCATGCCCAATGGATCAGATTGTGCATGCTGTGCTTATATCGGCTGTTCTTGGACTTGAGTAGAACTTTTGAGTATCCAAAAGTGCCCCGTATTCCACATACGGTTCCAAAAACAGTTAAACTAACAGAAGCATTGTATCAAATAACTATTTTACGATTCAATTTGCAAACAGACTTCCCTGATTAATTGCTATAATTAAGTAAATTGATTTAGGGAGATTTTATGGAACCGGTTTCTACATCTGTATCTGTTGCGATGTGGGTGGCCTTTTGGGTCATTGTACTTGTGGCTTTATTTATCGATTTGGCGGTACTTAATAAACACCATGGAAAAGTAAATATCAAAGAGGCCGCCGTCATGGTGGGGATATGGATCACCTTAGCCCTGTTATTTGGGGGAGCCATTTGGCTTTTTGAAGGGCCGCAACATGCGTTGGAATTTTATACCGGATATGTATTGGAATATTCGCTATCCATTGACAACATGTTTGTATTTATTCTGATCTTTGGTTATTTTGCCATTGCACATGAATTACAACCTAAAGCACTTCTTTGGGGTATTTTGGGAGCAGTCCTGTTGCGGTTTATCTTTATTTTCGTAGGTGTGCAACTGATCTCTATGTTCACATGGACCATTTACCTGTTTGGGGTATTATTAATTTTTACGGCTTCCAAAATGCTGTTACAAAAGGAAGATGACAACTTTGATCCCGGACAATCGTTTATTTTAAAAATTCTCCAAAAACTGATACCGCTGAAAACAGACTATCAGGGCCCAAACTTTTTCATCCGGGAAAACAGCAAGTGGTTTGCCACCCCGCTGTTTGCCGCCGTACTGGTGATTGAAATGAGTGATCTCATTTTTGCGGTGGATTCCATTCCCGCGGTGTTATCGATTACGCAAGATACATTTTTAGTATATTCTTCCAACATTTTTGCAATTATTGGTTTACGCTCGTTATACTTTTTACTTTCCGGCATGGCGGGGAAATTCCCTTATCTAAAATACGGCATTTCCGTCATTTTATTTTTCGTGGGTGTCAAAATGCTTCTTTCCCATTTTATTGCTATACCCATATTGGTTTCTTTAGGGGTTATTGTGGGAATTTTGGGGCTCTCAATCGCTGCCAGTAAAATTTGGCCGCAAAAAACGGTCCGGGGCTAGACAGCCGCTAAATTATTTACTAGAATATTAATACTAACTTTATCTTAATTAAGGAAGGAAACTATGGCGTATAAATGTGCAGTATGTGGAAAAACCTCCGTATCCGGCGGTTCTTACAGCCACTCCAACTTGAGAACGAAACGGACCTTTAAACCGAACTTGCAAAAACAAAAATTGGTGTTGGACGGAAAAACACAAACGGCTTATGTCTGCACCAGCTGCATTAAAAGCGGTTTGGCAAAAAGACCCACCAAATAAGTTTTTTGGATGAAAACCCGGCCCACGCTTACTTGATAGTGTGGGCTTTTTGTTAAGGGGAGGAATTTACGTTGTCTCGACGATTTACTGCACTGGCCTTGGCCGGTTTATTTCTTTTTTCGTACGCGCGCGCGGAAGAATCCGTAGCGGAATTGGATCCTAACGGGCCCTGGATGGTTTGCCGGATTTCTGTGAGCGGGCTTAAAAATATCCGTAAAAAAACGGTAACCAAAGTTGCTTCCGCCAAGAAAGGGGAATTGTACGAACGCCATCAGGTCGCGGCAGATATCCAGGATATTTCCGCGCTGGGTAATTTTGATCAAGTCCAACTGGATATTACTCCCATTTCCGGTTCACGCAAAGCCAAAGAAGATCCTTCAGAACCTTATCCCTGCCATGAATTAACATATATCGTTAAAGAAAAACCGATTTTTGACCATCTTTTTTACGAAGGCCGCAAACACCTAGGCAAGGGGGCAATTACCCAAGCCATGACGTTAAAGATCAAAGACCCCTTCAACGAATTAAAACTGCAAGGGGATCTGGACCGTATTAAAGCAAAATATGCCGAAAAAGGATATATTAATGCGCAAATTTCTTATGAATTAACCCGCAAAGAAGAATTGGGAATTGTTTATGTCAAACTAATCATTAACGAAGGAGACCGCGTGCGTGTGGCCGACGTTACACTTAACGGTGCAGATGAATTGCCTGCCAAGAAAATTATAAAAAAAGCCTCCAACCGCCCCGGCAAAGTATTCAAACCGCAGAATTTACAAAAAGATTGGGTCAAAATGATGCTTTACGGACGCAACAAAGGGTATAGCGAATTTAATTTAACCCAACCTAAAATCGATTTTAACACGCAAAAAACGCAAGCCTCCATTTCGTACCAATTGACCGAAGGTGAAAAAGTAGACTTCGGTACTGTTTCGTTTGAAGGCAACAACGTATTTACCCCGGAAGAATTAAAGAAACAAGTCTTTTTCCGCGAGGGGCATCTATACAATCAAAAAGATTTTGATGATACGATTTCCGCCATTCAGGAACAATACGCCAACAAGGGCTATTTACAGGCCCGGGTGGAACCGGTAAAAGAAATTTCCGGCGGGAAATTAAACCTTACGTTTGATATTTCCGAAGGTCATATTTTCTATATTGACCATGTAGATGTAACCGGTTATGAACATACTAAAAAATATGTTTTTACCCGCGAATTATCGATTCATCCCGGCGATTTATATGATAATGCCAAAATTCGCCGCAGCCAAACCAAAATTTTAAACTTGGGATTTATTAACGACGTACAAATTGACCTGCAACCAACGGCAGATCCGCAAAAAGTAGACCTGGATTTTAACGTAGTGGAAGGCCGCCCCGGTATGTTTACGGCCGGGCTGGCCATGAGTTCCATGGATGGGCTCTATGGAGAACTTTCCGTCAATCACATGAATTTATTTGGCCGGGCCCAACGGCTTTCGTTACGTACGTTATTCGGGAAAGAGATTTTAGATTATACGGTCAGTTGGTCCACTCCCTGGATTTACGATCATCCCACTTCGCTGGGAGTAGATTTGTTCAATACGCGCCGTTACCGTTCGTTCTCCACCGACAACCAAGCCTATACCGAAAAACGGATCGGCGGACGCTTACGCGTAGGACCGCGGTTTAACGACGATATTTATCAACTTTCGTTTGGTTACTCGTTTGAAAACATCCACATATACGATATTGAAGACCCATTCAAATGTTCTGCGAGTTCCAAACCGGGAGAATGTATCCCGGAAGGAAAAACAAATTTGTCCACCTTGAGTACCGATTTCGCCATTGATACCCGCGATAACATCTGGGACCCGACAACCGGTTGGCGCAACTCGTTAGGGCTCGCCTTGGCCGGCGGACCGGTCGGCGGAGATTTAGACTTGTGGTATTTAAACGCACGCTCTATTTTTAACTACACCGTGTGGAATGTAGGCGGGAATTATCCCATTGTCTTTGTACTTTCCAACAAATTCGGCTCCGTACAAGCATATGGCCGAACCAAAGAAGTACCTCCTTTCGAAAAATTCTTCTTGGGAGGAGCCGATACGGTGCGCGGATACGAACGCGCCGGAGAAATTGGCCCGGAATACGGGGGAGACATGTACTATGTAATGAACGCGGAACTCCGCTTCCCGCTGGCCCGCGAAGGACGGCGCAATATGGCTCAATTTGCGTTCTTCTTTGACTTAGGGAACTCCTGGAACCATTTTGATGATTTGAATTTTTCCATGGGGCCGGAACGCGACCAATTTAAAGCAGGCGTCGGCGTAGGTTTACGCTTTACCACTCCCTCGCTGCCTATTCGTATAGATTGGGGTTACGGGCTGAATCACCGCCCGGGAGAAGACCGTTCCCACTTCTACTTTAATATCTCGAATATGATGTAATGGCCTATGAAAAAAACCGCTGCGATTTGGCTGCTTTTATTTCCCACTCTCTTAAACGCGCAAACGAACGCGGCGGATACCCTTACTCATGAAGAAGAAAAAGCCGTGGCAGCCATTTTAGCCAAGCAAGCGCAACCCGCTGTTACGGCCCCCGTTCAAACACCGGAAGAAAAAATCGTGTTACCGGAACAAACTAAAAAAGAAACTTTAAGCGAACACCAACAAACCCCGAATAAGGATTCCCTGCCAGATGATGCGCAAGAAGAAACCACAGAGGTTTCCTCTGCCAAATGCTTAACCGTTGCCTATATTGATATTGATGAGGCTTTTAATGAACATCCGCGCACCATTGCCGTTAAAGAACAAATCCATTTGAAAATTCAAGCCAAAGAAACCGAAGTACAAAATGCCAAGGAATTGATTAACATCTTGCAACGTGAAAACGAAATGCTAGCCGCCCAACTTCGGGAATTAAAACCGTTTTATGCACGCATTGTGGTAGAACCGCAACCGTTACTGCCTAAAATTGAAGAACCGGCCGATACCTTGGTTTTGGGTAATTTACTAAACCGGTTGACTTTTTCCGGGGCGGAGATTTTATCTGCCAGTCCGCTAAATACTCCGGCCCGTCTGGAAGATCTAAAATCACATATTTCCTCCAATAAAAAAATAATTGCGGAACGGGAATTTTTTATTGATAATTACAAATATACCACCCGTGAAGAAATTTTGAATTTAGAAAAAAAAGAAGTCAATGAAATTTTGCAAGATATTTACAGCGAAATTAAATCCTTCGCCAAAAAACGGAATATCGGTGCACTTGTACGCAAAGATGAACTGCTTTATGGCCAAGCCCCGGTGAATGTTACCAAAGACTTTGTCACCCGGCTAAAAAAATCAAAAAAATACCGCAAACGCGGCTAATAATAGAGGTGTATGATGAAAGATTTTACCCTTGCAGAAATTGTAAAAATTACAGGAGCCCAAACAACAGCCCAGCCGGATTTAATCATTAATCGTCTGTGCGCGTTGGAAGATGCACAACCCGGCGGTATTTGCTATTTAAACTCTCTGGAAAAACCAGCAAATTTAAAAGAGGTAAAAGCTTCCGCACTTATCGTACCGGAAGAAGCAAACGGCCAAGAACTTCCCTTTAACGGGGCCTTGCTTTATTCCAAAAATCCGGAATGGGCCTTTATTTTATTGATGAAATATGTGGATGCTTCCCGCCAAAAACACACCGCCGGAATCCACCCCACCGCTGTTATCAGCCCAAAAGCCACCTTGGGGGCCCATGTATCTGTGGGAGCATATACTGTGATTGAAGACGGCGCAACCATCGGCGATAATACCGTCATTTTTCCGCAATGTTATATCGGCAAAGATGTAACCATCGGTAAAAACTGCTACATTTATCCGCAAGTAGTCATCCGGGAAGACTGCGTGCTGAAAGATTACGTTATTTTGCAAGCCGGAGCCACCATTGGTTCCGACGGATTTGGGTTTACATTTCACGAAGGTCGCCATCAAAAAATACCGCAAATCGGCAACGTCATTTTAGGAAACGACGTGGAAGTACAATCGAACACGTGTATCGACCGCGCTAAATTAGCCAGCACTATTATTGGCGACAATACGAAGATTGACAATCTCGTTCAAGTAGGCCATAATGTACAAGTAGGCCAAGCCAGTATTTTCTGCGCCCAAGTCGGCATTGCAGGAACCACCCAAATCGGTAACGGGGTGATTTTAGCAGGCCAAGTCGGATTAGCCGGTCATATGACCATCGGGGACCGCGCCCAAATTGGAGCACAATCCGGTGTTATGGGCAGTTTGGAAGGCGGAAAAACGTATTTTGGCTATCCGGCTATGCCGCAAAAAGAAGCCTTCAAACAACTGGCTATTTTGCGTAAATTGCCGGAAATGTATAAAGATTTTAAAAACTTAAAAAAAGAATTAGAAGAATCCCGAAAATTATCTCTTTGGGGAAAATTGAAAAAACTATTGGGACGTTAAACCTATGCGAAAAACACTTGCTACTGCTACAGTGGTTAAAGGGATTGGTTTACATACCGGCCTGCCCTCTACCCTAATCTTTAAGCCCGCCCAAGACGGAATTACTTTTTTACGCACCGATATCCCCGGTGCAAAACCGATTCCGGCACTGGTTGATTATGTCAGTTCTACTTTACGGGGAACAAATTTAAAAAATGAAACAGCCGAAGTTTGCACGGTAGAACACGCCTTATCAGCCCTACATGCGTTGGGCATTACAGACGTAGCGGTAGAAATGGATGGCCCGGAACCTCCGGTAACGGACGGCGCCAGTGATGTTTATATGGATGCCTTGTTAAAAGCCGGCTTACACTCATTAACCACCGAACAACCGGTCTTAAAAATCAACCGTAAAATTACTTATACAAGCGGTCCTATTTCGTATGCAGCAGAACCGGCCGACAAGTTAACGTTTACGTTTTTATTCTTACATAAACATCCCTTAGTGGCCCGGCAAGAATATACGTTAGAATTTACGCCAGAAAATTATATGCGTGAAATTGCCCGCGCACGGACTTTTGGATTTGAAGAGGAATTAGCCTTTTTAAAAGCCCATGGCTTAGCCAAAGGGGGCAACCTGGAAAATGCCGTAATTGTGGGAAAAGATAAATTCATCAACGAATTACGTTTTCCTGATGAACTGGTCCGCCATAAATTATTGGACCTAATCGGCGATTTAAGTTTAACCGGGTATAAACTCCCTCCGCTTAAAATTACCTGTACATGCGGTGGGCACAAACATAACGTAATCTTTGCTAAAATTTTAGTATCTAACGCGGAGGAAAAATGAAACCAAACTCGAACTTAAAAGAATTCCTTACGCTACCCGTTTTGGAAATTTACGGACCGGACTTTATCAAAAAAAGCATTCCGCACCGTTTCCCTTTTTTATTGGTAGATGAAGTACATGTATTGGAATTACGTAAGAAATACGTAGGGATTCATCATGTACGCGCTGATGAATATTACTTCCAAGGACATTTCCCGGGTATGCCGGTAATGCCGGGAGTTTTGATGGTGGAAAGCATGTCCCAATCGTTTGGGGCGGCTGCCATGCATTTTGTAGCTGCGGAAAACAAAGGCGTTCCCTTATTTTTAAGTATTGAAGAGGCCAAATTCCGCGGCATGGTAAAACCGGGCGACACATTGGAAATGCCGCTGGAAATTTTACGTTTGGGTAAAATTTCAAAAATTTATGCAGAAGCGTATGTAAACGGAAAAAGATGTGTCCAAGCAACACTCAATTTTATTTTAGGAGAAATTCCCCATGACTAACATTCACCCCACTGCCGTCATTGACCCAACGGCAAAAATTGATCCCACAACCAGTATTGGGCCTTATACCGTGATTGGACCGAATGTAATTATCGGAAAAAACAATAAAATCGGTCCGTTTTGCGTGATCGAAAACACCACTATGGGCGATGATAACCAGATTATCGCCAGTGCTTTTATCGGCGTAAAACCACAAGATTTATCTTATAAAGATGAACCAACCCGCGTACAAATGGGCAACGGTAACCAAATTCGGGAATGTGTGACTATTCACCGTTCTACCCGCGTGGAACACCCAACGGTCATTGGAGATTATTGTTTGCTCATGGCCAATTCTCATATCGCGCACGATTGTCATTTGGGGAGCCACATTATTATTGCAAACAGTACGGGTATTGCGGGGCACGTACTGATTGAAGACCGTGTGGTTATGTCCGGCATGGTCGGCGTGCACCAATTTTCCCGTGTGGGAACCATGGCTATGATTTCCGGAGGAACCATGTCTCCGTTAGATGTCCCCCCTTATTGTATTGCGCAAGGCGGACGCGCCCGTTTAGTAGGGCTTAATATTGTAGGGATGCGCCGGGGCGGTGTTTCCCGTGAAGCCATGCTAG